>NZ_JBIRYI010000009.1:0-297874 GCF_044389675.1 Promicromonospora kroppenstedtii | reverse complement strand
ACAACTCCACTCCACTACCGGAGGCCTTCCTCAGCCCCTAACCCTGACCGCGTGTCGCACCAATCCAGGAACAACCTCCCTGGACATCACACCTAGGCCTCGAACGGAATGTGCGCCCGCGGACCAGGAGCGGCCGGGCCGTCAGTACGTGTAGGTGTTCAGCGTCCGCACCGCCGCGGCCGGGTCGCCGACGTCGTAGCGGTCCACCGCCACGAAGGTCGGCTTCTTGCGGGCCGCCGGCTGGCAGAACCGCTGGGCTCGGTCGAGCAGCCGCTCGTTGTCCGTCCGCGCCGTCACCTCGACCGGCACGTCCCGGAAGTGGTTCATCACGAACAGCGGCCGGAACCCGGACCCGGGGCTCGTGAGCGGGATGTTCGTGCCGGCGTCGTACCAGCGGCTGTAGCACGACCAGTCCGAGTCGCCGATGCCCGGCCCCATGGACCAGTAGTTCTCGACGGTCCACTCGCGCTGGTACATGACGCCGAAGCTCTCCCGGGTCAGCCCCGCGGCCTCGTCGGCGGTCCGGCTGTGGTCGCTGAGGATCAGCAGGCGGTCGTCGTCCGCGACCAGCCGGGACATGGTGGGCCAGCCGTCCTCGCGGACACCGGTCAGGTCCGGGCGGTAGAGCACGTCCGCCAGCCCGTCGACGCGGTCGAGCTCGGCGCGCAGCACGTCCGGCTCCACGTAGTCCTCCAGGAACACCGTGACGAACTGGTCGGGGTTCGCCCGCAGGAAGTCGACCATCCGCTGGAGGTCCACCCAGAGCGCGACCGGGCTGCTCACCAGGGTGCAGCTGTTGTGGCACAGGATCGCGCCGTCACCGGTCTGGTGGATGTCGAGCTGGAACCCGCGGACGCCGTCGGCGAGCTGCTGCTCGATCCCGCGCGTCTGGTTGGGCGCGAGGTTGATGAACGGCGGCGCGAAGCCGCCGTCCACCCCGTTCGCGTACGCGTTGTGCGCGGTCAGGAACGTCATCTGGTCCAGCGTGCGCTGGTCGGCCGGCGGCAGCGGGCCGGCGACCGGGCCGACGGGCGTCAGGTACCACTGCGCGAGCGACCCGGCGCCGCCCACCGCGAGCGGGGCCGGGTAGTTCTCGCCGCCGGGCTTGGGGCTCACGGTGAGGTGGTCACCGGTACCGGGAGCGCGGAGCAGGTACCGGTCCCCGCCCGCGTCGAGCACCTCCCAGGCGGCGTCGGCCTGGTCGCAACCGACCGTCCGCGCCTGCCCGCCGGAACGGCCCAGGCACGTCCCGGCCGCGTCGGTGCTCTCCAGCACGTGGGCCGACCCGGCAGCCCGCAGGCTCCACTGCTGCCGGTCCTCGTCACCCTGGGGCCGGTGCTGCTCCACGGCACCCCCGGCGTCGGACGCGTTGAGCCCGGTCGTGACGCTCTGCACGTAGTAGGTGCCGGACGGCGGCGCGGCCTCGACCGCCGTGCCGGACGGGATGACGACAGCCGGCATGACGGCGGCCGGGGCGGTGGGCACCGCCGCCGCCGTCGGTACACCGAGAGCGCCGGCGGCCAGCGCCGCGACGACGAGCAGGGGGCGGGAGGTTCTCATGGTGGGACCGTCCTCGGGGATCGCCGGGAGCCGCCGGCCGGACGCGCGGGGCCGGGTGAAATCACACCAGCCGCGGGCACCCCCTGTCATCAGTGGTTCCCCCAAGGAACCGCCGCCGACAGAACCGCCGGCTCAGCGCCCGCCCCCGCGCTCAACCACGTCCCCCTCGAGGCCCAAGTTTCTTCGCTTTGCGGTGCCGCAAAGCGAAGAAACCTAGGCCTCAAAGGGAAGAGCAGCCCGCGGAGAGCCTCAGCGCAGGGACGGCAGCGACGCCACCACGTACCCGTCCACCTCGACGACGTCGCCGGGGCTCAGCTCCGGCTGTCCCGTCGGGAGGCAGAGGGTCACCTGGAAGCCGTCGGTCTGCACACGGGCAGCGGTGAACCCCTGACCGGTGCGCGAGACCGTGCGCTGCTCGATCGCCAGCACGACACCGGTCAGGTGCGCGACGGCGTCGGTCGAGGCCGCGTACGCGCCGGTGGGCTCGAAGACCAGGCCGGACACGGCGGCGTCGGCCTGGCCGATGACCTGGACGGAGTTGCCGAGCACGACGATGGACGCCGGGCCGGTGATCGGGGTCTCCGCGTTGCCGAGCAGGGCGAGCTCCTCGAGCTGGCAGGCGATCTCGGTGATGACCTCGTCGTGCTGGTTCACGAGCTCGGCGAGCACCAGGCCGCCGTCGACCGCCTGCGGCTCGGAGATGATGGCGCCGGGCGCGGCGTAGAAGGTGGGCGTGACCACGCGCACCAGGTCGCCCTCGGTGGTGATGATCAGGCGGGCACCGGACACGTCGGTCCAGATGTGCACCCCGACCTCACCGTCCTTGGCGATCGTCTCGGCCTCCGCGCGTGCCGAGGCCACCAGGTCGCGAAATTCGCTACGTCGCCAGACGTCCAGTCCGATGCAAGCCAGGTTCGATGCCACGGTCGCCTACGCTAACCCGGCTGCGCGGGGAACGACGCGACGGAAAGTCATACGAGTGCGCCCCACCCGGGACGTGTCAGACATACAGGTCACCCGGGGGTTCCGTGCGTCCGACACGACACCGTGGTCAGTCGGGGGCATGCTTGTCCAGGAAGGCGTACACCTCGGCGTCGTCCACGCCGGGGAACGCGCCGCGCGGCAGGGCCGCGAGGATCTGCTGGTGCATGCGCCCGGACGGCCAGGCCTCGCCCGACCAGCGGTCGGTGAGCTCCGGCGAGGGCCGCTGGCAGCAGGCAGGGTCGGGGCAGGTCGAGACGCGCCGCACCTGGGTATCCCGCCCGCGGAACCACTTGGCGTGCGCGTACGGCACCCCGACCGTGATCGAGAACGCGCCCGAGCCGCCGTCGGGCCCGCCGGTGGGCGAGGTGGAACCCGTCTGCGTGGAGCACCAGAAGGTGCCGGCCGGGGTGTCGGTGTACTGGTAGAACTCCGTGGCCCGGTCGCGGCGCTCGAACGCCTCGCGAGCCGCCCAGCGTCGACAGATGAGCTGCCCCTCGATCGCGCCCGTGACGTCCTGCGGGAACGGCAGGCCGTCGTTCGCGTAGCCGCGGAACAGCGCGCCGTCGGCCCCCACGCGCAGGAAGTGCAGCGGGATGCCGAGGTGGTGCGTCGCGAGGTTGGTCAGCCGCATGGCGGCCGCCTCGTGCGTGATACCGAAGGCGTCGCGGAAGTCCTCGACGGCCAGGTCGCGCTCCCGCTTGCGAGCCTCCAGGAACGGCACCGCCACGAACTGCGGCACCAGGCACGCGGCGGCGAAGTACGTGATCTCGACGCGCTGCCGCAGGAACTCGCCGTAGGAGCGCGGCCGGTCGTGCTCCAGCACGCGGTGCGCCAGTGCCTGCAGCGCGAGCGACCGCAGGCCGTGCCCGCCCGGGGTCGACGCCGGGGGCAGGTAGATGCGCCCGTTGCGCAGGTCGGTCACCGACCGGGCGGACCGGGGCAGGTCGCCCACGTGCAGCAGCGTGAAGCCCATCTGCTCCGCCATCCGTGCCACGGTGCGGTGGGTCAGCGCGCCGCCCGTGTAGCCGGCCGCCTTGACCATCTGCTCCGCGACGGCCTCGAACTGCGGGTAGTGGTTGTCGCGGGCCTCCCGCTCCAGGCGCAGCTCGGTGTTGGCCCGCCTGGCCTCCTCGGGCGTGGCGATCGCCATCTGCTCGCGCCGGGCCAGCTCGTCGTGCAGACCCACGAGCTGTTCGAGCACCGGCATGGGCAGCTTCTGGCTGGGCTTGACCACCGGCACGCCGAGAGTGGTGAACAGCGGGGCGCGCTGCGCCCGGTCCAGCGCGATCTCCAGCGCAGCCCGGCGCGACGGCGGCTCGGAGCTCAGCAGCTCGCTCATCGGCACGCCGAGCGCCTCGGCGATCGAGCGCAGCAGGCCGAGCCGCGGTTCGCGGCGGCCGTTCTCCACGAGGGAGAGCAGGCTCGGCGCCGAGCCGACCTTCTCCCCGAGCGCGTCCAGCGTGAGCCCCTGCGCGGTGCGCAGGTGCCGGATCCGCCGGCCGAGCGTGATCAGGTCCGTCTCGCCGCCCGACGACGTCGGCTCGCCTCCGGCAGGCATGTCGCCCTCCGCTCGTGGTCGCTTCACCCGGTCGCTGCCCGGGACGGGCCAGCAGGAACCCGCTCCTTCACACTACGTGAAGATCGGCGATTCTTGACAGCTCGCAGACTGGAATTCGGGGCGATCCGCACGTGAAGGTGGAAACAAGCCCGCCACCGTGGCCCGCAGTCTGACGATCGGAGCGCACATGTCCGTCCTCGCGAACCCCCGCCGAACCCGGCTCGTCGCCGAGCTCGTGGCCGACGTGACCATCGGCCAGGACTCCACCACGGCAGACACCTCGGCGTCCACGGCCGCGAACGGCATCCCGCCCGCCGGAGACCTGGACGTGCGCGACTGGGTCGCGAGCGTCGCCGAGCTCACCCAGCCCGCCGAGATCGTCTGGTGCGACGGCTCCGCCGACGAGAAGCAGCGCCTCATCGACCAGATGCTCGACGCCGGCACCCTCGTCGCGCTCAACCAGGAGAAGCGGCCGGGCTCGTACCTGGCGCGCTCCAACCCGGCCGACGTCGCCCGCGTCGAGTCGCGCACGTTCATCTGCTCGCAGGACGAGGAGGACGCCGGTCCCACCAACAACTGGGTGGCCCCGGCGGACATGCGCGCCGAGCTGAAGGACGTGTTCGCCGGCTCCATGAAGGGACGCACCATGTACGTGGTGCCGTTCTCGATGGGCCCGGTGGGCGGCCCCATCTCGCAGGTGGGCATCGAGATCACCGACTCGCCGTACGTCGTCGTCTCCATGCACGTCATGACCCGGGTCTCGGACGAGATCCTGCGGCTCATCGACGGCGGCCGGCAGTGGGTCCCCGCCGTGCACTCGGTGGGCGCGCCCCTGGCCGAGGGCGAGGCGGACGTCGCCTGGCCGTGCAACGAGACCAAGTACATCGTGCACTTCCCGGAGTCCCGCGAGATCTGGTCGTACGGCTCGGGCTACGGCGGCAACGCCCTGCTCGGCAAGAAGTGCTTCGCGCTGCGCATCGCCTCGGCGATGGCGCGCGACGAGGGCTGGCTCGCCGAGCACATGCTGCTGATCCGCATCACCTCGCCCGAGCAGCGCCAGTACCACCTGGCCGCTGCCTTCCCGAGCGCGTGCGGCAAGACGAACCTCGCGATGCTGCAGCCCACGATCCCGGGCTGGAAGGTCGAGACCCTCGGCGACGACATCGTGTGGATGCGCCCCGGCCCCGACGGCACGCTGCGCGCCATCAACCCCGAGGCGGGCTTCTTCGGCGTCGCGCCGGGCACCGGCGTCGACACCAACCCGACCGCCGTGGCCACGTTCGACCGCGACACCATCTTCACCAACGTGGCCCTGACCGACGACGGCGACGTCTGGTGGGAGGGGCTGACGGCCGAGCCCCCGGCGCACCTGACCGACTGGCAGGGCAACGACTGGACGCCCGACTCCGACACCCCGGCGGCGCACCCGAACTCCCGGTTCACCGTGTCCGCCGCCCAGTGCCCCACCATCGCGGACACCTGGGAGGACCCGGCGGGAGTGCCGGTCGACGCGATCGTGTTCGGCGGCCGCCGCGCCAGCAACGTGCCGCTCGTGGCCGAGTCGTTCGGCTGGGAGCACGGCGTGTTCATGGGCGCCACGATCTCCTCGGAGCGCACCGCCGCCGCCGAGGGCGCCCTCGGCGAGCTGCGCCGCGACCCCTTCGCGATGCTCCCGTTCTGCGGCTACAACATGGCCGACCACTGGGCGCACTGGCTGGAGGTCGGCGCCGGCATCGAGGAGTCGAAGCGCCCGCGGATCTTCCAGGTCAACTGGTTCCGCAAGGGCGAGGACGGCCGCTTCCTGTGGCCCGGGTTCGGCGAGAACTCGCGCGTGGTCGAGTGGATCGTGGGCCAGGTCGAGGCCGGACGCGGTCTGCGCGAGGACACCTCTGTGGCCACCCCGGTGGGCAGCATCCCCGCGCCCGGCACGCTGAACCTGGACGGGATCGACGTGCCCGACGCCGACCTGGCGGCACTCTTCGACGTGCCGACCGAGCCGTGGCAGGCCGAGGCCGAGCTGACCGAGGAGTTCTTCGACCGGTTCGGCGACCACACCCCGCCCGAGCTGCGCGCCCAGCTGGACGCCCTGCGGGAGCGTCTGGCCCGATGATCTCGGCCGGCTGACGGCGCGACATCCACGGGTGGCTACCCGTCGCGCCGTCGGCCGTCCGGACAGGTTTCCCCGGCCGGGTTATTGAGGCATCCCGGCCGGGGATCTTCTTCGTCCACAGGCTTGTGGACCGAGTCCGAGCGGGCTCCGCCCGGTCAGTAGCGCATGCCCATCAGCCCGCGGACGTCGTCCAGGGTGCGGTTCGCGATCTCGTTCGCCCGCGCGTTGCCCCGGGCGAGCACCTCGTCGAGGTACCGCGGGCCGGCGGAGGCGAGCTCCCGCCGTCGGGCACGGAGAGGGCGCAGGCCCTCCACGACCGCCTCGGTGACCAGCGCCTTGAGGCGCCCCGCGCCGGCCGCGCCGACCTCCTCGGCAAGTCCTTCCGGGGTGCTCCCGGTGAAGTACGCGCCGAGCTGGAGCAGGTTGGCGATCTCGGGTCGCCGTTCGGGCTCGTAGGTGATGGTGCGCTCGGCGTCGGTCTTCGCGCGCTTGACGAAGGCAGCCGTCTCGTCCTCCGTGGCCCGCAGCTCCAGCGCGTTGCCCCGCGACTTGGACATCCGGCGGCCGTCGCTGCCGAGCACGGTGGTCGACGGCGCGATCAGCGCGTCCGGCTCGGGAAAGTACGGCCGCGCGGCCGCGTACCGCTGGTTGAACCGCCGGGCCACGGTCCGGGTGATCTCCAGGTGCGGCAGCTGGTCCACGCCCACCGGCACGAGGTTGCCGTGGCAGAACAGGATGTCGGCGGCCTGGTGCACGGGATAGGTGAGCAGCAGGCCGGAGATGCCGCGCCGCTGACGCAGCACGGCTGCCTCTGCCTCGGCCTTCACCGTGGGGTTGCGCTCCAGCTCGTTCACCGTGACCAGCGAGAGGAACGGCAGCAGGAGCTGGTTCAGCGCGGGCACCGCCGAGTGCGTGAAGACGGTGCTCCGCTGAGGGTCCAGACCCGCCGCGAGGTAGTCGAGCAGCACCTCGCGGACGGTGGCGGGCAGGTCACCGGCGTCGTCCCGGTCGGTGATGACCTGGTAGTCGGCGACGATGAGGAACACCTCGACGCCGAGGTCCTGCAGGCGCACACGGTTCGCGACCGTGCCCAGCAGGTGCCCCAGGTGCAGGGCCCCGGTGGGCCGGTCGCCGGTCAGCACGCGGTAGTTCCCCGGATCGCGGGCGATCAGGCCCTCGAGCTCGGCGGTGCGCTCACGCGCCGCGGCGGCGGAGCGGGTGGTGGTGCGCTTCTCACGGGCAGCTTCGAGGTCGAGAAGGGTGCCGGGAGCGGACGACGTCGGGGCCGACTCGGGCGACATCGTGACGGACATGGTGGGTCTCCTTGGTCAGGGAGCCGCCCACGCACGACGTCGGGCACAGAAAAGTCCCGGGCTGCGGTGGGCAGCTCGGGACTTCTGTGCGGGTGGGCGCGTCAGGTCACGGCTGCGGGTGCAGCCGCCACCAGTTGAGCCCGTGCGTCATGGGGCCAGGGTAGGCGGGCGCGCGGGAGCTATCAAGGGGGCGAATGAGGGCCTTGCCCTCAACTTTGGTTGAGGTTCTAGCGTGGCGACCGAGGCCGGCCGCAGAGGCCGGCCCGGGACGAAGGAGGGTCAGATGCGGGCGATCGAGGTACACGAGTTCGGCGGTCCCGAGGTGCTGGTCGCCCGGGAGGTCCCGGACCCGGTGGCGGAGCCGGGCCAGGTGGTGGTGCGGCTCGTCGCGGCCGACGTCATCTTTCTCGACACGCTCCTGCGCGGCGGGTGGGGCGGCGAGATCTTCCCGCTGCGGCTGCCCTACGTGCCCGGGACGGGCGGCGCGGGGCAGGTCGAGTCCGTCGGGAGCGGGGTGGACCCCACCTGGGTCGGGCGGTCCGTCGTCGTGCACGGACCGGGGTACGCCGAGCGGGTGGTCGGCGACGTCGGGGACGTCGTCCCCGTGCCGGACGGCCTGGACCCGATCCAGGCCGCGGCTCTCATGACCGACGGCGTGACGGCGCTGCGGCTGACCCGGCACGCCCCCGCTGGTGCCGACGGGGCACCCTGGGTCCTGGTGGCCGCTGCGGCAGGCGGCGCCGGGTCGCTGGCCGTGCAGATCCTCCGCGACGCCGGGGCGCGGGTCGTCGCGGCAGCCCGCGGCGAGGCCAAGCTGGCCCTGGCCCGGGAACTGGGCGCGGAGGTCGCGGTCGACTACTCGGCGCCCGGCTGGACGGCCCGGGTACGCGCGGCGACCGGCGGGCCGGGTGTCGCGCTGGCCCTGGACGGCGCGGGTGGCGCGCTCGGGGCGGAGATCTTCGAGACGGTGGCCGACGGCGGCCGGTTCGTCACCTACGGCACCTCCAGCGGCCGGTTCACCGAGATCGACCCGCGGGTCGCCGAGCAGCGCCGGATCGAGGTGATCAACGAGCTGGCCGGCGGCCCGCCCGCACCGGAGCTCGTCCGGTCCCTGCTGGAGCAGGTACTGAAGCTGGCGGCCGGGGGCCGGATCCGCCCCGCCATCGGCGCGACGTTCCCCCTGGCCGACGCCGCTGCCGCCCACGTCTCGCTCGCCGAGCGCGCGACGGTGGGCAAGTCCCTGCTGCTGATCTGACCGGACCGCCGGTGGCCGGGTCCGGCCTGGCCCCGGCGGCCGGTTCGCGTCACGGCGGGACGACGCCGCGCCGTCCGGCAGCGAGAATGGACCCGTGCCGCAGCAGCCTGACGCCCCCATGCCCGAGAGCTCCCTCGCTCACATCGTGTACTACGAGCCGCGCATTCCCGGGAACACCGGGTCCGCGATCCGGCTCGCCGCCGTGACCGGGGCCCGTCTGCACCTCGTGGAACCGCTGGGCTTCGACCTGTCGGAGGCCAAGCTGAAGCGCGCCGGCCTCGACTACCACGACCTTGCCGTGATGGACGTGCACCCGTCGCTCGATGCGGCCCTCGACGCGCTGCCTGAGGCCCGGGTGTTCGCGTTCACGACCCGCGCGACCACCCGGTTCACCGACGTCGAGTACCGGCCGGGCGACGTGCTGCTGTTCGGCCCCGAGCCCACGGGCCTGCCGCCGGAGGCACTCAAGCACCCCCGCGTCACCGATGAGCTGCGGATCCCGATGCTGCCCGGTCGGCGGTCGCTCAACCTGACGAACGCGGCGTCGATCGCGGTCTACGAGGTGTGGCGCCAGGCGGGGTTCGCCGAGGGGGCGTGAGCTCGGGCTATGGCCGCACCACCAGCACCCGCCCCGGGGCCAGCTCGTACCGACCGGGCACGACGCCGGGGCTCGCCGGCCCCGCCTGCGCGACGACCGTGACGGGCGGCTCGGCCACCACGCGGTCCGCCGTCGGGAACCACGTGCGGCCCACGCTGACCAGGATGAGCATGCCGTCGATGTGACCGGCCGGGCTGAACGTCGCCGACCCGTCCGGGTAGCGGCCGATGCCGGCCTCGGCGAGCCGGTCGGCGGCGACGACGACGTCGGGCACCGCGATGCCCACCTCGCTCACGGACAGGAGGTCGCCCGGTCCGAACGGATCCGACGGGTCTGGCTGGGTGCCGGGCACGGGCGGGCTCGAGGCCTTCGCCCCCGCACCGCGTCCGGCACCCAGGTCTCGGGGAAGATCACGGCGCGCGATGACCTCCAGGACGGAGCGGTCCGGTCCCGGGAAGTACAGCGACCGCGCGTTCCAGGCGTCCTGCGCCTCGAACTCGGTGCGGTCGCCGTCGCTCAGCAGGCCGGGTCCCGCCGTCAGGAACGCGCGGGCGGCGTCGAACCGCGCGTCGTCGACGAGGAAGGCGTAGTGCTGGTCGCCCTCGGCGTCGGCGTCCTCGCGGAAGCGCAGGGCCGTGCGGCCGACGGTGATCTCGACCGCGCCGATCTCCTTGCTCACCGGCAGGCCGAGCACCGTCTCGTGGTACGCGGCGGTATCGGCGATCGAGCGGGTCACCGTGTCGATGCTGATGATCTCCATGCACCCCAGCCAACAACCTCAACAACGGTTGAGGTCAAGGGGGCGTCGTCCTACGACAGCAGCCAGCCCGCGGACCGGCGCAGGAGCTCCTGGTGCCCCTCGGAGGCGAAGGAGCGGACGTCGTGCCCCAGCGCCGAGTAGACGCTGCGTCCACCGTGCGCCTCGTTGACCCACAGGACCGGGTGCGGCGTGCCGTCGTCGTCCAGGGTGGTGCCGAGCACGCGCGTCTCCGGCGCGACGCTCAGGTGGCAGTACCGCTCGTCGAAGGCCTCGACCACGCGCAGGTCGTCGGTGACCGGGTGGCCCTGGACGAGCTCGAACCGAGCGTCGCCGATCGGCGGGTGCATCGACTCGCCGGGGATCCAGCGGCCGCCCAGCACCGCCGCCCAGTCGGGCGCGTCGTAGAAGGTGTTCGCGGCCTGGTGCAGGCCGAGCACCGCGCCGCCGGCCCGGGCCCAGGCGGACAGCCGGTCGTGCGCGGCGAGCCAGTCGTCGTCGGACCCGTCGAAGTCGGCGTCCCGGCGGCCCGAGCCGCCGTTGACCACGAGCAGGTCCACGGAGTCGAGGTCGTCGAGCGCGTCGCGGAACAGGCCGCGCACCTCGACGTCGCCCCGGTCGCCGAGGATCCCCGCGACCACGTGCGACGTCGCCGCGTGGTCGTGCCAGGGGTCCTCGTAGCGCCCGCGGCCGGAAAGGACAAGGATGCGGCGTTGCGTCATGCGCCCGATCCTGCCATCCGGGCCGTGGGCGCCGAACGTAGGGTCCATCGCCCGAACAGGGCCTATGCCCCGAGCATCCCTACATTCGGCGGCCTACGGCGCTACGAGGGGGGCAGGCCGCCCGGGACCACCGAGGGCTCCAGCACGAGGTAGTCGGTGACGCGGAAGAGCCGCGCGACCAGGCGGTCGCCGCCCGACAGGTGCGGCAGCGCCTCCGCCTGGTCCACGACCCGCGGCGCCACCCGGTGCGTGCGCCCATGGGTGACCAGCTCCGCGGAGCCTGCCGCCCGGATGTTCCGCACCCAGTCGGCGTCGGCCCCGTAGGGGAGGAAGACGAGAAAGCCGCCACCCGCCGGGGAGGCCCCGACGGGGGTCGAGTACTGCTTGCCCGACCTGCGCCCCACGTGCCGGATCACCGCGTAACCCGAGCCCGCCTCCCCCGCGTGCCGCATCGCCCGCCGGTTGGTGAACCGCCGGTTGAACCGGCGCACCATGGCGAGCCCTCGCGGGCTCTTGTAGCGCATGACCAGCACGATCGTGAGCGCCGAGGTCAGCGCGAGCAGCACGAGCCCGAGGAGCGCCCAGAGCAGCCAGACCCACATGGCACACCGCCTTCCTGTTCCAGCCTTACAACGTAAGGCTTACGCTGTAAGGTAGAACCGGGACGCCGGTCCGTCAAGGGTGAGACCGACGTAGGATCGCGAGACCATGACTTCCCCGCAGAGAGCAGCACCCGCGCCGCGGAGCACGCTGACCCGCGCCCGGGTGCTCGAGTCGGCGGTCGCCCTGGCGGACCGGGACGGGCTCGGCACGCTGACCATGCGCAGCCTGGCCCGTGAGCTCGGCATCGAGGCCATGTCGCTCTACCACCACGTCACCAGCAAGGAGAACCTGCTGGACGGCGTGGTCGACCTCGTCGCGGCGGAGATCGAGGACGCCGTCGCCGAGCTGCAACCGCCCGCGGACGACGCACCGCCGTCCGCCTGGAAGCCGGCGGTGCGCCGGCAGATCCTCACGGCGCGTTCGGTGCTCCTCCGCCACCCCTGGGCGTCGCAGGCCCTCCAGACCCGGACGTCCTTCAGCCTGCACGTCGTGCGGTACTTCGACTCGCTCGTCGGGCTGATGCGCCGGGGCGGCCTCTCGTACGACCTGATCCACCACGCGATGCACGCCCTGGGCAGCCGAGCGCTCGGCTTCTCCCAGGAGCTCTTCGAGCCCGACGGCGCAGTGGCGGGCTTCGCCGCCGGCGGCCGCCCCGCGGAGGGCGCCGACGACGCCACCGTCGCGATGCTGGAGCAGGTGGCCGACCAGGTGCCGCACATGATCGAGATGCTGGCGGAGGTCGGCCACGAGGGGCCGGGGTCCACCCTCGGCTGGTGCGACGACCAGACCGAGTTCGAGTTCGGCCTCGACCTGATCCTCGACGGGCTGGAGCGGCTGCGGGTCAGCGCAGCGGGTCGAACGCCCGGATCTCCTCCGGCGTCTCCCCCGTCGTGATCTGCGTCGCCAGCGCGCGGCCCGTGGCCGGGCCCAGCACCATGCCCCACATGCCGTGGCCGCCGGCCACGTAGACGCCGCGCGCCGCCGTCCGGCCCACGAGCGGCAGCCCGTCCGGCGTCACCGGCCTGGAGCCCACCCACTCGTCCACGCGGGAGTCCAGGTCGACGCCGTCGAACAGTCCCCGGACCGAGTTCACGATGGCCCGGACGCGGCGCGGCTGGAACGGCTCGTCCGGCCCGCGGAACTCCATGGTCCCGGCGATCCGCAGCCGCCCCTGGTACGGGGTGCAGGCCACGCGGCGGGCCGGGAAGTACACCGGGTGGTCGATCGGCGGCCCCGAGACGGGCACGCTGAACGAGTACCCGCGCCCGGCCTGCACCCGTGTGCGGACCCCGAGTCGCCGCGTCAGGTCCGGGAGCCACGCGCCCGTGGCGACCACGACGGCGTCGGACCGCAGCGAGTCGTGGCCCGCGACGTGCACCTCGGAACCGCCGTCGGGCAGCGGCCGGACCTCCGTGACCCGCGCGTCCGTGAGCACCTTCGCGCCCCGCGCGCTGACCGACGTCGCCAGCGCCTGCACGTACGGGCCGGGCTCGATGTACCGCTGCCCGTCCAGGGTCCAGATCTCCTTGACGGCCCGGGAGAGGTGCGGCACACGCACGCCGTCGGGCAGCCGGGACAGCCGGACGTCCTGGCCGGCCCGGGCCACGCCCCGCAGCTCGTGCACGAACGGGCGTGACTGGTGCTCCCGCTCGAACCCGACCACCCACGGGCTCGCGTACGACGTCGCGTGCACGCCCCCGGCCTCGAGCTCGTCGTACGCGTCGAGCGCCACGCGGTCGATCGGCGTGAGGGCCGCCATCGCGTGCTGCCACGCGGACGGCGTCGCGTGCGTCATGAACCGCGCGAGGAAGCCCCAGAGCGCCCGGTCGAAGCGGAACGGCACGCTGAGGGCGGCGTCGGGGTCGAGCATCGCCTTCGGGCCGTACGCCCAGAGCGACGGGTCGGCCAGCGGCATCGCCATGCCCGGCGTGAGCCAGCCGGCGTTTCCCCAGGAGGAGCCGGCGGCGACACCGTGCCGGTCGAGAACCGTCACCTCGACGCCGCGTTCCTGCAGGTGCCAGGCGGTGGCCAGGCCGACCATGCCGGCACCGACGACGATCACGGACTTCGTTTCGGACACGCTGGTGCTCCTTCTCGCGAGTGCAGTACCTCCCAGTACCCCTCCCCGTCGAGCGGCGACCCCCTCATGGTCCGCCGGCCGAGTCGATTCGGCGCGACGGCCTCGTGAAGTGCGGTGGAACTCAGGGTGTGGGGACGCTGACGAGACGGGCCCGGCCGCTCAGCCCAGCGGACGGGCCAGGGGCTCGATCGCCGCGATCTCGTCGGCGGACAGGGGGCCCGCCGTGAGCGCAGCGACGTTGTCCTCGAGCTGCGCCACCGACGACGCGCCGATCAGGGCCGACGTCACGCGCTCGTCGCGCAGCACCCAGGCGAGCGCAAGCTGCGCGAGCGTCTGGCCGCGGCCGGCGGCGATGTCGTCGAGCGCCTTGGCGCGGCCCAGGTAGTCCTCGGTGAGGGCCCGGTCCGAGAGGAACGGCGAGTCGGAGCGTGCGGCCCGCGACCCCTCCGGGGCCGCGCCGCCGAGGTACTTGCTGGTCAGCAGGCCCTGCTGCAGCGGGGAGAACACGATGGTCCCGACGCCGAGCTCGCCGACGACGTCGAGCAGCGACTCGCGCTGCACGCCGTCGTACCCGTCCTCGTGCGCCGGGTCCTCGATGTGCCGGTTGAACATCGAGTAGGACGGCTGGTGGATCAGCAGCGGCACGCCCAGCTCGCCGAGGATGCGCGCGGCGTCGCGCGTGCGCGCGGGCGAGTAGTTGGAGACGCCGACGTACAGCGCCTTGCCCTGCCGGACCGCGGAGGCCAGCGCGCCCATGGTCTCCTCGAGCGGCGTCGAGGGGTCGGGGCGGTGGTGGTAGAAGACGTCGACGTAGTCGACGCCCATCCGGGTCAGCGACTGGTCGAGGCTGGCCAGCAGGTACTTGCGCGAGCCGTGGTCTCCGTAGGGGCCGGGCCACATGTCGTAGCCGGCCTTGGTCGAGAGGATCAGCTCGTCGCGGTACGGCTTGAGGTCGGCGGCGAGGTGCCGGCCGAAGTTCGCCTCGGCCGCGCCGTAGGACGGGCCGTAGTTGTTCGCCAGGTCGAAGTGCGTGACGCCCAGGTCGAGCGCGCGACGCAGGATGGCGCGCTGCGTGTCGAACGGGCTGGTGTCGCCGAAGTTGTGCCAGAGCCCCAGGGACAGCGCGGGCAGGTCGAGGCCCGAGCGGCCGGTGCGGCGGTACTGCATGGTGTCGTAACGGTCCTCTGCTGCGAGGTACCGGGGTGCGAGAGGCATGCGGCCATCGTGGCACGGGAAACCTGTCCCTCCGGACCACGGTTCCGTGCCACGATGCGCGTCATGTCTCAGGAGATCTTCGATCTGGTCGTCCGCCGGACGTGGCGCGTCCCCCGCACCGAGGACTCGGCCGGGGACGCCGCCTCGGTCGCCCGGCGGTTCGACGCCGTGCTGCTCACCTCGGGTTTCAAGGCGTCCGGCCGCCTGCTGGGCTATCTGGGCGGGCTGGCCCCGCAGGACGCGCGGCTGGTCGCGGTGCGGGCGCTCGCCGTGGTCCAGGAGACGCTCGGTGCGCACGTGGAGCACAACGCGTACTTCAAGGACTTCCCCGAGAGCGTGCCGGACACCGACGGCTTCTGGGTCTCGGCACTGGAGGACGCGCTGCGCGGCACGCCGCAGGAGGGGCAGGCTGCAGAACTCCTGACACGCGGGCCTGTCGACCTGCTCGGCCTGCCGACCTACGGCCGCTACCAGCACACCTACGAGGAGATGGCCGCGGCGCACGACGCGTTCCTGCCCGCACTCGGAGACCGGCGCACGGTGCTCGACGTCGGCGGCACGCTCGACGAGGAGGCTCACCAGCTCTACCTGCACCTCGCGGGCAGCACGACACCGCTGTCCGACGCCGACCTGGCCGACCTCGGGCGGCTCGCGGGCCACTGCGCGGCCATGGCACAGCCCGAGTCGGTCCCCCTGCGGTCGGCGCGCGCGATCGTCAACGCCACGCACGTCCTGTACGGGCGGGAGCCCGAGGTCGACACCGTGACCGACGTCCTGCGACTCGCCTGTGCGCTGTCCGGCGGGGACGTGACGCTGGAGACGGCCACGCGGTTCCGGTCGCTGCCCCGGCCGGTCCGGCGGGTGCTGCTCGTTGCGCTCGACGGCGTGGTCGCCGCCTCGCCCGCGAAGCTCGGCGACGTCGCGGCGCACCGGGAGGCGTGGAAGCGGCTCGGCGAGCGGCTGCACCCGCACGAGCACCGGGGCCTGCCGTCGGCCGCCCGCGCGTTCGCCGTCGCCCGCGGCGACGAGGCCGCGCCGTCGCTCGCTGCCCGGGTCGAGCGCTCGCTCGCGACCGGTGCGCGGGACGACGCCCTGCGCCTGCTCGCGGCGTCGCCCGGCACGCTCGTGCGGCGGGCCGACCATCTGCTGCGGTCGGCGGCCGACGACGTCGAGGCCGCCGCCGTCCTCGACGCGGTGAAGCGGGCGCTGCCGTCCGTTTCCGGCCGGGTGGTGCTCGGACTGCGCGAGCACCTGGAGAACCGGCGGCGTACGGACGGCGACCGGCGCGTCTTCGTCAACCGGCAGGGCGGCGCGTGGGCCGTGCCCGACGAGCGCGGGCCGGTCCCGGCCGCCGCGCTGACCGCCCTCGCCGAGGCCTGCGACGCCGAGGTGCTCCGCCGGGTCCCGCGGCAGGGCGAGCTGGTGGTCGAGCCCGACTTCCTGGACGTGGCCCTGCCGCTGTCGGCGCGGGCCAGGCCCGGCGGGGCGGGGGTCCTGCCGCGCGGGTCGCGTACGCGCGTGACCGGCGAGCTGCTCCGGTTCTTCGTGCACTGGCGGCAGCGGAGCACGGACACGGACCTCGATCTCTCGTGCCTGCTGCTGGACCGCGACTTCGCCGACGCCGAGCACGTCTCGTGGACGCGGCTGCGCGGCGGGGGCTTCGTGCACTCCGGCGACCTCACCGAGGCCCCGGACGGCGCCACCGAGTTCGTGGACGTCAGGCTGTCCGGGATCCGGCGGGACGTCGTCGTTCCCGAGGTGCACGTCTACTCCGGCGAGGGGTTCGACCAGGTAGCCGAGGGGTTCTTCGGGTTCATGACCCGCGACGTCGCGCAGGCCGGGCTGCCGTTCGAGCCGGCGACGGTGCGGATGCGGTCCGACCTGGCCGGGTCCGGCCGGGTCACCGTGCCGCTGGCGTTCCTGCGTGGCGACGACGGCTGGGAGGCGCTCTGGTTGCACCTGAACCTGCGCGGCAGGTCGAGCTTCAACACCGTCGAGGGGCACCGCGTGACCACGACGACCCTGGTGCGCGACATCGCGGCGCGGCGCTACCTCACGGTGCGTCACCTGGTGGATTTGCTCCGGGCCGACGGCGTGAAGGTGCACCACTCGGTTCCGCAGGATGCGGGGCCGGTGACCTATCTCGGGTTCGGCGCCCCGGAGGACCTGCCGGAGGGCTCCCGCGTCGTGACGCCGCAGAACCTGCTCGACCTCGTGCCCGCCTGACGTCTAGGGTGTCGCCGGGCGAGGCCATGCGGTGGCTTCCTTCTCATACCTCGGATGAACCTAGTCGCCGCGCTCTCCTCGCCCGCTCTCTTCATCGACCACAGCGGTTGCTGCCAGGACGGACGCGCTCCTGGCAGCAACCGCTGTGGTCGACGCCCGGGCGGAGGCCCGGGGTGCGCGTCAGCAGTAGAGGTTGCCGCCCGGGTCGACGCCGAGCGCACTCGTGAAGCGCAGGTAGGTGTCCACGCGGCTCTGGACCTGTGCCGGGTTGCCGCCGTTGCACTCGATCGATCCGTTGATGCTGCGGATCGTCTCGCCGAACCCGGCGCCGTTGACGATCGCGTTGTGCGGCGTCATGGTGCCCGGGCCGTTCTGGGTGTTCCAGTACCAGAGGCCGGTCTTCCACGCGATCGCCGAGTTGGTCGAGACCAGGCTCGGGTTGTTCAGCAGGTCGATGCCGAGCGCGTCGCCGGCGGCCTTGTAGTTGAAGTTCCAGCTGAGCTGGACCGGCCCACGGCCGTAGTACTGGTCGTTGCCGGCCGGGCAGCCGTACGGCTGGGACGTGTCGCAGTAGTGCGGGTAGTTGGCCGTGTTCTGCTCGACGATGTGGACGAGCCCGCCGGTCTCGTGCGAGACGTTGGCCAGGAACGCCGCGGCCTCCCGCTTCTGCACGGTCTCGCTGCCGCTGTTGGCGAACCCGGGGTACGCGCTGAGCGCGTCGACGAGCCCGGCGTAGGTGTAGAACGAGTTCCGGTTGGGGAAGAACGAGTTGAACTGGGCCTGGCTGACCGGGAAGTCCTCGGAGCCCGGCGGGTCGACCGGCGGCTCGCCGCCGTCGCAGGTCCCGGTGCGCTCCCAGACACCCCACTCACCGGTGGTGCCGGGCGTCTCGCCCTGCGTCCACCACTTGGCGCGCCACGAGGCGCCGGCGTGGGTCACCAAACTGCCGCCCACGTAGACGGCGCTGCTGCTCCACGCGGCGGCGCTGCAGCTGGCGACCGCGGCGGGCGCGGCGGTATCGGCGGCGGGCGCTGCCGAGCCGGGGACTGCGGCGACCCCGGTCGTCAGGAGTGCGGCGACAAGGGTTGCGACAAAGAGCGGTACGCGACGAGCTCTCACGGGAAACCACCTCGCTTCGGGTCCTGGGCCGGCGTCGATACACCGGCCGATTTGTTCAGGAACCTAGCAAGATGCTCCCAGCCTGGTCGTGAGGGATTCCCACACGGGTACCCGTACGCGCGGGGCACCCACGCACGAGCTGCGAGCCCAGCGTGACTTCGGTCGGTTGCTTTGAGACCGGTCCAACGTTCGACCGGTCTCAAAGCAACCGACCGAAGTCCGCACCCCAGGCCGACAGAGGTGCGCCAGCCAGCCAGATGCCACCAGCCGGCCGCCCCCCTCACGCCGAGTCGCGGACCACCAGGACCGGCTCGAAGATCGCCGAGCGCACCGCCGGCTCGTCGGCGTCGATCTGCTCCAGCAACATCCGCGCCATCTCCTCCGCCATCTTCTCCACGGGCTGGCGCACCGTCGTCAGCCGGGGCCGGGCCTGCACCGCCACCGGGCTGTCGTCGAAGCCGACGATCGCGACGTCGTCGGGCACGCGCCGGCCCTGGGACTGGAGCACGTGGATCGCGCCCTGGGCCATGAGGTCGTTCGACACGAAGACGCCGTCCAGGTCCGGTACGGCGGCGAGCAGCTCCGCCATCGCGGACTCCCCGCTCTCGAACGTGAACGACCCCGCGACGCTCGGGACGAACGCGTGCCCGCGCCGCGCCGCGGCGTCCCGGAAGCCCTCGAGCCGGTCCCGCGCGGACGGGACGTCGAGCGGCCCGGAGATGACGCCGAGCGTGCGGCAGCCACGGTCGAGGAGGTGGTTGGCGGCCAGCCGGGCGCCGTCGGCGTTGGCGAGGTCCACGTAGCTCGCCGGGATCGCGTGCCCCGGCCGGGCGAAGAGCACGATGGGGCGGCCGGTTCCGATGAGCTCCTCGGGGAGCGGGTCGTCGGCGTACGTGGAGACCAGCAGGGCGCCGTCCGCGTTCCCGAACCGCAGGTACGAGGTGACCTGGCTCCGGGTCTGCGCGTCGTCGGCGAACATGAGGACCGGGTGCACGTCGTGGGGCCGCAGTGTCCGCACCAGGGAGCCGACCACCCGGCCGAAGAACGGGTCGGAGAAGACACCGGACAGGTCGAGCTCGCCCTCCGGGTCGGCGTCCGCACCCGAGATGACGACGGCGACCGTACCCGTGCGGCGCGTGACCAGCGACCGCGCAGCCCGGTTCGGCACGTAGCCGGTCTCGGCGACGGCCTCCAGCACCACCTCCTGGACCGCGGGCGCCACCTTGCGCTTGCCGTTGATGACCCGGGACACGGTCGCGCGCGAGACGCCGGCGACCTTCGCCACGTCCTCCAGGGTCGGCGCCGCACGCCGCAGATCCTTGCTCACAGGCCGACGGTAACAGAGTAAGAGCGCTCTCCGACGGATGCGGCGCGGATGAGATCCGTGCGGCGCGACCGGGAACCGGGGTCGAGTCAAGTGCTATCCGTGGACTCAAATGATCAGAAATCAGCGTCAAAAGGCAGGAGAGACGCAGCGCCAGGACTCTTGACGATCCACCAAGAGCGGGTCAAGGATGATCCCGGTAAGAGCGCTCTCCCAACTCGCGGCGCACCGGAGCGACGCGAGCGCAGGCTCAACGACGAACCGCGCCCCGGCCCGTGCACCTGGCCGACGAGCGGACGGAGAGGAACACCATGACCACCACCGGATCACCCGGCGCCCGGACGCGACGGCTCAGGCGCGGGGCCCGCGTCGGGGCCGCCACCCTGGCGACCGGCCTGCTGGCCGCGGCGGCGCTCGTCGCACCCGCGGCCTCGGCACCCGCCGCACCCGCGGCCTCGGCACCGGCGCCCGCAGCCCCCGCTCCCGCCGCCGCACAGGCCGAGCCGGTCCTGCTGTCGCAGGGCCGCCCCGCCACCGCCTCCTCCGTGGAGAACCCCGACTACACGCCCGCGAGCGCCGCCGTCGACGGCGACCTCACCACGCGCTGGGCCAGCGAGTTCAGCGACCCGCAGTGGATCCGGGTCGACCTGGGGCGGTCCGCGGCCCTCGATCACGTGGAGCTGGTCTGGGAGTCCGCGTACTCCACGAAGTACCAGTTCCAGGTCTCGGCCGACGGAACGTCCTGGTCCACCGTGTACTCGACCACCTCGGGCGACGGCGGCACCGACGCCTTCGACGTCGACGGGACGGCGCGGTACGTGCGGCTGCTGTCGACCGCGCGCTCGGGCGGGTACGGCAACTCGCTGTGGGAGCTGCGCGTCTTCGGCGCGGCCGGCGGCAGCACCGACCCGGGCGACCCCGGGGACCCGGACTACGTGAACCCCGGCCACCCGGACGTCCCGGTGCGGGACTCGGGCGCGAGCACCGTCGAGGTGGTGGGCGGCGACGGCGCCTGGGACCTGGAGGTGGACGGGCAGCCGTACACGGTGCGCGGGTTCACGTGGGGCCCGGCGTTCAGCAAGGCCGACCACTACATGCCGACCCTCACCGCGATGGGCGCCAACACGATCCGCACCTGGGGCACCGGGGCGGACACCCGCCAGCTCCTCGACTCGGCCGCGGCGCACGACGTCCGCGTGGTGATGGGCTTCTGGCTCTTGCCCGGCGGCGGGCCGGGATCCGGCGGCTGCATCGACTACCGCACCGACGCGACCTACAAGGCGAACACCAAGGCCGACATCCTGAGCCAGGTCGCGGCCTACAAGGACCACCCGGGCGTGCTCATGTGGAACATCGGCAACGAGTCGCTGCTCGGCCTGCAGAACTGCTACTCGGGCGCCGAGCTGGAGGCGATCCGCGACGCGTACGCGGCCTTCGTCAACGAGGTCAGCGTCGCGGTGCACCAGGCCGACGCGAAGCACCCGACCACCAGCACCGACGCGTGGGTGGGCGCCTGGCCGTACCTCGAGCGCAACGCCCCGGACCTGGACCTGCTCTCGGTCAACGCGTACGGCGACCTGTGCAACGTGCCCGCGGCCTGGGAGGCCGGCGGCTACGACCGGCCGTACATCATCACGGAGGGCGGCGCGGCCGGCGAGTGGGAGGTGCCGGACGACGCGAACGGCGTGCCCGACGAGCCGACCGACCTGGAGAAGGAGCAGGCGTACGTGGACTCGTGGCGCTGCCTGCGGGAGCACGACGGCGTCGCGCTGGGCGCCACGTTCTTCCACTTCGGCATCGAGGGCGACTTCGGCGGCGTCTGGTTCAACGTGCTGCCGGGCGACAACAAGCGCCTCGGCTACTACTCGATCGCGCGGGCGTGGGGCGTGGACACCTCCGGCATGAACACCCCGCCGCGCATCACCGCGATGAACGTCCAGGGCGCGACGGCGGTGTCCGCGGGCCAGGAGTTCACCGTCGACGTCTCCATGAGCGATCCGGACGGCGACCCGATCGACGCCAACGTGATGCTGAACAGCAAGTACGTCAACGACGCGGGCGGCATCGCACAGGCCGACTTCGACCAGACCGCGCCCGGCACGTTCCGGGTCACGGCGCCCGAGATGCTCGGCGTCTGGAAGGTCTACGTGTTCGCCGAGGACGGCCACGGGAACGTGGGCGTGGAGACGAGGTCGTTCCGCGTCGTCGCGCCGCCGGTCGACGGGGCGAACATCGCGCACGGCAAGACCGCCACGGCCTCCAGCTTCGACCCGTGGAACGGCGACTGGACGCCCGGCCGCGCCGTCGACGGCGACGCCAGCACGCGGTGGGCGAGCGAGTGGGGCCCGACCGCCTGGTACCAGGTCGACCTCGGCTCGGTGCAGTCGTTCGACCACGTGCAGCTCGTCTGGGAGACCGCGTACGGCAAGTCCTACCAGGTGCAGACGTCGAACGACGGGAACACCTGGACCACGGTCCGCACGGTGACGGGCGGCAACGGCGGTGTCGACAGCCTGGACGTGGCCGGGACCGGCCGATACGTGCGGCTCAATCTCACCGAACGCGGCACGGAGTGGGGCTACTCGCTGTACGAGGTCGGCGTCTACCAGCAGTGATCAGGCAGTGAGGCAGCAACGCACACCACCACCGAAGAAGGAGGAACCATGCGCACGGCACTCAGCACTCCTCGCGGCAACAGATCCCGGACGACGGCGGGCGCGCTCGCCACGGCCCTGCTCGCCTCGACCCTGAGCGCGGCCGGCACCATCGGCGCGACCACGGCGGTCGCCGAGCCGAACACCCTGCTCTCGCAGGGTGCGCTCACGGCCGCGTCCAGCTCCGAGTCCGGCGGCCTCGGGCCGCGCTTCGCGGTCGACGGCGACCGCACCACGCGCTGGGCCAGCGCCCCCACGGACGACGAGTGGATCCGCATCGACCTGGGCCGCTCCTACACCCTGGACCACGTGGCCCTGGAGTGGGAGGCCGCGTACGGCGCCGCGTTCACGCTCCAGGTCTCCACCGACGCCCAGTCCTGGACCACCGTCGTCACCGAGGGCGCCGGGACCGGCGGCACCGAGGTCTACGACATCACCGCGACGGGCCGGTACGTGCAGCTCGTCGGCACGGCCCGCGGCACCGGGTACGGCTACTCGCTCCTGGAGTTCCAGGTGTTCGGCGACGGCGAGGCGGGCGGGCCGGAGGACCCGCCGCCCTTCCCCGGCGACGAGGTGACGCACCACGAGTTCCAGGCGAACTGCGAGTTCTCGCACTTCCTGCCGGACGACTCGATCGTGTACCCGAACCAGCCGGGCCGGTCGCACCTGCACACGTTCATCGGCAACCGCTCGACGGACGCGTTCACCACGCCGACGAGCCTGCACGCCATGCCGGAGAGCACCTGCACGGTGCCGCAGGACCACTCTGCCTACTGGTTCCCCGCCCTCACCAAGGGCGGTGTGCCGGTCGAGCCGAACATCCCCATGACCGTCTACTACAAGTCGGGCATCGACGACTACCAGGACGTGGTGCCGTTCCCTGAAGGGCTCCAGTTCGTCACCGGCGACATGATGGCCACGGTCGAGGAGTTCCGCACCGCCCCGGGCGCCGTCGAGGGCTGGGAGTGCGGCGACATCTCCAAGAGCTGGGAGATCCCGGCCCACTGCCCGGAGGGCACGCAGCTCAACATCCGCTACCAGGCGCCGAGCTGCTGGGACGGGATGCACCTGACGCCGGAGGAGTCGGCGCACATGGGCCACGGCTCGCACATGGCGTACCCCGTGGCGGGCCAGTGCCCCATGAGCCACCCGGTCGCGGTGCCGATGCTGGAGTTCAAGATCGCGTGGCCGGTCAGCGGTGACATGTCCGACGTCGCGCTGGTGAGCGGGTCCGACCAGTCGTGGCACTACGACTTCGTCAACGCCTGGGACCCCGAGGTGCTGCGCCGGCTCGTCGAGCACTGCATCAACGGCGGCCTGCAGTGCAACCCGCGCGGCTACGACCTGTACAAGCCGCACCGGGGCACGGTGCTCGACGAGAACTACGAGCTCGTGCCCGAGACCACGGCCGCACGTGTGGCCGCGGCGCCCGACGCCGCGGCCCGCGAGGAGGTGGTCTCGTGAGGACGGCGCGGGTCTGGCTCGCGGCCGCGGCGGTCGCGGCCTGCGTCGCGGCACCGCTGACGGCGGCGGCCGCGCCTGCGTCGGGCGGCGCACCGGCGTCGGCTCCGGCCACCGGGCCCGACCGGGCGGCCGCGGCCGCCTGCGGCAGCACGAACGCGGCACTCGGGCGGCCCGCCACGGCGTCGTCCACGGAGGGGCCGTTCGGCGCGGCCTCCGCCGTCGACGGCGACCCCGGCACGCGCTGGGCCAGCGAGTTCAGCGACCCGCAGTGGATCAGGGTCGACCTCGGGTCGGTGCAGGACCTGTGCCGCGTCGAGCTGTCGTGGGAGGCCGCGTACGGCAAGGGGTTCCGGATCGAGGCGTCCGACGACGGCACCACCTGGCGCACCCTGACCACGGTCACGAACGGGACCGGCGGCAACCAGTCGCTCGACGTCGCCGGGTCAGGCCGGTACGTGCGGCTCACCGGCACGGAGCGCGGCACCGGGTACGGCTACTCGCTGTGGGAGCTCAAGGTGTTCACGGGCGACGGCGGCACCACGCCCGGCGACCCGATCCCCGGCGGCGGCGACCTGGGCCCGAACGTGCACGTCTTCGGCCCGGACACGCCGACTGCCCAGGTCCAGGCGGCGGTCGACGCCGTCTACGACCAGCAGGAGGCGGACCAGTTCGGCGACGGGCGGCACCAGTTCCTCTTCGAGCCGGGCACCTACCCCGTGCACGTCAACGCCGGTTTCCACACCTCGATCTCCGGGCTGGGGACGAGGCCCGACGACGTGAACATCACCGGCGGCGTCTGGGCCGACGCGGAGTGGTTCGAGGGCAACGCCACGCAGAACTTCTGGCGTTCGGTCGAGAACCTCGCGGTGACGCCGTCGGGCGGGGACATGCGGTGGGCGGTCTCGCAGGCCGCGCCGATGCGGCGCGTGCACGTCAAGGGCAACCTCATGCTGCACTCGTCGCGGTACGGCTGGGCGTCGGGCGGGTACATCGCCGACTCCGTGGTCGACGGGCAGGTCCGTGCCTGGACGCAGCAGCAGTGGTACACCCGCGACTCGACGCTCACGGGCGGCTGGGCCGGGACGCTGTGGAACATGGTGTTCTCCGGCGTCGAGAACGCCCCGCCGACGACGTTCCCCGAACCCGCGGTGACCACCCTGGACACCACGGGCACCATCCGCGAGAAGCCGTACCTGTACCTCGACGGTGACGACTACGCGGTGTTCGTGCCGTCGGCCCGGTCGGGCACGCGCGGTGCGACGTGGGACGGCGGGACGACGTCGGGCACCTCGATCCCGCTGGACCAGTTCTACGTGGCCCGGCCCGGGGACTCCGCGGAGCGGATCAACCAGGCGCTCGACCAGGGCCTGCACCTGCTGCTCACGCCCGGCGTCTACAAGACGACGGGGACGATCGAGGTGGACCGCGCCGAAACCGTCGTGCTCGGGCTCGGCTACGCCACGATCGTGCCGACGACGGGGCAGACGGCGATGCGCGTGGGTGACGTGGACGGCGTCGGCGTGGCGGGCGTGCTGTTCGACGCCGGCGCGGCCGAGTCGCCGTCCATGCTCACCGTGGGCACGGCGGGGTCGACGGCGGACCACGCCGACGACCCGATCTCGCTGCACGACGTGTTCGTCCGCGTGGGCGGCGCGCACGCCGGGCGGGTGGACCAGGCGATCGTGGTGAACGCCGACGACACGATCGTGGACCACATCTGGTCGTGGCGCGGCGACCACGGCGACGGGATCGGCTGGGACGTGAACACGGCGCGCAACGGCCTGGTGGTCACCGGGGACGACGTGGACGGGTACGGGCTCTTCGTCGAGCACTACCAGGAGTACAACACCCTGTGGACCGGGGAGCGCGGCCGCACGATCTTCTACCAGAACGAGCTGCCGTACGACCCGCCGAACCAGGCGGCGTGGAACCACGACGGCGTCCGCGGCTGGGCCGCGTACAAGGTCGCGGACGGCGTGACGCAGCACGAGGCGTGGGGGCTGGGGTCGTACTGCGTGTTCACCTCGGACGCGTCGATCACCTCGGACAACGGGTTCGAGGTGCCGGTCACGCCGGGCGTGCGGATGCACTCGCTGCTCACCGTGTCGCTCGGCGGGGTGGGCACGTACGAGCACGTGATCAACGGGGTCGGGCCGCGCGCGGCGGGCACGGAGACCATCCCGGCGAAGGTGGTGAGCTACCCGTAACGCACTGGGGACGTGTCAGACCCTCAGGTCACCCGGATGACCTGAGGGTCTGACGCGTCGGGGGTCAGGTGACGGCGCCGATGTGCCAGGGGATGAACTCCTCGGCGCCGATCTCCAGCTCCTCGCTGACCGTCTGCTCCCCCGACGCGACCGCGAGGATGCGGTCGAAGATCTGCCGCCCCACCTCGGCCACGGTCGCGGTACCGTCCACGACCACGCCCGCGTTGACGTCCATGTCCTCGGACATCACCGAGTACATCGGGGTGTTGGTGGCCACCTTGATCGACGGCGTCGGGCGGCACCCGAACACCGAGCCGCGCCCCGTGGTGAAGACGACGACGTTGGCGCCGCCCGCGACCAGGCCCGTGACCGACACCGGGTCGTAGCCCGGGGTGTCCATGAAGCCGAACCCACGCTCGGTGATGGGCTCGGCGTACTCGTAGACCGCGCTGAGGTCGGCCTGACCGCCCTTGGCCACCGCCCCGAGGGACTTCTCCAGGATCGTGGTCAGGCCGCCGGCCTTGTTGCCCGGCGACGGGTTGTTGTCCAGCGTGCCGCCACCGGCGGCCATGTAGGTGCGCCACCAGTCGATGCGGTCCAGCAGCTTCTTGGCCACGGCCGGCTCCGCGGCCCGCGCGGTGAGCAGGTGCTCCGCGCCGTAGACCTCGGGGGTCTCGGCCAGCACCGACGTGGCGCCGTAGGCGACCAGACGGTCGGAGGCCCAGCCGAGCGCAGGGTTGGCGGTGATGCCGGAGTAGCCGTCCGACCCGCCGCAGTTCAGGGCGAGCACCAGCTCGGACACGTCGCACTCGACCCGCTCACGCTGGTTGACCAGCGGCAGCATCTCGCGGACGGCGGCGACGCCGGCCCGCACCGAGGCCCGCACGCCGCCGGCCTCCTGGATGGTCAGGGACCGCACCACGGTGTCGTCGGCGATGGCGGCGAGCAGCCCGGACCGGGTCTCGTCGGGAGCGCCGATCCCCGGCATCCCCAGGTCGGCGACCTGCCCCGAGCGGGCCGACAGCGCGGCGCCCGGCACCATCTCGCAGCCCAGCCCGAGCACCAGCAGGCCCGCGACGTTCGGGTGCGCGGCGTAGCCCCGCAGGGTGCGCAGCAGGATCTGCCCGCCCTCGGAGTCGGGCACCAGGCCGCAGCCCGAGGTGTGGGTCAGGGCGATGACGCCGTCGACGTTCTCGAACTCGTCGAGCGCGGCGCCGCGGAACTGGTCGGCGATCATCTTGGCCGTCGAGGCGGAGCAGTTCACGCTCGTCAGGATCGCGATGAAGTTGCGGGTGCCCACGCGCCCGTCGGCCCGGCGGTAACCGCGGAAGGTGGGCCGGGCGCCGTCGGGCACGGGGAGCTCGGTGTGGGTACCGCCCAGGGGCGTGTCGCGCGCGCCCTCCTCGAACCCGAGATTGTGGGAGTGCACGTGGTCGCCGGGCGCGATGTCCGTGGTGGCGACCCCGATGACCTGCCCGTACTTGCGCACGTGGCCGCCCGTGGGCACTGCCCGCAGGGCGATCTTGTGCCCCCGAGGGACGGGCTGCCGGACGGCGAGCGGGCCGGTTCCGGGGGCCTCGGGCGTGTCGCCCGGGCTCAGGTCCCGCGTGGCGACGGCGACGTCGTCGCCCTCCCGCAGGACGAGCAGATCTTGTGACACCTGTGGCACCTCTCCTCTGAGCGGCTTGATCGTACCCAGCCCGGACACCGCCGGGTGCGGGGCATTCGCTGGGTGGACGGCTGTCCCCCCAGGCGAGCGCCCCGCACCCGGCGGGTGGGTCAGCCGGCGATCGCGGCGTTGACCTCGTCGATGAACTGGGTGGCGGCCTCGTCCGGCGTGATGCGCTCGAAGAGGACCTCCGTGTTGATGCGCTCCATGATGTCGGCGAGCTCGGCGGAGCCGTGCGGCGGGACCGACGGGTTGTCGACGATCTCGTCCTCGATGTCCGCCATGAAGTCGGCGACCTTCTGGTCCGTGGGCGACAGGTCGTCCAGGATCGCCTCACGAACGTCGGTGTTCGCCGGCAGGCCGCGGTCGGTCAGCATGATCTTGGCGGCCTCCTCGGAGTTGAGCAGGAAGTCCACGAACTTGGCGGACGACTCCGGGTACTGCGTGCTCGCGGAGACCGAGTAGAACATCGCCGGCTTGTAGTACATGCCGGTGCGCTCGCCCTCGGACTCGCCCGGGAGGCGCAGCAGCTCCAGCTCGTGGCCCGACGAGTCGGACAGCGCGCCGAGCTGGTTGGTCCACCAGACGCCCATGGCGCCCTTGTTGGTGCCGAGCAGACCGCCCTCGGGACCGGCCGCCTGGTACTCGACCGTGCGGGCGGCGTCGGGCTGGCCGCCGCCCTCGACCAGGTCGAGGGAGACCTGGAAGAAGTCGGCGACGGTCTGCTCGGAGACTCCCAGCTCGCCCTCCGGCGTGAACAGGGTCTCGCCGCGCTGGCGCGCCATCACGTTCAGGCCCGCCTCGTTGAAGCCGTAGTCCTGCGTGCCCCAGACCTTGTCGCCGGAGCCCTCCGCGACCGCGTTCGCGGTGGTCACGTAGTCCTCCCAGGTCCAGGTCGTGTCGTCCGGCACGTCGACGCCGGCGTCGGCGAACAGCTCCGGGTCGGCCACGAGCGCGTAGGCGTTGATGCCGGTCGGGATGCCGTACTGGGTGCCCTCGATCTGGCCGCCGGCCAGCACGCCGTCGTCCACCTTCGAGGTGTCGATGTCGAGCGTGCCCAGGTCGGCCAGCACGTTCTTGGTCGAGTAGTCGGAGATGTAGCGCTCCTCCTGGGTGATGACGTCGGGGGTGTCGCCCGCGGCCACCGAGGTGGCGAGCTTGTCCCAGTAGCCGTCCCAGTCGGTGAAGTCGGGGACCACCGTGATGTCGGGGTTCTCGGCCTCGAACGCGTCGATGATCTGCTGCGTCGCCTCGTGGCGGCTGTCCGAGCCCCACCACGCGAAGCGGATCTCGCAGGGGCACTCCTCCGCGGCGGCCGGCGCGTCGTCGCCGCCCCCGCCGATGCCGGAGTCGCCGCCTCCGCAGGCGGCGAGGGTCAGGGCGACGGCCGCGATACCCGCGGCCGAGCCGGCGAGGCGCTTGCCGCGCCTCGAGGTCGGTCGGTTGCCGGTGGTGCTCATGTGGTTCTCCTTCGGTGACGTTGACGTCGTTGTCGCATCGCGGGCGGAGCTACTTGATTCCGGTGGTCGCAATGCCCTTGACCAGGTACTTCTGTCCGAACAGGAAGGCGATGAAGACGGGGATCAGGGACACGATCGACATCGCGAACAGCGAGCCCCACGAGCTCTCGCCCGTGGAGTCGACAAAGGTGCGCAGCGCGATCGGCACGGTGTACATCTCCGGCCGCGTGAGGAAGATCAGCTGGCTGAAGAAGTCGTTCCAGGTCCAGATGAACGTGAAGATCGCCGTGGTGGCGAGGGCCGGCATCGACAGCGGCAGCATGATCTGCAGGTAGATGCGCAGGTGGTTGCAGCCGTCGAGGGTCGCGGCCTCGTCCAGCTCGCGCGGGATGCCGCGGAAGAACTGGACCATCAGGAAGATGAAGAACGCGTCGGTCGCCAGCAGCTTGGGCACGATCAGCGGCAGGAACGTGTTGATCCACTCGAGCTGGGAGAACAGCACGTACTGCGGCACGATCACCACGTGGATCGGCAGCATGATCGACATCAGCATGATCGCGAACCACAGCCGCTTGCCCTTGAACTCCAGCCGCGCGAACGCGTAGGCCGCCAGCGAGCAGGACAGCAGGTTGCCGAGCAGCGACCCGAGCACCACCAGCGCGGAGTTGATCAGGTAGTGGCTGAACGGGTGCAGCAGCGCGTTCCACCCGTCCGTGTAGTTGGACAGGTCGATGTCGGTGGGGATCAGGCCCGGCTCGCGGAAGATCAGCGCGTTCGGCTTGAACGAGCTGGCCAGCATCCAGAGCAGCGGGTACAGCATCACGAACCCGAAGGCGATGAGCCCCGCGTGCTTGAGCAGGCTGATCACGCGGGCCTGCGCGCGCCGGCCGCGCGGGCGGACGGCGACCGGGCGGGCGGTGTTCCCCCCGGTCCCGCGGGAACCGGAGGCGGTACCGGTGTTCGACGGCGGCCGCACCGCCGTCGTCGTCGCGTTCTGTGCGGTCTGTGTGGGCGTCGAGGCGTCAGTCATCGTAGAAGACCCAGTACTTGGAGGCGAGGAAGTTGACGACCGTCATGCCGCCGATGATGAGCAGCAGGAACCAGGCCATGGCCGAGGCGTAGCCCATGTCCAGCGACCCGAACCCCTTGAGGTAGAGGTAGAGCGTGTACAGCAGCGTCGAGTCGGACGGGCCGCCGTTGCCGCCGCTGACGACGAACGCCCGCGTGAAGGACTGGAACGCCTCGATGAGCTGGAGCACGAGGTTGAAGAAGATGATCGGTGTGAGCAGCGGCACCGTGATGCTGCGGAACTGGCGCCAGCGCGAGGCGCCGTCGATCGCGGCCGCCTCGTAGTACATCTGCGGGATCTGTCGCAGGCCGGCCAGGAAGATCACCATGGGCGCGCCGAACGTCCAGACGTTGAGCGCCATGAGGGTGCCGAGCGCGTAGTCCGGGTGCGAGACCCAGCCCTCGCCCTGCACCCCGAAGATCGCCAGTACCTGGTTGACCAGGCCGTCCGCGCCGAAGATCTGGCGCCACAGGATCGCGATGGCCACCGAGCCGCCCAGCAGGGACGGCAGGTAGTACACCGAGCGGTACAGCGCGAGGCCCCGCAGGCCCTTGTCGAGCAGCAGCGCCAGCCCGAGGGCCGCGGCGAGCTGCAGCGGCACCGACACGAACACGTAGGTGAAGGTGACGCCGAGCGACTTCAGGAACCGCGGGTCGTCGAACATCCGCGTGTAGTTCTCCAGCCCCACCCACTGCGGGGCCGAGAGCAGGTCGTAGTCCGTGAAGGACAGCCAGAGCGACGCCCCCATGGGCCCGGCCGTGATGAGCGCGAGCCCCACGAACCACGGCGCGAGGAAGAGCAGGGCCCAGCGGCCGTCTCCCTTGCGGCGCGCGCTGACGCCCTGCTTGCCGCGCGAGAGCTCCTGGATCACTGACATGGGTTCACCCCCGCGCGGACGGGGCCCGTCAGGGCGGGCGGGGGCTCGGACCGCCAGGGTCCGGGCTCGCGGGTCGGGTGGCGCATCGCGTTGTCCTCCGGATCGTCGTCGATCCCCGGCATCATCGGTGAGAAACCGGTCTCTGGTGGAGGAACGTACCACATGAGGAACCGGTTTCCCATGGTGTACGGTCACATCGGGAAACCGGTAACGCGGGCCACGCCGACGAAGGCGCGGAACCACGCGGGATCCGGTCGGACGAAGGTCACGGACGGAGAGCACATGGGCAGCGGCAGCGTTCGAGGGGCAGGTCAGCGCCGCGTTACGGCCACGATCGGGGACGTCGCAACGGCGGCAGGGGTCTCGCGCGCCACCGTGTCGCGCGTGATGAACGGGCGCAGCACGGTCGATGCCGCGATCGCCGAGCGCGTGCGGAGCGCCGCCGCCGAGCTCAGCTACCGGCCGAGCAACGCGGCCCGCAGCCTCGCGCTCGGCCGCACGCAGACGGTCGCACTGGTGGTGCCGGACCTCGGCAACCCCGTGTTCCAGCAGATCCTGCGCGGCGTGATGGACGGCGCCGCCGAGGACGGCTACCGGGTGCTCGTCGCCGACACGGTCGAGGACGACCAGCAGGAGGGCGCGATCGCGCTCGAGGCCCGCATGCGGTGCGACGCGCTCGTGCTCGTCTCCCCGCGCGTCGGGGACGCGGAGCTCAGCGCGCTCATCGCCGACGTCGAGCCCGTGGTGCTGGTCAACCGGGAGACCAACGGGGCCGCGCCCAGCCTGGTCGTGGACTACGAGGACGCCGCCGTCCAGGTGGTGGAGCACCTCGTGGCCCTCGGCCACCGCCGCATGGTCTACCTGGGCGGGCCGGTGCGCAGCGCCTCCGACGAGATGCGCCGCGCCGGCCTGGACCGCGCCCGGGCGCGGCACACCGACCTCGAGATCCTCGACCTGCCCGCCGGACCGGACATCCAGGCGGGCCACGCCGCCGCGCCCGCCGTCCTCGCCACCCGCGCCACCGCCGCGGTGGCCTTCAACGACCTCGTCGCGTTCGGCCTGCTCGCCGGGCTGAACGAGGCCGGGGTGGCCGTGCCCGCCGACATCTCGGTGGCCGGCTTCGACGACATCGAACTGTCCCGCTACGCCACACCCGCGCTGACGACGGTCGCGGTGCCGCAGGCCGAGCTCGGCCGACACGCCTGGAGGGAGCTGCACGCCGTGATCGACGACGACGCCCACCCCGCACGCTCTGCACGATTCACGCCCAGCCTGGAGGTGCGGGGCAGTACCGGACCCGTGCCCCAGGGCCCCGAGCGGGTGCACGTCACGGACGACGATCTCGTCGCCCGGCAGCCGGAGGAGGTGCCGACGGTGCCGCCCACCGCGACGCCCGTCTGGTCCGTGCCCACCGATCCGGCCGCCGACGCCGTGGTCCTGACCTGCGGCGACGGCCTGGAGCTGGTGCGTCGTGACGGCGGTGACCGGATGCCCAAGGTGCACGCGCGGCGGCCCTACCTGCACCCCGTGCACACGCTGGCCGGCGTGCCGCTCACCGACGTGAGCCCGGTGGACCACCGGCACCACTACGGCGTCGGCATCGCGGTGCCGGACGTGAACGGCACCAGCCACTGGGGCGGCCGCACGTTCATCGAGGACGTGGGCCCGACCCTCCTGAAGAACCACGGCCGGCAGACGTCGGCGGGGATCCGCGTGGAGCCGGGCGTCCCCGGCGTCGGTGCCCCTGGCCCGGCGGGCGAGACCCTGGTCGAGGACGTGGTCTGGTCCGACGAGCACGGCGAACCGCAGCTCCGCGAGGAACGCCGCATCTCGGCGCGCCTGCTCCCCGTCGCGCCCGGGTCCGGCGCCGCCCCCGGCTGGGTGCTCGACTGGCGCTCCACGCTGCACGCCGACCACGGCCCGCTGGAGATCCGCTCGCCCGCCACCAACGGCCGGCCGGGCGCCGGGTACGGCGGCCTGTTCTGGCGCCTGCCGATCGCCGAGAGCACCACGGTCCTGTCGGCCGCGGGCACCGGCGAGAACCGGGCGCACGGCAGCACGTCGCCCTGGGTGGCGTTCGTGCAGCAGCAGGGCGGCCGCTCCATCACGCTGCTGCTGGTGCAGCCGGGCCAGGTCCGGCCGTGGTTCCTGCGGTCCGCCGAGTACCCCGGCGCGTGCCCCGCGCTCGCCTGGGACGCACCCCTGCTCGTGCCCGACGGCGGCTCCGTGCGGCTCGACCTGGTCGCCGTGCTGCTGGACACGGAGCTCACGGCGGACGCCGCGGCGGGCCTGGCCTCGGGCCTCACCGACGGCGGGCAGCGGTGAGCCTGCCCAAGGTGGCCGTGGTCGGCATCCACGGCCACGGGGGCTCGCACCTGCGCGCCGTCGCGGACCTGGCGGAGCGCGGGCTGGCGCGGCTGAGCGCCGTCGTCGACCCGCGGGAACCCGACGACGCCCCGGCCCCGTGGTTCGCGAGCCTGGGCGACCTGCTGTCCGCCGACGCCGGGACGCTGCCCGACGTCGTCGTGCTCGCCACGCCCATCCACACGCACCTGCCGCTGGCGCGCGCCGCGCTGGAGGCGGGGATCGACGTGCTGCTAGAGAAGCCGACCACCGCGTCGCTCGCGGAGCACGCCGAGCTCGTTGCGGTCGCCGAACGGACCGGGCGGCTCTGCCAGGTCGGCTTCCAGACCTTCGGGTCGCACGCCCTGCCCGCCGTGGCCGACATGATCGCGCGCGGCGAGGTGGGGCAGGTGACCGGGATCGGCGCCGTCGGCACCTGGGTGCGGACCGCGGCCTACTGGGCGCGCTCGCCGTGGGCGGGGCGGCGCCGGATGGGCGACCGTGCCGTGGTCGACGGCGTGGTGACCAACCCGCTGGCGCACGCCGTCGCGACCGCGCTGTGGGTCGGCGGCGCCCGGACCGCCGCCGACCTCGCGTACGTGAACACCGACCTGTGGCGCGCCAACCCGATCGAGGCCGACGACACGTCCTCGCTGCGGGCCGTCGGCACCGACGGGACGCGGTACGGGTTCGGGCTCACGCTGTGCGCGGCCGTGCGGACGCCTGCGCGGGTGATCGTGCAGGGTACGGCGGGCGAGATCGAGCTGGAGTACGAGCACGACCTGGTACGGCTGCGCGCCGGGAAGGTCGTCGCCGAGAAGCGGTACGAGCGCACCGGCCTGCTGGAGAACCTGCTGCGCGCCCGGGCCGGCGAGGAACGGCTGCTCTGCGACGTGCGGGACACCGGCGCGTTCATGCGGGTGCTGGAGGCCGTGCGCACCGCGGCGGACCCGGCGCCGATCGGGGCAGGGTTCGTGGACTGGGTGGACGGCGTGGCGGCGGGCGGGCCGGGGGTCGCGGGCGGCGTCGGCGGGCCGGGCGGCGTCGGCGGGCCGGGCGGCGTCGGGCAGGGAAATCCCGTGGGCGACGCGCGGCACCCGGTGGTGCACGACGTGGCCGCGTGGTGCGAGCGCGCAGCGCGCGAGCAGCGCACGTTCACCGAGCTGGGCGCCCCGTGGACGGCTCCGACGTAGCTCGCCCGGATCGTGACATGGTGCTCGGGTGCTGCCCGTCCTGACTGCCATCGGTTCCATGGCCTGCGTGGTCGCGCTCGGCTGGGTGATCCAGCGGACCGGCCTGCTGGCGGGCCGCGGCCTTCCCCGCGGGATGGCGCAAGGCGCGGCCGCCGACGGCGGGGCCGGGGCCCGGCAGACCCTGGCGACCCTGTCGTTCACGATCTGCGCGCCGGCGCTGATGTTCAGCACGCTCGCCTCGACCGACCTCGCGCACGTGCTCTCGCGCGGCGCCGCCGTCACGTGGATCACGACGGCGGTGCTCGGCCTGGCGACGGCCGCGGCGGCACGCTGGATCCTGCGGCTGCCCGCGGGCCCGGCGGCCGTGACCACGCTGGCCGCCGTGTACGTGAACGGCGGCAACATCGGGCTGCCGCTGGCGGTCTACCTGTTCGACGACGCCCTCGCCGTGGTGCCGACGCTGCTGTTCCAGCTCCTGGTGCTGGCGCCGCTGACGCTCTCCGCGCTCGACCGGGCCACGGCGTCCGCGGACGGGGCGGCCGCCCGGTCCGGCTGGCGGTCGATGGGGCAGGTGTTCCTCGCGGCGTTCCGGAACCCGATCACGCTCGGCACGGTCGCGGGCCTGCTGGTCGCGGTGGTGAGCGAGCTGACGGGCGCGCGGCTGCCCGAGGTCGTGCTGCTGCCGTTCGACCTGATCGGCGCCGCCGCGCCGCCGCTGGGCCTGCTCACGTTCGGCATGACGCTCGCCGTGCCGATGCCGTCCGCGCACGCCGACCTCGGCGTGGCCGCCGGTCGGGGCCGCCGGCTGGTGGGCTGGGTCATCGCGATCGCCGTGCTGGTGCGCAACCTGCTGCACCCGCTCGCGGCCTGGGCCCTGGGCTCGGCCGTGGGGCTGGACGCGCCCGCCCTGGCCCTGGTGGTGACCATGGCCGCGCTGCCGACGGCGGTCAACGTGACGACGTACGCGACGCGGTACGGGGTGTTCGACGGCGTCGCGGCCCGCGCGACCGTCTGGACGACGGCGCTGTGCGTCCCCGTGCTGGTGGTGATCGGCGCGCTGCTGGTCTGACGCGAGGCCCGGAGCCGACGGGCGACTCCCGACGGCCCACGGCTGACGGCCGACGGCCCTGCGACGATGCCCCCGCGGGGCGATCCCCTTTGAGGCCTAAGTTTCTTCGCTTTGAGCTGGCTCAAAGCGAAGAAACTTAGGCCTCGAAGGTGAAGGGCCAACCCAGGAAGGGGCGACCCCGGCCGGCCCGGGGAGGCCTGGACCGGGGAGGCCTGGACCGGGCAGAGGCGGGCCGGACCTCAGGGATCGTCAGATACCCAGGTCCAGGTCCTCGATACGGACGGGGTCGCCTGTCTCCAGCGAGCGGTTGCCCGCGTAGCCCACCGACGACGCGCGGACGCCGTCGACGTAGCCGGCCGCGCGGGCGAGCGGGTCGGGCTCGTCCGACGGCTTGAACACGTCGGCCAGCAGCAGCGCGTCGCCGCCGCCGTGCCCGCCGCCGCCGCGCACGATCGGCCGCTCCTCGGCACGCTCCCAGTGCCGCTGCACCACGAGCCGCTCGCCGATGGGCCGCACCACGTCCTCCTCGAACACCTCGGTGGCGCTCGGGTCGAGGATCGCGGCCCGGCCGTCGCCGAACTCCACGGAGCCGCGCTCGACGACCTCCAGCTCTGCCCGGCCGCGCGTGCCGTTGACCACCACGCGGTAGCCCTCCCACGGCGAGTGGGCGGTGAGCGAGTAGGTCATCAGCGCGCCGCCCTCGTACTCGACGACCAGCCCGAGCGTGTCCTCGGTGGTGATACCCGTGTCGAAGACCGACCGGTTGCGCACGTAGCCGTCCACCGCCTGGGCTTCCGGCCCGTACAGGGCGGACAGCCACTCGTTGTTCTCCACGTCGAGCTGCCAGGGATCGATGCCGACGTCGTTCAGTGCGCGTTCGCCGGCCGTGGGCTCGTAGTCCGTCTCGTGGGCGCCGTCGGCGCCGTAGAAGCGCCGTCCGCCCGAGGCGAAGACGCGCCGCGGCACGCCGTCGATCCACCAGTTGACCAGGTCGAAGTGGTGGCTCGACTTGTGCACCAGCAGGCCGCCGTTGTTCACCTTCTCGCGGTGCCAGCGGCGGAAGTAGTCGGCGCCGTGCACGGTGTCCAGCGCCCAGTCGAAGTGGACCGACAGCACGCGCCCGATCTCGCCGCTCGCAATCACCTCGCGCAGCGCGCTGTTGCGGGGCGAGTAGCGGTAGTTGAACGTCGTGACCAGGTCGCGGCCCGTCTCGGCCACGGCGTCGACGATCTGCCGGGCCTGGTCGGGGTGCGCCGCGATGGGCTTCTCCACGACGACGTCGGCGCCGGCCCGCAGGGCGCGGGTGACCAGGTCGGCGTGGGTACGGTCGACCGAGGTGACGATCACGCGGTCCACGGAGTGCTCCGCGATCGCCTTCTCCAGGTCGTCGGGCTGGTACACGGGGCGGATGCCGCCGAGCGCGGCCGCGACCCGCGCCTCGTAGGCGGCGGCGCGCACAGGGTTGGGCTCGACCCAGGCGACGATCTCGCCGTCCGGGGCGTGCGTGCCGATCAGGGCGTCGACGTACATCGACGCCCGGTGCCCGGTACCGACCACCGCGTAGCGGCGGCGGCCCTCGGGCAGCGGCCCCGACGGCGGGACGGGCTCATGGGTCGGACCGGTGATCGGCTCGGTGGTCGGCTCAGGCATCGGTGGAGAGCTCCTTCGGTCGTCGTCGACGTCGGGTGGACGGGATTGAAACGATACGGCTCCGGGAAAGCGCTGTCCATGCCTTCCGGCCCCGCACCGTCCCGATCCCGACCGACCACCGCCGGGTCGGAGCCGGTCACCGCTCCGGCGTGATCACCACCTGGCCGGCCCACGCGAACCCGCCGCCGAACCCGAACAGCAGCGCGGGCGCGCCCGCCGGGATCTTGCCCGCGTGCCACCACTTGGACAGCCCCAGCGGGATCGACGCCGCCGACGTGTTGCCCGACTCCGTGATGTCCGTGACGACGACCTTGCCCTCCATGCCGAGCGCCTTGGCCAACGGTTCGATGATCCGCAGGTTGGCCTGGTGCGCCACGAGCACCTCGATGTCGTCGAGGCTCAGCCCGGACGCCGCCACGACGTCCCGCGCCCGGTCGGCAGCCCGCGTGATGGCCCACTTGAACACCGAGCGGCCGTCCTGCTGGAACTTGACCTCGGGCGCCTCGATCCGCACCGCGGGCGTCAGCTCCGGCTCGGTGCCCCACACGACGGGCCCGACGGCGGGCGCGTCCGCCGCCTGCAGCACGGCCGCGCCCGCGCCGTCCGCCGTGAGGATGCACGTCGAGCGGTCGGTCCAGTCGGTGTACGCCGTGAGCTTCTCGGCGCCGACCACCAGCGCGGTGCGCGCGGAGCCGGTGCGGATGGCCTGGTCGGCCACCCCGATGCCGTGCGCGAACCCGGAGCACGCCACGTTGAGGTCCAGAGCCGCCGGACCCACGACGCCGCGCAGGTCCGGTGCCTCCTCGCCCTCGGGCGTGGAGGCACCGGGCTGGACGCCGGTGTGCAGCGCGTAGGCGACCCGGCCCGCCGTGTTCGGCGAGCGGTCGTCGTTCGTGGCGGTCGCGACGATCACCAGGTCGACGTCAGCGGCGGTCAGACCGGCGTCGGCCAGCGCGTGCTCGGCGGCCGCCGTTGCCATGTCGGCGACGGTGACGTCGTCCGCGGCGACGTGCCGCGTGACGATGCCGGTGCGCGACCGGATCCACTCGTCGTTGGTCTCGACCCGCTGCGCGATGTCGTCGTTCGTGAGCGTGCGTGGTGGCTGGTAGTGCCCCAGACCGATGATGCGGGAGCCGGCTGCGCCGGGCGGGAGAGTGAGAGCGGACGACGTAGCCATGAGGTCAACGTAGCGCGCCGAGGTCGAACGGCTCCATGACGGTGCCGGACGCCCGCTCCCGTGCGGCCCGTGCCACGCGCTCCTCGGCGCCCGGCCCGGTGGCCGGGGCCTCGCCCACCTCGCGGAACGCCCCGCGCAGCTGGCTGTCGTACCGCTCCCCCATCGCCGCGTTGCGCCCCTTGTAGGTCCAGGCGATGAGGTTGGCCAGGGCGAACCGGGGCCCGCACGAGCGGCAGGACATGATGCCGGACGGCCGCCGGAACCGGGTGGCCCGGTGCCCGGACGGGCACGTGCCCACCCACGGCCCGTCGATCGACGGTGCCGACGGGTCTACGCAGCGCCGTCCGGAGCACCCGATCCGCACCGCCACCTCGCGCCAGGCCGGCCCGTGCTTGGCCTTGGGACCCGCGAGCGCGTGCGCCACCTCGTGCAGGATCGTGTCCCGCACCTCCCGCTCGTCGTGGATGCGGGTGAGCGGCGCCGACAGGCTGATGCGCTGTTTTCCGTAGCTGCACATCCCGGCGCGCCGCACGGCGTCGTCGAACTCGAACGTCCAGGCCTTCAGCCCGTGCTGGTCCATCAGTTCGCGCGCAAGGCGCGAGGCGGCGACAAGGTTCATCGGTTCCCCTGCGGTGGTGTGGCGGTCAGATCGTGCCCGGCCGAACCGGACGCGATCGAACCTACGGGTTCTCACCCACGCGCGGGTGAAGTTATCCACAACCATGCGTGACAAGGCGGACGAGTCAGGCGTCACTTCCCGGGGAGACCTCCGCCGGTTCCGCCGGCGGGATCGGGAAATTCGTCCGGAACACGTTCGAAGGATCGTAGACCGCCTTCACCTGACGCAGTCGCGTGAGGGTCGGCTCCGGGAAGGCCTCCAGCAGCCGCTCGGGCCTGCTGTCGGTGTCGAAGGACAGGTACGAGCCGTCCATCACGGGCCCGATCTCGCCGTCCCACGCCTGGTTGAGCCGGTCCTGGTCGCTCGCGAGCGCCGAGAGCGCGAAGTTCTGGTGCCGGTGCGCGTACGCCGTGGCATCCGGGGCGACGTCGTGCGCCGCGCCGCCGGTCGCCCGGATCGAGGTGAAGTACGACTCGCCCGAGGCGAGCAGACGCTCGATCGCGCGGCTCGTGTCCTGGTCCAGGTGCGTGAGCAGGCCGGACCGCGCCGACGGGTCGCCGCCGCCGGAGTGGTGGGCGTCCTCCTTGCGCACCACGCCCGAGTACGGCAGGAGCTGGGCCTGGTGCCCGAGCAGCGGGCCGGCGTCGGCCAGCAGCTCGAGCTGGGCGATCGCCTCGTCCGGGTCGGCGTCGGCGCCCTCCGCGGCGAACACGGTCATGAGCTGCGCCATCGGCGGCTGCCCGCGCCGCCCCGAGCCCAGGATCATGAACGACGTGAGCCCGCGCGGCGCGGCCTCGACGGTGGCGCCCCACCGCTCCAGCAGGCCCGCTGTGTCGGTGGCGTCGAGCGTCATCTGCGAGAAGACGACGTCCCCGACAGCGCCTGCCTCGATCTCGATCCAGGTGACCACGCCCATGTTGCCGCCGGCGCCGCGGAGCGCCCAGAACAGGTCGGGGTGCTCGTCACGGGAGGCGTGCAGCACGCGGCCGTCGGCCGTGACCACCTCGGCGGCCACCACGTGGTCGATCGTCAGGCCCTGCAGCCGGCCCAGGAACCCGATGCCCCCGGTGGTGGCGAGCCCGCCCACACCGACGCCGCCGTAGTCGCCCGAGGTGATGGCCCAGCCGCGCGGCGCGAGCACCTCGGCGACCTCGCCCCAGGTGGCTCCGGCGCCGACCCGCACACGGCGCGTCGCCTCGTCGACCACCTCGACCCAGCGCATGCGGCTCAGGCTGAGCACCACGCCGCCGTCGTTCGTGGACCGGCCGGAGATGCCGTGCCCGGCCGAGCGGACGGCGAACTCGACGTCCTGCTTCTGCACCCAGGCGAGCCCGGAGGCGACCTCGTCCACGCCCTGGGGCCGCAGCACCAGGCCCGGCGCGCCGGAACGCAGGTAGTTGTGCCGCACCGCGCCGTACTCGCGGTCGCCGGGCTCCACGGCGTGCGCGGCCAGCTCCGGCGGGAGGGTGTCGTAGTCGATCCCGTCGCGGCGCGCCGCCAGGGCGGCCGTACCCCGGCGAGCCGCCGCCGGCGTCGTGCCGCTCGACCGGCGCTCGGCCGCCACCGCCTCGCGGACGGCGGGCGCGACCTCCTGCGCGAACGCGCGGATCTGGTCGGGGTCGTCGCCCATGGCGATGAACCCGCTGACGCCGTCCTCCAGCGCCATCAGGGTGAGCTCCTCGACCCACTGGTCGGCCGGGCCCTGCAGCGGGCCGGTGGACCGGTCGGTGATGGAGCCGCCGAGGTTCAGCAGGCGGCGGATCTCGCTCGGGGAGCGACCGGCCTCCTCGGCCGCCTCGTCGATCGTCGCGTTGCCGCGTGCCAGGTCGCCGTCCTTGAAGTAGGGCAGCGAGGGCAGCCAGCCGTCGGCCTTGGCGCCGGTGAGCCGGAGCATGCGCTTCTTGTAGGCCCCGAGCCAGATCGGGATGTCGTGCGCGGGGGCCGGGCCGCGCTTGGCGCCGTCGACGTGGTGGAACTGCCCCGGCACACGCAGCGGCGTGCGGTTGCCGGCGTCCCAGATGCCGCGCATGATCTCGATGCCCTCCTCGAGGGCGGTGACGCCCTCGCCGGGCGTCCGGCGTGTGGCGCCCATCGCGACCATCGCGTCCCAGAAGCCGCCCGTGCCCACACCCATCTCGAACCGGCCGCCGCTGAGCAGGTCGAGGCTCGCGGCGGCACGCGCCAGGTGGGCCGGCGGGCGCATGCCCAGGTTGAGGACGTTGCCGGAGAGGTGGATGCGCTCGGTCTGCGCGGCCACCCAGGACATGAGTGTCCAGGTGTCGAGGAACGACGGCTGGTACGGGTGGTCCTGGAACGTGACCAGGTCGAGGCCGAGCTGCTCGGAGAGCTGGGCCAGCCCGACGGGAACCTGCGGGTTCGCGTTGGTGGGCGTGATGAACGTGCCGAAGAGCAGGTCGTGCCCGTAGTCGGTCATGCGTGCGGTGTCCCTCGTCGTCGCTCTGCGCCTGCCGCGCGGCGCGGCAGATCGTCTGTCTAACAGACGATATTACTCACAACTCTTCTTGAATGCCGCACATTCCCGTAGGATGTGGCCATGAGCACCGTCCCCGCCGAGACCCGCACGGGCCAGCACTCCCTGTTCGGCTGGTCCCTCGCCGCGCTCCTGCGCGAGTGGAGCGCACGGGTCGACGCCGCCGCGGACGACCTGCCGCAGGGCACACGGGGCTACCAGCTGCTCACCGCCGTGGTGCACGGCAGGCTGCCGAGCCAGGCCGCGCTCGCCGCCTCGCTCGGCATCGACCGCACGGTGATGACCTACCTGCTGGACGCCTTCGAGCGCTGCGGGCTCGTGGAGCGGCAGCAGGACCCGGCCGACCGGCGGGCGCGCCGCGTCGTCGCGACGGACCGCGGCCTCGAGGTGCTCGCCGCCATGGACGCGCGCGTCGCCGCCGCGGAGGAGGAGCTGCTCGCCGGGCTCGAGCCGGCGCAGCGTGCGGTGCTCCGGGAGCTGCTGGAACGCGCCGCGTCCGGCACCGGGCCGGACGCGGACCCGTGCCGGACGGTGGTCCAGGCGACCCGCCCGGCGCCCGCCCCGGCCACCCCGTGACGCGTCGGGCGCTCAGTTCACCAGGGTGAACCGAGCGCGCGACACGACGTCACGTCTGGCCCAGGCCCGCCTCGCGGTAGAAGCCCTCGATGTGCGCGCGGGTGAGCCGCTCCGCCTCGGCGGCGTCGTGCCGTGCGACGGCGTCGACGATCCCCTCGTGCTCCGCGCACAGCCGCGCCGCCGTGCGCGGCCAGCTCTCGACGGCCCGCGCCCCCGTCGTCACGTAGGAGGCGACGGCCGCGCGCATGCCGCTCAGGATCGCCTCGACGAGCTGGTTGCCGCCCAGCCGCGCGAGCCCGAGGTGCAGGTCCTGGTCGTGCGCCAGGAACTCGTCGATGCCGAGGCCCGGCTCGGCCATCGCCTCCAGGAGCTCGCGCAGGGGGTCCAGCGCGGCGTCGTCGAACGAGCGCTCGGCGGCGTCCCGCACGGCGTTCGCCTCGAGCAGCACACGCGTGCGGACGACGTCGGACACGGGCAGCGTGCCGGAGGCGACGTGCAGCCGCACCGCCGCGCCCAGGCCGGCCGCGGGCCGGTCGATCACGGTGGCGCCCGCGCCGGGACCCGAGCCGACGGCGGTGCGCACGATGCCCATCGCCTCCAGGATCCGGATGGCCTCGCGCACCGACGGGCGGGACACGCCCAGCTCCTCCGCGAGCGCCCGCTCGGCCGGGAGCCGCTCGCCGGGGGACCACGTGCCCGCGACGAGGCCCTCCTCGATCCTGGCCAGGACACGCTCGTGGGTTCTCACCGGTGCATGGTACGTGGTGTGGTCTGTCCACAGTGGGCTATGGTGTGGTCAGACCTCGAAGGAGAGTGCCCATGCGCATCGCCCTGGCCGCCACCTGCATCGCCGACGCGATGTTCCCGCAGGCCCCGAAGGCCGTCGTCACGCTCCTGGAGCGGCTGGGTCACGAGGTCGTGTTCCCCGCCGCGCAGGCGTGCTGCGGCCAGATGCACGTGAACACCGGCTACCTCGCCGACGCCGTGCCCGTGGTGCGGAACCACGTGCGGACGTTCGCCCCCGTGGCGGACGGCGAGTGGGACGCCGTCGTGGTGCCGTCCGGCTCGTGCACGGGCTCGATCCGGCACCAGCAGAAGATGGTCCTGGAGCGCGCTGGGCTGGGCGCCGAGGCGCGGACGGCGACGGCCGTCTCGGAGCGCACCTACGAGCTCTCGGAGCTGCTGGTCGACGTGCTCGGCGTGACCGACGTCGGCGCCTGGTTCCCGCACCGCGTGACCTACCACCCCACCTGCCACTCGCTGCGGATGCTCGGTGTGGGCGACAAGCCCGAGCGGCTGCTGCGCGCCGTCGAGGGACTGGAGCTCGTGCCCCTGGACCAGGCGGAGGGCTGCTGTGGGTTCGGCGGCACGTTCTCGCTGAAGAACGCCGACACGTCGGCGGCGATGCTCGACGACAAGGTGGCGAACGTGGTCGGCACGGGCGCCGAGGTGCTCACCGCGGGCGACTGGTCGTGCCTGATGCACATCGGCGGCGGCCTCTCGCGCGGGGGCACGGGCGTTCGGCCCATGCACCTGGCGGAGATCCTCGTCTCGACGCGCGAGGCGCCCGTGGTGCCCGGCGACCGCCAGGAGGTGGCCCGATGAGCACGTTCCTCGGCATGCCGGCCACGCGCGCCGGGCGGGGCCCGAGCCCGGACGCGGCGCCCGGCACCCTGGGCGGCGTCGGACGGCCGGAGGACCCGCTGCACTGGGGCGCATCCTTTCCCGACGCCGCGAAGGCGGCGCTGGAGAACGAGCAGCTGCGCCGCAACCTGGGCAACGCGACAGCCACCATCCGGTCCAAGCGGGCCCGTGTGGTGGGCGAGGTGCCGGACTGGGAGGCCCTGCGCGACGCCGGGTCGGCGATCAAGGCCGACGTGCTGGCGCGCCTCCCCGAGCTCCTGGAGGAGCTCGAGCGCAACGTGACCGCGCGGGGCGGCGTCGTGCACTGGGCGCGGGACGCCGCCGAGGCCAACCGGATCGTCGCTTCGCTCGTCCGGGAGAAGCAGACCGACGAGGTCGTCAAGGTCAAGTCCATGGCCACCCAGGAGATCGGGCTCAACGAGGCGCTGGCCGAGGAGGGCATCGCCGCGGTCGAGACGGACCTCGCGGAGCTGATCGTGCAGCTCGCCGACGACATGCCGTCGCACATCCTGGTGCCCGCGATCCACCGCAACCGCACGGAGATCCGTGACATCTTCCTGGAGCGGATGGGCGACGCCCCGGCGGACCTGACGGACGTGCCGCGCGAGCTCGCGATGGCCGCCCGCGCGCACCTGCGGCGCAAGTTCCTCTCGGCCAAGGTCGCGATCAGCGGCGCGAACTTCGCGGTCGCGGACACCGGGACGCTCGCGGTGGTGGAGTCCGAGGGGAACGGCCGCATGTGCCTCACCCTGCCCGAGACCCTGATCACGGTGATGGGCATCGAGAAGCTGGTCCCGACCTATCGCGACCTGGAGGTGTTCCTCCAGCTGCTGCCCCGTTCCTCGACCGGCGAGCGGATGAACCCGTACACCTCCATGTGGACGGGCGTGACCCCGGGCGACGGGCCGCAGGAGTTCCACCTGGTGCTGCTCGACAACGGCCGCACCAAGGTGCTGGCCGACGAGGCGGGGCGCTCGGCCCTGCACTGCATCCGCTGCTCGGCGTGCCTGAACGTCTGCCCGGTGTACGAGCGGGTGGGCGGCCACGCCTACGGCTCGGTCTACCCCGGCCCGATCGGCGCGATCCTGACACCGCAGCTCACCGGCGAGAAGTCGGACCTGCCGTACGCCTCCACGCTGTGCGGCGCGTGCTACGAGGTCTGCCCGGTCAAGATCGACATCCCGTCGATCCTGGTCGAGCTGCGGGCGCGCGAGGTCGAGCTCGGCGGCGCCTCGCCCGACACCGCGGACCGGGTGTGGAAGGCGGCCATGAAGGCCGCGTCCTTCGCGATGGCCGACGGCGCCCGGTTCCGCCGGGCGGCGCGCGTCCCGCGGGTGCTGCGGGCGATCTCGCGGCACGGCGTGATCCGGCGGCTGCCGTTCCCCGGCTCGCTCTGGACCCGGTCCAGGGACCTGCCGGAACCACCGAAGCAGACGTTCCACGACTGGTGGGCCGAGCGGGAGGACGAGCGATGAGCGACGCCAGGACCGAGATGCTGTCCCGGATCCGGACGGCGCTGGGCACCTCCACGCCGGAGCCCGCTCCGGTGCCCCGGGAGTACCGTTCCGCCGGTGAGCATGCCGCCGGGTCGGCGGAGGTGCTGGAGGTGCTGGTCGACCGGCTCGTGGACTACAAGGCGCACGTGCACCGGGTAACGGCTGCGGAGCTGCCGGGGCTGTTGGCGGAGCTGCTGACGCCGGGGTCCGGGGCCGATCCAGGGCGGTCGGCAGAAGGTCAGGTGGTCGGCAGCTCGAGCGACCGATCTTCTGACATTCCGCCGACCGGCCGGGGGGCCGAAGGGGCGAGGGCGCGGAGCAGCGTCGTCGTGCCGCCCGGGATCGAGCCCGCGTGGCTCGCCGGGCTGGCGGACGTCGAGGTGCTCACCGACTCGCGGGAGGCGCCGCTCTCCGCGGTCGAGCTGGACGGGACCGACGCCGTGGTGACGGCCGCGCGGGTCGCGGTGGCCGAGACCGGCACGATCGTGCTGGACGGCGAGCCCGACCAGGGCCGGCGCGCGATCTCCCTGGTGCCCGACGTGCACGTGTGCGTGGTGCGGACCGACCAGGTGGTGCAGACCGTGCCGGAGGCCGTGCGGCTGCTCGACGCCGACCCCGGTCGGCCGCTGACCTGGATCAGCGGGCCGAGCGCCACGAGCGACATCGAGCTCGACCGCGTGGAGGGTGTGCACGGCCCCCGGACGCTGCACGTGGCGCTCGTGTCCTGACCTCAGGGGTGCAGGCGCGCGCCCTTGACCACCTTGTCGACGACGCGGCGTTCGCCGGCGACCGCGATCCCGACCAGGTCGAGCTTCCCGGTGGCCACGCCCGCGACGGCGGCCCGGTTGTCCGCGTCGTTCCCCGTGGCGAACAGGTCGGCCGTGTAGACGCCGACGCGCAGGCCGCGCGTGGCAGCGCGCTCCCGGAACGTGGCCAGCCGGTCGCCGTCGGCCACCATGACCATGACCGGGGTGCCGAGCATCGCGAGGTACTCCTGGCCGTCGGCGTCGCGATAGGTCTCGCCGACCAGCTCGGGGTAGGCCGCGGTCACGGCGCTGGACAGGAAGGCCGTGACGTTGTTCTCCTGCCAGGCGAGCAGGTCGTCGCGCAGCACGATCACGATCTTGGCTTGTTCGAAGGTCATGCCTCCCAGGGTGGCCGCGGACGGCGCCGCGGATCTTGTACGTTCTTGATGTGCCCCCGCTCGATCGCCCCGCCGGCCCGGCCCCCGACGTGGTGCGCGCCTGGCGGCCCGGGATCCCGGGCGTGGCCGAGGTGCTGCACGCCGCATGGCACGAGCACGCCTACCCGGCGCACACGCACGACACCTGGACCGTGCTGATCGTGGACCGCGGCCTGATCGGGTACGGCCTGGACGGTCAGGAGCACGCCGCGCGGCGCACCGGGGTGACCGTGCTGCCGCCGGGCGTGGTGCACGACGGGCGGTCCGTGACCGCGAGCGGTTTTCGCAAGCGTGTTGTCTACCTGGAGCCCACCGTGCTCGACGACGCGCTGGTCGGCCGGGCGGTCGACGCCCCGCTGGTCCCCGACGACACGCTGCGCAGGCGGTTCGTGGGCCTCGACCGGGCGCTGACCGCGCGCGAGGACGTCGCGGCCGAGAGCCTGCTCGCGCTGGTCACCGACGGCCTGGCCTGGCACCTGACCGGCCGTCCGACGCCACCGCGCGAGCCGCCGTCGGCGTCGACCGCCCGGCGGGCCCGCGACCTGCTCGACGCCGACCCGACCAGGCCGGTGCGGCTCGCCGAGGTCGCCGCCGAGCTCGACGTCACGGTGCCGCACCTGGTGCGCTCGTTCACCCGGGAGCTCGGCCTGCCACCGCACCGGTATCTGGTCGGACGGCGCCTGGACCTGGCCCGACGCCTGCTGCTGGCCGGCGAGCCCGCGGCCGACGTCGCAGCCGCCACCGGGTTCCACGACCAGGCGCACCTGACGCGGCACTTCCGCCGCCTGCTGCGGACGACGCCGGGGCGCTACCAACGGGGCTGACGAGGCCGGGCAGCGGTCCGGGCCGCCGTCGACCTTCCCCTTCGAGGCCCGACTTTTCTTCGCTTTCGGCCGCCGCAAAGAGGAGAAAGTTTGGCCTCGAAAGGGAGGAGCGTCACGCCCCACACCGCCGCGCACCGCAGCCACCGGCCGTCCGGTGCGGGAGAATCGGATCTCGTGACCGACCCCGTGACCGAGCCCGCCCTCTTCGACCTGCCCCCGGGTGCGCGGCGCCCCCGCGCGCGCGTGGTGCTGCTGACCGGACCGTCGGGTTCGGGCAAGACGTCGCTCACGCAGCGGCTCGGCCTGCCGGTGGTGCAGCTCGACGACTTCTACCTCGACATCGACCACCCCGGGCTGCCGCAGCGCTACGGCAGCGTGGACTGGGACAGCCCCGAGAGCTGGGACGGCAAGGGCGCGCTGGCCGCGCTGCAGGAGCTCGCCACCGAGGGCCGCGCCGAGGTGCCGGTGTACGACATCCCGACGTCGCGCCGCACGGGCATGCGCCGGCTCGACATCGGGGACTCGCCGCTGATGATCGCCGAGGGCATCTTCGCGGCGCAGCTCGTCGAGGAGTGCCGGGCCGAGGGGCTGCTCGCCGACGCGATCTGCCTGTCACGGCCCCGCCTGGTCACCTTCTGGTTCCGGTTCCTGCGCGACGTCGCCGAGGCGCGCAAGCCGATCGTGACGCTGCTGCGCCGGGGCACCTCGCTGCTGCGGTCCGAACCGGCGATGATCGAGCGGTGGGTCGCGCTGGGCTGCCGCGAAACCTCACCCGCTCAGGCGGAGAAAGACATCCGAAACCTCCTTGTGCAGAAGTCCTCGGATACGTAATCCTCGTGTAACCAAATTGCCATGTAACGCACATCCGCAGGGCTCACCCTGGGCACAGGAGGTGGTGTCTGTGATCCAGCGCAACGGTTTGCGTGTGCTCTCGCTCTACGAGGGCTTCTTCAGCGGCGGGGCTCGTGTCCTGCACTCGACAGTGGTTGCCGGTCTGCATCAGGGCGGTCGTCAGCAGCATTCCGTGCTGAGCCTGCACCACGAGGTCCGGCGTGAGGCCACCCTCCAGCGCATGGAGGACGACCCCCGCTACCGCGCCCTGCGCGCCGCGGGCGTCCGGATCGGCTCCCTGGGCCGCAGCACCGACGCGAATCACGACCCGCGGGTGTTCACCGAGGCCGAGCTGCGGGCCGCGGGCCACCAGGCCAGCGGATCCCACGTCATCCTGTCCCTCAAGGAGCAGCCGCTGCGGCTGGTGAACCAGGACGCGTTCCCGCAACGTCCGGTCATCGCGTGCCTGCACCGGTCCGACCCGGAGCACCAGGGCGATGCCCTCGGCGACCTGCTGACCGCGGCGGAACGAGGCCGGCTGGCCGCCGTCGTCTGTTGCGCCGAGTCAACACGCGACGCGTACCGGGAGGCGGGCGTACCCGCCGACCTGCTGCGCGTGGTGCCGAACGGCATCAACCTGGCCCGGTTCCGGCCGGTGCAGGGTGCGCGCCGGCTCGCCCTGCGGGGCGCGGCCGGGATCCCGGCCGACGCGACGGTCGTGGTCTACGCCGCGCGGTACGACGAGATGAAGAACCCCGAGTTGTTCCTCCGCTCGGCCCGGACGTTCCTCGAGCTCGACCCCGCCGGCTACGTGCAGATGTGCGGGGCGGGCATGAGTCCGGCCAACCCCGCGCTGCAGGACGACCTGGCCCGCATCTTCGGCGACCGCCCCGACCTGCTGGAGCGCCTGGAGCTGCTGGGCGTGCGCCACGACATGGAGCTGGTCTACGCGACGGCCGACGTCGTCGCGCTCACCTCGACGTTCGGCGAGGCCGCACCGCTCTGCCTCATCGAGGGATCGATGTGCGGGGCCGTGCCCGTCACGACCCCGGTGGGCGACGCACCGTCGATCGTCGAGCGGATCGGGTTCGTGACGTCGTTCGAACCCGACGAGATCGCCGCGACCTGGATCGAGGCCGCGGCCCGTCGCGAGGAGCTGGAGTCGGCGCGCACCGCCGTGCGGCCGAAGTTCAGCCACGTCCGGATGATCGCCGGGTACTCCAGCGTCATCGAGCGCACGCACCGCGACGCGGGGCTACGGATGGCGCGGGTCTGAGGGGGTTCCGGCCCTCGGAGTGATCGGTAGAACGTCAGGTGATCGGCGCCTCAGGGTGCCGATCACCTGACGTTCAGCCGCTTACCTGACCTCTTGCCGATCACGCACGCTGTGCCGCGGCCGGCAGCCAGGTGCCCGCGGCCGTGACCAGTGCCGTCACACCGTTCTCCAGTGTCGGGTGCGGCACCGGCGCGTAGTGCGGCGAGTGGTTGGAGGGCACGGTCAGGAGCGCCGGGTCGCTCAGGTCGCCGGTCGTGAAGAGGCCCGGGTCGGTGCCACCGAGCAGCCAGTACGACAGGGGCGCCCCCGCGCTCGTCGCCAGGATGCCCACGTCCTCGCTCCCCGCCCCCGCTCCTGGGTCGAGGAGGTTCTCGGGGCCGAGCCACGACGCGAAGGCGGCGAACGTCCGGGAGAGCGCGGCGTCGTCGTTGACGACCACGGGGAACCGTTCGATCGGGGTGATCGTGGGCTCCTCGGTCGCGCCGGAGGTGATCGCCTCGCCGCGCACGATGCGCTCGACGGCGTCGAGGATCCGCTGCCGCACCGCCTCGTCGTAGCTGCGGATGTTGAGCTGCAGCTCGGCCTCGCCGGGGATGACGTTGGCGGCGTCGCCGGCGTGGATCGAGCCCACGGTGAGCACGGCGGTCGCCGTGCTCGGGATCTCGCGGGACACGACCGTCTGCAGGCGCAGCACGGTCTCGGCGGCCATCACGATCGGGTCGACCGACGCCTGGGGCATCGATCCGTGCGCACCGCGTCCCGCGAGCCGGACCCGGAGCGAGTCGGAGCCCGCGTACGACGCGCCGGGATGCCCCGCGATCCTGCCCGCCGGCAGCGGCGCCACGTGCTGGCCGAGCACGACGTCGGGTGTCGGGAAGCGGTCGTAGAGGCCGTCGTCCACCAGCGCCTGGGCGCCCTGACCCAGTTCCTCCGCGGGCTGGAAGACCACGAGCAGGGTGCCGGCCCAGCTCTCGCGGGCGTGCGCCAGCACGTCGGCGGCGCCCAGGAGGCACGTGGTGTGCAGGTCGTGCCCGCAGGCGTGGTCGACCGGCACCGTCTTCCCGGCCGCGTCCGTCGCGGTCGCGGTGCTGGCGTAGTCGAGGCCGGTCTCCTCCCTGACCGGAAGGGCGTCCATGTCGGCGCGGAGCAGCGCCGTCGGGCCGGACCCGTTCCGCAGGATGCCGACGACGCCGGTCTTGCCGATGCCCGTCGTCACCTCGAAGCCGGACGCCGTGAGCCGGTCGGCGACGATCCGCGCGGTGCGATGCTCCTGGAAGCCGAGCTCGGGATATCGGTGCAGGTCCTGGTACAGGTCCGTGAGCGCCGGGTCGAACGGGACGTGCTGATGTGGGGTCATGGCAGTCCTCCGTCGTCCGTCCCCACGCTAGGCGCGGCCCGGGTGGCCCGCTCGCGGGGGCCGGCGGGCGGTTTTCCGTACTCTGAAAAGCCGCTCGGCGACCATGAGCGCGCCGGACACGGCAGGATGACCTCATGTCCGACGCCCCCGTCACCCTGAGCCAGGTCGCCCGCGAGGCCGGCGTCTCGCTCGCCACGGCGTCCCGCGCGATCAACGGGAGTGCTACCCGCAGCGTCCGCGAGGACCTGCGCGAGCGCGTCCTGGAGGCCGCGCGCCGCCTCGCCTACTCGCCCGACCCCAGCGCGCAGGCCATGGCCCGCGGCCGCACCACCGCGCTCGGGCTCGTGGTGCACGACATCGCCGACCCGTACTTCTCGACGATCGCTGCCGGTGTGGCGCGTGCGGCGGAGCGGGCGGGCCTCATCGTGACGCTCGCGTCGACCGAGCACAGCTCGGCCCGCGAGCTCGCCTTCGTCGAGCTGGCGCGGCGGCAGCGGTCACGCGCGATCATCCTGGCGGGCGGGCGGCTGGAGCCGGAGGGCGCCGGCGGGTCGGGGGACGACGGGGGATCGGAGGCCGTCGGCGGGTCGCGGGGCGCGGGTGGTTCCGGTGCGGGTGGTTCCAGTGCGGGTGAGCCGCGGGCCGATGCGGCGGCGGAGGCCGCCGGAACGGCCGAGGCCGTCGGAACGGCGGAGGCCGTCGGAGTAGCGGAGGCCGCTGGAATGGCGGAGGCCGTCGGGCCCGCTGCGGACGACGGCGGCGCCGCGTCGGAGCCCGGCGCACTGGAGGCCGCGCTGAACGCGTTCCAGCAGGCCGGGGGTGGGGTTGCGCTGGTCGGGCAGCCGATCGGCAGCCTGCCGGTGGTGAAGATCGCGAACGCCGACGGCGCGGCCGATCTCGCGAAGGCGCTGTACGAGCACGGCTACCGCCGGTTCGCCGTGCTCGCCGGCCCTGCGGGACACCGCACAGCCGCGGACCGGACCAGCGGTTTCACGCGCGCGCTCGCCGAGCTCGGCAGCCCCGTCGCACCCGACGACGTCCTGACCTGCCCCTTCACCCGCGACGGCGGGTACACCGCGATGCGCGACTTGATCGCGCGAGCCGATGCGGCGACGACGGCGGGCGTGTCCGGCGCGGGCGGGGCGGACGGCGGAGCGGACGCGGCGGGCGGCACGGACGCGGCGGGCGGCGCGGGCGCGGCGGGCGGCGCGGGCGCGGCGGGCGGCGCGGGCGCGGCGGGCGGCGCGGGCGCGGCGGGCGGCGCGGGCGCGGCGGGCGGCGCGGGCGGCGCGGGCGCGGCGGGCGATGACTCGGCGACGGGTGCCTCGGCGACGGGCCGCTCGGCGGCCGACAGCTCGGCGGCTCACGGCTCGGGTCGGCTGCCCGAGCTCGTCTTCGCCGTCAACGACGTCATGGCGGTGGGCGCGATGGCTGCCGTCCGCGATGCCGGGCTGAGCGTGCCGGACGACGTCGCCGTGGCCGGGTTCGACGACATCCACACCCTGCGCGACGTCTCCCCCGGGTTGACGACCGTACGGATCCCGCTCGCGGAGGTCGGCGAGCTGGCGACCGACCTGGCGCTCGGTAAGGCCGGCGACCTGAGTACGCCGGTGCGCGGCGAGGTAGTGCTCCGCGAGTCGACGCCGGCCCTGGCCGGCAAGGACGGACGCCCCTGAGCGCCGCCCCTGCCTGACCTCCTGCCCAGCGCCGCGCGGCAACTGACGCCGGCAACAAGCAGCCCACAGCACGATCGGCAGTTGGCATCGTCGGCAGTCGGCACGGTCGGCAGTTGGCATCGAGGTCGGCTCAGGCCTGAGCCGATCTCGATGCCAACTGCCGAGTCTGCGGGGCAAACTGCCGCGTCCCGCAGCAGAGGGCCGAGTCTGCGGGGCAAACTGCCGCGTCCCGCCGCCGGGCGCCACGCCGGCGCCCGCAGACCCATCGACGCCCGGTCCGCAGACCCATACACGCCCGGCCCACTGCCCCGCCCCACCCCGGCCCACTGCCCCCACCCGGCCCCGCCCCACTGCCCCGCCTCACCCCGGCCCCATGTACTCACCCGGAAACGTGCGCTACGCTCCCCTGGAAAGCGCATTCCAAGACGGCGCTCAACACCACCGACGATGGAGTCCCGCCCGTGACCACACTTCGCATCGCCATGAACGGCGTCACCGGCCGCATGGGTTACCGCCAGCACCTCGTGCGCTCGATCCTGCCGATCCGCGACCAGGGCGGCGTCACGCTCGCCGACGGTTCGCGCGTCCAGGTCGAGCCCGTGCTGGTGGGCCGCAACGCGGACAAGCTCAAGGAGCTCGCGGCCAAGCACGACGTCGAGCACTGGACCACCGACGTCGACGCGGCCATCAAGGACGCCGACATCGTGTTCGACGCCGCGATGACCAACCTGCGCGCCGCGACCCTGTCCAAGGCGATGCGCGAGGGCAAGCACGTCTTCACCGAGAAGCCGACGGCGGAGACCCTCGCCGAGGCCATCGACCTCGCGCGGTTGCAGGCCGAGACCGGCGTGACCGTCGGCGTCGTGCACGACAAGCTGTACCTGCCGGGCCTGGTGAAGCTGCGCCGGCTGGTGGACGAGGGCTTCTTCGGCCGCATCCTGTCGCTGCGCGGCGAGTTCGGCTACTGGGTGTTCGAGGGCGACTCGCAGCCCGCCCAGCGCCCCTCGTGGAACTACCGCGCCGAGGACGGCGGCGGCATCACCACCGACATGTTCTGCCACTGGAACTACGTGCTCGAGGGCATCCTCGGCCAGGTCAAGACGGTGACCGCGCGGACCGCCACGCACATCCCGACCCGCTGGGACGAGCAGGGCCGCGAGTACACCGCCACGGCCGACGACGCCGCGTACGGCATCTTCGACATCACCACCCCGGGCGGGGACGACGTCGTGGCGCAGATCAACTCCTCGTGGGCCGTGCGCGTGTTCCGCGACGAGCTGGTCGAGTTCCAGGTGGACGGCACGCACGGCTCCGCCGTCGCGGGCCTGCGCGAGTGCCGCGCCCAGCACCGCGCGCACACCCCCAAGCCCGTGTGGAACCCGGACCTGCCCGTCACCGAGCCGTTCCGCGACCAGTGGCTCGACGTCCCCGCGAACGCCGACCTGGACAACGGCTTCAAGCTGCAGTGGGAGGAGTTCCTGCGCGACGTCGTCGCCGGGCGCCCGCACCGCTACGACCTGCTCTCGGCCGCGCGCGGCGTGCAGCTCGCCGAGCTCGGCCTGCGGTCCTCCGCGGAGGGCCGCCGCATCGACATCCCGGAGATCACCCTGTGAGCGGGGTCGCCGTCGTCCTCCCCCTGTTCGACGCCGAGGGCCGCGTCGCCGGCTCCGAGGCCGTCGAGCTGAACGCCCCCGGCCCGTGGACCACGCCGTCCGGCCCGATCACGTCCCGCGTCGCCTTCGCGGCCGCCCATGTGGTGCCGCAGGTCGGTGCGGAGAACGTGCCGGGCGCACCCGCCGTCGTCGACTGGGACGCGACACTCGCCTACCGGCACCGCATCTGGAAGCACGGGCTCGGCGTCGCCGACGCGATGGACACTGCCCAGCGCGGTATGGGCCTCGACTGGGCAGCCACCCAGGAGCTCATCCGGCGCTCGGCGGCCGAGGCCGCGTCCGTGGGCGCGCGCGTCGCGTGCGGTGCGGGCACGGACCAGCTCTCGCCGGAGACCGTCGCGGCCCTCGAACCGGGCGACGCCGGCCTGGCCGTCGTCACCGAGGCCTACCGCGAGCAGGTGCACGTGGTGCAGGACGCCGGGGCGCAGGTCATCGTCATGGCCTCCCGCGCGCTGACGCGCGTGGCCCGCGGCCCCGAGGACTACGCCCGTGTGTACGACGCCGTGCTGGCCGAGGCCGACCAACCCGTCGTCCTGCACTGGCTGGGCACCATGTTCGACCCGGCTCTGGCGGGCTACTGGGGCTCGGACTCCGTGGACGACGCCACCGCGACGTTCCTCGACCTGATCCGCGCGCACCAGCCCCGGATCGACGGCGTCAAGGTCTCGCTGCTCGACGCCGCCCACGAGGTGGGCCTGCGCCGGGCGCTGGCGGCGCTCCCCGCCGTGGACGGCAACCGACCCCGGCTCTACACCGGCGACGACTTCAACTACCCGGAGCTCATCGCGGGCGACGAGCAGGGACACTCGGACGCGCTGCTCGGCATCTTCGCCGCGATCTACCCGGCGGCCTCCACGGCCCTGCAGGCGTTCGACGCCGGGGACGCCGAGGGCGGCCACAAGATCCTGGCGTCGACCGAGGCGCTGGGGCGGCACATCTTCGCCGCGCCGACGTACTACTACAAGACCGGCATCGCGTTCCTGTCCTGGCTGAACGGGTTCCAGTCCGGGTTCTCGCTGGTGGGCGGCCTGCACTCCGGCCGGTCGCTGCGGCACCTGGTCGAGCTGGCCCGCCTGGCCGACGGCTGCGGCATGCTGCTCGACCCGCCCCTGGCCGCCGCGCGGCTGCGGGCGTTCCTGACGACGAACGGGGTGACCGCATGAGCCGGGCATCGCTGAACACCGCGACCGTCAAGCACGCCTCGCTGGCCGAGGCGTGCGAGGCAGCGGCCACGGCGGGCTTCGGCGCCGTCGGGCCGTGGCGTGACGTGGTGCAGGCCGTCGGCGCGCCGCAGGCGGCGCGCATCATCGCGGACGCCGGGCTGCGCGCGTCGTCCCTGTGCCGCGGCGGATTCCTCACCGCGGCGGACGACGCCGGCATCCGCGCCGCGCTCGACGACAACAAGCTGGCGATCGAGGAGGCCGCGACGATCGGCACCTCCGAGCTGGTCTTCGTGGTCGGCGGCCTGGTGGGCTCGACGCCGGGCGGCGCCCCGACGTCGGACGTGGACCGCGACCTGGTCGCGACCCGCGGCCGGGTGGCCGACCGCATCGCCGACCTGGTGCCGTTCGCAGCCGAGCACGGGGTACGGATCGTGCTGGAGCCCCTGCACCCGATCTTCGCCGCGGACCGCGCGGTGATCTCCACGCTGGCGCAGGCGCTGGACCTGGCGGCGCCGTTCGCGGCGTCGGAGGTGGGCGTGGTAGTTGACACCTACCACGTGTGGTGGGACCCCTCGCTGCAGCGGTCGATCGCACGGGCCGGCCGGGAGGACCGCATCGCGTCGTACCAGGTGTGCGACTGGGCGCTGCCGCTGGCGGCCGAGCCGCTGAACTCGCGGGGGCACGTGGGCGACGGGTACGTCGACTTCGCGACGATCACCGGCTGGGTGCGCGACGCCGGGTACGTGGGCGACATCGAGACCGAGATCTTCAACGAGGAGATCTGGGCCCGCCCGACGGCGGAGACCGCGGAGACGGTCCTGACCCGCTACGACAAGCACGTGGCGCCGTACCTGTAGGGAAGCAGATCTACTTCGAGGCCCGGGTTTCTTCGCTTTGAGCTCTGTCAAAGCGAAGAAACCCGGGCCTCGAAGGTGCGTGGGTGAGACCGGCAGAAAGTGCTGTGGTCAACGCCGTCAGGCGGGACGAGCGGCCGCCGGGCGGAGGACGAAGCGGCAGACGCCCCAGACGGCGAACAGCAGCGGGGCCGCCGCGAAGCCCAGGCCGACTGCCGGGCGGGCCGCGACGACCGAGACCAGCAGGCCGAGCACGACCAGCGCGCCGGCCGAGAGGTACCAGCGCCGCACGCCGAGCACCAGGGCGGCGAGCAGGACGTCGCGCAGGCGGGCGTCCGGCATCTCGGGCACCGCCGCGAGGGCGAGGAGACCGGTCAGCACCGCCACGACGGCGAGCGTCACCAGCACGGGGATCGCGACGGCCCCCGCCGTCCGGCCCCAGAAGAAGGCCACGTCCACGACCGCCACGACGACGGCACCCGCCGCGAGCGCGCCCAGCGCCAGCCCGCGACGCAGGTGCCGGCGCCAGGCGCCGGCGAAGGTGCGGACCACCGTCGTCGACCCGTCCGCGCTGAAGGCGGCGAACACCGAGAACGCCGCGATCAGGGCCGGTCCGAGCAGCGGCGCCGTCAGGGCCGCGAGCGGCCAGGTCGACGCGAGGTCGGTCGCGACGAGCAGGACCACCAGCGGCAGGCAGGCGACCGCGAGCAGCAGGTTGGTCATCAGACCCGTGTAGACCGTGCCGAACACCAGCTCGTAGGTCTCGGGGCCGATCAGCAACCGGCGGCGGCGCGGGCCGGCGCCGGCCGCGGGACCCGCGCCCGCCGTCGCGCCCACGCCGGCCGCCAGGTTCGCGCCCACGGCACTCACCCCTTCACGCCCGTCGTCGCGACGCCCTCGACGAAGTACCGCTGGCCGAGCAGGAAGATCAGGGCGATCGGCAGGACCGACAGCACGGAGCCCGTCATGATCAGCGCGTGCTCGGCGTTGTACTCGCCGATGAACGACTGCAGGCCGATCTGGATGGTCCACAGCTCGCGGTCACGCAGGTAGATCAGGGGACCGAGGTAGTCGTTCCAGGTCGAGACGAACGTGATGATCGTCAGCGACGCCAGGGCCGGCACCGACAGCGGCATGATGATGCGCCACCAGATCCCGTACTCGGACAGCCCGTCCAGGCGCGCGGCCTCCGACAGGGAGTCGGGGATCGACTCGTAGTACTGCTTCATGAGGAACACGCCGAAGGCGCCGAACGCCTGGAGCAGCATGATCGCCCACAGGGTGTTGTTCAGGCCCCAGCTCGAGAGCATCTGGAACTGCGGGATCATGTACGACTGCCAGGGCACCGCGATGGTGCCGATGTACAGCAGGAACAGCGGCTCGCGGCCCGGGAAGCGCATCTTGGCGAACCCGTAGGCGGCGAAGCTGCCGGTCAGGACCTGTAGCACCGTCACGGCGACGGACAGGACGAGGGTGTTGCGCACCCACGTGACCATGTCGGCCTTGACCCAGATGTCGAGGTAGTTGCGCCACTGCACGGGGTCCGGGATCCACTGCACCGGCGCCGTGAACACCTGGTTGTTCATCTTCAGCGACGAGATCACCATCCAGGCGAACGGGAGCATGATGCCCGCCGCGGCGAGGATCATCACCACGTAGAGCAGCACCCGGCCGGACCTCCGGAGGGCGGACGGACGGGCGGCCATCACGCTTCCTTCCGCTTGTTGTACAGGAACTGCACCACGGTCACGGTGATGCAGATGAAGAACAGGACGACGGCGACGGCCGAGGCGTAGCCGAACTCGAACTGCTCGAAGCCCTTCTGGTAGATGTACTGGCTGAGCACGAGGGTCGCCTGGCCCGGGCCGCCGTCGGTCATGACGAGGATCAGGTCGAAGACCTTGAAGCTCTGGATCGTGACCATGACCGTCACGAAGAACATCGTGGGCCGCAGGCAGGGCAGCGTGACGTTCCAGAAGCGCTGCCAGGCACCGGCGCCGTCGATGCGGGCGGCCTCGTGCAGCTCGCCGGGCACGGTCTGCAGGCCGGCCAGGAACAGGAGCATGTAGTAGCCCATGTCCTTCCACGTGCCGACGATGATCACCGCGGGCATCGCCCAGTCCTTGGAGACCGTCCAGCCGGGCATCTCGCCGTCGATGAACAGGCCCAGGAACTGGTTGATCGGGCCGTACTCGGGGCTGAACAGCATGTTCCACACGACGGCGACCGCGACGATCGACGTGATGTACGGGAAGAACGCGACCGTGCGGAAGAACGCCGCGCCGCGCAGCTTCTGGTTCAGCAGCAGCGCGAGCCCCAGGGAGGCCGCGATGGTGATCGGGATGTGCAGCGCTGCGTAGTAGAAGGTGTTGCCGAGCGCGGTGTGGAAGCTCTTGTCCCCCACCAGGCGCGCGAAGTTGTCGAGGCCCACCCACTGGGCGGCGCCGAAGATGTTCCAGCTGGTCAGGGAGATGTAGAACAGCGTGAGCACCGGCGCGAGGGTGAGCACCGCGAAGCCGAGGAAGTTCGGCAGGATGAACGTCCAGCCGACCAGCGCGTTACGGACCTTGAGCGAGGTACGCGGGGTCCGGAGCGGAGGCCGGGTGTCGGGCTGCGCGAACCCGAGGGTGCGCTCTTCGCCGACGACCGGTGTCGTCATGGGGTTCGTCTCCTTGGGAAGCGGGGTGGTCCGGGGCGCGCGCCCGGGCTCGGCTCGAGGTGCCACCGAGCCCGGGCGCGCGGGTCGGCCGAGGTCAGCCGACCTCGTTGGCGACGCGCTCCTCGGCCTCGGTGATCGCCTCGTCCACCGGGGTGGACTCGGACATGATCGCCGAGTGGGTCTCGCCCAGGATCGTCTGGATGGCGGCCGTCTTCTGGCCCACCGGGTTCTCGGGCAGGGTGTCGTGCGTGGTGTAGGCGAACCGCGACAGCTCGTCCTGCGGCACACCCTCGAGCCCGAAGATCGCGTCGGCCACGGCGTCGTCGATCAGGGCCGGCGTGATGCCGATCTCGGCGAGCGCGGCAGCGCCCTCGGGGCCGGCGGCGAACCGCAGGAAGTCCTTGGCGGTCTCGATCTTGGACTCATCGATGCCCGAGCTGATGCCCATCGTGGTCGGGTCACCGAACGTCACGGGGGTGTTCTCCGTGCCGGTCGTGGACTCGTCGAGCTGCGGGATCGGCGCGATGCCCCACTCGAAGGTGTCCGCGGCGCCCGACTCCTGCTCCGCCACCAGCGTGCCGATGTACCAGGAGCCCATCGGGAGCATCGCGGCCTTCTGAGTGCCGAACTGCGACTGGTAGGCCAGCTCGTTCGTGGTCACGGTCGCGAACGACGGCTGCGCGCCGGCGTCCTGCAGCGCGAGCTCGCGCTCGTAGTACGGAGCCAGGAACGAGAAGTCGCCGCCGTCGAGCGACGCGCCCGGGGTCTGCGAGAGGGCGAAGCCCTGCACGGTGGACTGCCAGCTGTGCAGGTAGGTGCCCGTGACGTCCTTCTCGCCGATGCCCTCGGTGAGCTGCTCGGCGGCGTCGGCGTAGTCGTCCCAGGTCCAGGAGCCGTCGGGCAGGTCCACGCCGGCCTTCTCGAAGAGCTCCTTGTTGTAGTAGAGCAGCCACGAGTCCTGGCGGTAGGGAACCGCATAGGTCTTGCCGTCGACCGCCATCGGCTCCAGGCCGCCCGTCGTCGGGTCGAGCTCGCCCGCCACGTCCGAGATGTCGAGCAGCGTGCCGCCCTCCTGGAACGTGATGTAGTTCTTCAGGTTCTTCACGATGAAGACGTCCGGCGCGGCGCCCGCGGCCAGGTCGGCCGTCAGCGCAGTGTCGTAGTCGTCACCCGCCGGGTACTCCTTGAGCTCCACGGTGACGTCGGGGTTGGCCTCGTGATAGGCGTCCGCGAGCGTCTGGAACTCCGGCGTGGACGCGAAGTCCCAGCCGGCCAGGCTGATGGTCACCGGGCCGTCGGCGGCCGCGGGCTCGTCCTGTCCGCCGCACCCCGTCAGGGCCAGCGACGCGGCGGCGGCGATGCCGAGCGCGCTCATGATCTTGCGGTTCATTCCAACTCTCCTTCGAGTGAATTCGGTCCTGCGGCGCCCCGGTGAGAACCATCGGAGCGCATGGTTGGTCAGGGCAGAGTTGCCGTGGTCCGTTCACCGTCGGGCCAGGTCACGAGGGCCTGGTCGCCGGCGAGTTCGAGGTGCGGCGCCGCGGGCGGCGCCGGGTCGTGCCGGGCGCCGACGGCGCGCCCGAGGTGGACGCCGACGGCGGTCCAGCCCTCCGGCACCGGGGCGTACCGCAGCCAGGGGGTGGTGCTCGGTCCCGCGAGGGGCGTGGCGTCGTCGTGGACGGTCGATCCGCTGAGCGGCGCGATGTCGCCGAGCAGCGGCACCAGGGCCGAGCCGACGTCCGGCCCGGCGGCCCAGCCGCCGATCCGGAGTGCCTCCGCCCGGGCATCGAACTCGTCCGCGACCCGCACGAGCCGGACCTCCCAGGCGCCGCGGACGATCGACACGGTGGTGATCTGTCCTGCCGTCGTCGCCGTACCCGGACGCCCGGACCCGTGGTCGGGGGCGGTGGTGTCGACCTGCAGCCAGTGCGTGTCGGCGACCGACCCGAGCGCGACGGCGCCCGTCGGGTGCGCCGTGCCGGTCGCCTGCTCGCCGGACACCTCGTGCTCGACGGGGACGAGTACCGTGGCAAAACCCGCGCGGTGGGTTGCACGGTCGGCGACGTCGAGCAGCACCACCGACTGGTCCAGCGGCGAGAGCCACGCGTCGGGATCCAGCAGTGGGGACGCCGCCGTCGAGTAGCCGAGTCGTGCGTACAGCGGCGAGTCGCCGCCGTCGGACCCGGGCAGCGCGTGGTCCGTGCCGTGGTTGATCACGCGCACGATGCCGTCGTCCCGCGTGGCACTGATCGCCCAGCCAGGTGCGGCCGCGACAGCGAGCACGTCGCCGACGTCGACCGGGAGCGGCTCGGGCGCGGCAGTCCACACCTCGTGCGAGGCGGGCAGAGCCAGGCCGAGCAGGCCCTTGCTCGCCCAGTACGGTGAGCCGGTGCCGCTGTACCGCTGGGCGAGGGGACGCCACGGCTGGTGCCAGCCGAGGGTCAGCAGGCCGTCGTCGCCCGGCACGTCGTGGTCGGCGAAGTGCCGCACGATACGCGTCGCCGCCTCCCGGAGCTGGCCCGGCCGGCCCACGCCCGACACGGCACCGGCCCAGAACGGGGCGGCGGCGGCGAAGCGGTAGGTGAGGCTGCGGCCCTGCAGCAGCGGGGAGCCGTCGGCGCCGACCAGAGCGAGCGCGTCGTCCAGGTACCGCGCCAGGTGCTCGCGGTCCGATGCCGAGCGGGTAGCCAGGTCGTCGCCCGCGGCCTGCGCGACCTCGGCCGCGCCGGTCATCCGCGCCCACATGGCCGGGTACAGGTGCAGGGCCCAGCCCGTGTAGTGGTCGAAGCTGCGCTCGGGGCCGTCCGCGAACCAGCCGCCGGGCCGGATGAACCGGTCGTGCGCCGCCAGGTCGCGCGCCACGTCGTCGGCGGAGAAGGGGCCACCGACCGAGCGCAGGAAGGTCTCCACGACGATGCGGAACCAGACCCAGTTGTTGTCCGGGTAGCCCTCGTCGCCCACGACCGAGGCGAGGTAGTCGACCAGGTGCTCCTGGGCCGACGGCGCCAGCCGGTCCCAGATCCAGGGGCGCGTCAGGTCGAGGATCAGGGCCAGCGAGGCCGCCTCGACCTTGGCCTGGCTGTGCTCGTCGGGCCGGACCCACCGCTCGGGGTGCGCGGGGTCGGCGCCCGCGGTCAGCCCGGCCGCGTACCGCTCGGCGAGGCCGGCCGGGTCCGCGCCGTCCTCGCCCGCGAGCCGGAAGCCCGCCAGCAGGAACGTGCGCGCGAAGCCCTCGAGCCCGTCGACGGCGGTGCCGTAGCCACCCGGCGTGCCGGGCAGCGTGATGAGCGACCCGGTCGGCGACGCGTAGGGCTCGACGGCTGCGAGCAGCCGGTCGGCGTAGCCGGTGAGCCAGACCCGGGCCTCGGGGCCGGACGCCCCGGCGCCGGCCGGACGGACGGAAGCTGTGTGGTCGGTCATGCGACGAACTCCATGTCCTCGCGGGTCACGGCACTGCGGGACGCCTCGCCCCGTGCGTAGCGCTCCAGCTCGTCGAGCGCGGCCGCGGTCATGCGGCGCGCCTCCGTGCCGAGCGACCCGGCGATGTGCGGTGTGATCATGACGTTGGGCAGGTCGTACAGCACGGACGACGCCGGCAGCGGCTCCGGCTCGGTGACGTCGAGCATCGCGTAGATGCGGCCCGTCGAGCACTCGCGCTCCAGCGCAGCGGTGTCGACGACGGTGCCGCGGGCGGTGTTGATCAGCGTGGCGCCGTCGGGCAGCAGGGCGAGCTCGCGCGCGCCGATCAGGTTGCGCGTCGAGGGCAGCTCCGGGGCGTGCAGCGAGACGATGTCGGACGCCGCCAGCAGCTCGTCGAGCGGCACCAGCCGCGCGCCGGCCTCGGCCACGACGGCCGCGTCCGCGAACGGGTCCGCCACGAGGATCTCGCGCGTCTCGGGACCGGAGCCCGGCACGGTCAGGCGCGCCACGACCTGGCGCCCGGTCCGGGAGAAGCCGACGATGCCGACCACGCGGTCCCGGTTGGACAGGTCGCCGTGCTCGTCCAGGTAGGACCAGTCGTCTCTGCGCTTGCGGGCGATGTTCGCGAGGAACGGCGCCTTCTTGCCGGCCATGAGGATCGCGGCCACCGTGAACTCCGCGACCGGCAGCGCGTTCTCGGCCACGGCGTTGGTCACCAGCAGCCCGCGGTCCCAGACCGCGTCGGACACCAGCGACCGGACCGAACCCGCGCAGTGCACGACCGCGCGCAGGTTCGGCGCGAGCTCGAGGACCTCGGTCGTGAGCCGGGGCGCGCCCCACGAGGTGACGAGCACCTCGACGTCGGCCAGCCGGGCCTTGGCCTCGGGCGTGTCGTAGGAGGTCACACGAGAGGTCTCACCGAGACTCGCGATCGCACGCAGCCGGGAGTCCTCGTCCGGGCCGAACTGCATACGCAGTGCCCGATCGTCCATGACGAGCAGGGCTTCAGGTCGCCGCACCACCGCGCTCCTCTCCATCGAGTCCGCGTCCACCTGACCGTTCAGGCGAACAATTCCGATCACCTACGATCGGACGATGGCCCATTGAAGCCCACCAGACCGGCCGTTGGCAAGCCCTGGCGTTCGTCGAAGAGTTCCTATACGATCATTTTCGATCATTGGAGATACGAACATGACAGCAGCGTCGCTGCCCGCGCCCGACGTGTCGGCCCGGGACCACTGGGCCGCCGGGCACGTGGTGAGCGCCCTCACGCCCACGCTCGCCTGGGCGGATGCCGAGCGCGGCACCCCGTGGCCGCAGCCGCTCGCCTCGCACTACGCCCGGTTCTTCCGCGACGGCGACCGCACGGTCTACGAGGCGCAGGTGGCCGCCCGGCAGGCGCGGCTGACCCGCGCCACGCTCGCGGCGCTCGTCGACCCGCAGGACGACCTGGTCGACGAGGTGGTCGACGGAGTGCTGCTGCTCTGCGAGCAGTCGAGCTGGTGCTGGGCCTCGCACGACGACACGTTCGACCGGTTCGGCCGCGTCACGCCCACCGTGACCGAGCCCCACCTCGACCTCGGCGCGGGCGAGGTCGCAGCACAGCTCGCGTGGATCGACCACCTTCTCGGCCACGCGCTCGACGAGCGCGCGCCCGGCGTGCGCTGGCGCGTGCGGCAGGAGACGCAGGCCCGGGTGCTGCGCCCGTTCACCGATCGGCGGGACTGGTGGTGGCTCGGCGTCGACCACCCGATCATGAACTGGAGCCCCTGGATCCAGGGCAACGTGCTCGCCGCGAACCTCGCACTGGAGGACGACCCCGACCGTCGCGCTGCCACCACTGCGCTCGTGGCAGAGGGGATCGCCGCGTACTGGGCCTCCCTGCCCGCCGACGGCGGGGTCGACGAGGGCTACCACTACTGGTGGCAGGGAGCGGCCCGCGCGCTGGAGGCGCAGGACCTGCTCACGTTCGCGGGGACCGACCCCGCGCCCGAGGCGCTGGACCGCATCCGCGCGACCCTGGCCTTCCCGCACGCCATGCACCTGGGCGGCGACTGGTACGTCAACGTGGCCGACGGCGCCGCGCGGCCGCTCGCGACCTGGCCCTGGAACGTCGTGCACACGTGGGCCGAGCGGATGGGCGACGCGGCGGCGGCACAGCACGCGGCGTCGTACCGCGGGCAGCCCGGCGGGTTGTTCGACGAGCGCGCCTCCCTGCCCCGCGCGGTCGGCCTGCTGTCCGGGTCCTGGGTGAACGCCCCGGCCACCACCCCGCCGCTGGTGGGCCGGGCCACGTTCCCGGCGACAGGGATAGCGGTCGCACGCACCGTGCCGGGCTCGACCCGCGGGCTCGCCGTGTCAGTCAAGGGCGGGCACAACGACGAGAACCACAACCACGTGGACGTCGGCTCGGTGATCGTCGCCCTCGACGGCGTGCCCGTCGTGGTCGACGCCGGCAAGCCCACCTACCGCGCCGGCTCCTTCGGCCCGGACCGGTACGACCTGTGGGTGGTCCGCGGCGACTGGCACAACGTCCCGCGGGTGCGCGGCGTGGAGCAGGCCCCCGGCCCGGAGTTCGCCGCCGGCACCTTCGAGGTGTCGGACGGCGTAGCCGCCGCGGGCGACGGTGTCGGCGAACGTAGGGCTGATCGCTCTGTCGGGGCTGACAGCGCGACCGAGCCTACGTTCGACGGCGGGCCGACGGCGGGCTGGCGGGCGCGGGTGGAGCTCGCAGGGGCGTATCCCGTGGCCGGGCTCGAGCAGTGGTGGCGTGAGGTGACACTGGACCCGGCCGCCGAGGCCGTGACCGTCGAGGACTCGTGGCGGTTCACGGACGCGGCCCCGGCCGACCCCGCCGAACACATCGAACCCGCCGAACCTGTCGCACCGACGGCGTGGCACTGGATGCTCGCGGGCGACGTCGAGCTCACGCCCGGTCGCGCGGTCGTCCGCTTCACGCCGGACGGCGCCCCGGTGCGCCGCGACCTCGCGATCACGTGGGATCCTCAGGCCGTCGACGCCGCGGTCGACGTGCGCGCGCTGGACGACCCCGAGCTCACCGCCGTCTGGGGTGAACACCTGAACCGGTTGCGGCTCACGGCGCGCGCAGCGGCGCCGTCGGGCCAGTTCCGGGTAACCATGAGACCCACCGGGTCGGGATCGCAGGAGGTCGCATGACGCAGGAAGCGCCGCTCCCGAGCGAGCGTCGGGCACGCCTGATCGCACGGGTGCGGGAGACGGGCTCGGCACGGGTGAGCGACCTGTCGCGCGTGCTCGGCGTGACCCCCGTGACGGTGCGGCGCGACCTCGCGCTGCTCGTGGCCGAGGGCACGCTGGAGAAGGTGCACGGCGGTGCCCGCATCCCGGCGCGCGGCACCGGTACCAACGGCGGCTCCGGAAGCGGCGGCGGCCTGGGCGCCCGGACCGGGGCAAGCACCGGCGTCCCCCTGCCGGAGGGCATGTTCGCGGGCGACGACGAGCGACCGACCATCGGCATGGTCGTGCCCTCGCTGGACTACTACTGGCCCGAGGTGATCCGCGGCGCGCGGGCCGCCGCGCACGACACGGCACGGCTGATCCTGCGGGGCGGGTCGTACGACGTGGACCAGATCCGGCACCAGCTCGCGGCGCTGGTCAGCGACGACGGTGGTCCGGGGGTCGACGGCCTGCTGGTGGCCCCGCCCGTCGACGGGCCGGACGCCACCGACCTGGCCGACTGGCTCGCTGGCCTGGACCTGCCGGTGGTGCTGATGGAGCGGCGCCTGGTGGGCGGCCCGTACCGTGAACCGCTGGAGTCGGTGGCGACCGACCATGCACTGGGCTCGGGCACGGCCGCCCGCCACATTGCCGAGCGGGGACACCGGCGCGTGGGCCTGGTGACGTCGCGGACCAGCCCGCACTCCGCGGCCGTTCGCCGCGGCTTCCTCGCGGCAGCGGCAGACCTGGAGTTCGACGTGGTGCTCGACCTGGAGACCGATCCGCTGGCCGGCGCGGAGTGGGCCACCGACGCCGCGACCGTGCTGGACGAGTGCACGGAGACGGGCGTGACGGCGGTCCTGGTGCACTCCGACCGGGAGGCGATCTCGCTGGTGGAGCTGGCGCGGGAACGCGGCATGCGGGTCCCCACGGACCTGGCGGTGGTCGCGTACGACGACGAGGTGGCCGCCCTGGCGGACCCGCCGCTGACCGCGGTGAGCCCGCCCAAGGCCGCGATCGGCGCGGCCGCGGTGGAGCTGCTCACGCGTCGGCTCGCGGACGCCGACCGCCCGGTGCACCGGATCGAGCTGAGCTCCCGGCTCATCGTTCGCGCGTCGAGCGGCGACTGACCCCCACCACGCGCCCGTCAGCGGCCGCGCCGGTCAGTGGCCGGTCACCGGCGCCGGGTCGTACCGGCGCAGCGCGACGCTCGCACGCACGACGTCGCGCAGCGCCGTCAGGTCGCCCGACAGCACGCCCACCGCGCGGGCCTGCACCAGCACGTTGCCAAGCGCCGTCGCCTCGACGGGCCCGGCGATCACGGGCAGCCCGGCGGCCTCGGCCGTGAGCCGGCACAGCAGCTCGTTCCGCGAGCCGCCGCCCACCACGTGCACGACGTCCACGGGCACGCCGGCTAGGGACGACGCGTCCGCGATCGCCCGCGCCGAGGAGGCCGCGAGGCTGTCGAGGACCACCCGGACGAGGGCGGGCCGCGCGGCGGGCCCGTCCACCGGCAGGTCGACCCCGAGCCGCGCGGCGGCGTCCGACACCCGGCGCGGCATGTCGCCCGGCGCGAGGAACTCTCCGCCGTCCACGTCGACGAGGCAGCGACTGCCAGGCTCGGCGGAGGCCGCCGCCAGCAGGGCGGACAGGTCGACGGGCGCGCCGTCGTCGTGCGACCAGGACCGAACGCACTCGTCCAGCACCCAGAGGCCCATGACGTTGTGCAGGTAGCGCACGGTCCCGTCCAGTCCGAGCTCGTTGGTGAAGTTCGCGGCCCGGCTCGGCTCGGTGAGCACGGGCTCGGGCAGCTCCAGCCCGACCAGCGACCACGTGCCCGACGAGATGTACGCCGCGGCCGCCCCGAGCGGCGCCGCCGCCACGGCGGACGCCGTGTCGTGCGAGGCGACCGCGAGCACCGGCACCTCGCCGAGCCCCGTCGCCTCCCGCACCTCGGGCACCAGGTGCCCGACGACGGTGCCCGGCTCGACGAGCTCCGGCAGCTTGTCGCGGAGCCCGGCGAGCGGCGGGTACCCGGCCGCCAGCCGGTCCAGGAGCTCGGCCGACCAGGTGCGCGAGGTCGCGTCGAGCAAGCCCGTGGTGGACGCGTTGGTCACCTCCGCGACGCGGCGTCCCGTGAGCCAGTAGGTGATCAGGTCGGGCACCAGCAGCAGGTCCCGCGCGCGGCCCCACTCCCCGGCCGAGCCCGTTCCCTCGCGGGCTGAGCCTGTCGAGACCTCGGCGACGAGCTGGAACTCGGTGGTGAACTGCAGGTGCTGCAGCCCGTTGACGGCGTAGTGGTCGGCGAACGGGATGCGCCGGTAGACCTCGTCGGCGACCGCATCCGTGCGGGGGTCCCGGTAGCAGTACGGGTCCGCCACCAGGACTCCGGACTCGTCGAGGAACGCGTGGTCCACGGCCCACGCGTCCACGCCGATCCCCCGGACCACGACCCCGCGCTTCCGTGCGACGTCGCCCGCGGACCGCAGCCCGTCGAGGATGCCGCGCCACAGCGCGCGCACGTCCCAGCGGAGCGCGCCGTGCTCGTCGGGCACGGGACCGTTGGCGAACCGGCCGCACTCGACCAGCTCGACCCGGGGAGCGCCGTCGACGCCCCCCGGTCCGGCCTCTCCCCCCACCGGCCGAGCTTGTCGGGACCCTTCCCGCACGATCCCGAGCATCACCCGGCCGCTCGTCGCGCCCAGGTCGACGGCGACGAACCCGGTCTCGACGGTCTCGACCCGCGAGGACACAGGCTCGACCACCGAATCCGCCGGTCGAGCCCGTCGAGACCCGGCGCGACCGCTCCCCGCCTCGCTCACCGCAGGAACGCCGCTGCCACGCCCGCGTCCACCGGCACGTGCAGGCCCGTCGTGTGCGAGAAGTCGGAGGTGCACAGCGCGAACACGGCGTTGGCCACGTTCTCCGGCAGCACCTCACGCTTGAGCAGGGTGCGCTGCGCGTAGAACTCGCCGAGCTTCTCCTCGGGTACCCCGTACACGGCCGCCCGGTTGGCGCCCCACCCGGAGGCGAAGATGCCCGAGCCGCGCACCACGCCGTCGGGGTTCACGCCGTTCACCCGGATGCCGTACTGCCCCAGCTCGGCCGCGAGCAGCCGCACCTGATGCGCCTGGTCGGCCTTGGTCGCGGAGTACGCGATGTTGTTGGGCCCCGCGAACACCGAGTTCTTGGACGAGATGTAGACGATGTCGCCGCCCATGCCCTGGTCCACGAGCACCCGCGCCGCTTCACGTGAAACCAGGAACGACCCCTTGGCCATCACGTTGTGCTGCAGGTCCCAGTCGGCCTCGGTGGTCTCGAACAGCGACCGCGACAGCGACAGGCCCGCGTTGTTCACCACGAGGTCCACGCCGCCGAACGCCAGCACGGCCTCCTGGATCCCGGCCCGCACGGCCGCCTCCGAGGACACGTCCACCGCCACGCCGATCGCGACGTCCGCCGACCCGAGCTCTGCCGCAGCCGCCGACGCCTTCGCGGCGTCCAGGTCGGCCACCACCACGCACGCGCCCTCGGCCGCCAGCCGGGCCGCGATCGCCTTGCCGATGCCCGACGCCGCCCCGGTCACCAGCGCGACCCGGGTCGCCAGCGGCTTGGGCGCGGGCATGCGCCGCAGCTTGGCCTCCTCCAGCGCCCAGTACTCGATGCGGAACTTCTCGGTCTCCGCGATGGGCGCGTAGGTCGAGATGGTCTCCGCGCCGCGCATCACGTTGATCGCGTTCACGTAGAACTCGCCGGCCACGCGCGCCGTCTGCTTGTTGCGCCCGAACGAGAACATGCCGACGCCCGGGACCAGCACGATCGCCGGGTCGGCGCCGCGCATGGCGGGCGGCTCCTCGCCGCGCGCCCGGGCCACGGCGGCGCCGCGCTCGTAGTAGGCGGCGTAGTCGGCGCGGTAGGCCTCGTGCGCGGTCCGCAGCGCGGTCACGGTCTCCTCCACCGTGGCCGACGTCGGGACGTCGACGACCAGCGGCTTCACCTTGGTCCGCAGGAAGTGGTCGGGGCAGCTCGTGCCGAGTTCGGCGAGCGGCAGCAGCCGCTCGCGCGCCACGAAGTCCAGCACGGGCTCCGAGTCGGTGAAGTGCCCCACCTGCGGCGCGTCGACACTGGCCAGGCCGCGGATCACGGGTGCGAGCGCGGCCGCCCGGGCGCGCCGCTCGGCGTCGGGCAGCGGCTCGTAACCCGGCCGCACGGCGCCGAAGGGATGTTCCCCCCGAGCGGCTGCCCGCGAGGCGATGAACTCCTCGGCCCGCCGGATGATCGAGAGGGACCGCTCCTCCGCCTGGGCCGAGGTGTCGCCCCAGGCGGAGATGCCGTGGCCACCCAGGATGCAGCCGACGGCCTGCGGGTTCGCGGCCTTGATGGCCGCGATGTCGAGGCCGAGCTGGAAACCCGGACGGCGCCAGGGCACCCAGACGACCTCGTCGCCGAAGATCTCGGCGGTCAGCTTCTCGCCGTCGGCGGCCGCGGCGATCGCGATGCCGGCGTCGGGGTGCAGGTGGTCCACGTGGGGCGCGTCGACCAGGCCGTGCATGGCCGTGTCGATGGACGGAGCCGCGCCGCCCTTGCCGTGCAGACAGTAGTCGAACGCGGCGACCATCTCGTCCTCGCGCTCCTCGCCCGGGTACACGTCCACGAGGGCGCGCATCCGGTCGAGCCGCAGCACGGCGAGGCCCTGCTCGGTGAGCGTGCCGAGGTCGCCGCCGGAGCCCTTGACCCACAGCAGCTCGACAGGCTCGCCCGTCACCGGGTCGGTGGCGCTGCCCTTCGCGGACGTGTTGCCGCCCGCGTAGTTGGTCACCCGCGGGTCGGAGCCCAGCCGGTTGGACCGGCCCACCAGGTCTTGTACCGCACCGGCCGCGCCGGCACCGGCCTCGACGACGTCGTTCATGCTCCCCATCCCGCCTGCGCGCCACCGACGCGCTCGCTAGCGATCTTCTCGGCATAGCCCGACGCCGCGAAGGCCGCGGTCGGGTTCGGGTCCAGCCCCATCTCCTCGCGCACCTGCGCGACGAGCGGCCGGACGTCCGTGTCGTACGCGTCCATGAGCACGCCGTGCGCGCCGAGCACGTCACCGGCGAGCTGGGCGGCCTCGAGCGCCTGGACGTCGACGAGCAGCGCCTTGGCCGTCGCTTCCTGGACGTTCATGACCGACCTGATCTGCGCGGGGATCTTCGGCTCGATGTTGTGGCACTGGTCGAGCATGAAGTTGACCCCGCTGTCCGGGGCGTGCGCGCCGGCGGACACGATCTCGTGCATGATCCGGAACAGCTGGAACGGGTCGGCGGCGCCCACCATGAGGTCGTCGTCGGCGTAGAACCGGCTGTTGAAGTCGAAGGCGCCGAGGCGGCCCTGGCGCAGGAGCTGCGCCACGATGAACTCGATGTTGGTGCCGGGCGCGTGGTGGCCGGTGTCCAGCACGACCTTCGCCCGGTCACCGAGCGCCATGACGTGCAGCAGGGAGGTGCCCCAGTCCGGCACGTCGGTCACGTAGAAGGCCGGCTCGAAGAACTTGTACTCGAGCACCATGTGCTGGTCGTCGTCCAGTGCGGCGTAGATCTCGGCGAGGGACTCGGCGATCCGGTCCTGCCGGGCCCGGATCGAGTCCTGCCCGGGGTAGTTCAGGCCGTCGGACAGCCAGACCTTGAGGTCCTTGGACCCCGTGGCGCGCATGACGTCGATGCACTGCTTGTGGTGGTCCACGGCCTTGGCGCGCACCCGCGGGTCCGGGTGGGCCAGCGAGCCCAGCATGAAGTCCTCGTCCTGGAAGACGTTCGAGTTGATCATGCCGATCCGGACGCCAAGGTCGTCGGCGTGCCGGGCGAGGGCGCCGAAGTCGTCCACCAGGTCCCACGGGATGTGGAGGCTGACGCGCGGGGCCACGCCGGTGTACTTGTGCACCTGCGCGGCGTCGGACAGCTTCTCGAACGGGTCACGCGGTACACCGGGCTGGCTGAAGACCTTGAACCTCGTGCCCGAGTTGCCGAACGCCCAGGACGGCAGCTCGATCGTCTGCTGCCGGAGCGCTGACCTGGCCGCCTCGACACGTGTGGATGCCGCCATGGCGTCCTCCCTCTCCGCGCACGCCCTCGTGCGCACCTTGAAACGATTCATTCAAACCCTATTCCGCAACCCGGAAGCGGTCAAGGCATCGCGGAGGCGAACCGTTGCGATCGGTAGAACGTCAGGTGGTCGGCAGCTCGGGCTGCCGACCACCTGACGTTCTACCGACCACGCGAATCCCAGGCGCGCCCGCACCGGGACCCGCGTGCCAGCACCCTCAGTAGCGGGCGTCCGCCCGCGCCAGGTATGACTGGGAGTTGATCAGCGACCTGCGCAGGTCGGCCTCCGAGTACCTGCCCACGATGCGGTCCGTCCACAGGGTCAGCTGGGCCGACGTCGGCTGTGCGCCCAGGTAGTGCCGGTAGGTGGCCTTGACGCGCACCCCCACCCCCGCGCGGCTCTCCCAGAGCGCCTCGACGACGCCCCGCCGGCCGAGCGACCCCAGCTTCGCCGCCCAGACCTTGCGCTCGTGGGCCGTCGGGCTGCGCTTCAGGATGTGCTGGTACAGCGCCGTCACGTAGGTGCCGTTGGTGCCGCCCGCCTTCTTGTAGTAGAGCGGGTTCATCAGCAGGTAGGGCTCCACCTCGTCGACCGTCCGCACGCCGTTCTTGATCCCTGCGACGTGGCCGGACAGCTGGGTGGACGACGGCGCGTAGCCCAGCGTGCTCCGGAACGCCGCGATGATCCGTGCCTTGCGGTACGAGTCGGACTTCTCCATGGCCTCGGCGAGCACGCCGCCGCCGCTGACCGAGACCTTGTACTCCCACGACGCGATCTGGGCGGCGGTCGCCTCGGTGCCGAGGCTGTCCTTGTACACGGCCTGGACCAGGTTCGTGTACTGCTCCGCGACGGGCTCCTGCTGCGGCGCATACTGCTTCGCGTACACGGCCGCCTGGTCCTGGATCCCCGCGAGCAACGGGTACGCCAGCGCGCCCGGGCACTCGGTCTGGTGGGTGTCACGGTGGCCGAAGACCCGCTGCAGCGTCACCTTGTCGCCCGCGTAGTACCGGCCGCCGTCGGTGTGGCCGGCGGCGGTGAGGACCGTCTTCTCGTCCGGGTTCACGCCGTACTCCGCGAGCCGGCTCCCGATGATCCTGGCCACGCCGTCCTGCTGGGCGGCCGAGGGCTTCACGCCCTCCGCGCTCGTGTAGGTGCCCACCATCGCGACGCCGACCGTGCCGGTGTTGAAGCCGCCGGTGTGGGCGCCGACGATCGGCTCCTCGATGCTGCCGTCAGCCCCCTCGTAGATGTTGCCCCACTTGTCGACCAGGAAGTTGTAGCCGATGTCGCACCAGCCGTGCGTCTGCTGGTGGTACGCCTGGTCGTTGCGGATGGCCTGCATGGCCTCGGCCACGGTGGAGTAGTCGTTGGGGTTCACCGTGTGGTGCACGGCCGCGGCCTTGAGGCCACCCCCGGCGGGGAACCAGGTGGGTCCGGTGCCCGGCTCGAGGCAGCGCGGTGCGGCGCCCCACTCCTCACGCGTGATGATCGTGGGCCCGTTCGTCGCGGCCGACGGCGCCACCGTGCCGGACGTGGTCGCCGCGGCCGTGGTGACCTGGGCCGACGAGACCAGGCTGAGCTCCACGCCCGCCGGAAACTCGGCGGCCTCGTCCACCGTGGCGAGCTGGACGGCGTCCGCCTCGCCCACGTACACCGGCGCGGAGGTCACGACCGCGGAACCGCCGTCGGCGTCGTCCGTGGACCTCTCCAGGTGGCTCCACCCGCTCCAGGTCCCATCGGCGGCGCGGGTGCGCACCTGCATCTCGGGCACGGCCTCGTCGATCTCGGCCGGCCAGGACAGCCCGACCGTCTGGAACCCCTCCGGCACCTCGATGGCGCCCGCGACCCGGCCGTCGGCGTCGGCGGTGTCGAGCACGACGGCGCCGTCGGCGGCCGTGGCGGTCTCGGTCGCCTGCTCCGGGTCCGTGCCGGTGACGTCGTCGACCACGGCGGTCTCCTCGACCGGGGCCGCGGCCACCTCGACGGTCTCGACGTCCGCGGCGGTCGTGCCGACGTCGGGCAGTGCGGAGTCTGCGGGGGCCGCGATGCCCTCGGGCTCCAGGGACGGCTGCGTCGTCAGCGCCGTCGCCGCCGGGGCGAGCGCGCCGCCGAGCACCATCGCCGGCGCCACGCCCAGGATGATCGTGCGCCCCACCACGGTGCTCGCGAGCGTCGCCTTGCCGGCGCCGTCCCGGGAGTCCTGCTTCGACCGGGATGCGGGTGCCGCCACGTGCCGAGCCACTGATGTCCTCCTCGCGTCAGAACGCGTCGGCGCACGGGGGCCGACGCGAAGAACAGGCTGACGTTAGTCGTGGAGGCCCCGGATGCCGCGGCCTTTCACCCGGGAGGAGCGGGTGATCTTCTGATACGAACCACGGGCCGCGGGCACACTCCCCTTCGAGGCCTAAGTTTCTCCGCATTGAGCCATCTCAATGCGGAGAAACTTAGGCCTCGAAGGGGAGGCACCGGCCCGGCTCACCGAGCGGCCCGACGGCGACCACCCCGCGACGACCCCGCGACAACCCGGCGACGGCACCGCGACGCCCCGCGACGCCCCCCGCGTCGACTCAGAAGTCGAAGTCGTCGATGTTGCTCTTGTCGAACACGAACGGCTCGCCGAGCACGACCACGCCGTCGGCCCCGACGGTGTACTCGCCGAGCCGGCCCGCGTCGAAGGTGTCGCCCTCCGCGCCCGTGATGTCGCCCGCCACCAGGGCCGCGGCGGCCTCGGTCGCCAGGTAGCCGAGGTCGTTCGGGTTCCACAGCGCGAACGCCTCGACGGTGCCGTCCTCGACGTACTCGCGCATCTGGTTGGGCGTGCCGAGGCCGGTGACCGCGACCTTGCCCTTGTACTCGGACGTCGAGACGTACCGCGCGGCCGCGGCGATGCCGACGGTCGTGGGCGAGACGATCCCCTTCAGGTCCGGGTGCGACTGCAGCAGGGCCGCGGTCTTGTCGAACGATGTCTGGTCGTCGTCGTCGCCGTAGGCGGTCTCCACGAGTGTGATGTCCGGGTAGTCGGACGCCAGCTTCTCCTCCATCAGCTTGATCCACGCGTTCTGGTTGGTCGCGTTGGCCGACGCCGACAGGATGGCGATCTCGCCCTCGCCGCCGATCTGGTCGGAGATGAGCTCGAGCTGCTTGTCCGCGATGCCCTCGGCCGAGGCCTGGTTGACGAACAGGTCACGGAACTGGGGCTCGGTGTCGGAGTCGAAGGTGACCACCTTGGTGCCCGCCGACTTCGCCTCGTCGAGCGCGTCACCGATCGCCGTCGGGTCGTTGGCCGAGACGATCAGCGCGCTCACGCCCTGCTGGGCGGCGGTGTTGATGAACGGGACCTGCGAGTCGGGGGACGCGGTGTCCGGCCCCACCTCCTCGACGGTGGCGCCGAGCTCGTCGGCCGCCTCCTGTGCCCCGGCGGTCGACGCCTCGAAGTACGGGTTACCGAGGTTCTTGGGCAGCATGGTCATGGTGACGTCGCCGGACGCGCCGCCGTCACCACCGTCCCCGCCGTCGCCCCCGGAACCGCAGGCGGCCAGCCCGACCGCCAGGACAGCGGCCGTGCCGGCCGCGAGCACAGATGTGAGCTTCATCGTTCGTCTCCCTAGCTTCCGTGCCCGGCGGACGAGCGCCGTCGGACCCTGAGGCCCCCCGCGATGCGCGGGGCGACCACCGACACGACGAGCGCCGTGCCGATCACGATGTTGATGACGTTGACGGTGACGCCCTCCAGCCGCAGGGCACTGCCGAGCACGCCGATCAGCAGCACGCCCGCGACCACCCCGTGCATGGCGCCGCGGCCGCCGAAGATCGATACCCCGCCCAGCAGCACCGCCGCGACGACCTGCAGCTCCAGGCCGGTCGCGTTGTCGCCCCGGGCGCTGCCGTAGCGGAGCGTGTAGTAGACGCCCGCGAGCGCCGAGACCGCCCCGGACAGCACGAACAGGATGAGCAGGGTGCGCTTGACGTCGACGCCGGAGAACCGGGCGGCCTCGCTGCTGCGGCCGATGTCGAGCACGTTCCGGCCGAACGGTGTGGCGTGCAGCAGCACGGCGAAGACGGCGATCAGGAGGACCAGCCCGAGCGTGATCGCCGGCCAGGGCGACTCCCCCAGCTTCTCGGTGGCGCCGTCGGTCCAGCTCTCGGGGAAGTCGGTGACGGCGGTGGTGCCCAGCAGCCCGACGGCGAGGCCGCGGTAGAGGGCGAGGGAGCCGATGGTGACCGCGAGCGACGGCAGGCCGCCGTAGGCGACGAGCGCCCCGTTGAGCGCACCGCACACCGCGCCGAGCAGCACGGAGGCCGGCAGCGCGAGCCACAGGTCGGCACCGGCCTGGTGCAGCAGGCCGAAGGTGACGCTGGACAGCCCCACCACGGACGCGACCGACAGGTCGATCTCGCCGGTGGCGATGATCAGCGTCATGGGCAGCGCGATGAGCAGCACGGGGGCGACGTCGAGCACCAGGTAGGTGATGGTGAGCGGGCCGTCGAAGCCCTGCACGGTCGCGGAGGCGACCACCCAGGCAGCGACCAGGATCAGCACGGTCAGCATCTCGCGGGTGAGCAGCGCGCGCTGCCACCAGGGACGGGCGTGGGTCCTCATCGGTTCGCCTCCTCGCGGTCGGCTGGTCCGCCTTCGCCGGGTTGGTCGGTGTCGCGTTCGGCCGCGAGGCGGTGCGACCGCCGCCGGGCGAGCACGCGGTCCAGCGCGATGGCGCCGATGATGAGCGCGCCGACCACGGCGCGCTGCCAGAAGTCGGGGATGCCCACCACCGGCAGGGCGCGGTTGATGGTCAGCAGCAGCATCGCGCCGAGCGCGGCACCCGCGACGGTGCCGCTGCCGCCGAAGATCGCGACGCCGCCCACCACGACGGCGCCCACGACCTGGAGCTCGATGCCGAGCCCGGCGCCGGACGACACGGTGCCGTACCGGGCGGCGAACATGACGCCGGCCAGCCCGGCGAGCGCGCCGCCCAGGGCGAACGCCCCGAGCAGCCGGCGGCGCACGGGCAGGCCCTGCAGCTCGGCGGCGTCGGGGTCGGACCCGATCGCGTAGAGCTGCCGGCCGCCGCGCGCGGTGTACATGTAGTAGGCGACGACGGCGAGCACGACGGCGGCGACGATCGTCAGCACGGGAATGCCCAGCACCTGCTGGGTGCCCAGCGCGAGGAACGACCGGGGCATGTCCCCGGCGTCGATCCGGTCGCTGCCGGCCCAGGTCAGCGCGATGCCACGGTAGACGTACAGCGTGCCGAGCGTGATAACGAGCGCCGGCACGCGGGCGAACGCCACGATCGACCCGTTGACCAGGCCGAGCACGGCCCCTGCCGCGACGGCGACGAGCGCCACCACGACGATCGGCAGGTCGGGCGCCTCGATGAACAGGCGGCCGGTGAGGTACGCGGTCAGGCCCAGCACGGAGCCCACGGACAGGTCGACGTTGCGGGTGATGACCACGACCGCCTGGCCCACGGCGAGCACCACGAGGATGGCGGGCGTGAGCAGCAGGTCGCGGAAGCCGCCGGAGCTGAGCAGGAAGCCGGGCTGGATGGCCGTGGTCACGCCGATCACGACGAGAAGGGCGAGGGCGATACCGGCCTCGCGGCGGCGCAGCAGGGCGCTCATGCCGCGCCCTCCTGCCCGGCGGACGCGCCCGGCGTCGCGGCACGCATCACGACCTCGGGGGTCGCCTCCGCCCGGCTCAGCTCGGCGGCGATCCGCCCTTCGCGGACCACGAGCACGCGGTCGGCCATGCCCAGCACCTCCGGCAGCTCGGACGAGATCATGAGCACGGCAAGTCCCTCGGCGGCCAGCGTGGACAGCAGCCGGTGCACCTCCGCCTTGGTGCCGACGTCGATGCCGCGCGTGGGCTCGTCGACGATCAGGACCTTGGGGCCCGTGGCCAGCCACTTGGCGAGGACGACCTTCTGCTGGTTGCCGCCGCTCATGGTCGTGGCCACCGCGTCCAGCGCGCCGGCCTTCACCGCCAGCCGGCCGGACCAGTCGCGCGCGAGCCGCGCCTCGGCGTCGGGCAGCAGGATGCCAAGGCGCGCGAGGCGCCGTCGGGAGACGGCCGAGACGTTGCGGGCCACCGACGACTCGGTGACCAGGCCCTCCAGCCGCCGGTCCTCGGGGACGAGGGCGAGGCCCGCGGCGATGGCCGCGGTCGGGTCGCCCGGGCGCAGGGCCCGCCCGCCGACGACGACGCGGCCGGCGTCGTACCGGTCGACGCCGAACACGGCGCGGGCGATCTCGCTGCGCCCCGCCCCGACGAGGCCTGCCAGGCCGACGATCTCGCCCGCGCGCACGTCGAAGGACACGTCGTGGAACGTGCCGGTGGACTGCAGGCCTTCGACCCGGAGCACCACCTCGCCGGGGGTGCTCGACACCTTGGGGTAGAGGTCGGCGACGGCGCGGCCGACCATGCGCCGCACCAGGTCGCCGGCCGTCACGTCGGCGACCGGGTCGGTGGACACGTGCTCGCCGTCGCGCATCACGGTGACGGTGTCGCAGAGCTCGGCGACCTCGTCGAGGCGGTGCGAGATGAAGACGACGGCGTGGCCGGCGTCGCGCAGGCCACGGGCGACCGCGAAGAGCCGGCGCACCTCGACGGCGCTGAGCGCCGCCGTCGGCTCGTCCATGACGAGCAGCCGGGCGTCCAGGGAGATCGCCTTGGCGATCTCGACGATCTGCTGGTCCGCGATGGACAGCCCCTCGGCCGGGCGGTCCGGGTCGAGGTCGACGCCGAGGTCGCGGAAGAGCTGCCGGGTCCCGGCCCGCATGGCGCGGCGGTCGATGCGGCGGAACCGGCCGAGCGGCTCCCGGCCCAGGTAGATGTTCTCGGCGACCGTCAGGTCGGGAAAGCTCGCGGGCTCCTGGTGGATGACGGCGACCCCGGCCGCCTTGGCCTCGGCAGGGCCGCTGAAGTCGACGGGCTCGCCGTCGAGCTCGACCACGCCGGCGTCGCGGCGGTGCACGCCGCCCACGATCTTGACCAGCGTCGACTTGCCCGCGCCGTTCTCCCCCACGAGCGCGTGGATGGTGCCGGGCTGTACGACCAGGGTGCCGGAGCGGAGCGCGGCCACGGGTCCGAAGGACTTGGCGACCCCTTCCAGGCGCAGCGTCGGTGCGGCGTTCTGCATGTCTCTCCGTCGAGCTCTGCGGGCGGTCGGCATTGACCTGAATCACCCGTTTGAATCGTTCAAACAGATACTTCGGAAGATAGACCTGCCAGGTCAGAGCGTCAAGAACTTCCGGCGCGTCCGTTGCCGAGATGTGTCCTTTACGGAACTCTTTACCGATCAGGGGTGAACCTGCCCGCAGCGCACGGAGGTGGCCCGAGGGCGTGTCGCCTCAGATCGGAGGCGAGGAATGAGCCAGCCAACTGCCGAGGAGAACGCGGTCCTCGGTGAGGAACCCACCGAGCTCAAGCGGGTCATGGGACCCAAGCTCCTCCTGCTGTTCATCGTGGGCGACATCCTGGGCACCGGCATCTACGCGCTGACCGGCAAGGTCGCCGCGCAGGTCGGCGGTGCGGCCTGGGCGCCGTTCGTCGTCGCGTTCGCCATCGCGCTGGTCACCGCCTTCTCGTACCTGGAGCTGGTGACCAAGTACCCCCGCGCCGCGGGCGCCGCGCTCTACACGCACAAGGCGTTCGGCGTGCACCTGCTGACGTTCATGGTCTGCTACACCGTCATGTGCTCCGGTATCACCTCTGCGTCGACCGCCTCCCGGGCGTTCGCCTCCAACCTCGCGGTGGGCTTCGGGCTGGACGAGTCCAACGCGGCGCTGATCATCACCATCGCCCTGGTGTTCATGGGCGTCGTCGCCGCGGTGAACCTGCGCGGCGTCGGCGAGAGCGTCAAGGCGAACATCTTCCTGACGCTCGTCGAGCTGTCCGGCCTGCTGCTCGTGATCCTGATCGGCTTCTACGCCGCGTTCGCCGGCCAGGTCGACTTCTCCCGGACCATCGTGTTCGAGGACCCCAACGACAAGGGCGCCTTCTTCGCCGTCACGGCGGCGACCGCCCTGGCCTTCTTCGCCATGGTCGGGTTCGAGGACTCGGTGAACATGGCGGAGGAGACGCACGACCCCGTCCGGAACTTCCCCAAGATGATGATCGCCGGCATCGGCATCACCGGAATCATCTACGTGCTCGTCTCGCTGTTCGCCGTGGCGATCGTGCCGGTCGGCGTGCTGGCCGAGAGCGACACACCGCTGGTGACCGTGGTCGAGACCGCGGCGCCCGGCATCCCGGCGGGCGACATCCTGCCGTTCATCTCGATGTTCGCGGTGGCCAACTCGGCGCTGATCAACATGCTGATGGCGAGCCGGCTGCTGTACGGCATGGCCAAGCAGAACGTGCTGCCCGGCGTGCTGGGACGGGTGGGCGTCCGGCGCCAGACGCCGTGGGTGGCCATCCTGGTGACCACGGTCATCTCGTTCGGGCTGATCTACTTCGTCAGCCGGGACCCGGACAACGACGTCGTCGCCGCGCTCGGTGACACGACTGCGCTGCTGCTCCTGGGCGTGTTCGCCATCGTCAACGTCTGCGTGCTGGTGCTGCGCCGGGACCCGATCGACCGCCGGCACTTCGTGGCGCCGACGGTGCTCCCGATCATCGGCGCCCTCGCCTGCGCGTTCTTCGTGGGCCCGTGGACGGGGCGCGACCCGCTGACCTACACGATCGCCGGGTGGCTCCTGGGGATCGGCCTCGTGCTGTGGCTGCTGACGTGGATCACCAACCGGCTGGTCGGGCAGCGCGGCGGGATCTCGGACATCGACGCCCTGAGCGAGCGCGAGGGCGGCGTCAACTAGGGGCTCTGCTCCCCCGGTCCGGTTTCCGCTGTCGCCCTTTCCTTTGAGGCCTAAGTTTCTTCGCTTTGGACTAATCCAAAGCGAAGAAACTTAGGCCTCAAAGGAAAGAGACGAGACCGGGTCGACGACGGCGGGTCGACGACGGCGGGGTGGGCCCGCGACGGGCGGGGCCCGCGACTGCCGTCAGCGGGTCAGTGGTCCTCGGACGGAGCCGCCTCCGGCAGGGCCGCGAGCTGGGACTCCAAGTGGAACACCTCGTCCAGCAGCACGAACCCGTCGTCCGGGTTGCCCTCGTCGACGAAGAAGCCGGACATCGCGGCCTGCCAGCGGGCGTTGACCTCGGTCGCGGCCATCCCGCGCTGGGCCGCAGCGTAGTCGTCGGTCTCGAGGAACCCGACGAGCAGCCCGTCGTCGCGCAGGAACAGGTGGTAGTCGCGCCAGCCGGTGTCGCGCAGGGCCTCCAGCATCTCGGGCCAGACGGCGGCGTGCGCCGCCCGGTACTCGTCGAGCCGGTCCGCCCGCACCCTGGACGTGAAACAGACGCGTGCACCAGCGGTGTTGCTCGACATGTCCGGTCCTCCGGTTCATTCCCCGTGGAGGGCGACCTCCGCCCTGAAACGGTTCATAATGTAGCCCGAAGCAAGGAGGCGCTCCATGACCCAGCCGGCTGCTCACCGCCGAGCATCCATCGCCGACGTCGCCCGTGCCGCGGGCGTCTCCGTCGGCACGGTGTCCAACGTGCTCAACCGTCCCGAGCGTGTGCTGCCCGGGACCCGCGAGCGGGTCGAGGCCGCGATCGACGAGCTGAGCTTCGTCCGCAACGGCTCGGCCCGGCAGCTCCGCGCGGGGACCATCACCACGGTCGGCGCGATCGTGCTGGACATCGCCAACCCGTTCTTCACCGATCTGGCGCGCGGCATCGAGGAGCGCCTGGACCGTGACGACTTCACGCTGATGGTCGCCTCGTCCGACGACGACCCCGACCGCGAGCAGCGCTACCTGCGCCTGTTCGAGGAGCACGGGGTACAGGGCGTGATGGTCGTGCCGGCCACCGACGACATCGAGCACCTCCTCGCCGTCCGCCGGCGGGGCACCGGCGTGGTGCTGCTGGACCGGCCGTCGTCCGACCCGAGCATCTCGTCCGTGGCCGTCGACGACGTGCGCGGCGGCGAGCTCGCCGCGCGGCACCTGCTCGACGAGGGACACACGCGCATCGCGTTCCTGAACGGCCCGCACACGATCCGGCAGTGCGCCGACCGGCACGAGGGCGTCGTCAAGGAGCTGGTCGCTGCCGGGCTGGACCCGGCGACCGCGCTCGTCGAGGTGACGGTGCCCAGCCTCAACGCCGACGGCGGGGAGGCCGCGGTCCGCGGGCTGCTGGAGCAGGGCGACCGGCCCACCGCCGTGTTCTGCGTCAACGACCTGGTGGCGCTGGGCGTGCTGCGTACGCTCCGCACCGAGAACATCGCGGTCCCGGCCGAGGTGGCGGTCGTGGGGTACGACGACGTGACGTTCGCCGCCGAGCTGTCCACGCCCCTGACGTCCGTGCGGCAGCCGACGCACGAGCTCGGCGCCCGCGCCGCGGACCTGCTGCTGAACGGGCCGGACGCGACCGCCGAGCACGTGATGTTCCAGCCCACGCTGGTGGTACGGGCGTCCAGCACCTCCACCCCGCCGAAGTAGGACCAGGGGAGAAGGAACGCCGGCGAGCCAGGACCCCCGCACGTGCGGGGTCCTGGCTCGCCCTGGTTCTATCGCGGCGGGGTGGGTCTCAGCAGGTCGCCTCGAGCATCGGGACCAGCATGTCGTTGAAGTCGTACAGCGCGTCCTGGTCCAGCGTGACGTTGCGCCCGGTCACGCCGAGCGCGATCTGCCGCTCGCCGTCGAGCGACGTGAAGTTGACGCTCAGGGTGCCGAAGCTCGCGCCGTCGTGCCCGTAGAAGTACTCACCCGGCACGCACGGGTCGGGCAGGCGGTAGGTGCCCAGGCCGTACTCGGCCATCTCGGCGCTGCGCGGCGTGAGCATGTCGGTCACGGTCTCCGGGCCGACCAGCTTGCCGGTGACCAGGGCCTCGTTGAACGCCGCGAGGTCCCTGGTCGTGCTCGTCACGGCGCCCGCCGCGCGGAACAGCGTCGGGTCGAAGTGCCGGATCGAGTACCAGCCCGCGCCGTCGGCGCCCGTGTACGCGGCGTCGTGCAGGAACGGCCCGCGCTTCCGGGGGCTGTCCGGGTAGTCGCTCGACCGCATCCCGGCCGGCTCGAAGACGCGCTCCTCGAGCAGGTCGTCCAGGTCGGTCTTGTTCACCTTCTCCAGCATCATGCCGAGCGTCACGAACCCGGCGTTGGAGTAGGAGAAGCCCGTGCCCGGCTCGAGCATCCAGGGCGCGGTGTGCGCGGCCCGCACGTGGTCACCCTCGGAGTAGTGGTCGCCCAGCACCTCGAAGTACTCGTCGATGTCGGCCGGGTCCTGCATCTTGTCGAGGATCAGGTACTCCGACGCCGTCGGGGCGCCCGAGGTGTGGCTCAGCAGCTGCTCGATCGTCACGTCGCGCGGCAGGGCGCCGGGCAGCACGTCCTCGACGCTGGTGTCCAGCGTCCAGGTGCCCTTCTCGATCTCCTGCATCACGAGGGTGGCGATCATCGGCTTGGTGTTGCTCGCGACCCGGAACTGGTCGCCCGTGCGGGCGCGGGCGTGCCCGTCCAGCTCGCGGACGCCGCCGGCGCCCGCCCAGGTGAGGTCCGGCGTCTCGACGCGCGCGGTGACGGCGACCGCGCCGTCGTCCACCAGGCCGGCGACGGCCTCGTCGAGCTCGCGGCGGACATCGGTGCTGGGCGCCTTCCGGACACCGGCCGAGGGGCCGGCGGCCTGCTCGGCTGCCTCCAGCACCTTCTGCGCCAGCGCCATCGGGTCGTCGACCGCCGCCACGGGCGACGGCGCGGCGCTCACCGGGGCGTCCGACGGCGCGGCCTGCGCGATCGCCCCCGCTCCGGTGAGCGGCAGCGCGCCGGCCACCACCACGCCCAGGGCTGCTCTGACTCGGCGGTGTGCATTCATGGGGATGCTCCTTCGTCTCGGCACCCCGCCAGTCTGCTGGGGGCCGGAAACGGATGGATCCCCCGCAAGAAGGACATCTGACCAGGCACTCCGCCCTCCGGGTGAGCCCCTTGGTAGGAGGCCCCCACCTGCAGCGAGTTCGGTCGGTTGCCTTGAGACCGGTCGGTTGACCGACCGGTCTCAAGGCAACCGACCGAACTCAGTTAGCCAGGCGCCAGAGGTCAGCGCCGGCCGGGCACCGGCACCCTCGACCAGTCCGTGTCCGAGGCCAGGTAGAAGCTCGGGTACGACGGCTGGTTGTAGGTGGTCTGCTGACGCGCCACCTCGACCCGGTACTGCGGGTCCTGCATGAGCGTGTACAGCGCGATGTCGCTCGGCTCGGTCGTGGTGAACACCCGCAGGGCGGTCGAGTCGGTGGTGCGCACCAGCACCTCCTCGCGCCAGTCGCCGAGCACGTCGGCCACCAGCGACGGGTTGCCCTTGGTGCCGTTGTTGGTCAGCGTCCCGTCCAGCGTCGCGACGGTGCCGCGCGCCCAGTCCTTGATCGTCGGCGTCGCCGGGTCCGCGCCGTCGACGACCTGCGTGGTGCCGTCGCCGGCCCACCGCACGGACTGGTTGGTACCCATGGTCGACGTCGCCACCTGCTCGCCCGTGGCGCTCAGCGTGCCCGACCCGAGGGTGCCGTCCGGCATGGACGCCCACACCTCGATGCCCGGCACGTCGGGCAGCACGTCACCGATCATCGAGCGGCCCGTGTCGCGCCCCGAGTACTGGCCGAACAGCACCTCGCCGGTCGCGGCGTCACGCATGGCCGAGCCGTACGGCGCCCAGGTGCCGCCCTCGTGCGCGGTCCAGATCTCCAGGCCCGGGCGGTCCGGGTCGATGTCGGTCACGTGCATGGCGTCGCCGTGCCCCAGGCCCGCGTTCGCCCCCGGGTTCGCCGACCCCTCGGGCAGCGTGTCGAACGACGAGTACAGCAGCGAGCCGTCGTCGTCGAGCGTCGCGGAGCCGTAGACGATCTCCTGCTTGCCGTCGCCGTCGACGTCGGCCGCCGACAGCGAGTGGAAGCCCTGCGTGGTGATGCTGCCCCACTCGGGCGAGGTGCCGGGCACGCCGTGCGGGCTGTCGTTGAACGGGTTGGACATGGGCGTCCAGCCCGAGTCCGCGAGCCAGCGCCGGGTCAGCTTCTTGCCGTTCCAGTCGTACGCGGCGATCGTCGAGCGCGTGTAGTAGCCGCGCGCGAAGATCGCGCTCGGCCGGCCCTCGGACAGGTACGCGACGCCGGACAGGAATCGGTCCACCCGGTTGCCGGGCTCGATGCGCGCCATCGCGTAGTCGCCCCAGAGCAGGCCGTCGTCGGTGCGCCCCGGCTCGTAGTCGACCGTCTCCAGCGGGCGGCCGCTGAGCCCGTCGAAGACGGTGAGGTACTCCGGGCCACTGATCACGAAGCCCTCGAACAGCCGGAGCTGGTTGCGCGTCGAGCGCGCGGGCGCGTACACGTCGATGAAGTGGTCGACGGCGGCGCGCGCGTCGGCGTCGGACAGCGGGTAGGTCCAGCGGGACTCGATGCCCCACGCCTCCTCGAGCGTGGCGGGCCACTGCCCGCCGGTCACCTCGGGGCGCGACGACCAGCCGCGGAACGTCTCCACGAGGTGCTCGTAGTAGTCCCCGGCCGACATCCGGTAGTCGTCCGTGTCGCGCACGCCGGCCGCGCGGTCGTCCTTGGCGATCGGCACGTAGCTCTGCCTGGCGGGCTTGCCGTCGCGATAGGTGGTGACGCGGGTGCCGGGGGCGGTCTTGACCATCAGCTCGGCGCGGCCGTCGCCGTCGTAGTCGTAGACGGGGAACTGCGTGTAGTGCGCGCCCGCGCGGATGTTGACGCCCATGTCGATGCGCCAGAGCTGCGTGCCGTCGAGCTCGTAGGCGTCGAGGTAGACGTTGCCCGTGTAGCCGACCTGGGACACGTCCTTGGAGTTGGACGGGTCCCACTTCACGACGACCTCGTAGTCGCCGTCGCCGTCGAGGTCCGCCACGGAGGCGTCGTTCGCGCGGTACGTGTAGGCCTCGCCGGCGGGCGTGACACCGTCGGCCGGCTTGTTCAGCGGGATGTCCAGGTGCCCGTCGCCCCACACGTCGGCCGACGCCGACCGGCCCTTGTTCGGTCCGCTCAGCGGCACCACGCGGTACCGGGCGTCGGCCGTGCCCGCGGCGTCGAGGTAGTTGGTCGCGCCCGTGACCGTGGCGACGCGCCGCCCGTCGCGGTACACCGCGAAGCCCGGGCCCTCCAGCCCGGCGTCGGTGTGCCCGGTGACCTCGGGCGCGAGCAGCCGCCAGCTCAGGAACACGCCCTCGCTGGTCGCGGCGGCCACCAGCCCGCGGCCCAGCCTCTCGGTGGTCTTGGCGCCCGACGTCGGTCGCCCGCCTCGGGCGGTCTCGTCGCCCTGGGGAGTGGGCTCAGCCGTGGCCGGGGCGGTGGTCGGGACGGTCGCGGCGAACGCCGCGGCGCCCACCCCGCTCAGCCCCAGGCTCAGGGCCGTCGCCAGCACGGCGCCGGTCCGGATGGTTCTCGGGATCATGGATGGAATTCCTCTCTGAACTCTCAGATCACACGAAGATGTGCGCTTCTACTCAGTCATCGCGCCCGAAAACACGGGTGTTCCCGGGCGCGATGACTGGGTAGAGGCGCACTTTCAGTCGACCGGGCGCCGCACGCGCCGGGTCTCGACGGCGACCGCCGCCAGGGCGAGCAGGCCACCCGTCACCACGACGAGCGGCGTCAGCATCCAGACGAGCACCACGCACATCACCAGCGCCGCGAGCAGCAGCGCCGACCCGGTGAGGTCGTCGCGGGCGCGGGCGGCCCCGCGGGACAGCAGCTGCCGGACGCCGGGAGCACCGGCCCCGCCGTCATCCAGCCCCCCACCGCCGACGCCGTCCGCGCCCGCCGGGGCCGCACCGGCACCGGCCGCCACGTCGTCGTCCGACCACGCCGTCGTCGTCCGCACGAGCACCACCGCGGCGCAGGCCGCGGCCGCCCACGTGACCCACCGGACGGCCGAGGAGCCGGGCAGCGCGCCCGACGCCGTCAGCCCGGTGTTGACCGTCACGGCCACCGCGGCGAGGAGGGCGAGGACGCCCAGCAGCCAGAGGCCGCGCACGGCCGCCAGCCAGTCCCGCCAGAACGAGCGGACCGAGGTGTCGTACCCGCCGAGGTGCCGGCGCAGGTGCGCGGCCCCGGCGGCGAGCGCCGCCGGGGCGGTCACGACGGGCAGGCTGCCGGCGAGCACGAGCAGCCCGGTCAGCAGGGTCTCCCCCAGCAGGGGGAACCAGCCCTCCCCGGCCGTGCGCCGTCCGCGGCCCGACGGCGCCGTGGTCTCCTCGGTCTGCTCCTGGGCGTCCACGGTGATCAGCCCTTCAGACCCTGCGTGGCGACGCCGTCCACCAGGTAGCGCTGGAACACCACGAAGAACAGCAGCACGGGCACCAGGGCGAGGACAGCCATGGCCATCTGAGCGCCGTAGTCGGACACCGACGTCTGGTCCACGTAGAGCCGCAGCGCGATGGGCAGCGGGTACGTGTCGGGACGCTTGAGGTAGAGCAGCGGCCCGAGGAAGTCGTTCCACGACCAGATGAACGCGAAGATCGAGCTCGTGATCACCGCGGGCCGCATGAGCGGGAGAAGCACGAGGCGGAAGATGCCCCAGTGCCCGCAGCCGTCGATCCGCGCGGCCTCGTCGAGCTCCCGCGGCAGCCCGCGGAGGAACTGCACCATGAGGAAGACGAAGAACGCCTCGGTGGCCAGGAACTTGGGTGCCAGCAGGGGCAGGAACGTGTTCACCAGGCCCATGGAGTTGAACAGGATGTACTGCGGGATGATGACCACGTGGAACGGCAGCAGCATCGTGCCGATCATCACCGCGAAGTACACGCCTCGGCCGGGAAAGTTGATCCGCGCGAACGCGTAGGCCGAGACTGTGGCCGACAGGACGATGCCCACGACCGAGCCGACCGCGAGGATCAGCGAGTTGAGCACGAACGTCCAGAACGAGACGCCACCGATGCCGGCGAACGCCGACGCGTAGTTGTCCAGCGTCCAGGTCTCGGGCCACAGGTTCACGTTGCCGACGATGTCGCCGCTCGGCTTGAACGAGCTCATCACCATCCACACGCCGGGGTACAGGATCACCACGGCGACGGCGATCACGAGCACGTGGAAGACGACGGACCGCACGCGCTTGCGCCGGGTCGCCGTCGCGCTCGTGGTGGTGCTCACGGTGGTGCGCGGGGCGGTCGTGGTCGCTGTCGTCATCGCACGTCTCCCGTGTAGTGGACCCAGGCACGCGAGGTGCGGAACAGGACGGCAGTGATGATGCCGACCACGAGCACGAGCACCCACGCCATGGCCGAGGCGTACCCCATGCGGAACTCCGTGAAGCCCTTGAGGTAGAGGTAGAACGTGTAGAAGAGGGTCGAGTCGGCCGGGCCACCCGTGCCGCCCGAGATGATGAATGCCGAGCTGAACACCTGGAACGCGCCGATCGTCTCGAGCAGCAGGTTGAAGAACAGCACGGGCGAGAGCATCGGCAGCGTCACGGAGACGAACCGGCGGATCGGTCCGGCGCCGTCGACGGCGGCTGCCTCGTGCAGCTCGGCCGGGATCTGCTTGAGGCCGGCCAGGAAGATCACCATGGGGGCGCCGAACTGCCAGACGGCCAGCAGGATCATCATCGGCATGGTCATGCTCGGGTCGCCCACCCAGCCTCCGGCCGGGAGGCCGAAGAACTGCTGGACCTGGTCGGCGATGCCGTCGTCGATGAACATGGCGCGCCACACGATCGCCACGGAGACGCTGGCCCCGATGAGCGACGGCGCGTAGAACATCGAGCGGTACGCGCCCTGGCCCCGGTGCTTGGCGTTCAGCAGCAGCGCGACCGCGAGGGCGGCGGCGAGCTTGACCGGCACGCCGACCAGCACGTAGACGGCCGTCACCTGGGCGGACTTGAGGAACCGCGGGTCGGCGAACAGGGCCGTGAAGTTGTCGATGCCGACGAACTGCGGGGCCCGGAACAGGTTGTAGTCGGTGAACGCGAGGTACAGCGACATCAGCATGGGGCCGGCCGTCAGCAGCACGAACCCCAGGAGCCACGGCGAGAGGAACGCGTACCCGGCCTTGACGTCGGCGCGATCGCGCTGCGGCTTGCCGCCGCCCCGTGCGGGGGACGACGTCGCCGTCCCCCGCACGCCGCCGCGCCCGGCCGCCCGACCGCGCTCGGTAGTGGTCGCGGACATGGTCACGCCCCGCCGAGGTTCGATTCAGCGCTCCGGAACCACTGGTCAGCGAACTCCTCCGGCGTGATGTTGCCGTAGGACAGCTCCTCGCCCAGGCGCTTGAACTCGGCCTCGACCACGCCGTAGCCCTCGACGGGCAGCGGGGTGTCCTCCGTGACGAGCTCGGCGACGTGCTCCTCGTAGCCGACGATCTTGTCGTCGATCGAGCCCTCGTCGACCTCCATCGCGTCCCGCTGCGCCGCGACCGCCGGGACACCCTTCGAGGTGCCGAAGATCTTGCCGACCCCGGGGTCGTTCACCAGGAAGTCGATGAGTGCCGCGGCAGCGTCCGGCTCCTGCGTCGTGGCGGACGACGACAGCAGCATCGACGGCTTCCAGAACTGCGCGGAACCGTCGGGGCCCGTCGGCACCGGCAGCAGGTCGAGGTTCTCGGAGCCCGCGCCGGCCGAGTAGCCGGCCATCATGTTGTCCCAGGTCATCTCGGTCGCGGCCTGGCCCACCTGCATGCCGGTGAGGGGCTCGACCTGCTTGGCGCGCTCGACGGGGAAGAACACGCCGTCGTCACGCAGCGGCTGGGTGCGCTCGGCCCACGCGACCAGGTCGGCCTTCTCGAAGGCCGGCGAGCCGTCGTCCGCGAATGCCGTCTTGCCCTGCTGGACCAGCCACTGGATGAACAGCCACAGCGTGCCGGTGTAGTCGGTGCCGCCGTAGATCTGCGGGTCGTGGTCGGCACCGGCGGCGCTGACCTCGCGCAGCCAGGCGTCGTACTCGTCCCAGGTCAGGCCCTCCTGCGGCGGCTCCATGCCGAGCTCGTCGAGCAGGTCGTCGTGGTGCATCATGCCGAGCGTGTTGGTGCTGGTCGGGATGCCGTACTGGCCGTCGTTGACCGAGCCCGAGGCGAGGACCGTCTGGTCGAAGTCGTCGGTGTTCAGGTTCACGCCGAGCTGGTCGGACAGGTCCAGCAGCTGGTTGTTCGACGCGTACTGGTGGATGTAGGCGAGGTCCATCTGGAACACGTCCGGCAGGGTCTGGCCCGCGGCCTCGGTGCTGCGCGCCGTCCAGTAGTCGTCCCACGCCTGGAACTGCGTCTGGACGTCGATGTTCGGGTGCTGTTCCTCGAAGAGCGCCACGGCCTCCTCGTACCTGGACGCGCGGTCGTCGTCCCCCCACCAGACCAGGGACAGCTCGATGTCCCGGTCGGTGGCGACGGGCGCGGCGTCGGCCGACGGGGCCTGGCCACCCCCGCACGCGGAGAGGGCGAGGGCCGAAGCCGCCGCGAGGGCCGTGACCTGGACGACGGCCGTCCGTGTGGTGGTGCTTCTGCGGACCACGTGAGCCTCCTTGCTCAATCTGCTTCTGGTGGCCGGCTGCATCCTCGACGGCCGACTGAATCGATACAATACCGCTACGGGAAGCGTTGTCCAGAGCCTGGGGTCAGGAATTCGTAACGAACCTCCCGTCGACCTGTGTCGGGTCGGCGGCAGACGAACGTAGGCCTGGTCGGCTCATGAGGCGTCATGAGCCGACCAGGCCTACGTTCGACTGGACCGGGTACGGAGTTGTGGTCTTCGGCAGCAGCCGGCTCAGGCCGCTGCCGCTCGACGTGACGCGCGATCAGCGACGACGCCGGGCGAGCGGCGGGCGGTCGAACGTAGGGATCGTCGGCGCATGAGCGCTCATCAAGCGACCATGCCTACGTTCGACGCCGGAGCCGCGCGGACGCCGGGGCCGGGTGGCGGTTGAACGTAGGGATCGTCGGCGTATGAGCGCTCATGGAGCGAGCATGCCTACGTTCGACGCCGCCCGCGGCGAGCCCACCGGGCGCCGGAGTGCCGCGATGCGAGGCCACGCCCGCCCGGCGCCGACGGCGCCAACCGTGACCGTCAGGCGGGGACTGACTTCAGCGGGGGCCAGCTCGGGCCCGTGCCGCGCATGGAGGCGTGGAACGGGTCACCCGGGGCGATCTCGCCGGCGCGCACCACCGCGCCCGTGAACGACGAGCGGTAGATCGCCGCCACCAGCTCCAGCGTGCCTCGCGTGTCCGCCACGGTGACCGGCGGCGCCTCGCCCGCGGCGAACGCCCGGTACGTCGGCACGAACTGCGCCAGGTGCCCCGACGGCAGCGCCCCGGGGTCCGCCTGCCACAGTTGCGCGACGTCGTCCCGGCCCGCCGCGGGCGTGAACGTCCAGTCCGCGTCGGAGTAGCCGTACAGGTGCGACAGCTCGACCGTCGCCGCCTCCGTGTCGAACCGCAGCTCGGACGTCTCGCGCGGCGACAGCAGCGAGTTGGCGATCGTCGCCATCGCACCGTTGGCGAACCGCACGATCGCCATCGAGACGTCCTCGGTGTCCACGTGCCGCGCCAGGCGGCCGGCCATCGCCGTCACCTCGGACCACGGCCCGAGCGTGGCGAGCAGCAGGTCGAACTGGTGGATGCCGTGGCCCATCGTCGGCCCGCCGCCCTCCGTGTCCCACCGGCCGCGCCACGGCACCTCGAAGTACGCCGGCCCGCGGAACCACATCGTGTCGCAGGTGGCGACGAGCGGGCGGCCCAGCGCTCCGTCGTCGAGCAGGCGGCGCAGCTGCCGCGCGCCGTGCCCGAACCGGTGCTGCACCACCTGCGTGAACGACGCCGTCGAGGCGGCCTCGGCCTCCGCGATCCGGTCGAGCTCCGCCAGCGACAGCGTGGCGGGCTTCTCGACCACCACGTGCACGCCCGCCTTCAGTGCGGCCACGGCGACGTCGGCGTGCACGCCCGGCGGCGTGCAGACGTGCAGCACGTCGGTCTCGCCGAGCACGTCCTCCAGCGAGGTGCCGTGCCCGGGCACGCCGTGCTCGGTCGCGAAGGCCTCGGCCCGCGCCACGTCGATGTCGACGGCGTGCACCAGGGTCGCGTCCACACCGTGCGCCGGCAGGTCCGCGATCGCTCGTGCGTGGGCTCCGGCGATGGCACCTGTGCCCAGGATCGTGACTCTCATCTTGCTCCGTCCTCGTCGACGCGTGTGATCGATCACCCGACCGTACGGACACGACCTCGCCGCACCCGTCGGCAGGCACCCTACCCGGGCCCCGCGCCAATGGAAAGGGCTTTCCGGGCGGCATCGGACCGCACGCCGCGCGCCGGGGCGGCGTCGGAAGGCCCCCGCCGATCCCCTTTGAGGCCTAAGTTTCTTCGCTTTGAACAGCGCCAAAGCGAAGAAACTTAGGCCTCAAAGGGGAGGTGGCTCAGCCGACTGACCAGCCCCGGCCCAACCAGGCCAGGCCAGGCCAGGCCAGGCCCGGCCCGGCCCAACCAAGCCCGGCCCGGCAGGTCAGCGCTCTACCGCGCCGATCTCCGCCGCCACCGCGTCGACGAACGTGTCCGGCGTGTCCTCGGGCAGCAGGCCCGGGAGCGCGAGCAGGGCCCGGAGGTCCTCCTCGGCACCGGCGAGCCCGGCGACGTCGCCCAGCCCGTCCATGCCGCCGGGGACCTCGGCGGCCTCGACCAGGGCCTCGAGCTCCGCGGCGCGCGGGTCGTCGACGCCCTCGCCGGAGTGCGTCCGACGTCGGACGAACTCGGCCCACGCGGCCAGGCCGAACGCCACGCCGCGCGGCTCGCGCCCGGCGGCGAGCGAGTCCGCGAGCACGCCGCCCCAGCGGAACGGGATCTTCTGGGTGCCGTCCATCGCCACCTGCGCCGTGGTGTGCCCGGTGTGCGGGTTGGCGAACCGCGCCAGGATCTGCTCGCCGTACTGCTGCAGGTCCAGGCCGTCGGGCGGGGTGAGTGTGGGCAGTGCGTCCTCGAACAGGTACTGCCGCGCGCGCTGCGCGATCACCGGGTCGGTCACGCCGCCCGCGATCGTCGAGTGCCCGGCGAGCCAGCCCGAGTACGCGACCAGCGAGTGCGTTCCGTTGAGCAGCCGCAGCTTGGCCTGCTCGAACGGCGCGACGTCCTTGGTGAGGGTGGCCCCGGCGGCCTCCCACGCGGGGCGCGGCCCGGCGAACCGGTCCTCGATCACCCACTGCGCGAACGGCTCGCCCACCACGAGACCCTCGTCCCGCACGCCGAGCGTCTGCTCCACCTGGTCCCGCTGCTCCGGTGTGGTGGCCGGCACGATCCGGTCGACCATGGAGCACGGGAACGTGACGCTCGCGTCGAGGTACGCACGCAGTCCGTCGCCCTCGCTCCCGGGCAGCGCCGCGTCCACGGCCTCCCGGACCAGGCGTTCGAGCACGCGGCCGTTGTCGACCATGTTGTCGCAGGTCAGCACGGTAATGGGAGCGCCAGAGGCGGCACGCTGGGCCAGCCCGCGCACCAGCAGCCCGATGGCAGAGGCCGCCGGGCGGACGGCGTCCTCGCCGGCCTCCGTCACGGCGGCCAGCGCCGCGAGGTCGGCGGCCACCGCCTCGGTGTCCAGCGAGCCGTCGGGCCGCCGCGCGTAGCCCTTCTCGGTGATCGTCAGCGTGACCACGTGGGTCGACGGCGCGGCGATCGTGTCGAGCACGCGCGCGGTCTCCTCGGCGGGGTACGCGACGTCGACCACAGAGCCGATCAGCTCGACCGACGACTCCTGCTCGCCCGCGGTGAGCACGGCGTACACCCCACCCTGCGGCCGGAGCTGGTCACGCACCGTCGCGGAGCGCTGGGTGACGCCCAGGATGCCCCAGCGGGTGTCGCCCGTCGCGATCGCGGCGCGCTCCGTGTACACGGCCTGGTGCGCGCGGTGGAACGCCCCGATGCCGAGGTGGACTATCCCCACCGCCGTCGGCATCACAGGGGCGTCGATGCCCACCGGGATACGGTCCCGGTGCAGGCGGTCCTCAGTCATCACGTGTCTCCTTGACTTGTGCCACGAGCTGCGTCGGGTTCACGAACCGCAGCGCCACCACGAGCATGGCGAGCATCGTCGCGGTGTAGATCACCGACATGGCCGAGATGAGCTGCCTCGCCTCGCCACCGCCGGCGGCCGTCATGCCACGGTAGATGGCTACGACGAGTGTGTCCGAACCTGGGCCCGAGACGAGGAACGTCAGCTCGAAGAGCCCGACGGTCCGCACGAGCACCAGGATGGCCGCCGCGAGGATACCCGGCACCAGCAGCGGTGCGAGGATCCGGGTGAACACCTGCCGTGTCCGGGCCCCGCACATCCGGGCGGCCGACTCGATGGCGGGATTGATCTGCTCGATGAAGGGCGTCATCGTCAGGATCACGAACGGGACGGACGGCACGAGGTTGACCAGCACGACGGCGGTCAGCGTGCGGCCCAGCCCGAACGAGTACATGACGGTGGCGAGCGGGATGCCGTAGGTGACGGGCGGCATGAGCACCGGCAGCAGGAACAGCAGCATGACGGCGCGCTTGCCGGGGAAGTCCCGCCGGGCCAGCGCGTACGCGGCGGGGACACCCACCAGCACGGAGATCACCACGACGAGCACGGCGACGCCGACGGTGACGCCGATCACCTCGCCCAGGTCGAACCGGTCCCAGGCCTCGACGTAGCGCTCGGCGGTGAACCCGTCGGGCAGCCAGGTGTCGAACCACTGCCGGCCGAACGAGTCGACGACCACCGCGACGAGGATCCCGAGCAGGAACACCCCGAACGCCGTCATGCCCGCCCAGACGAACCAGGTGGACGGCCGCGCGGCGAGCGGCCGCTCCAGCGTTGACGTGGCCATCAGCCCTTCCCTCCCGTGGTCCCGCGGTACAGCAGCGAGCGCAGGCCCAGCACCGCCACGACGACGACGAGCTCGACGGCGCCCATCATCAGCGCGATGGTGGACGCCATGGTGTAGTCGTTCTGCTCGCCGAAAGCCCGGAACGCCATGAGGGACATGACCCGGGTCTCGCCCATGGCGTCGCCGACCAGCCGCGCCGAGGGGAACACCGAGAAGGCGAGCACGAACGTCAGCACGAACGTGGTGGCCAGCCCGGGGGCGAGCAGCGGCAGCACGATCCGCCGGAACCGCTGCCACCAGCCGGCGCCCAGGGTCTTGGCGGCCTGCTCCAGCGACGGGTCGATGCCCGACAGGTAGGACGAGATGAGCAGGAACGCGAACGGGAAGCCGGTGATGATCAGCGAGAGCATGACGCCCAGGTAGTTGTTCACCAGCTTGAGCGGCTCGTCGATCAGGCCGATCTCCAGCAGCGCCCGGTTGATCCAGCCCTGCCGCCCCGCGAAGATCAGCAGGCCCTGCGCGGTGAGCACCGTGCCCAGCGTGATGGGCAGCACCAGCAGCGACGTCAGCAGCCGCTTGCCGCGGAACCGGTGCCGCAGCACCATCGCCACCGGCACCGACGCCAGCACGTTGAACAGGGCGGCCGGCAGCGCGAGGCGCATCGTGAGCCACACGGAGTCGAACACGAACGGGTCGCGGAAGAACGCCACGTAGTTCGCGAGGGCGCCGCCGCCCCACTGCTCCCGCGTGGCGGCGGTGGGCTGGACGGTGAGCCCGATCCCGTACGAGAACGGGTAGACGAACAGCGCGACGGCGACCACGAGCCCGGGCACGAGCAGGAGCAGCGTCGGGTCGACTCCCCGCTCGGCCAGGCGGTGCCGCAGGCTCGCGGTGGCGCGGCCCGGCCGTTGCCCGACGGCGCTCACGGTGTGGCTCCCCGGCCGACGACGCGGCTCACGCCGCCACCTCCTGCGGCACGACGACGGCGTCCAGGGACTCGGGGAACACGAGCACCCGGTCGACCGGCGCGGTCAGGGTGACCGCGCCGCCGACGTCGGGCGCCGTCGTCGCGCGGGCGTGGAGCATGGTGTCTCCGGCCTGGACGCCGACGGCGAACTCCCGCCCGTGGTACTCGACCACCGAGACGGAACCCGGGACGGAACCCGCATCGCTGGTCGTTCCCCCGCCGCTCGTCGAGGCAGGCTCGGCCCGCGGGGCTCCCGTCACCGTGAAGTCCTCCGGCCGGACCGCGACCCGCACCCGGTCCCCCGCACCCAGGCCCCCGACGGCGCGCCCGGTGAGCCGCACCCCGCCGTCGCCCGCCGAACCCACGTGGGGCAGCTCGACCACGGCCTCGCCCCCGGACGCCGAGACGACGGTCGCGGGCAGGATGTTCCGGTACCCCATGAAGTCGGCGACGTACCAGCTTGCCGGGCTCTCGTAGAGCTCGTCGGGCGTGCCGACCTGCTGCACGCGGCCCTCGCGCATGACCACCAGGCGGTCGGCCAGGGACAGCGCCTCCTCCTGGTCGTGCGTCACGTAGATGGTGGTGAGTCCCAGCGACTGGTGCAGCCGCCGGATCTCGGTGCGCATGTCGAGGCGCAGCTTGGCGTCGAGGTTCGACAGCGGCTCGTCCATGAGCACCAGCGACGGCTCGAGCACCACCGCACGGGCGATCGCCACGCGCTGCTGCTGGCCGCCCGAGAGCTGGCCGGGCAGCTTCTTCGCGTGCTCACCGAGCTTGACCAGGTCGATCGCGGCGCTCACCCGCGCGTCGATCTCGGCCCGCGGCACGCCCCGCATCTGCAGCCCGAACGCGACGTTCTTGGCCACGCTGAGGTGCGGGAACAGGGCGTAGGACTGGAAGACCATGCCGAACCCGCGCCGCTCAGGGGGCAGCGTGTCGATCCGCCTCCCGTCGAGCCGGATCTCCCCGTGCGTCAGCGGCAGCAGGCCGGCCAGGCAGTTGAGCGCCGTCGACTTGCCGCAGCCGGACGGCCCCAGCAGCGCGACGAACTCGCCCGCCCTGATCGTCAGGTCCAGCCCGGCCAGCGCGTCCACCCCGCCGAAGCGCCGGCCGACGCCCCGCAGCTCCAGGGACTCGAAATCGCTCATTCGGCCTCTTCCTCCACCTTGCCGCCGCCGACCTCGCGGTCCCAGATGTCGAACGCGGTCACCATCGAGTCCGCGTCGAGCGGCACGACGGCGTCCTGCGACTCGATGAGCTCGTCGAACAGCGGCCGGCCGAACTCCTCGATCACGTCCTGCGACTCCTGCGGGGCGAGGTCGAGCGTGGCGCCCTCGACCGCCGGACCCGGGTAGAAGTAGCCGGCGTCGTACGCCTTGGCGTTCTGCTCGGGGGTGAGCATGTCCTGCAGCAGGAGCAGGATCGCGCTGATCTTGTCGGCGCTCTGGCCCTTCGGGATCGCGGCGTAGTGCGCGTCGGTGACCCACGTGAAGTCGTCGAACGCGGCGGCCTCCAGCGTGTCCGGGAGCTGACCCTCGGCGCGCGGGGCGATGTCCCAGCCGGTGGTGGTCGGGATCATCGACCAGGTGCCGTCGGCCATGTTGGTCACGACCTGGCCGGTGCCCGTCGGGTAGGTGTCCACGTACTGGCCGAGGTCCTTGAGATACGCCCAGGTCTTGTCCCAGCCGTTCTCGGGGTCGGTCGGGTCCTCGTCGCCCAGGATGTAGGGCAGGCCCATCAGGAACGTGCGGCCGGGACCGGAGTTCGCGGGGCGCGCGTACCCGAACTTGCCCGGGTTGGCCTCCGCCCACTCCAGCAGCTCCTCGGGCGTGGCCGGCGGCGTGCCGACCACCTCGGGGTCGTACTGCAGCAGCGGACCGGACGGGTAGTACGTGGTCACCACTCCGTAGCCCTCGGCGAGCTCCTGCATGTTCGCGGCCGGCTCCAGGTAGTTCTCCTGGTTGGTCAGCCGGTCGCCGTAGTCGTCCACGACCGGGATCCACAGGTCCTGACCGATGCCGGCGGCGAGCCCGTCGTTGCCGGTGAACACCACGTCGATGGACAGGTTGCCGCTGTCCACCTGCGGCTTGACGATGCCCGTGACGTCGGGCGCGCCACCTGTCTCCCACGTCACCGACTCGATGACGTCCGGGTTGTTCTCGACGAACTCGTCGACCATGCCCTCGGTGAGCCGCTGGTTGCCCGCGACGTCGAGGATGTTCAGGGTGACCGGCTCCGACGGCGTGTCGGGGACGTCGGCCGCGTCGGTCACGGCGCCGCCGCTCTCGCCCCCGGGCGGGGCGGGCGGGGCGCACGCGGTGAGCAGGGCCAGCGCGGCGACGCCCGCGAGCGCCACCGCCTTCTTCGAGGTACGCATGGTGCCTTCCTCTCTCCCGGGCTCCGTCGCCCGGGCGTCTGTGGCCGGGTCGGACGTCAGCCGGCCGTCCCGGCGGGTGCGGGTCCTGAGGACCCGCGGATCGTGAGCTCCACGGGGAGCTGGACGCTCGCCGGCGTGCCGCCGCGCAGGCGCGCGAGCAGCAGGTCGACGGCGCGCCGGCCCAGGCGGGCCAGCGGGGCGTGCACGGTGGTCAGCGCGGGCGAGACCAGCGTGGCGAGCTGGACGTCGTCGAACCCCACCACCGACATCCGGCCCGGTACGTCGATGCCGCGCTGGCGCAGCCGGTCCAGGATGCCGAGGGCCATGAGGTCGTTGAACGCGACGACGGCGGTGACGCCGCTCGCCACCGCGTGGTCGGCGGCCTGGGTGCCGCCCGCGAAGTACGGCTGGAAGGTGCCGAGCCGCACCAGCCCGAGATCCCACCGCGAGGCGGCGGCGGCGAGCCCCGCGACGCGTCGTCGGCCGGACCAGGACGACGGCGGGCCGGCCGCGACGCCGACCCTGCGGTGCCCCAGGGCGTGCAGGTGGCCGATGATCTGCGCGACGCCGTCGGCGTCGTCCACGGCGACGAACGGGACGGTCTCGGGGGCGGTGGTGTCGCCGTCGGTCCCGGGGCCGGTGCCGGGCGCGGCCGCCGGCAGCTCGCGGCTGGCGAGCACCGCCGTCAGCCCGTCGAGCGCCGCCCGCAGCTCGGCCTCGCCCGAGCGGGGCGAGGCCAGCAGCAGGCCGTCGGTCCGCGCGGCGAGCGCTCCGATCAGCTCGGGCTCGACGTCGGCGTCCTCGTCGGTGTCGGCGACGAAGACCTCGTAGCCCTCGGCGCGGGCCCTGGCCTGGACGCTCTTGGTCACGGACGCGAAGTACGGGTTCTCCAGGTCGGGGACCAGCAGCCCGACGGCGTGCGTGCGACCCATCCGCAGGCCGCTGGCCGCGAGGTTGGGGCGGTAGCCGAGCTCGGCGGCGATCCGGGTCACGCGGTCACGGGTCGTGGCCGCCACCCGCTCGGGGGCGGTCAGCGCGCGTGACACGGTGGAGATCGAGACCCCGGCGGCGCGCGCGACGTCGTGCACCGTGACCATGCCACCTCCTGGTGATTCGCGACACTGCGAACGTTTGCACACTATCGTAGGGTTTGACTGCAAACGTTCGCAATGCTCCGCTTCTCACGTTCGTGTCGAGGCTTGGCAATGCCTACGATGTGGAAGCGCTTACCCCGAACCGGCAACGATGCCCGCAGGAGGACTCTGTGACCGACACCTGGACGCTGCACCCCGACCGCGCCCTGCCCGCCGACCCCGTGACCCGGCCGATCGCGCGCGAGATCTACGCGGCGGTCCAGCACCTCCCGATCGTCTCGATGCACGGCCACGTGGACGTCACCGCCTTCGCGGACGACGAGCCCTTCCCCGACCCGGCCCAGCTCCTCGTGGTCCCCGACCACTACCTGACGCGGATGCTCGTGTCGCAGGGCGCCAAGCTCCCCGAGCTGGGCGTCGGCCCGGCGGTCGCGCCCGGGTTCGAGTCCGACCCCCGCGAGATCTTCCGCCGGTTCTGCGCGGGCTGGAAGCACTTCCGCGGCACGCCCACGCGGTACTGGATGGAGCACGAGCTGGTCGAGATCTTCGGCGTGACGGTGCGGCCGTCCGCGGAGACGGCCGATCAGGTCTACGACCAGATCGCCGAGCGGCTCGCCGACCCGGACTTCCGGCCGCGCGCCCTCCTGGACCGGTTCGGCATCGAGGTCATCGCCACGACCGACCCGGCCTGGAGCACGCTCGACGAGCACACCCGGCTCGCCGCCGAGCTGCCCGGCCGGGTGCTGCCGACCTTCCGCCCCGACCCGCTGCTGCACCCCGCGCGCACCACCTGGCGTGACGACCTGGAGAAGCTGGCCAAGGCCTCGGGCATCGCGACCGACTCGTACGCGGGCTACCTGGCCGCGCTCCGCGAGCGCCGCGCCGCGTTCGTCGCCGCGGGTGGCCTGGCCACCGACCACGGGCACTTCAGCGCGGACACCACGCCGCTGCCCGACGAGGTGGCGCGCGCCCTGTTCGAGAAGGCCCTCGCGGCCGGGCCGGCCGGGGACGGCACGGCGCTCTCCGCGGCCGAGGAGGCGGCGTTCTCCGCCCACATGCTGTTCCAGATGGCGGGGATGGCCACCGAGGACGGCCTGGTCATGCAGTTCCACCCCGGGGTGCTACGCGACCACGACCCCGCCGTCGCGGCGGCGTTCGGCCCCGACAAGGGGTACGACATCCCCGTGACCGCCGAGTTCACGCAGGGTCTGCGGCCGGTGCTGGAGGCGTTCGGCAACTCGGAGACCTTCCGGATGATCGCGTTCACCATCGACGAGGACGTGTACTCGCGCGAGCTCGCCCCGCTGGCCGGCGTCTACCCGGCGCTGCGCCTGGGCGCGCCCTGGTGGTTCCTGGACGCGCCCGACGCGATGCGCCGGTTCCGCGAGGCCGCCACCGAGACCGCCGGGTTCTCGAACATGTCCGGCTTCGTGGACGACACCCGCGCCTTCTGCTCGATCCCCGCGCGGCACGACCTGGCACGTCGCGTCGACGCCGGCTACCTCGCCCGACTCGTGGCGGAGCACCGGCTCGACCTGGACGAGGCCGTCGAGACCGCGGCCGACCTGGCCTACCACCTGCCCAAGGCGGCGTACGCGGCGCGCTGACCCGGACTTGCCGGAGGCGCGCGGCGTGCTCTCCTTCGAAGCCTAGGTTTCTCCGCTTCGAGGCGGCTCAAAGCGGAGAAACCTAGGCTTCGAAGGAGAGGGCCGGCCGCGACTTTTTCGCGGGCCGGACAGACCGGGCACCCTGGGTGGACCCGAAAGCCGTCGCTGAGGCACAGTGCTTACACCCCTATATCCGCATATCGACCGCAAGACGGATGGGACGTTTCATGACTGGCGATTCTTCGCGCCCCTCCTCCGCCCACGCTCCCCATCCGGCCTGGCTGCCCGACGACGCGTTCGCCGCGATCGGCAGCCGCCGCGTGGTGGTGGCGGGCGACGGCGCCCTGGCCGGCACCGTGGCCGAGGAGGTCGCCGCGGCGACCGCCCGGTTCGGCGGCTCCTTCTCCCGCCTCGAGGTGGGCGACGGCGTCTCGGACGCCGACCTGGTGCTGACCCTGTCCCCGCCGGTCCCGACCAGCGGGGGGCCTGACGAGAGCTTCCGGCTCACGCGCGAGGCGGGCGCCGTCGTGGTCCAGGCCGCGTGCGACGCCGGGCTGCTGCACGGCTTCTTCCACCTGGTACGCCTCGGCGACGACGCGTTCGACGGGCCCGACACCGACGAGACCCACGCCCCCGCGACCGACCTGCGGATGCTCGACCACTGGGACAACGTGGACGTGCACCCCACGATGGGCCAGGTCGAGCGGGGCTACTCCGGCGGTTCGATCTTCTACGACGACGGCGTGGTGCACGCGGACCTGTCCCGCGTGGAGCGGTACGCGCGCCTGCTGGCCGCGGTCGGCATCAACCGCGTGGCCATCAACAACGTCAACGTGCACGCGCGCGAGGCCCGGCTGCTGACCGACGACCTGGGCGACGTCGTGCGCGTGGCCGCGGTGTTCCGGCGCTGGGGCATCCGCGTGCACCTGTCGGTGTCGTTCGCGTCGCCCATGACGCTGGGCGGCCTGGACACGTCCGACCCCCTCGACCAGGGCGTCGCGCACTGGTGGGTGCGGGCCGCCGCGCGCGCCTGGGACGCGATCCCGGACTTCGGCGGCTTCGTGGTCAAGGCGGACTCGGAGGGCCAGCCCGGGCCGTTCGCCTACGGGCGCACCCACGCCGACGGCGCGAACATGCTGGCCGCGGCCGTCGAGCCGTACGACGGGCTGGTCCACTGGCGCGCGTTCGTGTACGACCACAAGCAGGACTGGCGCGACCGGTCGACCGACCGCGCCCGCGCCGCCTACGACCACTTCCGCCCGCTGGACGGCACCTTCTCGGACAACGTGGTGCTGCAGGTCAAGTACGGGCCGATGGACTTCCAGGTGCGCGAGCCGCTCAACCCTCTGCTGGCCGCCATGCCGCACACGCGCGTCGCCCTGGAGCTGCAGGTCACCCAGGAGTACACCGGCCAGCAGCGGCACGCCGTCTACCTGGGGCCGCAGTGGAGCCAGATCCTCGGCTTCCGGTTCTGGGACTCGGCCGGACGCGCGGGCGGCTCGCCCAGCGTGGCCGACCTCGCCACCGGCCGCGGCAAGGCCGTCGAGGACCCGGGCACCGGCACCTGGCGCAAGCCCGCCGGCGGGTTCGCCGCCGTCTCCAACGTGGGCGACGACGAGTTCTGGACCGGCCACCCGTTCGCCCAGGCCAACCTCTACGCCTACGGGCGGCTGTGCTGGGACCCGACGCTGGACCCGGGCGCCGTGCTCGACGAATGGGTGGGCCTCACGTTCCCGGGCGCCCCGGACGTCGTCGGGCAGGCCCTGCACGCCGTGCTGGACCGGTCGTGGGAGACGTACGAGCTGTACACCGCACCGCTCGGCGTGGGCTTCATGGTGCGCCCCGGCCACCACTACGGGCCAGACGTCGACGGCTACGAGTACACGCCCTGGGGCACCTACCACTTCGCGGACCGCGACGGCATCGGCGTCGACCGCACGGTCGGTACCGGCACCGGCTACGCGGGCCAGTACCCGGCGCCGTGGTCGGCCACGTACGAGTCGCCGACGTCGTGCCCCGACGAGCTGCTGCTGTTCTTCCACCACGTGCCGTACACGCACGTGCTGCACAGCGGCAAGACCGTGGTGCAGCACATCTACGACACCCACTTCGACGGCGTGGAGCGCGTGGAACAGATGATCGCCGTCTGGTCGGAGGTCTCGGCGCTCATGGACCCGCGCGTCTCCGAGCGGGTCTCGGAACGGCTCGCCGAGCAGCTCCGGAGCGCCACCGAGTGGCGCGACCAGGTGAACACCTACTTCTTCCGCAAGTCCGGCATCCCCGACGAGCGGGGGCGCACGATCTACTGAGGCCCGGGCTACCGCGGCACGTACGACGTCTGGCTGTAGGTGCCCTTGCCGAAGGCCAGCACCTTGGCCGGCTGGACCGCGAACACGAGTGCGGTCCCGCCGACGTCGTTGGTGAAGGCCCCGTCGCCGACCTCGTACTGCCACTGCCCGGTCCACTTCTCGCGCCACGCGGCCGCGAGCAGCTCGAGGGTCCGCTGGTCGGTGACGCGCCGTGCCGGGCCCTCGACCATGACGTCCAGCCCCTTGTTCCAGGTGCTGTCGCCCGTGGTCAGCACGACATTCGGGTTGCCCTGAAGGTTGACGGCCTTCTGCTCCTCAGGGCCCGTGGTGAAGTGCAGCGCCCCCTCGTGCCACACGGCAACGAGCGGCGTGACGTGCGGGCGGCCGTCGGCGCGCACCGTCGTCAGCCACGTGAGCTGCGCGTTCTCGAGCACCTCCCGCGTCTCCTCCCACGCGGTCGGCTGCACGTTGGGGTCGCTGAACCGCGCATCGAGCTCGGTCACTGGGTTGTCCATGAGTCTTCTCCCTCTGACGACGTCGGAAAGTGCTCTGCGACGAGCCGGTCGATCTCACCGGCGGTGCTCCAGCCCGGGCCGAACCGGTTGCGCATCACCGCGACCGCGACGCCGGTGTCGATGTCGGCCCAGACCCCGGATCCGTTCGCGCCGAACATACCGAAGGCCGACCCGGGGCGGGAAGGCACAGCGCCCGGGCGGGACGGGGCGAACCCGAACGCCCACGTCGACGGCACGTCCATGACGGCGTCCCGGCCCTCGAACAGTGGGCGCGCCATGCTCGTCAGCCTGGCCGGCGACACCAGGACGTCGGCGCCGTACCCGAGCAGGCCCGCGAAGACCCGTGCGGCGCCGAGGGCAGACATGGTGCCCCCGGACGGGATGTCGCTGGTCAGCACGTCACGCCGGTTGGCGAAAGCGGCGTCCGGCCGGATGCCCGGCGGGAGCGCGCGGTCGGCGGGCGACCCCGGCTCCGGCCAGGACGGCGGTCCGGGGGCCGGTTCCTGCCGCGCCACCCGGCCCAGCAGCGCGGGTGGCACGCCGAAGTGCACGTCCCGCTCGACCCCGAGAGGGCCGGTGACGGCCTCGTGGAGCCACCAGGTCAGGGTCTGCCCGGTGGCCCGGCGCACCGTCTCGCCGAGCAGGAAGCCGAAGGTCTGCGCGTGGTACCCGAACCCGGTGCCGGGCTTCCACCACGGCTCCGCGCCCGCGAGCGCCCGGCACATCCCGTCCCAGTCGCACAGGTCCGGGACGGTCGTGTCGTAGGGCGGGGCGGGCACGCCCACCGAGTGCATCAGCACGTGCCGCAGGGTCGCACCGCCCTTGCCGTGCGCGGCGAACTCGGGCCAGACGTCGGCGAGCCGCAGGTCGTAGTCCAGCTCGCCGCGCTCCACCAGCACGTGCGCGACGGCGGAGGCGACCCCCTTGGCCGTCGATGCCGCGAAGAACAGGGTGCCCGGGGTCACGGCGGCTCCGCGTCCGGCGTCGGCCAGGCCGCCCACGACGTCCACGACGAGCTCGCCCCGGTGGACGACCGCCACCTGGAGGCCGACCTCCCCGCCGTCGGCCACCAGGCGATCTACTGTCTCCTGGACGCGGCCCTGGAGGTCGCGTGCGGTGCCGTCACCCATGCCAGGTCCGACCGGTCGGCCCGGGAGAAGTCATCGGCGCTAGCCCGCGTCCGGCCGCGGGGCGTACATGATGACGGCGACGCCCACCAGGCAGATCAGCGCGCCGGTCACGTCCCAGCGGTCGGGGCGGAAGCCGTCCACGGCCATGCCCCAGACCAGGGAGCCGGCGACGAAGATGCCCCCGTAGGCGGCCAGGATGCGGCCGAAGTTGGCATCCGGCTGCAGGGTCGCGAAGAACCCGTACAGGCCCAGGGCGATCACGCCCGCGCCGATCCAGAGCCAGCCCTTGTGCTCGCGGATGCCCTGCCACACGAGCCAGGCGCCGCCGATCTCGAAGAGGGCGGCGGCCACGAACAGGACGATCGATCGGGTCACGTTCATCGGGCGGCATTCTCCGGGTCGGTGGCAGGTCCGCGCGAGCCCGTCGGGTCCGCGCGTCGGGGAAGACGTTGTGTCTCCGGGGTGTGTCGCTGTGAGTAGACAGTGTCTACTCACAGCAACGCGCCTGGCGCAGTAACCGTCTCCCCCCCGACGACACACCCGGCGGGCGGTCGCTACGGCGTGTCGCCCGGGACCTTGCTGCTCTCGACACGGGCGCGCGCCGGCAGGCCGATGTCCCAGAACTGGATGGTCTGCAGCACCCAGAACAGGGCGAAGACCAGCATCAGCACGGCCTCGACCACGAACAGCGTCTGCGGGAAGAAGTCAGGGGCGAACCGGTCGAGCGCCGCCATCGTCACCAGGCCCGCCACGAGCGCCACCGCCATGACCACGGCGATCCACCGGTACCAGACCCGGAAAGCCGCGGCCGACATGCCACGCAGCCGTTCGAGCGACTGGGCCCTGACGGCGACGTCCGAGCCGTTGATCCACGCGACGGCGACCAGGCAGCAGAAGAGGAGCACGGCCGCGGCGTAGTGCGCCGCCGCGAGGAAGCCGTCAGGCCAGAGCAGCAGCCAGACGCCGGTCCCGGCCCACGTCAGCCACGTGAGCCACAGGTCCCAGCCCTCGGGGCCGCCCAAATCACGACGCCGCGGCCAGGTCGCGAGCGCCAGCACCAGACCGCCCACCAGGAGGAGCGTGCCGATGTTGTTGAACACCCGCTCGGGCACGTCCAGGCAGTACGGCTCGGCGGTGCACATGTCGGCGTCGAGCGGCGTCGGCACCAGGGCCACGACGACGGCGAACATGCCCGCGAAGTTGAGCAGCACCTCCTCGGCGCCGTGCCGGCCCTTGATCGCGATGAGGCACGTGCCGATGCCGACCAGCGCGCCCACGAACACGCTCTGCACCGGCGAGTAGAAGTAGGCGCTGATCGACGCGTGCCACCACTCCTCGCCGGAGTCGAGCCGCCCGTGGTCCGCGACGATCTGCATGGTCAGCGACACGAACAGCACCAGCACCACGGCCACTATCGCCACGCGTAGATATCGATAGGTCAGCCGGCCCGGGTCCCCCTGCTTGATAGCCATGCGCACACTGTGTCGCAAGAGCCACAGAACGGACAATCAAGTCCCGCGATATCGCCAGGCAGGCGTCAAGCGCGGGCCGTGAACCGCCGCTCGACGTCGGCCACGAGGGCAGCCGCGTTGCGCAGCACCAGGGCGAGCCAGACCACCGCGAGCAGGGCGAACACGGCCTCGGTGGTCAGCACCACGATGCCGCCGGCCAGCACCAGCAGCGAGAGCGTGCCCAGGGTGACCAGCGGCCGTGCACCCAGGTAGTGCGCCGCGAGCCGCACCGAGTCGCGGGTACGGAACCCGAAGAACGACACGATCACCAGCGCGTTCATCGTCCACAGGGCCAGTCCCGCGCCCACCACGACGAGCACGCCCGCGTACCAGCCGGGCACGCCGCCGACGCCGACGTTCGCCAGCCCCAGCACCACGACGACGCCGGCGGCGAGCGCGGGCACCCAGACCCGCAGGGCGTCGGCCCAGTTCAGCCGGTACCCGCGCCAGAACGACGACGCCGGGGTGAGCCCCTCGGCCCGGGTGCGGTCCCGCAGCGCGAACAGCCCGGCCGACACCGCGGGCCCCACGGGTACGAGGCACAGCGCGAAGAGCACGGCGTTGCCAGGCGTCCGCTCCAGCAGGAGCGAGCCGAGCACGCCCGGCAGGACGGCGACGACGAGCAGCAGCTCGACGATCAGGTGCCAGTACACGAGCGCGGTCGCACGGCCGAGCACCCCCTCGCCGAACTCGCGCCGCTCGCCGTCGCCCCGCCTGCCGGAGCTCATGCCTCGCCTCCCGCGGCGTCCTCGCGCAGCAGGACCACGTCCGTGGGCGCCAGCCGCAGCGTCTCGCCCGCCCGCACGGCCCGGCCGGTCAGCAGGTCGACGCCGGACGCGTGCGCGGCGACCTCCACCGGCTCCGTCGCGTGGGACAGCACGAAGGCAAACCGCACGCCGTCCTTGGCGCGCACGGCGAGCTCGACGTCGGGTACGTCGGCGTACGGACCCACGAGCCCGTGCCGGTCGAGCAGGCGGCGCACCACCCACGCGGCCCCGGCGTCATCCAGGCCGGTCCCGACGTACCAGGCCTCGCCACCCTCGGGTCCCGTGGGGCGGTGGCGCGTCACCGCAGGCGTGCCCGCGTAGAACTCGGCGCCGTAGGTGCCGGCCACGTCGGCGCCCTCGGGCACGAGCACCTCGAAGACGAGCTGCGCGGCCGAGACCACCTCGCCGGACCCGTCGGTCAGCGTCACCGGGTTGGTCACGCCCGGCTCGGCCGAGTCGGTCTCCTCGACCCGGACGCCGAACAGGGGGGCCAGCGGCCCGGGCGCGTCCATGAGGTGCGCGTTGGCGTTCTCGTCGGCGCGGCCCGACCAGTACGAGGCGAGCACCGATCCCCCGCGCGCGGTCACAGCCGCCAGCCGCTCGGCGACGTCGCCCTTGAGCACGTGGAGCATCGGCGCGAGCACCACGTCGTACCGCGTCAGGTCCGCCGTCGTGGGCACCACGTCCACCTGGGCGCCCGCCTGCCAGAGCGCGCGGTAGTACGACAGCACCGTGTCGACGTACTTGGCGTGCCGGTTGAAGCCGTCCGTCATCTCGGCGGCCCACCAGGAGTCCCAGTCGAACAGCAGCGCGACGCGGGCCGGCGTCCGGGCCGCCACGACGGCGTCGCCCAGCCCGGCCAGCTCCGACCCCAGCGCGGCGACCTCGCGGAACGCGCGCCTGTCGGTGCGCCCCGCGTGGTCGAGGACGGCGCCGTGGTACCGCTCGCAGGCCCCACGCGACTGCCGCATCTGGAAGTAGAGGACGGCGTCCGCACCGTGCGCCACCGCCTGCCACGACCAGAGCCGCAGCACGCCCGGCCGCTTGACCGGGTTCACGTCACGGGACGCCGTGATGGTCGGCGTCTGCTCCATGACCCAGAACGGGTCGCCGTCCTTGAGGCCGCGCATGACGTCGTGCGCCAGCGCCATCCGCACGTGCTCGCGCCGGCCGGGCGGGTAGTTGTCCCAGGACGCGAAGTCCAGGTCGCCGGCCCAGCGGTGGTAGTCGATGGGCCGGAACATGCCCATGAAGTTGGTCGTCACCGGCGTGGTCGCGTCGTGCTCGCGGATACGGGCCTTCTCGTCGCGGAAGTTGGCGAGCATCGCGTCCGACATGAACCGCCGGTAGTCGAGCGTGATGCCCTGGAACGCCGTGTGGTCGGGCCCCCGCCAGTGCTCGCTGAGCATGTTCGGCGGCACGATCTGTGCCCAGTCGCTGAACGTGTGCGACCAGAAGGTCGCGTTCCACGCCTCGTTCAGCCGCTCCAGCGTGCCGTACCGCACGCGCAGCCAGTCGCGGAAGCCGGCGGCGCACAGGTCGCACCAGCAGCCGCCGTCGAACCCGCCGTACTCGTTGCCGACGTGCCAGGCCACGAGGCCGGGCGTGCCGGCGTACCGCTCGGCGAGGCAGCCGGCGAGCTCCGCCGACAGCCGCCGGTAGACCGGCGAGCTCGGGCACGCGTTGTGCCGCTGGCCGAAGACGTGGCGCCGGCCCTGGAAGTCGGTGCGCTCCACCTCGGGATGGCGGTGCGCCAGCCACGGCGGCAGCGCCCCCGTCGAGGTGGCCAGCACGACGCCGCGGCCGCCCTCGACGGCGCGCGCCACGATCGCGTCGAGCTGCGCGAAGTCGTAGGTGTCCTCGTCCGGCTGCAGCGTGGCCCAGGAGAAGACGTTGAGCGTGAGCGTGTCGATCGATGCCTTGTCGAACGCCGCGTAGTCCTCCTCCCAGACGGGCCGGGGCCACTGCTCCGGGTTGTAGTCGCCGCCGTACAGGATCTTCGAGTCGGTCACGCGTCGTCCTTGTCGTTCGAGGTCCGGCCCAGGATGCGCGAGTCGTCCAGCCAGGACGGGGTCTCGTCGCGCACGGGGTCGAGGGTCACCAGGGTCACGCCGTGGCGGCCGAGGGTCAGGTCGAGGTCGACCCGTCCGCCGTCCGCCGTGGGGACCACCGGCAGGGAGAAGGCGCGGCGGGCGGGTTCGCTCGCCTCGTGCAGGGCGTCGAGCTGCCGGGCCGACGGCGACACGGGGCGCCCCATCTCGCGCCAGGCGGCCCAGGCGTTGCCGGCTGTCTCGTCGACGTCGTAACGCATCCCGAACACCCGCGACGTGTCCGACGCCCGGATCCCTCCCGCGACCCGTACGTCTGACTCGACCGGGACGCTCAGCCGGATCTCGTGGCGCTCGGGCTCGGCCACGTCGTCCGTGCCGCCCACGGGCTGCCAGGCCAGCACCGTCACCTGCCCCGTCGCGGCGTGCCGCGAGACCAGGTGGTCGACGCCGCGTGCGAGGACCTCCTGCCCCATCCGCGCCATGAACGCGTACAGGTGGAAGGTCGGCTTGCGCACCTGGCGGTGCCCGAGCATGCCGAACCCGCCGTGGAAGAACGACGCCGGAACCCCCTCCTCCTCGAAGACGTCGCTGAACGTCCAGTAGGCGAAGGAGTCGGCGTACTCGCCGCCGCTCGCGAGCACGGGGGCGAGGTAGGCCGCGTTGTACGCCGTGTCGTGCACCGGGTTGTCGGGCCGGTAGCTCGTGTTGAACTCGGTGACGTGCAGAGGGCGGCCCGCGAGCACCGTCCCCGCCAGGAGCTTGGCGGGCCGGGCGAACTGGTCCAGCAGGTCCTCGGGCCGGCGGAGCGTCTGGTAGACGCCGAACGGCACGTGCTGGGCAGGGCCGGAGGTGTAGGCGTGCACGGACAGGAAGTCGGCGGGCAGTTCGCGCCGGGTGACGAAGTCCGCGAAGGGCTCCCACCAGTCGTCGGCCCCGGGTGAGATGGCAGGACCGCCCACCTGGAGCGCGGCGTCGACGTCCTTCACCGCGAGCACGGAGGTCTCGTAGAGGCGGAAGTACGCCTCCTGATCGGCGCCGGCCCAGAAGTGCGTGAGGTTGGGCTCGTTCCACACCTCGACGGGCCAGGTCCGTACCTCGTCGATGCCGTACCGGTCGATCAGGTGCCGGAGCAGGGCCTGCACCAGGCGGGCCCACTCGGCGTGGTCGCGCGGCGGCGTGACGTTGCCCTGCCACCAGAACACGGTCTGGTCGCCGGACGCGAGGCCCTTCGGCATGAACCCGAGCTCGAGGAACGGCTTGATCCCGAGCCGCAGGTAGGCGTCGACCACCTGGTCCACGTAGGTGAACACGTAGGCGGTACCGCGGTGACCTGCGACGTCATACGGGCGGTGCACGGCGACGTCGTCGTGCAGGATGCCGTGGCCGCGGATGTGCCGGAAGCCGATCTCGCGCTGCACGAGGGCCAGCGACTCCTGGTAGTCCTGCCGCAGGGCGAGGTTGAACCGCCCCGTGCCCACGCAGGTACGCCAGGCGTCCCCGAGCACCCCGCTCGCCGAACCCGGAACATGAACCCGCTGCACAAAGCCCCTCTCGTGGTGCGATGAGTGCGGGACCAGGTCTCGACCGGCTCGGCCCGCTGGTCGAGCCGGTCGAGAGCCGAGTCCCGCACTCTGCGGATGGTTACTCGGTGACGCCCGCCGCCTGGTTCACGGTGTCGACGTACGTCTGTGCGCCGGCGCTCTCCACCTCGGCCACGTACGCGTCCCACTCGTCGAGCGAGCGGTCGCCCAGGATGAACTGCGACGTCGCCGTCATGACCAGGTCCTGCAGGTTGGTCTGCAGCAGCGAGGACTCCTCGCGCTGCATCTCGTCCATCGCGATGCCCGGGCCCTTCTCCGCGACGTCCTTCTGGTTCATCTCGTCGAGGAAGCCCTGCACCTCGGGCGTGAGCGTGGAGCGGACCAGGTCCGAGGTGGACCCGTGAGCCAGCGACCAGACGCCGTTGTAGTAGCCGAAGTCGGTGTTCAGCAGCTTCGGGGCGCCCGGGTTGAGGCCGCTCCAGTCGACGTCGTCGGCCAGGGTGCGGGTGCCGTCGGCGTCCTTCGTGTAGGTCTCACCCTCGATGCCCCACTTGGCGAACTCGAGGCCCTCGTCCGAGTAGTACAGCCAGTCGACGAACTGCAGCATCGCCACGAAGTCGTCGCGCTCGGCGGCCTTGGAGGACAGCGCGATACCGGACTCGAACCGGCCGCCGGTGGTGGCGTCCATGATGTTGCCGGCGGGGCCGGCCGGGACCACGATCTCCTTGAGCTTCGCGTCCTTGTCGCCGGCCTCCTCGAAGCCGGTGCGGTACCGCGTCATCTCCTGGTCGTTGACACCGAGGGCGGCGACCTTGCCGGTGGTCAGCTTGGCGATGGCCGGGTCGTCCTCCTGGGTCAGGCCCTCGGGGTCGAGCAGCCCGCGGTCCACCAGGTCGGCGAAGTAGGAGACCAGCTCCTTGTAGCCCTCGGACGTGCCGGTGTACTCGTACTCGGAGCCGTTCCAGGTCACGCCGTCGCCGTAGCCCCAGCCCGCCTCGGTGCCGAAGTTGCCGGCCGCGGCCTGGAGGGTGGCCTCCATGGGCCCGTTGATGGACCAGCGCTCGGTGTACGGGTAGTCGAGCTCCGGGTGCTCCTCCTTGATGACCTCGAGCTGGTCGGCGAACTCGTCCCAGGTCTTCGGGTCCTCCAGGCCGGCGTCCTCCCACCAGTCCTCACGGATCGCGATCGAGTAGGACGGCTTGGGGCTCTCGTGCAGGCCGGGCAGCACGTAGAACTTGCCGTCGGCCTGGCGCAGGCGGTCCAGGTCCTCCTGGAGGCCCCACTTCTCGACCTTGTCCTGGAAGTTGGGCAGATAGTCGAGGTAGTCCGAGATCGGCAGGACGGCGCCGCCCGAGGTGAGCGTCTCGACGTCGGCCGCGTAGGTGGACGGGATCAGGTCGGCGGCGTCGCCGGAGCTGATCAGGAGCGCCCGCTTCTGCTGCCAGTCGGCCAGCGGCACCGACTGGATGTCGAAGGTGACGTTGTGCTCCTCCTCGAACGCCTTGAGGATCGACCAGTCCTTCTGGAGCGGGTAGTTCGGGTGGTCGCGGTACATGAGACCGAACGTGAGCGGCTCGGTCGCCTTGAAGGTGGTGCCGACGCCGTAGTCCTCCATGGCGCCGACCATCTTGTCGGCCGTGTCGACGGCGGCGCCGTCGTCCTCGCCGCCCGACGAGCACGCGGTGAGCGTGAGTCCGAGCGCGGCCACGGCGGTGGCCGCGGCGACCTTTCTAGGGGTGATCCTCATTGATTTCCTCCGGGGTATGAACGTCGTCGTTCGACGGCGGATCGGTCGGTGGTGCGGCGCGCTCAGCCCTTGACGGAGCCGAGCATCACGCCGGACACGAAGTACTTCTGGACGAAGGGGTAGAGGCACACGATGGGCAGCGCGGTGAGCAGCATCGTCACCGCCTTGACGTTGGCCCCGATCTGGACGGCGACGTCGCTCAGGCCCTCGCCGGTACCGGTGGCACCGGCGATGATGTTCCGCAGGAACACCGTGACCGGGTACATCTCCGGATCGTCCATGTAGAGGAACGCGGGGAACCAGGAGTTCCAGAACCACACCGCGTAGAACAGGACCATGGTGGCGAGCACCGCCTTGCTGAGCGGCAGCACCACCCGGAAGAAGATGCCGTAGGTGGTCAGGCCGTCGATCGCGGCGGCCTCCTCCAGCTCCTCCGGGAAGTTCTCGAAGAACGACTTCATGACCAGCAGGTTGAAGACGTTGATCGCCTGGGGCACGACGACGGCCCAGATGGTGTTCTTGAACCCGAGCTGGCTGACCAGGATGTAGTTCGGGATGAGGCCGCCGGTGAAGAACATCGTGAAGACCGCGAACCCGATCAGGATCATGCGGCCCTTGAGGTACTTCTTCGACAGCACGTAGGCGAACGTCGTGGTCAGTGCCATGGCGATCGCGGTGCCCACCACCGTGTAGACCACGGTGTTGAGGTAGTTGCGCCAGAACAGGTCCTGCTCCAGCACCGACATGAGGGTGGTGGTGTTGAACCCGATGGGCCAGACGGTGACGTCGCCGCTGCGGATCGCGGCCTCGGAGCTGAACGCCCGCGCCGCCAGGTTGAGGAACGGGTACAGCGTGACGGCGGCGACCAGCACCAGGATGGTCGTGTTGACCCAGCGGAACACCGTGTAGCCGGGGGTGTCCTTGACCGTGGTGGTCTCCGGGCGGGGCCGCGACAGGTCGGGGGTCTCGGCGCCCACGGCGTCGGTGGTCGGGGCGGGGGCGGTGTTTACCACAGGGAGCTCCCGGTGACTCGGCGCGAGATGGCGTTGGCGGAGAAGACGAGGACCAGACCGATCACGGCCTCGAACAGGCCGATCGCCGTGGCGTAGCTCAGCTGCCCGGACGTGAGGCCGACGCGGTAGATGTACGTGGAGATCACGTCCGCCGTCGGCTGGGTCAGCGTGTTGTAGAGCAGGAAGATCTTCTCGAAGCCCACCTGCATGAACTGGCCGATGTTCAGGATGAGCAGCACCATCATCGTGGGCCGGATGCCGGGCAGCGTGACGTGCCACGTCTGCTGCCAGCGGTTGGCGCCGTCGATCCGCGCGGCCTCGTAGAGCTGCGAGTCGATGGTGGTCAGGGTGGCCAGGTAGAGGATGGTGCCCCAGCCGACGGTCTGCCAGACCTCGGAGGACACGTAGATCGTGCGGAACCAGTCGGCCTGCTGCATGAACGAGATGGGGTCTCCGCCGAACAGCTTGACCAGCCGGTTCACCGTGCCGTCCAGCGATGTCAGCTCGAACACGAAGCCCGCCACGATGACGACCGACATGAAGTGCGGCAGGTAGCTGACGGTCTGCACGAATCGCTTGAACACCCGCGACCGGAGCTCGTTGAGCAGCAGCGCCAGGATGATCGGCAGCGGGAACACGATCACCAGGGTCAGCGCACCGATGATCACGGTGTTCTGGAACGCCTGCCAGAACGCCTGGTCCTGGATGAACCGCTCGATGTAGTAGAAGCCGACCCATTCCTCGCCGAAGATCGACCCGCCCGGCCGGAACCGGCGGAAGGCGATCACGTTGCCGGCCATGGGCAGGTAGCGGAAGACCAGGAACCAGATGACCGGCAGGAGCGCGAGGCTGTAGAGGCGCCAGTGCTTGCGCAGTGCCAGGCCCCAGGTCTCCTTGCCGCGTAGCTCTGTCGCGCCGCGTAGCTCGGTAGCCATCCCCACCTCTTTGTGGAACGTTTTCGAAACTATCGACGACGATGCCGATAGTGCTTGTCGTGAGGGACAGTAGGGTGAGATCCGACGACACGTCAAGACATGCCCAGAACGTGACGATTACGATCCAGACACGGCATTCCATGCCGAGTACGAGATCCGATGCTGGCGCGAGACGGTGTACCTTCGGGTCGAAAGTTCCGCAGACATGACCGAAAGGCGGGTGCGATGACCGGCGTGAGCCCCGGACCGACCATCGCGTCGATCGCGCGCGAGCTCGGCCTCTCGGTGCCCACGGTGTCGAAGGTGCTGAACGGCAGGGCCGACGTCGCCCCCGCGACCCGCGACCGCGTCGAGGCGGCCCTCGAGAAGCACCAGTACCGCCGTCGCCGGCCCGCCGCCGCGGCCCCCGGGTCAGGTCTGATCGACCTGGTGTTCCACCGGCTCGGCTCCGCGTGGTCCATGGAGATCATCCGAGGCGTGGAGGACGCCGCTGCCGAGCTGCGCAGCAGCGTGATCCTGTCCGAGCTGGGCGGCGAGCACCGCCCGCCGGCCCGCTGGCTGGACACCACGATCTCGCGGCCACCGCTGGGCGTGCTGCTCGTCGCTGCGAACCTGTCCGACGCCCAGCACCAGCAGCTCGACCGGCGTGGCATCCCGTACGTGGTGATCGACACCGACGGCGAGCCGCCGGCCGACGTCGCCTCCGTGGGCTCCGACAACTGGAACGGCGGGTTGCAGGCCACGCGGCACCTGCTCGCGCTGGGGCACCGCCGGATCGCCATGATCACCGGGCCGTCGAACATGCTGTGCAGCCGCGCTCGCGTCGACGGGTTCCGGTCGGCGCACGAGGAGGCGGGCGCCGTCGTCGATCCCGCGCTCGTGCGCGAGGGGAACTTCTACGTCGAGGCGGGCTTCGAGCAAGGTCTGGAGCTGCTGTCCCTGCCGGACCGCCCCACCGCGGTGTTCGCGGGCTCCGACATGCAGGCCCTCGGCGTGCTCCGGGCCGCGCACCAGATCGGCCTGCGCGTCCCGGAGGACCTGTCGGTCGTGGGCTACGACGACCTGCCGCTCGCGTCCTGGGTGGGGCCACCGCTGACGACGGTACGGCAGCCGCTCCGCGAGATGGGAGCGGCCGCCACCCAGATCCTGCTCGACATCGCCCGCGGCCGGTCGCCGAAGGTCCGCCGTCTCAACCTCTCGACCGAGCTGGTGGTCCGGGAGTCGACGGCGCCGCCGGCCTAGGCTCCCGTGCCGCCCCGCGCCCCGCTCAGATCGAGCGGGCGTGTACCGCCAGGCGGTCGAAGGCGGCATCCAGCTCGGCATCGACGACCTGGGCCTCGGGGTGCGCCTCGAACCAGGACACCTGCTCGGCGGCGCCGATGTCGTAGGTGATCGTGGTGCCGAACTCGGGCACGAGCGAGCGCACCTTCGAGTTGTCGAAGACCATCGAGTGCGCCTTGTCGCCCACCAGGCCGGGGCCCAGGTCGGGCAGCACGCGGGCGATGGTCTCGGACGCGACGTGCACCAGGTCGGGGCTCCGCACGCCCGCGGCCTCGGCCAGCCAGGTGTAGATCTGGTCCCAGGTGGGCGCGTGGGTGCCGGTGATGTGGAACGTGTCGCCCACGGCCAGCGGGTTGCCGAGCAGCCCCACGAACCCGACCGCGAAGTCCTCGGTGTGCGTGATCGTCCACAGGGACGTGCCGTCACCGTGGACGACGACGGGCTTGCCCGCCCGCATGCGGGCGACGTCGGTCCAGCCGCCCGACGTCGGCAGCAGCGTGCGGTCGTAGGTGTGCGACGGGCGCACGATCGTGGCGGGGAACCCGTTGTCCCGGTACTCGCGCACCAGCAGGTCCTCGCAGGCGATCTTGTCGCGGGAGTACTGCCAGAACGGGTTGCGCAGCGGCGTCGACTCCTTGACCGGCAGCCGCGACGGCGGCGTCTGGTAGGCCGACGCCGACGAGATGAACACGTACTGCCCGGTCCGGCCCGCGAACTGCGCGACGTCGCGCGCCACGTGCTCCGGCCCGAACGCACGGAACTGGGCGACGACGTCGAACTCCCGGCTGCCGACGGCAGCGGCGACGGCCCCGGGGTCGTTCGCGTCCGCGACGAGCGTCTCCACCCCGGCGGGAACCGGACGGGTCGTGGATCTGCCCCGGTTGAGCACGGTCACCCGGTGTCCGAGCCGCGCGGCCCGGGCCACCGAGGCATGACTGATGATTCCGCTTCCACCGATGAACAGGATGCTCTGGGACATGCGCCAATCCTTGCACCGAGCACCCTGTCTGCGCTGGTCGGGGGCAAGATCGGTCCGAGGTGCGGACACCCGCCGACCCTGCCCCCGCGGCACGTCGCGCAGCGAGGTCAGCGCTGCACGCGCGCGCTGCCCCCGCCGGCCAGCTTGGCCACCTCGGCGAGCGTCGCCATGGTGGTGTCGCCGGGGGTGGTCATGGCCAGCGCGCCGTGCGCCGCACCGTACTCGACGGCCTCCTGGAGCGAGCCGAGCTCCATGAGCCCGTAGGCCAGGCCCGACGCGAACGAGTCGCCGCCGCCGACGCGGTCGAAGATCTCCAGGTCGGCCCGGTGGGTCGCCTCGGCGAAGCCCTCGGCGCGCGACCAGGCGATCGCGCCCCAGTCGTTGCGCGACGCGGAGCGCACCCCGCGCAGCGTCGTCGCGATCACCTGGAAGTTCGGGTACGCCTCGGACGCGGTCTTGATCATCGCCCGGAACGCGCCCGTGTCGAGGTCGGTCAGGTTCTCGTCGACGCCCTCGACCTCGAAGCCGAGCGAGGCCGTGAAGTCCTCCTCGTTGCCGATCATCACGTCGACGTGGCTCGCCAGGCGCCGGTTGACCTCGCGCGCCCGCTCCTCGCCGCCGATGCCCTTCCACAGCGAGGGCCGGTAGTTCAGGTCGTAGGACACGATGGTGCCGTGCCGGCGGGCCGCGGACATGGCGGCCTCGGCGACGTCGGCCGACGACTCCGAGAGGGCCGCGAAGATGCCGCCCGTGTGCAGCCAGCGCACGCCGCGGGCGAACAGCGCGTCCCAGTCCACGTCCTCGGGCTTCATCTGCGAGATGGCGGTGTTGCCGCGGTCGCTCACGCCCACCGCGCCGCGTGCGCCGAAGCCACGCTCGGTGAAGTTGAGGCCGTTGCGCACCGTGCGGCCGATGCCGTCGTAGGGCACCCACTGCACGTACTGCGTGTCGAGGCCGCCGGTGAGCATGAAGTCCTCGACCAGGCGGCCGATCTCGTTGTCGGCGAGGGCGGTGACGATCGCGCCGCGCAGGCCGAAGCAGCGGCGCAGGCCGCGGGCCACGTTGTACTCGCCGCCGCCCTCCCACACGTCGAAGCTGCGGGCGGTGCGCACCCGGCGGTCGCCCGGGTCGAGGCGGAGCATGACCTCGCCGAGCGCGACGACGTCGTAGGCGCTCTCGGCGGCGGGGCGGACGTTCAGCGAGCTCATCGGTTCTTCTCCTGGTCGATCTGGGCGGCGAGGGCCACGGCGTCGCGGGTGCGGCTGGTGATCCCGTCCCAGTCCCCCGCGGTGACGAGCTTGCGGTCCACCATCCAGGACCCGCCGACGGCGAGGACCGGCTCCAGGCCGAGGTAGTCACCGAGGTTGGCGGCGCTGACGCCGCCCGTGGGCACGAACCGCAGGCCCGGGAACGGCGCGGAGAACGCCTTGATCGCGGCGGGCCCGCCGACGACGGACGCGGGGAACAGCTTGACGACGTCGACCCCCAGGTCGAGCGCGGCCATGATCTCCGACGGCGTGGCGACGCCGGGCAGCACGGGCACGCCGTGCTCCTGCGCGCGGCGCACGACGGCGGTCGACAGCCCGGGGGACACGATGTAGCGCGCGCCGGCCTCGACGACGTCGTCCACCTGCGCGACCGTGGTGACGGTGCCGGCACCGATCACGACGTCGGGCTGGTTCTTCGCGACCGCGCGGATGGCGTCGAGGCCGCCCGCGAGCCGCAGCGTGATCTCGGCGACGGGCAGGCCGCCGGCGACGAGCGCGTCGGCGAGGCGGGCGCCCTCGTCGGCGCCGTCGACCACGACGACCGGCACGAGCCGGTGCGCGGCCAGCGCGTCGAGGACCGGGTTGTCGGGGGATGACATGCGTGCTCCGTTTCGCTATGGTGAACGCCTGTTGTTCACTGCGAAACGCATGCTACGTGAGGGAGTCCCATGGAAGCCAGTCCGCTCGGCAGCGTCGACAAGGCGCTGCTGGCCCTCGACACCCTCGCGGGCTTCGGCGCCGCGGGCGCGCCGCTGGCCACGCTGGCTCAGGCCGTGGGCGTCAGCAAGCCGACGCTGCACCGCACGCTCGCCGCGCTCCGGCACCGCGGCTACGCCGAGCAGACGTCGGACGGCGCCTACCGGCTGGGCCCCTCCGCCCTGGCCCTGGGCAGCTCCTACCTGGCCGAGGAGAACCTCCCCGCGCTGCTGCACCCGGCCCTGACGGCGCTCAGCGAGGCGGTCGACGAGCTGGTGCACCTGGGCGTGCTCGCCGGGCGCGAGGTGGTCTACCTCGACAAGGTGGAGCCGCAGCGCGCGGTCCGGGTGTGGTCCGCCGTCGGACGGCGGCGCGCGGCCGCGACCACGGCGCTCGGGCGCGCGCTGCTCTCGGTGCAGGAGCTCGACGACGGGGCCCTGGAGCGGTTCGCCGGTGGGAACACTCCCGCGGAGCATCTCCGTGACGTGCTGGCCGACGCCCGGCGGACCGGGGTCGCCGGCGAGACCGAGGAGAACGAGCGCGGTATCGCCTGCATCGCGGTGCCGCTGCTCCGCGCGGGCCGGGGCGTCGCGGCGGTGAGCATCACGGCGCCCGTGGAGCGGCTGCGCGGCGCCGCGCGGACGGAGCGCGTCGACGCGCTGCGCGAGCTGCTGCCGCCCCTCCTCCCGGCAGGCTTGTCGGTCCCGCCGACGTCCGCCTGACGGGAGGTGCGGCCCCCGCGCCGCCCATCCCCGGCATGACGAAGGCCCGGCCGCCCCTTTCGGGGTGGCCGGGCCTTGTGTCAGGACCGGGTCCTACCGGGCGATCACGCCCCGCCGGCCGCCATCTGGCCCGACGGCGGCAGGTCGCGCGGCACTAGTCCGGCGCCCGCGGGCACCGACTGGGGCTCGGCCTGGGTCGGCCGACGACGCTCGTCCCGCTCCACACCCTGGAAGCTGAACTCGCCGAGGATTCCCTCGCCCTCGCCGTCGACGATCACGAGCTGACCCGCCGTGAGCTCGCCGAACAGGATCTTCTCGGACAGCGTGTCCTCGATCTCCCGCTGGATCGCCCTCTTGAGCGGACGGGCGCCGAGCACCGGGTCGTAGCCCTTCTCCGCCAGCAGGTGCTTCGCGGCGGGGGTGAGCTCGATGCCCATGTCCCGGTCGCGCAGGCGACGGTCGAGCTTCGCGATCTCCAGGTCGACGATCTCGATGATCTCGTCCTGCGAGAGCTGCGGGAACACGACCACGTCGTCGACGCGGTTGAGGAACTCCGGCCGGAAGTGCTGCTTGAGCTCCTCGTTGACCTTGGCCTTCATGCGCTCGTAGGAGGTCACCAGGTCGCCGCCGGCGTTGAAGCCGGTCTGGACGCCCTTGGCGATGTCCCGCGTGCCCAGGTTGGTGGTCATGATGATCACGGTGTTCTTGAAGTCGACCACGCGACCCTGCGAGTCCGTGAGACGACCGTCCTCGAGCACCTGCAGCAGCGAGTTGAAGATGTCGGCGTGCGCCTTCTCCACCTCGTCGAACAGGACCACGGAGAACGGCTTGCGCCGCACCTTCTCGGTCAGCTGGCCGCCCTCGTCGTAGCCGACGTACCCGGGCGGGGAGCCGAACAGGCGCGAGACCGTGTGCTTCTCCGAGAACTCGGACATGTCGAGCTGGATGAGCGCGTCCTCGTCGCCGAAGAGGAACTCGGCGAGCGCCTTGGCGAGCTCGGTCTTACCGACACCCGTGGGGCCGGCGAAGATGAACGAGCCACCGGGACGCTTCGGGTCCTTGAGGCCGGCGCGCGTACGGCGGATCGCCTGCGACAGGGCCTTGATCGCGGCCTCCTGGCCGACGACCCGCTTGTGCAGCTCGTCCTCCATGTGGAGCAGCCGGCTGGACTCCTCCTCGGTGAGCTTGACGACCGGGATGCCCGTGGACATCGCCAGCACCTCGGCGATCAGCTCGTCGTCGACCTCCGCGACCGTGTCCAGGTCGCCCGACTTCCAGGCCTTCTCCTTGTCGGCGCGGACCTGCGTGAGCTGCTTCTCCTTGTCACGCAGCCCGGCGGCCTTCTCGAAGTCCTGCTCGTCGATCGCCGACTCCTTCTCGCGGCGCGCCTCGGCGATGGACTCGTCGAGCTCCTTGAGCTCCGGCGGCGCCGTCATACGACGGATGCGCAGCCGGGCCCCGGCCTCGTCGATCAGGTCGATCGCCTTGTCCGGGAGGAACCGGTCGTTGATGTACCGGTCCGCCAGCGTGGCCGCGGAGACCAGCGCGGAGTCCGTGATGGACACGCGGTGGTGCGCCTCGTAGCGGTCGCGCAGACCCTTGAGGATCTCGATGGCGTGCTCGAGCGACGGCTCCGACACCTGGATCGGCTGGAAGCGGCGCTCCAGGGCCGGGTCCTTCTCGACGTACTTGCGGTACTCGTCGAGGGTGGTGGCACCGATGGTCTGGAGCTCACCGCGAGCCAGCATGGGCTTCAGGATGGAGGCGGCGTCGATCGCGCCCTCGGCGGCACCCGCACCCACCAGGGTGTGGATCTCGTCGATGAACAGGATGATGTCGCCACGCGTGCGGATCTCCTTGAGCACCTTCTTGAGGCGCTCCTCGAAGTCACCGCGGTAGCGCGAGCCGGCCACCAGGGCGCCCAGGTCCAGCGTGTAGAGCTGCTTGTCCTTGAGCGTCTCGGGGACGTCGCCCTTGACGATGTCCTGCGCGAGGCCCTCGACGACGGCCGTCTTGCCGACGCCGGGCTCGCCGATCAGCACCGGGTTGTTCTTGGTGCGGCGGGACAGCACCTGCATGACCCGCTCGATCTCCTGCGTGCGCCCGATGACCGGGTCGAGCTTGCCCTCGCGCGCGGCCTGGGTGAGGTTGCGGCCGAACTGGTCGAGCACGGCCGAGCCCGCGGGCTGACCTTCCTGAGGGCCACCGGCGGAGACGGGCTCCTTGCCCTGGTAGCCGCTCAGCAGCTGGATGACCTGCTGGCGAACCTTGTTCAGGTCGGCACCCATCTTGGTGAGCACCTGTGCGGCAACGCCCTCACCCTCGCGGATGAGGCCGAGCAGGATGTGCTCGGTGCCGATGTAGTTGTGACCGAGCTGCAGCGCCTCGCGGAGCGACAGCTCAAGAACCTTCTTGGCGCGCGGCGTGAACGGGATGTGCCCGCTCGGCGCCTGCTGCCCCTCACCGATGATCTCGGTGACCTGGGTACGGACGCCGTCGAGCGAGATCCCGAGCGACTCCAGCGCCTTGGCGGCAACGCCCTCACCCTCGTGGATGAGGCCGAGCAGGATGTGCTCCGTGCCGATGTAGTTGTGGTTCAGCATCCGCGCCTCTTCCTGGGCGAGGACGACGACCCGACGGGCGCGATCCGTAAATCTCTCGAACATGTGCTGCTCCCTCACGAGCGGCGTACACCTGCACCGGCGGTACCAGGCCTGACCGCAACGACTCTATGCGCTCCCAACGCGGCGACCTACCGGTTGATGCCCATGTTCGCCAGGGGCGTGACGATGGACCGTCCGCGGACGGCAAAGCGCGCCCGGAGCGGGGCGACACGCCCGGGCGGCCCCGGAAGGCGGCGAGTCCCGGCTGATTCCCGGCCCATTCCGGCGAAGGTCGTTGACGCCTCCCCGTGCACCCGGCAGTCTCGTTCCCAGACCCGCACCCGCTCCGGGAGGCGCCATGGCGGACGAACCGAGCCCGACCCCCGAGTCCTGGGAACAGATCGTCGCGCGCTTCGCGCGCTTCTCCGGTGTCGTCGGCGAGGTGGACGACCCGCTGACGTGGGGCCTCGACCTCGTCGAGGAGGAGGTCACCGGTGTCTCCGACAGCACGGACCCGACGGAGGAGCGCTTCCTGCGCTCCTACCGCACCTTCGCCGGCGAGACCGTCGAGGTCGAGACCCTGCGTGTGCCCGCGACCCCGGCGCAGGTCGAGGACATCGTGCGTGCCGCCTGCAGCGGCGCTCTCGTGGCCCCGCTGCACGCCGACGTCGACCCGGCCGCCTCGCCCGAGGCGGCCGACGTGACGGACCTCGCCGAGTCGTACCAGGACTACCGCAGCGCGATGCGCGCGATCGTCGCCGAGGTGGACGACGTGCCGGTCGAGACGAAACAGTTCCACGTGGACGGCGCCGCCAAGCGCTGCATGCGGGTCACCGTGCGGAACGTGACCGCCGTCTACTCCCCCGCGGCCGACCGGGCCCTGGTCGTCACCGGGCCCACCGACCTGGTGGACCGGGTCGACGTCGTCACGCGGCCCATCCGCAACCTCCTGCACGGCGAGGAGGGGCCGAGATTCTGAGCCCCGCGACGGGCACGGCGGTAGGATCGCCGCCGTGATCCGCACCATCGCCTCCGCCGCAGCGACGCGGCCCATGGCACGTCACGCCACCGCACCACGCCGGCTCCTGCTGGCCCTGCTGCTGCTCACCGTGCTCGCGCTGGCCGGCACGACCGCCGCCGGGCAGCGCGCCGCGGCCGCCGAGCCCTACGGGGACGACATCCGGGTGAGCTCGGACGGTGTGTCCTTCGAGCCCGGCCGCGAGAGCGACGAGGTCGCCTACGTGGTCCGCTCCCTGAACGGCAAGAGCGCGCGCTCCTACGGGCGTGACCTCACCCGCGGCGAGCAGAACCAGGGCTGGACCGCGTTCCGCGAGGCCGTGCAGGCCTACCCCGACGGCTACTGCGTGGTGTGGGTCGAGGTCGAGGACGCGAGCAGCTGGCACGAGACGAGCGGCGACAGCGTGTGCACCGCCACCGTGCGGCCCGCGGAGCCCACGTCGACCCCCACCCCGACCTCGACGCCCCGGCCCGCGGAGGAGCAGACACCGGAGGCCACGCCCACGCCGGCCGAGACCGAGGCCCTGGCGGCGGAACAGGCGGTGGTGACGGAACCGACCCCGACGCCCACGCCGACCCCCACGCCGTCGGCCAGCCCGAGCCCGACGCCCACCCCGTCGGTCACCGCGACGCCGAGCCCTTCGCCGTCGACCACGTCACCGGGGGCCGGGCTGCTGCGGAACATCCAGGAGCAGCCACCGACGCAGGCGCAGGCGCACGTGGCGCAGGAGGAGGACCTGCTCTCGCCGCTGGGCTGGGTCGCGGTGCTCGGCGGCGGCGGGCTGCTGACCGTGGGCGGCGCGCTGCTGCTCCTCCGCCGCCTCACCTGAGGCGAGGATCGTCTCGCTCCGGCCCGGCCGGACGACGCCGCCCGGGGCAGACTGATCCGGTGACCACTCCCGCAGGCCTCCTGCTGACCCCCGGCGCGGGCGCGAGCCGTGACAACCAGGCGCTCGTCACGGTCGAGCAGACCCTGGCCGACGCCGCGCCGCCGCTGCCCGTGCGCCGTGTCGACTTCCCGTACCGCCTTCAGGGGCGGCGGATGCCGGACCGGGCCCCGGTCGCCGTCGGGCACCTGCGGAAGGAGGCGGCCGCCTGGGCGGACGAGCTCGGCGTGGGGACCGACCGGCTGCTGCTGGGCGGGCGGTCCTACGGCGGGCGGATGTGCTCGATGGCGGTGGCCGAGGGCCTGCCCGCCGCGGGGCTGGTGCTGCTCAGCTATCCCCTGCACCCGCCGGGCAAGCCGGAGAAGCTCCGTGTGGAGCACTTCGGGCAGATCGAGGTGCCGACCCTCTTCGTCTCCGGCGACAAGGATCCGTTCGGCACGCCTGACGAGCTCGCGGCCCACGTGGCGGCGATCCCCGGGCCCGTCACCAGCGTGACGCTGTCCGGCGCGCACGACATGCGCGGCGTCGCGCGGGAGAGGGCCGTGGCCGAGGCCGTGGCGAGCTGGGTCGCGACCCTGCGCTGACCGGGAGGTCCGGGGTCAGCGACCGCCGGCCGGCTTCTCCGGGTACTCCGGCGGCGTCTTGTCGAGCTCGATCGCGATCTCACGCCGCTCCGCGACGATGTGCGGACGCTCCTCGTCCCGCTGCTCCAGCGCGTCCGCCTGCAGCTCGGCGCTGAGGTGGTCCCAGTACAGGGTGCCGTCGAGATGCTGCGACTCGTGGATGAAGCAGCGCGCCAGGTACCCGGTGCCCGAGAGCTGCACCGGTCCTCCGTGCTGGTCGACGCCGCGCACCGTGGCGGCGCCGGGCCGCTCCAGGGGCTCGTACGCCCCCGGCACGGAGAGGCAGCCCTCCTCCTCGGTCTCGGGCTCGGCCTCGAGGTCCATCTCCAGGACCGGGTTGACCACGTGGCCCACGTGCCGGTCCCCGGACGCGTCCGTGAGGTCGTACACGAACACCCGCAGGTCCACGCCCACCTGCGGGGCCGCCAGGCCCACGCCCTGCGCCGACTCCATGGTGGCGAACAGGTCGTCGATCAGCCGCGCGAGCTCCGGCGTCGAGAACTCCTCCACGGTCCGGGACGGCGTGTGCAGCACCGGCTCGCCGATCTCGGTGATGCGCAGCACCCGGCCCCGCTCCACCTCCGGAGCGGTCGCGGGGTACTCCTCGACCGGCTCACCGAGCAGGTACGTGACGGGCTTACGTCGTCGGGGGCGGGTCCATGCCATGGCAGAGAGGGTACCTTCGACGCATGCAGTCCACGCCGATCCGCGACGCCGCCGGCGCCGCGGGGTACGCGCTCGATTCCGCGCAGCTGGCCGCGGCGGAGCACCTCGAGGACCTGCTGCACACCCTGGGCACGCGACCCGCCCGCCCGCGTCGGGACGGCCCGCGCGGGGTCTACCTCTGGGGTCCGGTGGGCCGCGGCAAGACCTGGCTCCTGGACCGGTTCCACGCCCGCTCGGGCGGCCCCCGGTTCCACTTCCACGAGTTCTACCGGGCGCTGCACGCCGAGGTGTGGGCCCGCACCGGCACGCCTGACGCGATGGAGCGCGCCCTGGACGCCCTGCTCGGCGACGCCGCCGTGCTCTGCTTCGACGAGCTGCACCTGCACGACGCCGGGGACACCATGCTGCTCTCCCGCGCCCTCCGTGCCCTGCTGGGCCGCGGGGTGACGCTCGTCGCGACGTCGAACTACCCGCCGCAGGGACTGCTGCCCGACCCGCTCTTCCACGAGCTCGCCGAGCCTCTCATCGCCCTGCTGGAGTCGTCGCTGGACGTGCTGCGGGTGCATGGCCCGGTGGACTACCGGGAGCTGCACGCCCCGGCCGCGACGGGGTGGCGGGCGGGGTTCGTGGTGACACCGCGGTCCGCGGGCGGGCCGGCGGACGGCGGGCCCGCTCGGCCGATGCCGGACGAGGCCGTCGACGTCCCCCTGAGCGGCGGCCGCGGCGTGCGCGCCCTGCGCGCGGCGGACGCCGGCGTGTGGTTCGACTTCGCCGGGCTCTGCACGGCGCCCGTGTCCGCGCTGGACCTGCTGTCGCTGGCGGACCGGTTCGACCGCTGGGTGGTGTCCGACGTCGTGCCGTTCGCCGACTGCCACGTCAGCACGCAGGCGCGGTTCGTGAGCCTCGTGGACGTGCTCTACGACCGGGACCTGCCGCTCGTGGTGACCGCCCCGGGTCCGCTCGACGAGCTGCTGGTGGTGCCCGACGGCCGCCCGGCCCCGCCCGACCTGGCCCGCGCGACGAGCAGGCTGCGGCAGCTGGGCCGGTCCGGACGCCTCGTCCCGGAGCGGCAGGCATGAGCGGCGCGCGCGAGGCGACGGCGCGCCCGCGGGCCACCGCGGCCGCGCTCCGCCGTCGCGCCGTACCCGCCGTCGCGGCCGTGCTGACCGTGGTCGCAGGGCTGTCCGTGCGGTCGGTGCTCACGGGCGACATCGCGAAGTACGCGGGCGACGCGCTCTACGCCCTGCTGATCTTCTGGCTCGTGCTGGTCGTGGCCCCGCCCACGCGCGGGTGGGTGGCCGCCGTGGTGGCGTGCGGGTTCAGCGTGGCGATCGAGCTCTTCCAGCTCACGGGCGTGCCTGCGACGCTCGGCGCGCACAGCACGCTCGCCCGGCTGGTGCTCGGCACCACCTTCAACGCCCCGGACCTGCCCTGGTACGCGGTGGGCGCGGCCGTGGGCTGGGCACTGCACCGGCTCATGGTGCCGCGAGGCCCCGGAGTGCGTGCCGGACGACCGTCCGCGCACCGTCGGGCGTGAGGTCGCCCGACCGTTCCGTCCACCGCTGGGCGATGGGCGCGAACACCAGGTCCACGGCCAGGTCGAGGTCCACGTCCGGATCGAGCTGCCCCGCCTCCTGGGCCCGGCGCAGCCTGCGCTTCTTGAGCTCGCGCATCGGGCCGTCCAGCCGCTCCCGGTAGGCCAGGGCGAGCTCGGCGTCCTCGATCACCGCGGCGGTCAGACCGCGCAGCGCGCGGTCGAAGTCGGGGTCCGCGAACTCCTCGACCGTGGCCACCAGCACGGCGCTCAGGTCGGCCTCGAGGTCACCCGTGTCAGGAAGCTCTGCCGGCGCCCCGTCCGACCCCGCCCCCGCCGTCCGCTCCAGAACGGCGTCCAGCACCAGGGCGCCCTTGTTGGGCCACCACCGGTAGATCGTCTGCTTGCCGACGCCGGCCCGGGCGGCCACCTTCTCGATCGTCAGCCCGGCATAGCCGAGCTCTGCGACGACGGCGAAGGCCGTCGCCAGGATCGTCGCCCGGGTCGCGGGATTACGCCGCCGTCCGGTGGAGCGCTGCGTCTCGGTCGCCATGTCGCCACCCTACCTGTTGAGGAGACGAGACGTTTCGTCTTGACAAGGCCTCGAACCTCCGACAGCATCGTTGTCGAGACACTCCGTCTCGACAACGATCGAAGGGGTTCGTGATGACGACCGAAGAGACCAGCACCACCACCCGCACGTGGCTCGTCACGGGGGCCAGTCGCGGCCTGGGCCGCGCCTTCACCGAGGCCGCCCTGGCGGCGGGCGACCGGGTCGCCGCCCTCTCCCGCACCCTGCGTGACGACGCCACCCGCGAGGGCCTGCTCCAGCTCGCCGCCGACGTCCGCGACCCGGCGTCGGTGCGCGCCGCCGTCGACCGTGCGGTCGATGCGTTCGGGCGGCTGGACGTGGTGGTCAACAACGCCGGGACCATGTCGTACGGGTTCGTCGAGGAGTTCACCGAGGCGCAGGTGCGCGCGCAGCTGGAGACCAACTTCTTCGGCGCCGTCTGGGTCACCCAGGCGGTGGCGCCGGTGCTGCGCCGGCAGGGGTCCGGCCACCTGGTGCAGGTGTCCAGCATCGGCGGCCTGGCCGGCTTCGCGGGCACCGGTCTGTACAGCGCCAGCAAGTTCGCCCTGGAGGGACTCAGCGAGGCGGTGGCACACGAACTCGCGGAGTTCGGCGTGCACGTGACCGTCGTCGAGCCGGGCGGCTACTGGACCGACCTGTACTCCGCGATGGACACCGCCGCGCCGCTGCCCGCGTACGACGCACTCCGTGAACGGCTCGCCGCGCAGTTCGCGGAGAACAGCGTCGACAGCGAACCGCGGCTCGCGGCCGAGGCGATCATGACGCTCGTCGACAGCCCCCGCCCGCCGCGACGGCTCCTGCTCGGCGGCACGGCGTACGACGTCGCATTCGCCGTGACCGACGAGCGGCGTCGTACCTGGGCGGAGTGGGAGGCCGTGAGCCGCGCGGCCGAGGAGGCCGTCCCCGAGCCCGCGCGGTAGGGGCGGACGCCCGTCACGGCACGGGCGCCCGTCTCGTCGGTGGGGCGACAGCGACCTGCGACACCGGGAGGATCACGATGAACATCGCCCTGTGGACAGTGGCCGGACTGCTCGCGCTGGCCTACGTGGCCGGCGGCCTGCTCAAGATCGTCCTGAGCAAGCAGCGGATCCGCGCGGCGGGCGGCGCCTCGGCGGCGTGGACCGACGACGTCAGCCCGGCCCGGATCAAGACGATCGGCGTGCTGGAGGTCCTGGGCGGCCTCGGCCTCGTGCTGCCGGGCCTGACCGGCGTCGCCCCGGAGCTGGTGCCGCTCGCGGCCCTGGGCCTGGCCATGATCATGGTGGGCGCGGCGGTCACGCGGATCTCCCGCCGGGAGTACCGGCTCCTGGTGGCAGACCTGGCCTACCTGGTGCTGATCGCTTTCGTGCTGTGGGGCCGGCTCGGGCCTGTTCCGCTGGCCGCCTGAGGGGCCGCCGAGCCTGCCGCCCGCCCGGCCGCCGGCCGGTCGCTCACCCGACGACGCGCAGCGAGCGGTCGCTCGTGTTCAGCCGCCGTCCGCCGTCCGCGGTGACGGTCACGATGTCCTCGATCCGCACGCCGAACCGGCCGGGCAGGTACACGCCGGGCTCGACCGAGAAGCACATGCCGGGGACCATGGGCAGCTCCTCGCCCTCGATCATGTACGGCGGCTCGTGCGTGGTGACGCCGATGCCGTGGCCGGTGCGGTGGATGAACTGCTCGCCGTACCCGGCCTCGGTGATCAGGCGCCGGGCGGCACGGTCCACCTCCTGGCACGCCGCCCCGGGGCGCGCGGCGTCGACGCCGGCCTGCTGGGCGCGGCGCACGATCTCGTGCACCTCGCGGACCTGCTCGCTGGGCTCGCCCACGCAGACCGTGCGGCTGGTGTCGGAGCCGTAGCCGAACATCAGGCCGCCGAAGTCCAGCACGATGCAGTCGCCGTCCTGGATCACCCGCACCCCCGCCTCGTGGTGCGGGTTGGCCCCGTTCGGCCCGGACCCCACGACGGTGAAGTCGACCTGCTCGTGGCCGTGGGCACGCAGCAGGTCGGCGAGGTCGGCGGCGACGTCGGTCTCGCGGCGTCCGGCGAAGCGGACCTTGAGAATCTCCTCGTAGGTCGCGTCGGCTGCCGCCCCCGCGGCCGCCAGGCGTGCCAGCTCGTTGTCGTCCTTGACGGCCCGCAGCATCGGGAGCCGCCGGGTCAGGGACTCGTACCGCGACCCGGGCAGTGCGGACTGCAGGCCGAGCAGGTGCATGGCCCACGTGTTGTCGGAGACGCCGTACGCGCCGTCCGGCCGCAGCAGACCGCGCACGACGTCGTACGGGTCGGCGCCGTCGGTCCAGCCCACGAGCGCGACGGCGGGCGCACCCTCGGCCCGCTCGGCGTCCGGCCGCTCCAGGGTCGGGACGAGCAGCGTGGGCTCTCGGTCCGCGGTGAGCAGCAGCATGGTGAGCCGCTCGGTGACCGCCGTCGGCTGGTAGCCGGTGAGCCAGACCAGGTCGGGCCCGGGGGCCACCAGGACGCCGTCCAGACCGGCCGCGCGGCCGTCGTCGACCACGCGTGACATACGGGCGGCGTAGTCCCGGGTGGTGAACGGGACGGCGGTGCGGGGTTCGGTGCTCATGGCGTCTCTCCCGAGGGCTGGTCGACGGACGGGGAGTCCCTGGCCTCGCCCGTGGCGGCGGCGGTCGTGGGCGGCGTGTGCAGGTGCGCGGCGGCGGCCCCCGAGTCGGACAGGCTGGTCCGCCCGGCCGGGTGCCGCACGATGACGACGATAGGGCGTCGGCCACCATCCCGGTGTCCGCGCTGATCACCGGCGGGAGGATGCTGACCGCCGAGGTGTTCGCGTTGACGACCAGCGTCGAGACGCAGGTCGCCCCCAGCACTCCTCCGGCGCCGACCGAGGTGCTCGTCGCGTTCATCCGCGGTCCTCCCGAGCTAGACCCTAGGAGAGGCTCGGGCGCGGCCCGTCACCCGAATTGGGTGAGCAGAAGCAGGAAGCCCCGGTCAGAAGAACCTCTGACCGGGGCTTTCGGAGCCGCCTGGGCCGGATTCCTCGCCTCGTTCCGTGTGCATGCGGTGCGCTCGAACCAGGCGTTCGCTCGGTGGGGGTGCGCGGCTTCGGGGCTGTCATCGCGGGTCTGTGACCCAACATGCTCCTGCTTCGGGGTCCCTGTTCCTCTTGATTCCCGGGTGCCCGCCGGAGGCACCAGGGTCAGGCCAGCGATCCAGCGATTGTGAACCCTCCGACAGTGACGCCGACTACGACGAAGGACCAGCCGATGACGCGCGCGAACAGGTACAGCCACTGTGGGTGAGGCGCATCCGGGTTTCGGCGCTGCCACTTGAGTGCGGACCGGACCGTCGACTTGGTGAACACGATCTGGTAGATGCCGATAGCGACCGCCATCACGGCCCAGATGAGAGTGAACCGCTCCTCTGTCATGCGCTGACCGTAGCCGCGGGCTCATGTCAACGGAACCGAATTCATCCCGGTTCGTCCAAGAACGAGAGACGGTCTCGACTACTCAGCCGGGGCCGTCTTCGTCATGTCCGGGCCGTGCCGACGGCGGCGGCGCGATGGCGGGTGCGGCCGGAGGTGCCGCCAGGCGCCGGAGGTCGCGCGGTCCCTGTCGTGCCGCCAACGGCGGCACGGCTCACGCGCCGGAGGCGCGCCTTGAGCCAGAAAGAAAGTCCTCACGACGCTGGTGTGGAGCCTGGCACGGCGCAGCAGTGGTGCGGGCACGAGTCGATCGCGACCACGAACCGGTACCTGCACTTCCTCGGGACCGATGCCGACAAGGCGGGTCTGAACAGGCCGAACAACGACCCGGGGAGCGCGGGGGGTGCGCGAGATGCCCGCGACAGGGCCTGAGACGCAAGAAACCCCGACCAACCGAGGCACATATGGCCTGGTCGGACGGGGTTTCCTTGATGGAGCCGCCTGTGGGAATCGAACCCACGACCTTCTCATTACGAGTGAGACGCTCTGCCGACTGAGCTAAGGCGGCGCACGCACCGCACACCGGTCAGGACCGGATGGGTGAGCGGGCCCAACTGTACCCAATGCATGACCCAGGTTCCAAAGCGAAACCGTGTGACTTCCCTGACCGGCGGATCGGCGCCGCGCACGAGGTCAGCAGGTGAGCCCGTCCTTCGGCGCCTTGCCCTCCAGCAGGTAGGTCTCCACGGCGTTGCTGACGCACGTGTTGGAGCGGCCGTAGGCCGTGTGCCCCTCGCCCTCGTAGGTCACCAGCACGCCCGTCGACAGCGTGTCCGCGAGCGACTCGGCCCAGCGGTACGGGGTGGCCGGGTCGTTCGTGGTACCGATGACGACGATCGGCGGCGCGCCCTTGGCGGCGGGGTCGAACTCCTGCTCGGCCGGCGGGTACGGCCAGTCCGTGCACTCGATGCCCGAGTAGCCGAACGACTCGCCGAGCGTCGGGGCGGCGGCCTCGATGTCGGCGGCGATGTCGCGCATCTTCGTCATGTCCTCCTCGGCGCGGGAGTCGGCGCAGTTGATCGCGCGGAACGCCTCCTCGCTGTTGGACTTGAAGGTGCCGTCGTCGTTGCGGTCGTTGTAGACGTCAGCGAGGTAGAGCAGGTCGTCGCCGGTGCCCTCCCAGAAGACCTCCCGCAGCGCCTGGGTGAGGAACGACCAGGAGGCCTCGTCGTACATCGTCACGGCCACGCCGTAGAACGCGAGCTTCTTGGTCACGTCCCGCCCTGACGACGTCGGGATCGGGTTGGGCTCGGCGTCCTCGACCATGTCCTGGATCCGCTTCAGACCGTCGTCCACGTCGTCACCGAGCGGGCAGTCGCTGCCCGCCTGGCAGTCAGTCACGTAGGCGCGCAGCGCGCTCTCGAAGCCCTCGGCCTGCTGCAGCGCCACCTCGTCCGAGCTGAGGGTGGTGTCCAGCGCGCCGTCGAGCACGAGCCGCCCGGCCCGGTCCGGGAAGAGGCCCGCGTAGGTGGCCCCGAGCTGGGTGCCGTACGAGTAGCCGAGGTAGTTCAGCTCGTCGTCACCGAGCGCCCCCCGCAGCATGTCCATGTCGCGCGCGGCGGACTGGGTGTCGACGTTCCCGAGCAGCGGCCCGGTGTTCTCGTCACAGGCCTTGCCCCAGGCGCGGACGGCGTCCTGCCGCTCCGCCAGGCCCTCCGGCGTGTAGGGGTAGTCCTTGCTGAGGAACTCGTCCTTGCCGGCGTCGTCGTAGCACTTGACCGGCGTCGACTGACCCACCCCGCGCGGATCGAAGCCGACGATGTCGAACGACGAGCGCAGCGCCTGCCCGAAACGCGACGGGTCGCCCACGAAGTCGACCCCGGAGCCGCCCGGTCCGCCCGGGTTGACCAGCAGGGACCCGATCTTCTGCCCGGTGGCGGGGATGCGCTTGAGCGCGATCTCGATGCTCCCCGCCCCCGGGTCGTGCCACGACAGCGGAGCGGCCGCCGTCGCGCACTGGAAGTCCTCGCCGCACTCGGTCCACTCCAGCGACTGGCCGTAGTAGTCCTCGTAGCCCTTGGGCGCGCCCTCCGTCGCCGAGCCGTCCGACTTGCCCACGTCCTCCAGCGCCGTCTGCACCTTGGGAGGTGCTCCGCAGGCGGCGAGGAGCAGGGCAGAAGCGAGCAGCGTGGCGACGACGGCCGCAGGCTGACGACGGCGGGCGGGGCGAATCACCCGGCCAACCTACCGGTTGTGCTCGGTGGATTTCTTACCCGTTGGCGAACCGACACGCGACCCTCACGAGTCGAGCCAGGCGACCGGACCGGGCTCGCCGTCGGCGCTGCGCGGCTGGAGCTCGACCTTGCCCTTGTCGCCGAGCTGGACCGGCACCGGCTGCCCCGTGTCGGACTCGGCCGGAACCTCGACCACCGTGGTCGTGGGCACGAAGTCCATGGTGCAGATGCCGTCCTCGGCAGGCACGAAGGCCACCGTGAGCACGCCGTCCGCGGCGGCCACCCCGGCGGACTTGCCACCCGAGCCGATGGTCGCCTGCGGCTCCGCGAACGTGGGGCACGAGCTGGACCCGTTGGTCACGACGTACAGCAGACCGGGCTCCGGCGACCACGCGACGCCCACGGTCGAGTCGGTGCTGCCCTCCAGACCCGGCGGCAGGCCGCGGCCCGAGTTCCCGGCGGCGAGCTCCATGTCGGCGGCATCCGGCAGCTTGCCGTCCTCGGACCCGTCGGACGCGCTGGGGCTGGGGCTGGTCATGTCGCTCTCCTCGGGGGATGACGTCGACACCGACCCGCCCGTCTGGGATCCCGCCGTGTCGGCCTGCGCGCACCCCGCCAGCGCGAGAACCGCGATCACCCCGATGCCCAGCGCCGACGCGCCCGCGCGCGTGAGAGTCCGTGCCGCAGCACCCGACCGGTTCGTCCGCTCGATCCTCATGCCCAGTTCCTTCCGCTCGCCTCTGACACCACCAGGTGTGTGTCGCAGGAATGCGACGCCTCCACCCCTGTCATGTGGCGAGCGGCGTGGTTCTTGCACGACACCGCGACCAACATTGGCAAACGGTCAGGTGATCGGCACCTCGAGCGGGTGAGAGCTCAGACGCGGGCGGTCGCGAACCGGAGCTTCTCGGGCGTGGCGTCAGCGGCCGTCTTGCGCAGGAAGGCCCGGCGGTGCACCGAGAAGGCGTTGCGGTCGTCGAAGAAGTCGCGCGCCATCTCGGCCAGCTCGATGGTCTGGTAGTACGACAGCGGCCGGTCGGTCGCCCGGCGCTCCGCACGCGCGGCGAGCATCCAGCCGAGCGTCGCGGGCTCCTCGTACCCCTGCGCCGCCGACTGCAGCCAGGTGGTGAACTCCCCCCACTCGCGCGGCCCGACGGCGCTGATCAGCCCGATGCGTGCTGCCTCGGCCACCGAGATCGGCAGCTTGCGCGACAGCAGCAGCGACGCCCGGTGGTCGCCCACCCGCGCGGGCATGCTCCACGAGTGCAGCTCGGAGCCGAAGATGCCCATGTCGTAGTACGGGTTCAGGACGACGCCCTCGCGGGCCAGCGTCACGTCCGCGCACAGCCCGGCCATGACGCCGCCGGCGCCGGAGTTCGCGGTGAACGCGGCGACCGTGAGCTGCTCGGCGGTCGCGATGGCGAGGCAGAGCTCGTCGATGGCGCAGATGTTGTCCCAGGCCTCGGCGGCCGGGTCGGGCGAGGCGTCGACGGTGCCCAGGTGGATCCCGTTGGAGAACGCGTGCTCCGTGCCCTTGATGACCAGCACCCGGGTGTCCTCGGTGAGGGCCTTCTCCACGGCGCTCGTCATGCGGCGGCACTGCTCGGTGTACATCGCGCCGCTGTAGGAGCGGAACGTCAGGTAGCCGACGGCGCCGTCACGCACGTAGGTGGTCTCCGCCATGGAGTCCGGCACGCGGCGGAACGGGGCGTTGCTCGCGTCGATGACCTGCGCGGCCGGGAGCTTGGTGCCGCGGCGCCCGCTCAGCTCGGCGGCGTAGCCCACCCAGAGCGTGCCGACGCCGCAGGCGATCGCCACGGCGTCGAGGTTGCGGCCCACCACGGTGCCGGGCTGGGCGCCGGTGTGCTCCGGCGACGCGACGGCGTCGAACACGCAGACCGAGCGGCCGTTCACGCCCGCGGGAGCGCCGGGGGCGCCGTCGGCCGCGGCGACGAGCCGCTCCAGCTCGGTGGCGGGGCGGCTCCAGTCGATCCGGAAGTCCTCGCGGCGCAGCAGCGGCAGCTCGCCGCTGACCGGCACGATCCGCAGGCAGGCCTCCGAGGGGATGGGCCGCTCGCCGTCGGCGACCTTGCGGACGACCTCGCCGATGCAGGCCATGGCGGCGTCCGCGACGCGGCTGTTGTACAGCGCACTCTTGGAGATGGGCTGGTCCGGCATGTCGAACACGGCCGTGGCCCACACGGGGCCGGCGTCCAGCTCCTCGACGGCGGACAGGGCCGTGACGCCCCACCTGTCGCGGCCGTCACGGATCGCGTGGTCCAGCGACGAGGGCCCGCGGTCGCCCACCGGGCCCGGGTGCACGATGACGGTCGGCCAGCGGTCGTAGATCGTGTCCGGCACGCGGTGCTTGAGGAACGGGCACAGGATCAGGTCCGGGTCCGCCCGCTCGACGGCGCGGGTCATGGCGGCACCCGACTCGAAGGTTGGGGCGAGCTCGACTCCGACGTCGTGCCCCTGCTCCCGCAGGGAGCACCAGACCCGCTGGGTAAGACCGTTGAAGGCAGAAACCAGCAGGAGGATCCTCATCGGACGGTGGACTCCTAAATCGCACGGAAGAGCTCTGGGGGCGCCCCGCAGCCTAACCAGGGACGGCATTCAGGACAATGTGCCACGGTGGTTCGGATTCACCCGCGCCAAATCTTCACACGTGGCGGATACCGCGGAAGAACCTCAGCCCTGCGGACGCAGCGCGATCGCCATCGCCTCCAGGGCCAGGAGCGGCGCCACGTTGCCGTCCAGGCGGGTGCGCGCCACCCCGATCGAGTCCATGCGTCGCACCGTCTGCTCGGGGGTCGAGTCGGCCGCGAGGGCGCGCACCGTCTCGGCGAGCTCTGCGTTGACCAGGTCGACCTCCGCCCCGAGCTGCACCACGAGCACGTCCCGGTAGAGGGAGAGCAGGTCCACCATCGCGCGGTCGAGCACGTCCCGCTGATGCCGCGTGGCACGCCGCTTCTGGTCGTCCTCCAGCTGCTTGAGCTGGGAGCGCAGCCGTGGCGGCAGCGTCTCGCCGTCGGCCACGCCCAGGGCGCGCAGCAGCTCGGCCTTCTCGGCCGCGTCGCGCTCCTGCGTGGCCGAGACGGCCTCCGCCTTGGCCACGTCCACCAGCTCGCCCGCGGCGAGGACGGCGTCGCCGACGCCGCGGATGCGGCGCGCGATGCTCAGCACGGCCGTGCGCCGTTCGCGCGCCCCGGCGTCCCGGGCCAGGCGCTTGGCCAGGCCGACGTGGCTCTGCGCCGCGCGGGCCGCGCTGAGCGCGACCGCCGGGTCGGCGCCGTCGCGCCGCACGAGCAGGTCGGCGACCGCCTGCGGCGGCGGCACCCGCAGCACCACGCCGCGGCAGCGCGAGCGGATGGTGGGCAGCACGTCCTGGACCGACGGCGCGCACAGCACCCAGACGGTGTGCGGCGGCGGCTCCTCGATGGCCTTGAGCAGCACGTTGGTGGTGCGCTCCGCCATGCGGTCGGCGTCCTCGATGACGATGACGCGCCAGCGGCCGCCCGAGGGCGACCGGGACGCCGTCATGATCAGGTCGCGCACCTCGTCGATCGCGATGACCACCTTCTCGGTGGCCAGCAGCGTGACGTCCGGGTGGGTGCCCGCCATCGTGGTGGTGCACGCCTGGCACACGCCGCACCCGCCCTGCGGGCACTGCAGCGCCGCGGCGAAGGCTCGCGCGGCGACCGACCGGCCCGAACCGGGCGGGCCCGTCACGAGCCACGCGTGCGTCATGGCGGCCGGGTTGGCCACCGCGGCCTGCAGTGCGGCGACGGCGGACTCCTGCCCGACGACGTCGTCCCACACCGTCACGGGCGGTCCTCGGAACGGGGGGCCGTGACGGCTGCCGCCTCGGTGACGACGGGCGTCAGGCCCAGCCGCGCCACGACGTCGACCCGGATCTGTGCCTGGATGTCGTCGACCGGGGCCGCGGCGTCGATGACCACGTAACGCTCCGGGTCGGCCGCGGCGCGCTGGAGGAACGTGTCACGCACCCGCGTGTGGAACTCGAGGCCGGCCCGTTCCAGCCGGTCCAGCGCGCCCTTGCCCTCGGCCGCGGCGCGGCGGGCGGCGGCAGCCTCGGGGTCGAGGTCGAGCAGGATCGTGATGTCCGTGCGCAGGCCCTTGGTGGCCCACAGCGAGAGATGCTCCACCTCGCCCGGCGGCAGGTCGCGGCCGCCGGACTGGTAGGCGATCGAGGAGTCGACGTAGCGGTCGGTGATCACCACGGCGCCGCGCTCCAGCGCGGGCCGGACCACGGTCTCGACGTGGTGCGCACGGTCGGCGGCGTAGATGAGCGCCTCGGCGCGCGGGCCCATGTCCTGACCGTGCATGACGGCGGCCCGCAGCTCCTGGCCGAGCGTGGTGGCGCCCGGCTCGAACGTGAGCAGGACCTCGCGGCCCGTCAGGTCCGCCAGCCAGTCGCCGAGGAGGCGGGACTGGGTCGACTTGCCCACGCCCTCGCCGCCCTCGAAGGAGATGAAGTAGCCCGGTGCGTTCACGCCGCCACCCTAACCGGGCCCGCCGACATCGACCCGGGCGGCTCCCGCTGAGCGGCACCCGCGCACCCGGCGCACGATGGGGAGATGGACGACAACGAGCAGAGCATCACGTCGATCACCGAGGACGAGTGCTGGGAGTTCCTCTCCATGCAGCCCATCGGGCGCCTCGGCACCGCCGTCGGGGGCGAGCCCGAGATCTTCCCGCTGAACTTCGCGGTCGCGGACCGGACCATCTACTTCCACACCATCCCGGGCACGAAGGTCGCGGAGGTGGCGATCAACGAGAAGGTCGCGTTCGAGGTCGACCAGTGGGGACCGGAGATCGCCTACAGCGTCGTGGTGAAGGGCACCGCCGAGATCCTGGAGACCGACGCCGACATCGCGGCGGCCGAGTCGACCAACCTGGTCAGCTACCTGGCGGAGACCCGGGACACGTGGGTACGCATCACGCCCACCCACGTGTCGGGTCGCCGCCTGCGGCGCTGACCCGCACGACTACTTCTTGGCCGCGGGCTTCTTGGCCGGAGCCTTCTTCGCGGGCGCCTTCTTGGCCGGCGCCTTCTTGGCCGGGGTGCGCTTCTTGGCCGGGCCCTGGGCGCGCTTCTCGGCGAGCAGCTCGATGGCCCGCTCGGCCGTGACCGACTCCGGGGTGAGGTCCCGCGGCAGGGTGCGGTTGGTCTCGCCGTCGGTCACGTACGGCCCGAACCTGCCGTCCTTGACCGTGATCGGCTTGCCGCTGTTCGGGTCGTCGCCGAGCTCGCGCAGCGGCGGCGTCGCGGTGCGCCCGCGGCCCCGCTTGGGCTGCTTGTAGATCTCCAGCGCCTCGTCGAGGGTGACCGTGAACATGGCCTCCTCGCTCGGCAGGGTCCGCGAGTCCGTGCCCTTCTTGAGGTACGGGCCGTAGCGGCCGTTCTGCGCCGTGATCTCGTCGCCCGACTCCGGGTCCACCCCCACCACGCGCGGCAGCGACATGAGCTGCAGGGCGTCCTCCAGGGTCACCGTGTCCAGGGACTGGGTCTTGAGCAGCGACGCCGTCTTCGGCTTGGGCAGGGCGGCCAGCGCCCGCTTCTTCGCCGCGGCCGACAGGTCCGGGTCGAGGTCGGGCTCGGGCAGCTGCTCCGTGACGTACGGGCCGTAGCGGCCGTTCTTCGCCACGATCGGGTTGTGCGTCTCGGGGTGCTCGCCCAGCACGCGGCCGTCGTCGGCGCCCGCCGCGAGCAGCTCGCGCGCCTTGGCGACGGTCAGCTCGTCGGGCGCTACGTCGTCCGGCACCGAGGCGCGGGGCGGGTTCTTGCCCTCCTCGACCTCGGCCGCGAGGTCCTCCAGGTAGGGGCCGTACCGGCCCACGCGCACCCGGATGCCCTCGCCGATGTCCACGGAGTTGATCGCCGCGGCGTCGATCTCACCGAGGTTCTCCACCAGCGCGCGCAGCCCGCCGCCCTCGCTGTCCACGCCGAGCTCGTCGGACGTGCCGACGTTGCCCGGCACCTCGCCGAAGTAGAACTCGCGCAGCCACGCCACCCGCTCGCGGGAGCCGGCCGCGATCTGGTCGAGGTCCTCCTCCATCGTCGCGGTGAAGTCGTAGTCGACGAGCCGGTCGAAGTGCTCCTCCAGCAGCCGGATCACCGCGAACGCGAGCCACGTCGGCACCAGGGCCTGGCCGCGCGTGATCACGTAGCCCCGGTCCTGGATGGTCGAGATGGTCGCGGCGTAGGTGGACGGGCGGCCGATACCGCGCTCCTCCAGCGCCTTGACCAGCGAGGCCTCCGTGTACCGCGCGGGCGGCGTGGTCGAGTGGCCGTCCGCGGCGAGGTCGGTGCCGGTCAGCGCGTCGCCCTCGGCCATCGTCGGCAGGCGCGTCTCCTTGGCCGCCGCGGCGGTGTCGGGCGCGTCGGTCTCGGCGTCCGCACCCTCCTCGTACGCCGCGAGGAAGCCGCGGAACGAGATCACCGTGCCGGACGCCGAGAACACCGCCTCGTTGCCGTCCTGCACGCCACCGCTGATGACGGCGCCGAGCCGCACGGACGCCGTCGACCCCTTGGCGTCGGCCATCTGCGAGGCCACCGTGCGCTTCCAGATCAGCTCGTACAGCCGGAACTGGTCGCCGCTCAGCTCGCCCGCGACCTGCGCCGGGGTACGGAACGAGTCGCCCGCGGGACGGATCGCCTCGTGCGCCTCCTGGGCGCCCTTGGCCTTGCTGGCGTAGAGCCGCGGCGCGCCCGGCACGTACTCCGCGCCGTAGAGCTCGGCGGCCTGCCGCCGCGCGGCGTCGGTCGCCTCCTTCGACAGCGAGGGGCTGTCGGTACGCATGTAGGTGATGTAGCCGTTCTCGTACAGGCCCTGCGCGGTGCGCATCGCCTGACGCGACGACATCCGCAGCTTGCGGCCGGCCTCCTGCTGCATCGTGGAGGTGGTGAACGGCGCGGCCGGACGGCGCGTGTACGGCTTGGTCTCGAGGCTCTTGACCGCGAAGTCGGCCGCCTCCAGCCCGGCGACGACGGCGCGGGCCGCCGCCTCGTCGAGCTGCACGACGCCGGTGCGAACCTTGAGCCGGCCCCGGTCGTCGAAGTCCCGGCCGGACGCGACCTTCTGGCCCGCGAGCTGGGTGAGCCGCGCGCGGAAGGACGGCTGGCCGGAGCCGGCGCCGTCGTCCGCGACCGCGAAGGTGCCCGCGACGTCCCAGTAGTCGGCCGAGACGAACGCCATGCGCTCGCGCTCCCGCTCGACCACCAGGCGCGTGGCCACCGACTGCACGCGGCCGGCGGACAGGCCCTGCCGCACCTTGCGCCAGAGGACAGGCGAGACCTCGTAGCCGTACAGGCGGTCGAGGATGCGCCGCGTCTCCTGGGCGTCCACCAGGTCCTGGTCCAGCTCGCGCGTGTTCTCCAGCGCGCGGAGGATCGCGTCGCGGGTGATCTCGTGGAACACCATGCGCTTGACGGGGACCTTGGGCTTGAGCTCCTGGATCAGGTGCCAGGCGATGGCCTCGCCCTCGCGGTCCTCATCGGTCGCGAGGAAGAGCTCGTCGGCGTCCTTGAGGGCCTTCTTGAGCTCGGAGACCTTCTTCTTCTTGTCCGCGTGGACCACGTAGTACGGGTCGAACCCGTTGTCGACGTCGACGGAGAACTTGCCGTACGGCCCCTTCTTCATCTCCGCGGGCAGGTCCTTGGGCTGCGGGAGGTCGCGAATGTGCCCCACGCTGGCTTCGACCTCGTAGCCGTCACCGAGATAGCTCTGGATCTTGCGAGCCTTCGTGGGCGACTCGACGATCACGAGCTTGCGTGCCTGGGACATCCGGTCCTGCCTGCTTCCTGCTGGGTCTGGGGACGTGCGCCGGGTGGCGTTGGAGAGTTCACGGTACGCCAGGCGCGACGGATCGCACCCTATCCGGGCTCACATGGCGCCGCCCGGCAGTTTCACATGACCGTGGTGATTTTCACTCGTGGCGTCGGAGACATGGCGCCGATGACACAGGGAGCCACACATGAGCGCCACGGTCTCTCCAACGGACTCCTCTACGGTGAGGCCATGACCGACCGCGCCCTCCCGCCACCCGATCTGTCGCAGCCCGCCGAGGGCCGCGCCGTCGGCGGCGTCAGCAGCCCGATGCCTGGTCGGACGCCCGGTCACCGACCCCGCGTGGGGCCGCGCGTGGCGGCCGCCGTCGTCGCCGTCCTGGGCATGTGGGGCGTGTGGGCCACCTGGGACACGTTCGTCGCCTCCGGGCGCGGCCAGCACGCCGACCAGCTCGCGCTCGAGGGCGCGGCCACGGGGCAGGGCGTGCTGTGGGAACTGGCCGAACCGGTGCTCGGTGTGGTGTCCAACTCGTTCATCGGCCTGGGCCTCGCGGTCGCCGTCGTGCTCGCGCTGGCCCGCGGGCGCTGGTGGCTCGCGGCGCAGGTGGTGATCCTGGTGGCCGGCGCGAACCTCACCACACAGGTGCTCAAGCACGTGGTGCTCGACCGGCCCGCGCTGCTCGACACCGCGCGCGCCGACATCAACACCCTGCCCAGCGGGCACACGACCGTCGCCGCCTCGATCGCCGCCGGGCTGCTCATCGCGGTGCCGCGGCGCTGGCGTCCGCTCGTGGCGCTGGCGGGCGCTGCCTACACGGCGGCGACCGGCGTGTCCACGCTGATCGGGCAGTGGCACCGGCCGTCCGACGTCGTCGCCGGGATCCTGGTGGTGCTCGCCTGGGGCGCCGGCGTCTGCGCGCTGAGCTCCCGGTCGTCCCTGGACGAGCCGCGGTTCGGCGCGGAGCCCGGGTCGTCGGGCGCGGCCGGCCTGCTGCTGCTCGGAGCCCTGGCCAGCGGCGTGCTCGGCGTCGGCGCACTGGGCAGCGTGCGCGGCTACGGCTGGGCCCTGCCGATCGGCGGTGACCTGACGGCGTACATGGGCGGCGCGCTCGGCGTGGTGGCCGTCACCCTGGGCTCGTTCGCCCTGCTCCTCCTGGTCCGCCAGTCCACGGCGCGCCCCTGACCTGGTGCCCGGCGAACGTGTCAGACGCTCAGATCACAACGGTGACCTGAGCGTCTGACACGTCATGGGACGGGGGTCACGGGGTCGAGTAGCCGCCCGTGTACGAGCCCGAGCCCGAGTAGGACTCCACGACCCAGCGGTAGGTGCCGGCCGTGCCGTTGTAGCTCACGCTCTCGTCGGGCTGCGACGTGATGCCCTGGGCCACCGTGACCCAGCTGCTGCCGCTCACCTTCTGCAGGAACAGGTCGAAGTCGGCGCCGGTCGGGCCGTCGAGGCAGCCCGTGATGGTGCCGGACGACGCCGAGAAGCCGCTGCTGCTCGGCTTGTACGTGTAGGCGCCGCTGCTCAGCGAACCGCTGAACGCCGTCTCCTGGCTCGCGCAGCCGGTCGGGGGCGTGGTGCCGCCGCCACCGGTGATCAGCGTGACGCCCGCGGCGCTGAGCGCCTCGTTCACCGGCTGGAAGTACGTGGTGCCGCCGGAGGAGCAGTTGCCCGAGCCGCCCGAGGTCATGCCCTGGGCCTGGGTGCCGGCCAGGAGCGAGCCGCCGGAGTCGCCCGGCTCGGCGCAGACGTTGGTGCGGATCAGGCCGGAGACGGTGCCCTCGGCGTAGGTGACGGACGCGTTCAGCGCCTGGATGGTGCCGCAGTGCCAGCCGGTCGTGGAGCCCGAGCGGCAGACGGTGGCGCCCACGGCTGCCGCCGTCGAGCCCGCGACGTTCACGGTGCCGCCGCTGTAGTTGTTGACCGCACCCACGGGGGTGTCGTCCGTGCCGACGTTCACGTAGGCGTAGTCGTTGCCCGGGAACGAGGAGGTGCGGAAGGTGCCGCTGGGGCTGGTGGTGGCGTTGCCGACGTCGCCGCAGTGGCCGGCGGTGACGAACCCGCCGGTGGCCGAGAAGCCGACCGAGCAGCGCGAGCCGCCGATGTAGTAGGCGTTGCCGCCGATCACGTTGATGAACGTGCGGGGCATCTCCTTCACCTCGACGAGGGAGACCGTGCCGGCGGCGATACCGGCCCGCTCGACGGCGGCGGCGACGGCCGCCCTGGCGCCCTGGGCGACCTCCAGCACCACCGAGTTGGACTCGACGTCCACGTACGCGCCGGCGACCTTGGCCTCGGGAGCCGCCTGGTACGCCTTCGTGGCCAGACGGTCGAGCTGTGCCAGGGACCGGTCGACGGTGACCGCCGTGGCGCCGGCGGCCCGAACCTCGGCCGCACCGGCCGTGTCGGTGACCGCGACGAACAGCTCGGTGCCGCTCACCCAGGCACCCGCGTAGCCCTTGTCGAGGGACTTGGCGATGGCGTGCTGCTTGTCGGACAGGGCCTGGTCGGTCTTGAGGCGGGCCACGGCCTGGGAGGTGGTCAGGCCGAGGTCGCGCTCCATGGCGTCGACCATGCCCGGGGCGTAGCTGGAGACCTCGGGCTTGTCGGCTCCGGCAGCAGCGGTTGCGGTCGCAGCGGTGATGCTGCCGGCGAGAAGCGTCGCCGCGGCTGTGGCCACGGTGATCACCTTGAAGGATGTGCGTCTCATGTCCAGCGACTCCTTGTCGTCGGGGCAATGAATTCACCCAGTGCGACAGAGCGTAAGGTCGCGTTCAGGTAACTCCCAGATACCGTTTTGGACATATCGGCGCAATATGCGGACATGCCGCAGAGCGGGTAGGGGCTTCCCCTACCCGCCCGGCGGCCCGACGGCGGTGGCGCTCAGCGCCCTCGCGTCAGTGCCTTCGGCTGGTTCAGTTCGTCAGGAGCGACACACCGGCCGCGCTCAGCGCCTCGCCCACCGGCTGGAAGAAGGTCTGGCCGCCGGAGGAGCAGTTGCCGCTGCCGCCGGAGGTCATGCCCTGAGCCTGCGAGCCGGCGAGCAGCGAGCCGCCCGAGTCGCCCGGCTCGGCGCAGACGTCGGTCTGGATGAGGCCGGAGACGCTGCCCTCGGCGTAGTTCACCGTGGCGTTGAGCGCCTCGATGGTGCCGCAGTGCCAGCCGGTCGTGGAACCCGAGCGGCAGACGCTGGCGCCCACGGCGGCCGGCGTCGAACCCTCGACGGCCACGGTGCCGCCGTTCCAGTCGTCGACGACACCCACCGGGGTGTCGGAGTCGACCGAGACGTAGCTGTAGTCGCTGCCCGGGAACTCCGAGACCTCGAAGGTGCCGTTCGGCTCGCTCGCGGTGGAGCCGACCGAGCCGCAGTGGCCGGCCGAGACGAAGCCGCCGGTGACGGCGAAGCCGACCGAGCAGCGTGCGCTGCCGTCGATGAAGTACGCCTCGCCGCCGATCACGTCGGCGTAGGTCCTCGGCCGCTCCGTCGCGGTGGCCAGGCTGACGGCGGACGCCGGCACGCCGGCCTCGGCGACGGCGGCCCGGACGTCGGCCGCGGCGCCCTCGACCACGTCGATGACGATCTCGTTGGTCTCCACGTCCACGTGGTACGAGGTCACGTCGGACGAGGACAGCGCGCCGTCCAGGTCCGCCGTCCAGGCGTCGAGCGCCTTGAGCGAGTTGTCCACGGTCACGGGGGTGGCCCCGGCCGCGCGGACGTCGGCGGCCTGCGCGGCGTCGGTGACGGCGACGTGCAGCGCGTCCGCCCCCTCGACCCAGGCTCCGGCATAGGAGGCGCCGAGCGACTTCTCCAGGTTCTGCTGCGTGTCGGCCAGGACCTCCTGCGCCTCGATCTGGGCCACGGCGTCCGCCGTGCTCAGGCCGAGGTCGCGCTCCATGGCGGCGACGAGGCCCGGCGCGTAGCCGGCGGTCGCGGCTTCGACGTCGGACGGTGCGGCGGCGACGGCGCTGATGGTGCCGGCAAAGAGGCCCACGGTGGCGGTTGCCACGGCGACGCCCCGGAGGGAAGTACGTCTCATCTCCAGCGACTCCTTGAGTCAGAGGGGGTGAAGTTCCACCCACGGGTGATTTTTCACCCGCACCGCCACATTAGGAGGAGCTGGACTTCGCGCCCAGATCACACTCAGGTCATACATATTTCCTATGGAGGGCAAACCACGTAAGTGCCCACCCCGGCCCCGTCACCCGAGCATCCCGTACATCGCCAGCCACTGCTCGTACTGCGGGCTGCGGCGCACCGCGTCACGGTGGGCGCGGTGCGCCGCGCCCTCGACGGCCTCCAGGTCCACACGCAGATCGGCGTCATGCCGCCAGCCCAGGTAGTGGGTACGGCGCAACGGCGCCCCGGCCAGCGGGACGGCGGCCACACCCGGCGGGTCCGGCTGGCCGGGCTCCACGAGCGCGACGGCGCGGCCCGCGCGCACCTGGTCGACGGCGGTGGTCCACTCGGCCTCGCCCATACCGCGGGGCGTGAACCCCGCGCGCACGCACGCCGAGACGAAGCACTCCTCGAGGCAGCCGTGCGACGGCACGCGGAGCCACTGCTCCTCGGCCAGCTCCGCCAGCGACACCTCGGGCTTGCCCGCGTACGGGTGGTGCTCGTCGATGAGCACGAACATCGGGTCGGTGCAGACCCGGGTCCAGGACACCTCGACCGCCGCCGGGGGCGAGACGTCGGAGCACATGCCGACCAGCCCGACGTCGATCGTGCCGCGGGCGAGCCGCGCGGCGACGTCGTCGGGCAGATGGGGCATGGCCGTGGTGACCTGCGCACCGGGCATGCCGATGTGCAGCTGGTTGACGAACAGCCCGCCCAGGCCGGTGCCGGTGATGCCGACCCGTACGGTCTCGCCGTGGGCGACGTCGCCGTTGACGAGGCGTTCGGCGTCGTCGGCCAGGGCCGCCATGGCGGGGAGAAGCACGCGAGCGTGCCTGAGAACCAGCTCGCCGAGCTCGGTCGGTCGCGCACCGAACCGGTCGCGGACGAAGACGTTCCCGCCCAGGGACCGGTCGATGCGGTTGAGCTGCGCGGTCAACGCCGGCTGCGCGATGCCGAGGGCAGCGGCCGCCTTCGTGACGCTGCCCGACTCGGCAACCGCGACGACCATCCTCAAGTGCCGCATGTCGAGTTCCACAGGGTGGAAAATATCTGTCATAGGCCCATATGTCTCGGGCATCGACAAAATTTATCGGTCTGCGCGAAAGACCGTTACGTCCCGGTAACGGCCTCCGCGAGCTCGCGAGGCCGCCGGAGCGGCCTCCCCGGGTCCCGGGGCGCCCCGCCGCGGACGCCGGTCAGCCCTCCAGGAAACCGTCCCGGACCAGGCCGCGGACGGCGGGGAGCAGCTCTGCCGCCAACGCGTCCGCTGGCACCTCGAAGAGCGACGCGATGGCGCCGACGATCTGCCCCACGGTCAGATCGCCGTCGCACGCGCCGACGAGCGCCGCGAGCGGCGTGGACGCGTGCACACCCCGCCCCAGCCCGTCCCCCTGCCGCAGCACGACGACGTTCGGGTCCGCCGCGCCGGGCGTCAGGTAGCGCTCCTCGGTGACGTCGGCGGCGGTCACCAGGTGCGCCGCGGCGAGCGCGGCGTCGTCCCGGGCCGCGAGCCAGTCGTGCCCGGCGAGGCTGCGGGCGATGTGCGCGCCGAGCGGCTGCCGCACCGACCCGGTGTGCTCCTCGAGCCGGCGCAGCGTCGCGGCGCCCGACGCGGGGCGCCGCAGGGTGACGATCCCGAAGCCGACCGCCTCGACGTCCCGGGACGCGAAGTCGTCCAGCCAGGCGCCGTACGCCGCGGCCCACGCGTCCGGCTCGCGGTCGGGCGTGGTGCCGCCGTCGCGGATCCAGGTCTCGGCGTACTCGGCGGGGTCGAGCACCTCGCGCTGGATGATCCAGCCGTCCAGGCCCGCGTCGTCGAGCCAGCGGCCCACACGCTCGGTCCACGGCTCGCCCCGGCGGTGCTCCCAGTTCGCCAGGAGCTGGGCGGTGCCGCCCGGCGCGAGCACGCCGCCGACGCCGAGAACCAGGTCCCGCACCAGGTCGTCGCCCGCCCGGCCGCCGTCGCGGTACTCGTAGTCGCCGAGCGCGTCGGCCACGGCGCGGCCCGCAGCGCCCGCGTGCGGCGTGATGACGAACGGCGGGTTGGAGACCACGAGGTCGAACCGCTCCCCCTCGACCGGCTCCAGCATGGACCCGTGCCGCAGGTCCAGCTCCGCGCCGTCGGGCAGGTTCAGCGCGGCGTTGAACCCCGCGAACGACAGCGCGCGGCGCGAGATGTCGGTGCCCACCACGTGCTGGGCGTGCCGCGCCGCGTGCAGGGCCTGGATGCCGCAGCCGGTGCCCAGGTCCAGCACCCGGCCGACCGGGTTACGCACCGTGACCTGGGCGAGCGTCAGCGACGCACCCCCGGCCCCGAGCACGTGGTCGGTCGCCAGGCGTCCCCCCGTGGCCAGCTCGCCCAGGTCGCTGGCGAGCCACCACCGGGCGTCGCCGACGGCGTCGGCCGACGAGTAGGGGCGCAGGTCGACGACGGCACGGACGGCGTCGTCGTCCCCCGTGCCCTGGGCGGAGGCCAGGCCGAGGCGTTCCGCGCCGGCCGTCCCGGTGCCGGGCAGCGCGCGGTCCAGTGCCGCCCGCGGCACGGGCTCGCCCAGGAGGAACAGGGTGGCGAGCGTGGCGCGCGGGTCGCGGTCCGCGGCCGGCTTGCCCGCGACCGCCGCGGCGAGGGCCCGGCGGGCGGGCAGGGCTTGCTCCCGGTGCAGCGCGGACGCGGCCAGGGGCCCGAGCACGTCCTCGACGCCGTCGACGTCGTAGGCGGAGGAGACCAGGTCGTCCCGGAGGGACGCGACGAGGGCGGGATCGGTCACAGGAGGGTGCACGGGCACCATCCTGACCCGACTACCGGGTGCAGTTCGAGTTGACGTACAGGCCGATGGTCTCGGACGCCTTGACCATCGCCTCGGTGTCGAGCTCCTGCTGCGCGCCGCCGACCGCCGAGATCACCGCGGGGCCGTCGTTGGCCTTCACCTTCTCGATGTTGTTGGCCACCGTGGAGTAGTAGGTGAAGGCGACCGCCCACTCCTGCGAGATCTCCTCGGGCGGTGTGACTCCGTCCAGCGCGTTGCGCGCGTTGATGAAGCCCTTGCGCAGCGTGTCCGGCTGGTCCTCGACCATCGCCGACTGGGCGTTGGCGGCCTGCGTCCAGGCCATCTGCGTCTGCGCGCACGACGCGGCGTCCGCCGTCGAGCCCGAGCCACCGGCACCACCGGAGAAGGTGTCCATGCCCCAGCCCGCGCCCAGGCCCAGACCCGCGGAGACGACGCCGGCCAGGACGAGCACGAGCGGGCGGTCCAGGAACTTGGGCAGGCCCCGGCGCAGGGTCTTCTTGATCTTGCGCTGCTGCGCCGTGCTGGGCGTGGGGATGCGGCCGCGGGGGCCCTTGCCGGCCTTCGACGAGCCGGCCTTCGACGAGCCGGACCGGCCCGGGCCGGACGGTTCGCCGGCGCTCGCCGGGACCGCGACGTCGGCGCCGGACATGCTCGGCAGGCCGGGCAGCGCGCCGTCGTCGGGCAGCGGCTCCTGCGGGGCCTCGTCGGTCGCCGGGCCCGCGATCAGCGGGAAGCCGCCCGCGGGGGTCGGCGTGAGGTCTTCCTTGGGCGCGCCCTTGGCGCCGGACCGCGTGCCCTTGCCCTTGCCGCGCGACCTGCCGGCCTTGCCGCTCTTGCCGCCGGCGTTCTTGCCCCGGCCCCGGCTCGTGGCGGGCTCTGCAGCGGCCACGGAGCCCCACGGGTTGGCGTCGGCCTCGGCCTCGACGTCGCTCTCGTCGTCGGCGACCGCAGGCGCCGGGACCGGTCCCCAGGGGGTTGCGCCGGCGTCCTCGGCCGGGGCGGGTTCGGCGGGCGCGGCCGCGCTCGCCGCAGCGCCCCACGGGCTGGGTGCGGCGTCGTCCTTCGCGTCCTTGGCGAGCCCCTCGGCCCACTCGAGCGCGCTCGCACCCGGTGCGGCCTCGCCCGAGGCAAGGCTCTCCGCCCAGGTGAGCGCGTTGCTTGCGGGGGGACCACCAGCGCGGGCAGCAGCACGCCCACCTCGCGAGCCCTTGCGCCGTGTCGCACTCATAGCCGCGCACTTTACCCGCAGAACCGGGGAAGACAGGAGGGGCAAACGTGTGATAGCTGACGAACTGCGGGTGAAGTGCTACCCGTTCAGGTAGGCGATGCTCGCCCAGAACACCACGACGACGACGGCCACGACCCAGATGGCGAGTGTCAGCAGACCCCAGTTGCGCGCGCGGCGGGACGACTTGCGCGCCTTGTCGTGCTGGCCGGTCTTCCACAGGGTGTTGACGCGCATGGAGTTCACCAGCGCGATGATTCCGGTCGGCGGGAATCCGAACAGGGTGACCAGAACGGTGAACACCAGATACGTCGGTGGTGGGTACTGCAGCTGCGCGGGATAGGTGTGGACGCTGACGTTCACGGGCGCGCGCGACCGGCCCGAGCTCCCGGGCTGCGCTGCCGAGTTACTCATGAAATGTCCCCCCTCACCGATATAGAGGGAGAACTTAGTGCAATTTCGGCGTTTTGTTGAATGCCCAGGTCAGCCCGGTATCTTGCGCAGCACCTCGCGATAGAAATGCACTCCGCGACTCAGGGAATCGACGCTCAGCTGCTCTCCGGCACCGTGCGACGACTGGCGCTGCTCGCGGCTCATGACGAACGGCCGGAACCGGTAGACGTGGTCGCTGATCGGGGTGAACCGGCGCGCGTCCGAGGCGGCCGGCGCCACGTGCGGCACCACCAGGGCGTCCGGGTACGCGGCCCCGATCGCCTCGCTCAGCAGCGCGAACTGCTGGCTGTCGGTGGGTGAGACCTCGCTGGGCTCGTCGCTCTCCACGACCTCGATCTCGACCCGCTTGTCCGCGATGACGCGGCGCAGCCGCGCGACGGTCCGCTCCACGGTGTCGCCGGGGGCCACGCGGACATCGAGGCGGGCCCGGGCCGTAGCGGCCGCGACGTTCGCGCCGGGGCTGCCCTCCAGCTCGGTGACCGCCACGGTGGTGCGGACGATAGCGGCCGCCTCCGGGCCGGCACCCGCCAGCATCCAGGCCGCGAGCTTGCGGAAGGGCCCGGCCGCCACCTTCGTGACCAGCCGGAGCACCGTGCCCTGGAAGCCGGTGGCGCGCGGGGCCACGACGGCGAGCATCTCGACGGTCGGCGGGCTGACGCGGGCCGCGAACCGGTGCCGGCCCGCCCGCGTCACGGCCCGGGACAGGCGCGTGGTCGCGGTCCAGCGGCCGGGGGTCGCGGCGTGGCCGCCGACGTCCGTGGTGCAGAGGTTGATCCCGATCAGGCCGCGCTCCGCGACGCCCACCAGGGCGGTCTGCCGGTCGACGCCGGGAAAGACGTCCGTCCCGACGAACCCGCCCTCGTCGATCACGAGCCACGGGCGCACGCCGAGCTCGTACAGCCGGCGGACGGCGATCTGGGCGGACTCCCCCGCCGTCTCCTCGTCGGCGCCGAAGAAGAGCCAGATGTCGCGCTCGGGCACGAAGCCCTCGCCGAGCAGCGTCTCCACGGCGTCGAGCACCGCGACGAGCGCGCCCTTGTCGTCGAGCGTGCCGCGGCCGTGCACCACGCCCTCGCGGATCTCACCCGAGAACGGGTTGCCGCCGGGCCAGTCCATGACCCGGACCGGCGCCACGTCCTGGTGCGCCATGAGCACCACGGGGTAGGGGTGCAGCACGTCCTGCCGCCCCCGGCCGGGCCAGCGGTAGAGCAGGCCGTGCTCGCCCGCCGGCTCGCTCTGCAGGGCGTGCACGCGCGGGTAGAAGGTCGCCAGCGCTGCGCGGTGCCGGGCGAACGAGTCGTGGTCGAGGAACTCCGGGTCCCACGTGGACACCGTCGGGATCTGCACGAGCGAGGAGAGGTGCCCGGCGGCGATGTGGCCCGCCGACGTGTGCCGGTCGGCGTACGGCTCCGAGGCGGTGAACGGCGACGCACCCGGCCGCGTGGAGAGCACGGCGTCCGGCGCTGCGGGCTGCTCGGCGACGGGCTCCCGCTCGGACCGGGGTCCGGGCTCCGGCTTCCTGGCCGGCGTGCGCTCCGGTGCGGCGGGGGCCTCCCGCTCGGCCGGGGCCTGCTGGGCTGCCGCCCTCGCGATCATTTCGGCCGTGACCTGAGGTATGGCCTCGGTCGGGTCGATGTCGGCACTCACGGGACCTTCTCCTGCTCCGGGCCTCCCACGACGGGACCCCTGCGTCGGGGCTCCCGACCACGCCCGCGGGCCACGGGGCGTTCGGGAGCACAACACGGCAGACGATAGCGCTAGCACCCGGTCTTCCACATACCCCTGGTGATCGCTGGTGCCCCGGCCACGGTGTGACCAGCACGTCCGCGGAGATCAGCCCGCGGCCCAGTGGATCGCCGTCCCCGCCTGGCTCAGGCCACCCCGGGGATGGGTACGGAAGAACACCGACGTGCCGAACACGAACGCCCGCGCTTGTCCTATTTTGCCGGATACAGCAGCAATTCGCCCACTGGCGGCCTCCGGTCCGGGTCCGCGCCCCGACGAGGACCAGTGACCGGCCAGGAAGCTGCCGTAGGTCAGCTCCGCCGTCGTGCCCGGGCCCACGTCGGTGAACCACACCGCGGGGTAGACGAATCCCCGGTCCTGCGGGTGGTCGCCCAGCACGTCGCCCGGGGTATCGGTCTCGATGATGCCGTTGCCCGCCTCGTCGCCGGTGACCGCCGTGCCGCTGACCAGACCGAAGGACTTCGCGGCCGCGAAGGCCCCCGCGCCGCGCCCGACGATCGCGCCGCCGTCGCGCAGCCACGACCGGACGTGCTCGTGACCCGCCGTCCCCGGCGGGAGGTCCAGGGTCGTGCCGACCCACAGCACGTCGGCACCCTCGAGGCCCGTCGGCCGTCCGACGGCGGCGCTCGTCCCGATACCGCCCGCCGAGACCGCGACCAGGTCGTCGAAGCCGAGCGCCGTGAGCGCCAGCCGGTCGTCCTGGTCACCCACGTACGCGATGGTCAGGTCCTCGGCCGGCTCCGCCGACCGGTACTCGGCGCGCGTCGAGGCCCCGAGGTCGATGCCGTACCGGCCGGCCGCGACGACGGCCGGGCCCCGCCCGTCCGGCCCGACGACGACGCCGCCGTCCGCCGTCAGCCGCGCGTCCACGTCCTGGCCGAGCAGGTCGTTCAGGGCGCGGTGGTCCGCGACGCCGGCGAGGTCGAACCGCAGGTAGCGCTCGTGGGGGACGACGCCGCCGTGCTCGACGGGCGCGTGGAGGAGGGTGGTGCGTCCCACCGGTCCGTCGGTCGTGACGCCCACCGGATCCACCGTCGCGCCCCAGAGCTCGGCCAGCGACCATGCCGAGATGTCGTACATGCCGGGGACCTTGGCGGAGATGTCGGAACCGAGGCCGAGCAGGGAGTTCGCCAGGCCCCGCAGCGGCTGGTGCAGGTCCACCACGTACGAGCCCGCGGGGTAGGTGGTACCCGTGCCCGGCACGCGCGCCGGGGCGTCCAACCGGCCCACCTCGATGCCGTGGAACAGGAGGGTGTCCACCAGGTCCTCGGCGTCGCTCGACGACCGCTGGTCCTCACCCACGGGGATCACGTAGGCGCGCGGGAGCCGCACGGGCTCCTGGTCGTCGGTGGTGCCCCAGTGCCGCTTCCACTCGTCCGGGCCGGGCACGTGGGCGACGTTCCTCGTGGTGAGCGCGACCTTGGGCGCACCGGCCACGCCGCGGCGGAAGGTCTCGACCTGGCCCGCCAGCATGGCGTCCGAGGTGCGGTGGACGTAGTCGATCATCGAGGTCATCGCCGTGACCGCCACCTCGGTGTCCACCGCGGAGTCGGCCGGCGTGGTGGTGGCGCCCGTGCGGCCCAGCGGCAGCTCGACCGTGGTGGTCACCGCGCCGTGCAGGGCCGCGTACTGCGCCGTGAACACGGGCGGGTAGTCGTCCCAGCCGGACGGGGTGTCCCGGTACGGGATCTTGACGAACCCCGTGTCCTTCTCGACCGCCCGGCCCGTGCCGGGGTCGTAGTACGTGTTCCCGGCGATGTCGGCGGCGACCACGTCGTCCTCGACCTGGCGCGCGATCGCGTAGCCGTGGGGCAGGAGCAGGTCGTACTCGTAGTTCTCGCCGTGCGGCGGGCCGGCCGGCTCGAGCTGCAGCACGCCCGTGTAGCCGTGGAAGTCCGCCGCGAGCAGCGGCTGCACCGCCTGGAGGGTACGCACGTACGAGCGCGCCTCGGGCGTGGCGAGCGTGATCATGTCGCGGTTGGCGTCCAGGCCGAGCGACGTCGGGCGGGTCGCGTGGGTGCGGCCGTCGGGGTTGAGCGTCAGGCTGAACACGATCCGGTGGCGGGCCAGGGTCTGGCGTGTGGCCCGGTCGTCGGCCGTCGCAAGGCGGTCGACGACCCGCAGCGCCGCGTCCGTGCCCTCCCACTCGTCGCCGTGGATGTTCGCGGTCATCCAGATCGGGGTCTTGTAGCCCGACCGCAGGGCCGAGTCGTGCGCGGCCAGGTTCGGCCGGTCGCGGATCTCCTCGCGCCAGGCCGCCTGCCGCGCGGTCTCCGCCGCGCTCTCCGGCGCCGTCACGGTGACCAGGTAGAGGTCGCGCCCCTCGGTGGACTGCCCCACCACCTGCGTCGAGACCCGGTCGCTGCGCTCCATCAGCCGCTGCAGCCGGGGAGCCAGGTCGGCGTGGCTCGCCGTCCGGTTGCGGTCCGTGGCGTCGCGCTCGGGCTGCGGGAAGACCCGCAGCCGGGGCTGGTACGGGTACGACGCCGGCATGTGCACCTCGGCCGGGCCGCGCGGGACCGGGTCGGGCGGCACGTACGACGCGATGAAGGCGCCCGGGTCGGTCGGACCGTCCGCGGGTCCCGTCCGGACGTCCGCCACGGCGGGTCCGGAGCCGCCCGACGTCGCCGTCGCGGGCACGGCGCCGCCGACGGCCAGCGTCACGCCGACCACCGCGCCGGTCAGCGCGGTGAGCAAGCGGGTACGAGCGAGCAACGGAGCCTCCCCAGCGACAATTCGGCCAAGTCTGGACCATCCGGAGGCCGAACCGAGAATCAACTGGGGCGACCGCATGGCCCGGCGACCCGGCTCGCCTGCCCCTCCACGGCCCGCGCCGCGAAACAATGCCGTTGACCGGGGCCGGAGGCGGCGGTGCACTGGCCTCATGACCACTACCGAGCGATGGACCTCAGCCACCGTCTACCCCGACATGTGGGTGGACCCCGACAGCGACCCGCGGGAGGCGCTGGCCAGCCCGGTCGGCGAGAAGGAGACCCTCTGGAACTACCTGCGGCACTACCGGCTCACGCTGGAGATGAAGTGCGACGGGCTCGACGCCGAGCAGCTCGCCCGCCGGTCGGTGCCGCCGTCGACCATGTCCCTGCTCGGGCTGGTGCGGCACCTGGCGGACGTCGAGCAGAGCTGGTTCCAGCGGGCGCTGCAGGGCCGCGTCGACCTGCCCAAGATGTTCGGAAAGGGGCCGGAGAACCCCGACGCGGACTTCGACGGCGCCGTGGCCGACCCCGCCGTCGTCGAGGACGCGTGGGAGAACTGGCGCCGCGAGGTCCGGGACGCCGACGCCTGGATGGAGGCCCTCCCCGAGGACGGGCTGGGCGAGACCGTCACGCACCAGGGCGACGAGGTGCCCGTCCGGGACATCCTGGTGCACATGATCGAGGAGTACTCCCGGCACGTGGGCCACGCCGACCTGCTCCGCGAGTGCGTCGACGGCCGCGTGGGCCAGTAGGACCCGAGTCCGCCCCGAACAGGCGATCAGGCCTGGAATCAGCGAGGATTCCAGGCCTGATCGCCTGCTGGGACGGACTTTCGCGCGGTACCGGCTAGACCGCCGCCGCCGTGCGGTCCTGCTCCTCCTGCTGCGCCGCGTCGACGCGGGAGGCCCGCACGCGGGACCAGATCACGGCGCCGAAGGCCACGGCCGCCGCCACCAGCGCGATGCCGATGCGCAGCGCGTGGTTGGCGTCGGACGGCACACTGATCGCCACCACCGCCGGGGCGATGAGCAGCGCGACCAGGTTCATCACCTTGATCAGCGGGTTGATCGCGGGACCGGCGGTGTCCTTGAACGGGTCGCCCACGGTGTCACCGATGACGGTGGCCGCGTGCGCCTCCGAACCCTTGCCGCCGTACTTGCCGTCCTCGACGATCTTCTTGGCGTTGTCCCAGGCGCCGCCCGAGTTGGCCAGGAAGATGGCCATGAGGACGCCGGAGCCGATCGCACCGGCCAGGAAGCCGGCCAGCGGCCCGACGCCGAGCCCGAAGCCGACCGCGATGGGCGCGAACGCGGCCAGCAGGCCCGGGGTGACGAGCTCGCGCAGCGAGTCGCGGGTGCAGATGTCCACGACCTTGCCGTACTCGGGACGCTCGTCGAAGGTCATGATGCCCGGGTGCTCGCGGAACTGGCGGCGCACCTCGAACACGATGGCGCCCGCGGCGCGGGTCACGGCGTCGATCGCGAGCCCGGAGAACAGGAACACGGTGGCGCCGCCCAGGATCACGCCCACGAGGGTGACCGGCGAGATGATCTCGTAGCTGAGCATCGAGGTCACGAGGCCGGAGCCGACGTCGCCCACCTGCGCGAGCGCGTGCGACACGGCGTCCGCGTAGGAGCCGAACAGCGCGGTCGCGGCCAGCACGGCCGTGGCGATCGCGATGCCCTTGGTGATGGCCTTCGTGGTGTTGCCGACGGCGTCCAGGTCGGTGAGGATCTGCGCGCCTTCCTCGTCGACGTCGCCCGACATCTCGGCGATGCCCTGCGCGTTGTCGCTGACCGGGCCGAACGTGTCCATGGCGACGATGACGCCGACCGTGGTGAGCAGGCCGCAGCCGGCGAGGGCCACGAGGAACAGCGCGAGCGGCACCGAGCCGCCGGCCAGCAGGAACACGCCACAGATCGCGGCGGCGATGATGCCGGCCGTGTACACGGCGGACTCGAAGCCCACGCCGATGCCGGACAGGACGACGGTCGCGGCGCCCGTGCGGGACGTCTCGGCCACGTGCAGGGTCGGCTTCTTGTCGGTGCCGGTGAAGTAGCCCGTGACCCAGAGGATGACGCCCGCGAGCACCACACCGATGAGCACGGCGAGGGCGGAGACGATCCGGGGGTCGGCGGTCACATCGGTGAGGTCGGCGGTGCCGGTCATCTGGCCGAACGAGGACGGCAGGTAGACGAAGGCCGCGATGCCGGCCAGCACGGCGCCGACGACGGCGGAGATGTAGAACCCGCGGTTGATCGCGGCGAGACCGCTCTCGGACCCGCGCACCCGGGTGATGAAGACGCCCAGCAGCGCGACGAACGCGCCGATCGCGGTGACGATCAGCGGGAACACGAGGCCCTGCTCGCCCATGGCGGCCTTGCCCAGGATGAGGGCGGCCACGAGGGTCACGGCGTAGGACTCGAAGAGGTCGGCCGCCATGCCGGCGCAGTCGCCGACGTTGTCGCCCACGTTGTCCGCGATGGTGGCCGCGTTGCGGGGGTCGTCCTCGGGGATGCCCTGCTCGACCTTGCCGACCAGGTCGGCGCCGACGTCGGCCGCCTTGGTGAAGATGCCGCCGCCCACGCGCATGAACATGGCGAGCAGCGCGGCGCCGAAACCGAAGCCCTCCAGCACGGCGGGCGCATCGACGTCGTACACGAGCACGACGAGTGCGGCGCCGAGCAGGCCCAGGCCCACCACGGACATACCGACGACGCCGCCGGTACGGAAGGCGATGCGGGCGCCCTCGGCCCGGCCACCCGGACGGGTCGCGGCCGAGGCCACGCGGACGTTGGCGCGCACCGCGAGCCACATGCCCAGGTAGCCGATGGCCGCGGAGAACCCGGCACCGAACAGGAACGCGATGGAGCGCCCGACACGCACCCCACCGTCGCCCGGCAGCAGGAAGAGCAGCGCGAAGACCACGGCCGCGAAGAGCACGAGAGTGCGGAACTGCCGCTTCAGATAAGCGGAGGCGCCCTCCTGCACGGCCTGGCCGATGTCCTGCATCTTCGCGGTTCCATCAGGCGCGGCGAGCACCTGTCGGCGCAGCACGAAAGCGCACCCGAGGGCAGCGGCCGCGATGACGGCGATCACCGCCACCGTGGTGTAGCTCCCTGCGCCGAAAACAATGTCGTCTTCGAGCATCCGTCCTCCTCGACGAGCTCCGGGGCTGTTCCCCCAGATATGTAATGCCCTGCACAGGCTTGACCCGTGCAAGGCCGATGCATCCCGCCAGCAACGTCGATGGCGGGAAGAGACCAGAGTCTACTCACATGTGACGCCAGTCACTATGTCGAATCATGGAGTCTTCCGCACCCCGGGCGCGACCCCGCCGAGGGGGTCAGGCGGTGTCGGTGAGGACCCGGATCTCCTGGATCAGCCGGCCCGAGTCGGTGAGGTCCGGGAGCACCACGTCGGCCCCCGCCTCGGCCAGCCGGTCCGCCGGCGTGGTCCCCGAGGCGACCGCCACCACGTGCGCCCCGCCCTCCAGGCCGGTGCGCACGTCCTCCAGCGAGTCGCCCACGATCACGGTGTTGCCCTTGTGGAACGTGCTCTCGTACCGCTCACCCGCGCGCCGCTGAGCCACGGCCACGAGGGCGGGCCGGTGGGCGTCGTCGGAGGAGTAGCCACCCACGCCGGCGTCGACGTACCGGTCCATGCCGAACACTCCGAGCTTGATGCGGGCGTTCGGCTCGAGGTTGCCCGTCAGCACCGTGGCCACCAGGTCGGGCTCGGCCGCCACGGCCTTCAGGGCGCCCATGGCCCCGGGGAGCACGGTCCCGAGGCGGCGCACCTCGTCGGTGCGGGCCGCGAAGTGCAGGGGCACCGCCACGAGCATCCGCGGCAGCAGCTCCTCCGCCTCGCGCTCGGGAACACCGTTGTCGGCCAGCAGCCCGCGGATCGCGAGCGGCATGGTCACCCCGGTCCCCTTGGCCGGGAGGCGTTCGGCGGGCCGTCCCACGACCTCGGCGAACGCCTCCCGGTATGCCGTCCGGTCCACCTCTCCGACGTAGACGAGCGTCCGGTCGATGTCCCAGAGCACGAGGGCCCGGACATCGCCGCCGGAGGTGGCCGGCGCCGTCACGACGCCAGTGCCGCGATCCGCTCGGTCAGCACCCGCGCTCCCACTCCGGAGCGCCGCGTCGAGCCACCTCGCCGCAGGTCTGCCGACAGGTCCCGCAGGTGCTCCCGCAGGCGTGCCGACTGCACGGTCTCGGCGATGGCCACGGCCTCCTCGCCGGTGGCGCAGGCCGCGTCGAGGTCGCCCGCCCGAGCGTGCGCCTGGGCGGCCCGGCTGAGGAACAGCCCGTGCGTGCGGCGCTCGCCCGCCCGCTCGGCACGGATCGCGTGGCCGAAGCTCTCGACGGCGCGGGCCGTGTTGCCCAGCGCCAGGTGCGCCGAGCCGGACTGACCGTGGATCTCGCCCTCGTTCATCCAGTACAGCCAGTGCGGGTCGTCCTCGCCGCGGCCGCGGGCGCACAGCTCCGAGGCCTCGCCGAGGGCCCGGCGCGCGGCCTCGCCCTCGCCGGCGGCAGCGTGGCCGCGGGCCTGGCGGGTCAGCAGCGTCGCCGACAGGTGCGGCGCGTCGAGCCGCGCGATCCGGCGTCGGCCCGCCTCCGCGGCCCGGACGGCGTCACGCGGGTCGCCGCTCGAGTAGCCGTGGATCGCGAGGTAGGACAGCGCGCCGGCGCCGAGCCGGTCGTCCGCCGCCGCGTGCGCGGCACGGAGCCCGGCGAGCATGTAGGCGCGCGCCGCGTCGGTGCGCCCGGCGTCGAACGCGAACCAGCCGGCCTGCGTGGCGGTGTCCGCGGCGACGGCCGCGAGCAGCCGGCCCGTGACCTCGTCGTACGTGCTGCGCTCCAGGATCCGGACCACCAGGGCGAGGTGGGCGCGGGCCAGGTCGGCCACCGCCCCGCTGCCCGAGCCCTTGTCCATGACCCGGAGCTCGTCGAGCGTGCCCTGCAGGTGCCCGCAGAGCTCGAGCGACACCCGGGTGCCGACAGTGGCGCGGCGCAGCGGCTCCGCCTGCTCCGCGTCCCAGCGCTGGATCATCGAGTTGAGCGCGACGCCCGACGCCGGACGCGGCGTGTCCGTCCCGGCCGCGTCGGCCATCGCGGTGGCCGACACCGGACCGTTGGCGTCCGCGGGCAGCCAGTCCGCCGTGTTGTCGGCGATGTGCGCCAGGCGGAGCGCGGTGAGCATCCGGTCCGCCGTCCACGGCAGCGTGGGGTCGGGCGCGGTGGGCGTCACGGTCACGGGTGCGCTCGCGGTCTGGCCGGAGGACGCGGCCCGAGCGGGCGCGGCGGCGTCGGGCAGCGGGCTGATCCCGGGCAGCGGGAGGCGCACCAGGTCCGGCGGCGTGCCCAGCCCCGTGAGGAACTGGACGACGCGCGAGACGTCGGTCAGGCGGCGGTCTCCGCACTCCAGCATCGAAAGGTAGGACTGGCTCAGCCCGGTCAGGGCTGCCACGTCCTCCTGCCGCAGCGGGACGAGCTGCCGCACCATGCGGCTGACCTGACCGAAGTCCCAGTCGGCCAGCGCCGAGCGGACGGCTTCGTCCTGCCAGACCCGAGAGGGGACGCTGGGCAGCGACACCACCGGGACTGACTCGGTGCGCCGGCATGCGGCGCAACGCGCTTCGGAGTTGTAGCGGCTGAGGACACAGCCGCATCGAGCACAGGTGCGTACGGTTGCACGAGGCACAGGGGGCTCCTGAGGGTCCGGCATTTCTCTTTTGCCGAGTTCACGGCTCTGGATGACCACAGTGGTATCACCCCCACGAGGTCCATGCATCCGGACGGTACTAGGTATTTTTCTCCAGACCAGCAGACAAGCAGGATCGGACGTTTTCGCAGGTCAGGCCGATTCTTTCTTGGACAAACGTCCAACTCATGTCCGCATTGTGTCAAATGTATACCCGGACAGAACCAACGGAAACATGCAAAAGCGCAGGTCGCCCCGATCAACCGTCCTTAGCGCCTCGTTCCGGGACGATTCGGCTTTTCACCCGCCGAGGACGGCGCCCATGGCGCGCGAGAGGTACCAGGGATCGACCACGGCGGTGAGCTCACGGGCCGAGTGCATCGACAAAATTGGCACTCCGACATCGACAGTGCGAATGCCCAGACGCGTGGCCGAGATCGGCCCGATCGTCGACCCGCACGGCACGACGTTGCTCGAGACGAACTCCTGGGTGGGCACCCCGGCGTCCCGGCACGCGGCGTTCCACGCGGCCGCACCGTGCGCGTCCGTGGCGTAGCGCTGGTTGGCGTTGATCTTGAGGATCGGGCCGCCGCCTGCGACGGGGTGGTTGGCCGGGTCGTGCCGCTCGGGGTAGTTCGGGTGCACCGCGTGCCCGACGTCGGACGACACGTGCAGGGACGCCGCGAACGCGCGCGAGCGCTCCTCCGCCGTAGCGCCGAGCCCGGTCGAGATCCGGACCAGCACCTCCTCCAGGAACGGGCCGGCGGCGCCGGAGCGCGAGGCGCTGCCGATCTCCTCGTGGTCGAACGCCGCGAACATCTCGACGCCGGTCGAACCCTCGCGGGACGCCCGCCCGAGCAGCGCCGTCAGGCCGGCGTGCGTGGAGAGCAGGTTGTCGAGCCGCGGGGACGCGAACAGTGCCTGGCCGGCGCCGAACGCGCGGGCGGGCTGCGTCTCGGCCAGCACCACGTCGTAGCCGCCGATGTCCGCGGGGTCGATGCCGGCGTCCGCCGCGAGCGCCGCCAGGACGTCCGCGCTCTGCGCGTCGCCCAGGCCCCAGACGGGCTGGGTGTGGCGCTGCTTGTCCAGGGTGAGCCCGTTGTCGTTGACGCCGCGGTCCAGGTGGATGGCGAGCTGCGGGATGCGCAGCATGGGCCCGGTGCGCACCAGGTGCTCGGTGCCGTCGTGCGTGACGATCCGCCCGGCGAGCTCCAGCTCGCGGTCGAGCCAGGAGTTGAGCAGCGGCCCGCCGTAGACCTCGACGCCGACCTGCCACCAGCCGCCGGCGCCGTGCGTGGTCGGCTTGGGCTTGAGCTTGAAGCCGGTGGAGTCGGTGTGGGCGCCCACGATGGTGAACGGGGTGGTGGGGCCGGCGGTTGTCGGCACGGTGAAGGCGATGACCGAGCCGTCGCGGACCACGACGTAGCGTCCGCCAGGGGTGACGCCCCAGGCGGCGTCCTCGGCGAGGAGCGTGAAACCTGCTGCCTGCGCGCGCCGCGCCACCTCCGCCGCCGCGTGGTAGGACGACGGCGACGCCGCGACGAACTCGCCCAGGTCGGCCGCGTGGGCGCGGGCCTCCTCGGGGATGTTGGCGGGCTGGACGGGTGCGGGGGTGAGGGTCTGGTCCGTCATCCGGCCATTATCTCTGCCCGCACCGGTCCCCCGACCCGCGTGTCAGACGCTCAGGCCCCTCGGGGGATCTGAGCGTCTGACACGTCGAGCGGCTACTGGCCGGTGGTGTAGTACAGCCAGTCGCCGTCCATGGTGATGCCGACCCGCGGGCCCTGGTAGCCGCCCGCCTGCTGGGCCTCGGCCTGGCCCTCGGTGAGCACGCCCGCCGCCACCAGCTCGGCCCACGCCTCCGCCGAGTCCTGGAACTCCTCGGTGATGACACGGGGCCAGACGACCACGGCGTCCGAGGAACCCTCGTCGGGAATCACGGGGGTGGTGTCGCTCACCAGGGCGGCGAGCTCCCGGTAGCGGCCCGGGTCGGTCTCGGGAAGCGCGAAGACCTGCTCCGGGGTCTCGGTGCCGGACATCAGCTCGACACCGTGCTGCTTCGCCAGCTCGACCAACGCCTCGGAGTTGCAGACCTGCGCCAGGACCATGATGTTCCCGGCGGTTGCCGAGGTGCTCTGGGTCAGCTCGAATCCGGTCGCGTAGTCCGGTTCGAAGCCGGTCGCCGAGCACTCCGGCTCGTCTCCCCCGCCGACCGGGGTCTCCGGTTCGAGAGACACCCAGAGCCGGGAGACGCCGTCAGGCACGTCGGGAAGCCGGATGTCGATGGTCTCCCCGCTGCGGTTCTCGGACAGGGCGCCCACGGCCGAGCCGGCCTCGAACCCGTCGCAGGTGATCTGGCTGGCCGCGACCACCTCGCCGGTCGACGGCAGCACCAGCTCGATCGGGAGCATGTCCTCCGGGTCCGAGCTGGCGCACCGGCCCATCACCCGCATCGGCGTGTCCGACGAGTAGTCGCGCCGAGTCATCTCCGCGGTGACCAGTTCGGTGGTGCGGTCCAGCACGAACTTCGAGACCTGGCCCTCGACGGGCTCGGAGAGCTCGACGACCGGTTCAGCGGCACGAGGCTCACCCAGGCTGTGGGCGCCGTCGGCGTCCAGGTGGACCTGGACCGGGTCGCTGACCGTCGTGGCCCACTGACCGTCGATGCGCGGGAAGGCCACCACGCGCACCTCGTAGTCGCCCTCGGGCAGCGGCGTCTTGTGCTGCAGGTCGCCGTACTCCCTGCCCGGTACGCACGTCGACATCGAGGTGCCCAGGGCCGCGACGGTGCCGGTGCCGGTGCCGACGAGCGGAACCGGAAGCTCGTCCTTCTCGGACCACTCGTCGAAGACGTTCGGCCCCAGATCGAGCACCGTGCCGTCCTGGCTCCACACCAGGACGGGCGCGACGTCGAGCGTGCCCTTCCCGTCCTGGAACGCTGTCGCGATGCCCCACGACCTCGATCGTTCGCCACCCAGGTCATCCGTCCGGGCATAGACGTCGCCGGCCACCGCCACGGACCAACCCGGTGCCGTGGACCTCAGGTCCGCCTCCGGCATGCCGCACGTCAGGTCGCTCCACTCCAGCCACGGCGGCTGGTAGCCCTCTCGGACCTGGAACGCCGGCGATGACGTGGGGGATCCCGGCAGCACCTCGGCGCCGTCCGGGGGCGCGAGCTGCGTGGCGCCGAGCGCCACCACGGCCGCGAGCGCGAGCGCTCCCCCGCCGAGCCCGCCCAGCTTGGCTCCGCGTCGCCGGCGCACCCGCTTGCTCATGGCCGGCACCGCAGCCGCGGGACCGGTGGGCGACGCGGGGTCGACGCCGCCTGCCATCGCGCCGAGGGTCTGGGCCAGGACGTCGGTCCCGGCGGGGTCGGCCCAACCGTGATCGTGGTCCCTGAGTCCGTCGTGCTGGTTCATCGCCGCTCCCCTTCCGTCGCCGCTTCCACCGGTTCGAGCACGTCGCGCAGCGTGCGCATGGCGTCGTGCAGATAGCGCTTGACCGTGCCCGGTGCGGTGCCCATCGCTTCCGCGACCTGCGCGATCGTCATGTCCTCGAAGTAGCGCAGCACCACGCTCGCGCGCTGCCGGGGCGTGAGCCGGGTCAGCGCGTGCACGACGTCCGCCCGGGCCGTGACACCCGAGTCGGGGAACCGCACGTCCTCCACGGCGACGCGCGGGGCGATGTCCGCCCACTTGCGGCTCCGCCGCCAGCCGTCGAGGTACAGGTTCAGCACCATGCGGCGCACATACGCCTCGGGGTGTTGCGGCGCCCGTGCGGGTTCCTCGCCGCCTGCGCCGTTCCCGCCGTCCAGGGGTACCGCCCGCATGCCCGACGCCGCCCGGCGTCGTCGTCCGCCCCGCCCGACCAGGCGCGAGCAGTACTTGACCAGTGCCTCCTGCACCAGGTCCTCGGCCTGCCGCACGTCGCCGCACAGCGTGTAGGCGTACCCGACGAGCGCGCCGCCCCGCTGGGTGGCGAGCAGCTCCAGGTCTTCGTGCCAGCCCATTCCGGCTCCTTCCTGCCGTCCTGACCGTGTCGACGAACCAGGCCGCCAGGAGGTTGTGGGCCGATTCTGCGGGACGGTGGGGCGGGTCGGCCCGGAAACGGGTCGAGCCTGCCGAGACCCAAGGGTCTCGACAGGCTCGGCCACCGTGGCAGGTTCGACCAGCGGTCCTGCGGGGTCAGCCCGCCACGGAGGCGGGGACCAGGCGCGCATGGGCGAGCACGACGCCGTCCGGCACGTCGGTCAGCTCGATGCCGACCGGCTCGCCCGGGACGTCCGGGGGCTGGTAGCCCCAGGTGCCGTCCGTGCGGTCGTGGCCGTCGCACCGGATCTCGCCCGTGACGTCGCCCCAGCCGCCGGACAGCGCATAGGAGATGCTGTCCCCCGGATCGGACGACGTGCATCGTGCCTGGACCACGTACCCCTCACCCTCGGTGAGCTCACCCTCCGGCCAGACGGCGCGGTAGGTGTCGCGGCGCTCCCAGGCACCGGTGCGGTCCACCACCACGCTGCCGAACCCGCGGTCCGGGAGCAGCGTCTGGTCGGGGTCGCCCGGCAGCTCGAACGGCACCGGCGCCTCCTGGCCGCCGGTCGCCCACCGGGGCTCGCCGTCCTCCACGGTCACCGGCAGCGGGTCGCCCGCCACCAGGGTGTCCGTCGAGTACTCGATGGTCATCGGGTAGACCGTGTACTCGCCGTCCGGCAGCCACGGCTCGGCGTCGTCCGGGGCGCACGACGAGGTGCGGTCCTCCTGCGCCGTCGGGCCGTCGTCCTCGTGGGTGAGGTACATCGGGTACTCCTCCCAGCCGCCCAGGTCCACGACGGTGCCGTCCTCGTCCACCCAGACCAGGGTCGGCGAGTTCAGGTCGTTCTCCGAGGAGTCCGCGCCGTCCGCGTCAGCCGCCCGCAGCGGCAGCGAGTCATGGGTCGACCACTCGCCCTCGTGGTACACCGACTCCGTGGTGAGGTCACCGGTGGCCGCCAGCACGACGTCCCTGCCGAAGCTCAGGTCGGCCAGGTTCGCGCCGCAGCGCAGCGGCGTCCCGGCCAGCAGGTCCGGCTGCGGGACGTCGCGCTGCGCGACGTCCGACACGTAGGTGGGCAGCGGCGCCGCCAGGCCCGGCGTCGCGAGCTGCGTGGCGCCCAGCACGAGCGCCCCCGCCGCGACCAGCGCCCCGCCGCCGACGCCTACGCCGACCAGCCGCGCCGTCCGCCCGCGAGGCGCGCGCGTGCCGTGATCCGTGCGGTTGTCTCCGTGGCTCATCTCTGTTCCCCCGGTTGTTGACGTACTTGCTTTTCACCCCCTATGACGCCCGGTTCCGGCGAACAGTTGGGGTCGGATCCTTTTCGCGTCCGACTCGTCCGGGTCAGGATGAGGACATGGCCGAGACGGTGGACAACCCTGTGGACGACGTCGGGCGCGCCCCCGCGTACCCGCTCCGGTTCCGCTCCGCCGAGGCCCGCGGGACGCGGATCGGCCGCCCGCTGCGCGTGCTCGGCCGGGTCCGCGGCGTGGACGAGGCCCTGCTCGACCGGATCGGCCGCGCCTTCCTCGAGCAGGACGACGCCGGGGCAGCACTCGCCGCCGCCATGCGCCTGCCCGCGGGCACCCCGGGCCGGGTCACGCACGCGATGCTGCGGTCGGCGCTCGCTGCCGGGCCAGGGCCCCGGCCGAGGCTGGGAGATGACATCGGTCCGTGGCATCGAGACCGGTCGGTTGACGGACCGGTCTCGATGCCACCGACCGATCTCAATCTCGAGCGCCAAGGGGAGCCCCGGGTGCTGCAGGAGTTTCTTGCAGGGGTCACCACCGTGCCCTCCTGGGTGGACTGGGACCTCGTGGAGCAGGGCGCCGCGGTGCAGCGGCGGCTCGGGCAGAACGCCGCCGACGTGCTGCTCCAGCTCTCGCTCGTCGGCGGGTACCGGTTCGGCGGGCCGACGGACCTGCTCGCGGCGACCGGCGCCCTGACCGGCGGCACCCTGCGCCGGCTCGCCGAGACGCAGGAGTGGACGGTCGGGCTGACGGAGCCGGGGGCACTACGGCCGTTCGGCCCGGCCTGGCGGGCCACCGTGCACGTCCGGGTGATGCACGCTCTGGTCAACGCGTCGTTCGCGAACCGGCCCGGCCCGGACTCCGCCGGCCCGGACTCCTCCGGCGCGGACCGCGGGGACACCAAGCCGTGGGACACCGCCCGCTGGGGTCTGCCGATCAACCAGGCCGACCAGGCGGCGACGCTCGGCCTGTTCGACGGCACCCTGATCCTGGGGTGCCGCGCGCTGGGGGTGCCGGTGCCGCCGTCGGACAGCCGGGCGCTGATGCACCTGTGGAAGTGGGTGGGGCACCTGCTGGGCGTGCACCCCGACTTCCTGGTCGACGACGAGTGGGCTCGCCACCGCCTCAACCAGCACGTGCTCCTGGCGCAGGCCGGCATCTCGGACGCCGGGCCGCGGCTGGCGCAGGCCGTGGTCGCCGCGCAGGCCGAACGGGCCTACCGCGGGCCGGCGTGGTGGCAGCCGGCGCGGGCCCGGTTCGAGCGGGAGCGGCTGCTGTCGATGCTGACGGCGTTCCTCGGGGTGCGGAGCATGCGCGAGCTCGGCCTGCCGCTGCGCCCGCCGTGGGCGCACGCGTACCTGCTCCCGCTCAACACCTGGCGGTACCGCGTGCTCGGCCGGCTCCCCGGGGGCCGCGAGCGCCTCGACCGCCGGGGCCGACGCCGGAGCCGGGCGATCCTGGCGAGCTACCACCCGGAACGCCCCTGACGTGTCGGACGCTCAGGTCACCGGAGTGACCTGAGCGTCCGACACGTGCGGGTGCCGGGTCAGGGTGTGGCGGAGTAGTACCGCCAGTTGCCGGCACTGTCGATCGCGATCCGCATCCCCGTGTAGCCGCGCCCCTCGGCGCGCTGCGCGTCGGCGTCCCCCGGCGTGAGCACGCCCGCGTCCACCACCTCCTGCCAGGCCTCGTCCGAGTCGCGGAACTCGTCGGCCGCGACCCTGGGCCAGACGAACGTCCCTTCGCCCTGGTCGGTCCCGGTCGTACCGGCCAGGAGCCCGACCAGGGTCAGGTAGTGCAGCGACTCGTCCTCGGGCAGGGCGAACACCTGCTCCGCGGGCTGGGCCGGGATCAGCAGCTCAGTGGGGTACTCCGTCGCCAGCTCGACGAGCCGGTCCTGGTCGCAGGCCAGCGCCGTGTCCACGATGGCTTCCGCCGTCACCCCGGCCGCCTCGCTCGGCGCGTTCGCCGGGTCGAAGGCGAGGTCGAGGCCGTCAGCGGAGCAGGCTCCGGCGGCGTCGCCGCCGCTCCCGCCGTCGCCGCCGTCGCCGGTCTTCGGGGCGAGGGTCGCCCAGAACCGGGTCACGCCGTCCGGCACGCTCGTCAGCCGGATGTCGACGACCCCCTCGGCACCGCCGATCACGTCCCCCGACGCGAACACGGACCGGTTGCACGGCACCTCGCCCGACGCGAACGACTCGTTGGACTGCATCACCTCGTAACGCACCACGTCGTCCGGGTCGAGGCTCTCGCACTGTGCCGTGATCACCGGCGCTCCGGTGGTCACGTACCCGCGCTGGGTCTGCCTGGCGGAGACCCAGTCCGTGGTGCGGTCGAGCTCGAACCGGGTCAGCTCGCCCTCGGCGGGCTCCGGCGGCTCGATGGTGCCGGTGCCACCACGCGGCCCGCGCACGCTGTGCGCGCCGCCGGCGTCGATTTGGACCCTGACCGGCTCGCCCACCACCGACGCCCACTGACCGGAGGCGACCTCCGGGAAAGCGACCACACTCACCTCGTAGTCACCCTCGGGCAGCGGGGTCTCGAAGCGCGGACCCGCGTCGCCGTCGGTGGGCGCACACGTGGTGAACGCACCGCCTTGCGCCTCGGTGACGTCGCCACCCTCGGAGCTGAGCAGCGGCGCGCTCATGGCGGAGCCCTCGAACACGTTCGGCCCGAGGTCCACCACCACGCCGTCCTGGCTCCACACCAGCACCGGGGGCACGTCGAGGTTCCCCTGGTTGCCCGTGACCAGCGCCGACATACCCCACGACGTCGAGGGCCCACCGCCCTGCTCGAACATCCTCGCGTAGATGTCCCCGCTCACGGAGGACGTCCAGCCCTGCGCCGTCGTCTCCAGGTCTTCCGCCGGCATGCCGCACGACAGGCCGACGTCGAGGTCCTTGATCCACGAGGGCTGGTACCCGTCCTGGATCACGCTCGTCGCGGGCGGTCCTGACGAGGACGGCTCACCGGTCGGGTCCGCGGACCGGTTCGGGGCCACGTTCTCGCTCGGCGTCCCGGGCAGGACCGGCTCGCGATCCCACACCGGCGACTGCGTGAGGCCGAAGGCGAGCACGCCCGCCACCGCCAGGCTGGCGCCGGCGAGGCTGCCGACCTTCACGGCACGACGGCGCTTGACGCGGTCACGCACCACTCCGAACGAGACGTGCAAGTCGTTCACCTCCCCACCGGGCATGGCGTCGGCTGCGCCATGGAGCGCACCGCTCAGGAAGTCGTTCTGGTCGGTTCGGTCGTTCAGGTCGTCGTGGCTCATCGGGCGGCCCTCCCTTCGGCAGGTCGGAAGTCGTCGGGGCGCAGGATCTCCTGCAGGTTCTTGGTCGCGTCGGACAGGTACCGCTTCACCGTGCCCTGGGCGGTGCCCAGGGCGTCGGCGATCTGCGGCACCGTCATGTCCTCGAAGTAGCGCAGCACCACGCAGGCGCGTTCCCGGGCGCCGAGCTTCGCGAGTGCCGTCATCACGTCGACGCGTGCCGATGCCGCCTGGTCGGCACCACGGGTGCTGGGGTCGTCGGCCAGGAGGTGCTTGATGCCGGACCAGCGCTGCCGCTTGCGGTAGCCGTCCAGGTAGATGGTCAGGACCGCTCGCCGCACGTAGCCCTCGACGTTGGTGAACGGGGAGTCGAGATCGTGCGCCCGGCTCCCCGCCGCCACGCCGACCCCGCCCCTGCCGGGACGGCGCAGCCGCGAGTAGACCTTCACCAGGGCGTCCTGGACCAGGTCCTCGGCGAGGGCGCGGTCGCCGGAGAGCATGTAGGCGTAGCGGACCAGCGCGCTCCCGCGCGTCCTCATGAGCTCATCGAGCTCGGTCTCCCATCCCGCCATGGCCACCTCCCCGGTGCGTGTGTGCTGTCATCGTCTCCACACACCCCATGACGCGCACCGGGGAGGAATCGTTGGTCACTCCCCGACGTAGTACTCGGTGACGGCCTCCACGGCCAGGTACTGCGGTGCGCCGTCCGACCCGGGGTCGACCTCGGTGAGGGCGTACACCGCGTAGCTGCCGTCGGGCAGCGTGGCCTCGGGGTCGGTGAGGCACGACAGGTCCGGCTCGACCGGGACGACGACGGAGGTGTCGCCCTTCGGACCGACGTGGAGGTTCTCCTCAGGCTCCGACCAGACGTCGCGGCCCGTCCCGATCACACGTCCCGCGCTGAGCCAGACCAGGCTGATCGGCGTGCGGGTGGTGTCGAGGGCCTTGCCCGCGGTCTCGGTGAACGTGATCGTCACCTCCGCAGGAGCGAGAGACTCGCCGCTGGTCTCCGCCGACAGCTTGAGACCCGCGCGCTCCGAGGGCACCTGCGGGCCGGCCGGAATGTCGGAGGCGTGGGCGCCGCAGGCCAGGTCCGTGCCCGCCAGCCACTCGGGCTGGTAGCCGTCGCGGATGTCGACCGTCAGCGCTTCCTCTGCCGGCACGTCGACCTCCGGGACCTCCATGGTGACCGGCTCGCTGACAGCCATCCCGCCCGTGCCGTCGAGGTCGCTCCACGGCATGACCGCGTAGACGTCGTACGTGCCGGCCGGCCGCGGCTCCAGGTAGGTCTCGGAGATAATGCCGACGGTCCAGTCACCGCAGGCCGTGGCCGCGCCGGCCTCGGCGACGGCGTCCTGGGACCTCCCGGCGTCGGGCAGCACGTAGCCGCCCTCGTGCCAGCCCGCCCCGAGGTCGACCACCTGGCCGTTCTGGGCGAAGAGCAGCATGGGCTCGCCGCCGTCCAGCGCCGGCCCCTCCGTGTCGGTCCGGGTGATCCGGACCGGCGCGGTGAGTCCGTACTCGTCGGCCTCCAGGTCTCCGGTCAGCTCCAGCTCCACCGTGTCCGACGTCGACGTCAGCTCCGTGACCTCCATGCCGCACCGGTACTGCGGGCCGTGCTCGCTCCACTGGCTGGGCACCTGCCCGCCGGCCTGGGCGCTGGACAGCTCGGGGCTCTGCGTGGCCGGGACCACCGGCTCGGACAGGAGCCGCGACGGCCCCCACAGCGCGGCGACGGCCAGCATGCCCGCGACCACCAGCGAGGCGCCGCCGATGGCCGCCACCTTGACCCCGCGGCGGCGGCGCACCATGCCGGAGACCGCGTCGAGGCGCTCGTCCAGCGTCGTGTCGATCTCGGGGACCGCGATCTCCGCGAGCGAGTCGCGCAGCAGCTCCATCGCGTTGGACAGGTGCCGCTTGATGGTGCCCGGGCTCGTACCCAGGGTCTGCGCGATCTGCGGCACGGTCATGTCCTCGAAGAACCGCAGCACCACCGACTCGCGCTGCCGCGGGGACAGCCTGGCGAGCGCCACGCCGACGTCGACCCGGGCCGTCGCGACGCGCTCCGCCGCGGGCGCGCGGTCCTCGTCGGCCAGCAGGTGCTTGATGCCGGTCCAGCTCGTCTGCCGGCGGTAACCGTCCAGGTAGATGGTCAGCATGGCCCGGCGCACGTAGGCCTCCGCGTTGGTCAGCCGCGGCTGGTCCAGGTCGGTGACCTGCGAGGTGCCCGACATGTCCCGCGGTCGCCGCAGCCGCGAGAACACCTTGACCAGCGCGTCCTGCACCAGGTCCTCGGCCTGCCCCCGGTCCCGGCACAGCGTGTACCCGTACCCCACCAGTGCGCGGCCCCGCCGCGCCATGAGCTCCTCGAGCTCGCTCTCCCACTGCGCCATCGGTGACGCCCCCTTTCCCTCTCACCCTCTCCGACGGGCGGGAGGAGCAGAACGATGATGGCGGGTGACCGGTCCGCTGAGGCCGATCCCCTTCGAGGCCTAAGTTTCTTCGCTTTGCGGCCACCCAAAGCGAAGAAACTTAGGCCTCAAAGGGATTTGGTCCGGATGGGACGGTCCGGATGGGACGGTCCGGACGGGCGGCACGGGACGGGACGGGACGGGACGGGACGGGACGGGACGGGACGGGTCGAGTCCGGACGGGCGGGTCCGGTCGTGCTGGTCAGGACGTGCGGCGGGCCGCCAGCAGGACCGTGGTGTGGCGCACGGTGAACGCGCCGTCGGTCACGGCCTCGTCCTGCTCCAGGGCGGACCGGACGCCGGCCAGGATCGCGCGCCGCACCGGCTCGGGCAGCCGGCCGAACCCGCCCGACGTCGGCACCTGGTCCAGCCACTCCTCGACGGTGTACCGGTGCTCCCAGGCGTGCCGCCACCGCTGCGGCGTGCCGAACCCGCCCGCCTCGACCAGGCCCGCCTCGGCACGGTCGAGCATCGCCTCGTAGCCGTCGGCCGCCGAGCGGCCCGGCGCGTACATGCCCGCCCCCGGCGTGCCGGCCAGCTCCCGGGAGTACAGGTCGTGCAGCGCCGACCGAAGCGTGGGCGGCAGGTCGGCCGCGTGCCAGAACACCGCCAGCACCCCCTGGTCGCGCAGCACACGGGCTGCCTGAGCGGCGCCCGCGACCGGGTCCACCCAGTGCCAGGTCATGCCGGAGACGACGGCGTCGAACCGCCGTCCCGCCGGGTCCCACTCCTCGAACCGCGCCACCTCGACGTCGAGGCCACGCGCCTCGGCCACGGCCGCCATGCGGGCGTCGACCTCGACACCCAGCACCTCGGCGCCCGCCGCGCGGAACGGCAGGGCGGAGAGACCTGTTCCGACGCCGACGTCGAGCAGGCGGGGTGGTGCGGGCTCGGCGGCCGTGCCCGGTGTGCCGTCGCCGTCGGCCGGTTGGCCCTCACCCGGCCGGCCGTCACCCAGCCTGTCCTCGCCGATCCGGCCCTTGCCGGCCAGATAGCCCAGGACGGCGTCCGCGACCGCGCGGGGCGTGACGGGACGCGAACGGTCGTACCGCTCCGCGTCCGCGCCGAATCCCTCGGCGGCGCCGCGGTGCAGGTGAGAGGCGGCGAGGTCGCCGGCCGAATTGGAAGTGGGCATGCGCCCACGCTAGTGGGCAGGCGCCCACTCGTGCAACATTGCTTCAGCCGCACCCCGCGGCCCGGCGACAGGAGAGGGGCCGTCCATGCCCACCGGAGTGGCGCTCCAGGATCCGCGCGCCCAGCTCGTGGCCGCCGCGGAACGGCTGCTCGCGACCAGCGGCGCCGCGGCACTGACCAGCCGAGCCGTGACCGACGAGGCCGGCGTCGCCAAGGGTGTGCTGCACCGCCACTTCGCGGACTTCGACGACTTCCTCGCCGCGCTGGTCCGCACCCGCATCCAGCAGGCCGACGACGCCGGCGACCGCCTGGTCACCGCCGCGGGAACCGGCACGGTGGTCGGCAACGTGTCCGGGTTCCTGGCCGCGACGCTCGACACCGTCGCGCTCGCCGTCGTCGCGCTCATCACCGCGCGCGACGAGCTGCGCCGCCGGCTGCGCGAGACGTCACCCGCGGGTGTACCGCTGCTCGCCGAGATCACCGGGGCGCTGGCGGCCTACCTGGCCGCCGAGCAGTCGTCCGGGCGTGTGGTCCCCGGCACCGAGCCCCGCTACCTCGCGATGACGGTCGTGGGCACCGGGCACCTGATGTTCGCGGGCGAGCTCGGCGCACGGCCGGACGACGTCGCCGTCCGCGAGATGGTCGAGTCCGTCCTGGTCGGCGCGCTCCGCTAGCGGCGGCCCGTCGGCACTCCACCCGAGCGTTCGGCAGAGCAAACTGCCACACCCTCAGGCCAGCTCTATGCGGTAGCCGCGCTTGACCACGGTGCGGATCAGGTCGCGCCGGCCCGCCGCCTCCCGCAGGCGCGCGATCGCCACCTCGGCGGCGTGCGTGTCCTGCGAGTCACCCGGCAGCGCGGCGAGCACCTCCTCACGTGGCACGACGTCGCCCGCCGCCGCCGCGAGCAGCCGCAGCACCGCGACGCCGGTCGGGGACAGCGGCAGCACCTTGCCGTCCAGCACCGCGACGCGCGCGCGGATCACCAGCGATCCGGCCACAGTGCTCAGCGCCACGGACTCGATGTGCTCGTAGTGCCCCACCAGCGCACGCACGAGCGCGCCGAGCCGGCCGCGCTCGGGCTGCAGGGGCACGATCCCGCGGTGCTCCAGCGGCTTGGCCGTCACAGGTCCGACGGCGGCGGCGACCGTCCCGCCGTCGGCGAACCGGGCCCGGACGCGCTCGACCAGCCCCTCCGCCTCGACGGCCTGCAGCCAGGCCTCGGCGCCCGGGGCGGACGTGAACACGACCGCGTCGATCTCGCCGTCGGCCACCGCGTGCGCGGAGTCGCGGACGGCCGCGGGGTCGGGGGCGGGGCCCCACCGGTAGACGACGAGGCTGGCGACCTGGGCGCCGGCCTTCTCGAACACCTCGTCCAGGCCGTCGGCGCCCGCGCCGTGGTGCTGGATCGCGATGCGCAGGCCGTCCACGCCCTCACTGAGCAGCACCTCGGCCACCTCGGCGGACGTCTCGGACTCGGCCACCCAGTCGGCCTGCAGCCCTGCGGCCTGGATGGCGCCGCGGGCCTTGGGTCCCCGCGCGACCAGCCGGACGCCGCCGAGCATGTCGAGCAGTGGCTCGGCGAGCCCGTGCGCGTCGGCGGCCTCGATCCAGGCGCGGAAGCCGATACCCGTCGTGACCACCAGGACGTCCGGCGGCGCGTCCACGATGGCCCGGGTCGCGGCGATCAGTGTCTCGTCGTCGACGTGCGGGATCATGCTGAGCGCGGGCGCGTGCCGGATCGTGGCGCCGCGCCGCTCCAGGGCGGCGGCGAGCTCCGAGGCCCGGCGCTCGGCGGTGACGAGCACGGTCGCGCCGGCCATGACCTGGCCCAGCGTCGGGTGGGCGGCCTGCGCGCGAGCGGGCGCCGCGACGTCAGACACCGGCACCTGCCAGACGTCGCTCATCCGCACCCTCCAGAAGCCCTGCCGCGGCCACGCGGCCGATGACGACGACCGCGGGCGACCGCACACCACGAGCTGCCGCCACCGCGGCCGCCTCGTCGAGGCGGGCCCGCGTGACGCGCTGCTCCGGCGTGGAACCGTTCTCCACCATCGCCACGGGAGTTCCGGGATCGGCGCCTGCGGCCAGGGACTGCGCCACGATCGCGCCGAGGGACCGCACCCCCATCAGTACGACAAGCGTAGCCGTGCCGTCACGCACGCAGGAGAGGGCCGCGGCGTCGAGCGGCCCGGACGTGCCAGACCTGTCGGTCACCGGAGGGACCTGTGCGTCTGACACGTCCGGGGTGGCGGCGCAGTGGCCCGAGACGACGTGGAAGCCCGTGGTGACGCCGCGGTGGGTGAGCGGGATGCCGGCCAGCCCCGGCACGGCGACGGCGGACGTGATGCCCGGGACCACCTCGACCGGCACGCCGGCCGCCACGCAGGCGAGCACCTCCTCGCCGCCGCGGCCCAGCACGAACGGGTCGCCGCCCTTGAGCCGCACCACGTCGGCACCCGCCAGCGCGTGCTCCACGAGCAGCTCGTTGATGCGCTCCTGCGGCACCGGGTGCCGGCCGGGTTCCTTGCCGACGTCGATCACGCGGACGTGCGGCGGGAGCTCGGCGAGGATCTCGACGGGCCCCAGCCGGTCGGCCACGACGACGTCGGCCGCCTGCAGCGCCCGCCACGCGCGCACGGTCAGCAGGTCGACGGCGCCCGGGCCGCCACCGACGAGCGTCACCCGACCGGTCGTGTCAGACCCCCGGCCACCTCCGGTGACCTGTGCGTCTGACACGTTCACGTCAGGCCCACGTAGATCACGCCCTCGCGGACCTCGACCGGGTAGGTCACCAGGTCGGCGGGCAGGTCGTCCTTCGGGGTCTTGTCCGCCACCACCAGACACGTGCCGGTGACCAGGGAGAACACCTGCTTGTAGACCGGAGCGGCAACCGTGGGCTCACCGGCCCGGGTACCGACGATCCCGCGCGAGATCACGTTCGCCGCCGAGAACGGGTCCAGGTTCTGCACCGCGTAGACCCGGCCGGCGTGGCCGCCGTAGGCGGCGTCGTCGGGCAGGCGGAAGAGGGCCACCTGGACGTCCCCGAAGAGCGCGGCCGCACCGCGCTCCGGGAACAGGTCGGTGAGCAGGCAGGCCCGCTCCCAGCGGACCACGCCCGGGGCTGCCCCGGCGGCCCGGGGGGCCGCCACGTCGTCGACGGTCATGCTCGTACCTCCAGCTTGGGACCTGCGATGACGACGCCGGACGCGCGCTCGGCCGACGTCGCCGGACGGCGCTGGCCCCGCTCGGTCACGTAGGCCAGCGACGGGTCGGCGTCCTTGGGGGCGTTGACGAAGGAGGAGAACCGGCGCAGCTTCTCCGGGTCCTCCAGCACGGCCTTCCACTCGTCCTCGTAGTTCTCGACGTGGCGGGCCATGGCGGCGTCCAGGTCGGCGCAGATGCCGAGCGAGTCCTCCATGATCACCTCGCGCACGCCCTCCAGGCCGCCGTCGACCTCCTCGATCCAGGGCGCGGTGCGCTGCAGCCGGTCGGCGGTACGCACGTAGTACATGAGAAACCGGTCGATCGTCCGCAGGAGCTCCTCGGACGTCAGGTCCTCGGCGAGCAGCTTCGCGTGCCGCGGTGTCTGGCCGCCGTTGCCGCCGACGTACACGTTCCAGCCCTTGTCCGTGGCGATGACGCCCACGTCCTTGCCGCGCGCCTCCGCGCACTCGCGGGCGCAGCCCGAGACACCCATCTTGAGCTTGTGCGGCGAGCGCAGGCCGCGGTAGCGCAGCTCCAGCTCGACGGCCATGCCCACGGAGTCCTGCACGCCGTACCGGCACCAGGTGGAGCCGACGCACGACTTCACGGTGCGCAGCGACTTGCCGTAGGCGTGCCCGGACTCGAAGCCGGCGTCGACCAGGCGGCGCCAGATGTCCGGGAGCTGGTCCACCCGGGCCCCGAACATGTCGATGCGCTGGCCGCCCGTGATCTTCGTGTAGAGCCCGAAGTCCTTGGCCACCTGGCCGACGACGATCAGGCCCTCCGGCGTGACCTCGCCGCCGGGCATCCGGGGCACCACCGAGTAGGTGCCGTCCTTCTGCAGGTTGGCGAGCATGTGGTCGTTGGTGTCCTGCAGCGTGGACTGCTCGCCCGCGAGGATGTGCCCGTTGCCGAGGCTCGCCAGGATCGACGCGACCACGGGCTTGCAGATGTCGCAGCCGCGGTTGCCGACCCCGGTGGTCGCGCTTGTCGAGACCCCGAACCGGGCCACGATGTCGCTGAACGAGTGCAGGTCGGCGACCCGGACGGCGTCGAACAGCTGGGCGCGGGACATCTCGAAGTGCTCGCACAGGGCGGTGCTGACCTCGATGCCCGCGCGCTCCAGCTCGGTGTCGACGAGCTTCTTGACCAGCGGCAGGCAGGCGCCGCAGGTGGTGCCGGCCCGCGTGCAGGCCTTCACACCCGGGACGTCGGTGCACTGGTGCTCGGTGACGGCTCCGCGGATGGTCCCCGCGGAGACGTTGTTGCAGGAGCACACGTTGGCGTCGTCGGGCAGCTCCAGACCCGGGGCCCCGCCACCGCCCTCGGGCAGGAGGAACGCGCTCGGGTCGTCGCCGGGCAGCTCCGCGCCGAGCATGGGCCGCAGGCTGGCGTACGGTCCGGCGTCGCCCACGAAGACGCCGCCCAGCAGGGTGCGCGCGTCGTCGGACAGGACGAGCTTCTTGTAGACACCGGCCACCGGGTCGGCCCAGACCACCTCGACGGCGTCCTCGGTGCGGGCGTGCGCGTCGCCGAACGAGGCGACGTCGACGCCGGAGAGCTTGAGCTTGGTCGCGGTGTCAGCGCCGGGGAACTCGGCGAGGCCGCCGAGCAGCCGGTCCACGACCACCTCGGCCATCGTGTTGCCGGGCGCGACCAGGCCGAGGCAGCGGCCCTCGATGCAGGCCACCTCGCCCACGGCCCAGACGTGCGGGTCCTCGGTGCGGCAGGTCAGGTCGACGACGACGCCGCCGCGCTCCCCGACCGGCAGCCCGGCCGCACGGCCGAGCTCGTCGCGGGGGCGCACGCCCGTGGCGACCACGACGACGTCGACGTCGAGCCGCCCGCCGTCCGCGAAGTCGAGCCGGCCCACGTGGCCGGTGCGGCGGTGCGGCTTCATCTGGCTGGTCGCGGTCTCGGCGCGGACGCCGATGCCCTTGCCGTTGATCAGGCGCTTCAGCGCCTGGCCACCGCCGAGGTCGACCTGCACACCCATCAGGTGGGTGCCGAACTCGATGACGGTGGCCTGCGCGTCGAGCGCGGTCAGGGCCCCGGCGGCCTCCAGGCCGAGCAGGCCGCCGCCGATGACGGCGCCGCGCACCGGCTTGCCCTCGGGATAGCTCCGGCGCTTCTCCTCGACCCAGCCGCGCAGCGCCGCGACGTCGTCGATGGTGCGGTAGACGAAGACGCCCGGGAGGTCGTTCCCGGGGATGGGCGGCATGGCGGCGCTGGAGCCGGTGGCGAGCACGAGCTCGTCGTAGGCGTGCACCTTGCCGAGGCGGTCCGTGACGGTCTTCGCCGCGCGGTCGAACGACTCGATCTTGCGGTCGGTGTGCAGGGTGACGAGCGGATCGGCCCAGAGGGACGGGTCGCCCAGGGCGATGCCCTCGGGACCCTCCTCGAACCAGCGGGTCAGGCCCACGCGGTCGTAGGGGGCGCGGGGCTCTTCCGCGAACACGGTCACGCGGTAGCGGCCGGCGTCGTCCCGGGCGCGCAGCGCCTCGACGAGCCGCTGCGCGACCATGCCACCGCCGATCACCACAAGGTGCTGAGGATTGCCGGAATTGACCATGTCTTGACCGTAGGTCGCGGGTTTTTCGCGCCGGTGCGTCCGCGGTTACCCGAGCCGAACATCTTCCTCACAGGGGCGCGGGCGGCGCGGTGAGTCAGCGAGAGGACCAATCAGTCCCACTGCGCCAGCAGCTCGTCAGGACCAAGGACGACCGCCCCGGACGCACCGACTCCGTCCTCGGCCCCGTTCCGGCTGACGACGACGAGACCCGTGCCGTCGAACGCACCGGGAACCTGGCTCCGGTGCGTGATCAGCTCCGTGAGCTCTCGGGCACCGAACGGCTTGGTGGTCCACTTGATCGAACCCACCCCGTAGAGCCTGTTCGCGACCGGTCCCCGGTCCGCCAGGACGAGGTCGACCTCGACGCTGTTGGTGCGGTTCCAGAACCCTCCGACCGCCATCGAGACGTCCCCGGGCACACCCAGCTCGGCATGGGGCATTCGCGCGACCGACTCCCGGACCACCGGCTCGATCGCTCGTCCTCGCCACCGGGCCCACTCGTCGCGAACCTGCCGGAACACCCGGTCGCCTCTGCCGCGTTCGATCTCGGCGAGGTGCGGACCCAGGAAGCGGAGCCAGAAGAGAAGGTACGGGTCGTCGATCCGATACCTCGTGTCGGCAGAAGCCTTGAGCGACAGCGGGCGCTCGGCCGTCACGATGCGCTTCGCCTTCAGTACGTCGAGGGACCTCGTGAGCGACGTCGACCTGAGGTCACCGGCCTTCGAGCCGATGTCGGTGAACCGCCGCTGTCCCTGACCTATCGCCTCGAGCACCCGGCGAGCCTGCAGGTCACCCGGGAACTCGGCAGCGAGCGACCTCTCGGCGCTGACCAGGAGCGACGACGTCGCGTGGCTGAGCGCCTCCTTGAGATACGCCCAGAGGTCCTGCCCTCTGCCCCAGTCCCGGCAGATCAACGGGAGCCCGCCGCTCACCAGGTACGCGTCGAAGGCGTCACCTGGTGGGAGGGAGAGCATTCGCCCGACCTCGGCAGGCGAGAGCGGGGGCACGACCATCTCGGTGGCTCGCTGGTGGAACGGGCGGTCGTAGTCGTTGAGCGCCTCCATCATCGCCAGGTCCGAGCCGATACCGACGAGCAGCACCGGCCGTCGGCTGAGCTCACGGTCGAAATGCTTCTGGAGGACGCCCTCGAAGCCCTCGTCGGCGGCAGTCACGTACGGCAGCTCGTCGAGCACGACGATGGCCGGGCCGTCCGCCGGCAGCGCCGCGGCGAGCAGCCGGAAGGCGTTGTCCCAGCTCGACGGCGGGTCACCGGCGAACAGGTCCGCCCCGGGTAACGTCGACGTGGCGACGTCCTGGGCGAAGGCCGCCAGGTCATCACGCACGGAGCGGCCCGCCGCCGTGAAGTACACGCTCGGGATACCCGCTCGGTGGACGAATTCCTCCACCAGGCGTGACTTGCCGACCCGGCGCCGACCGCGGACCAGGACGGCTCGGCCAGGCCGGTCGGAACCGCTCGTGACCTGGTCGAGCAGGGACTGCAGCTCTGCGGTCTGCCGCTTCCGCTCCACGTAGCCAGGCACCGGAACTCCAATGTTTGTATCGTGAATGATAGTATCATCGAAGATACTCACATGGGGTGGCTGGCCACGCCAGCCGGACTCTCACACCGCTAGTCTCAGGCCGCATGGACCTCCGGACCGTGCCCAACCCGCTGGTCCGTGCCGGTGGCCGCGTGCTCCGCCGGCTCAACGACCGGCACCCGTGGAGCCACAACGACCACTTCCACGGCTGGATCCTGCGCCGGCTCCCGGCCCGACGGCGACGGGCGCTCGACGTCGGCTGCGGCAAGGGACTCCTGCTGGGCCGGCTGCGCGGGCGGTTCGACGAGGTGATGGGCGTGGATGCCGACGCCGCCATGGCCGCCGTCGCCGCCGAGCGGTTCGCCGGCGATCCCGCGGTGACCGTGCGCCGGGCCCGGTTCGAGGAGGTCGACGGCACGTTCGACGCCGTCACGATGGTCGCGGTGCTGCACCACCTGCAGCTTGAGGCCGCGCTCCGGCACGCGGCCGGGCTGCTCGCGCCTGGTGGCCGCCTGCTCGTCGTCGGGCTCGCCCGGGCCGACACCCTGGCCGACCTGGCCTGGGACCTCCCGTCGTCGCTGCTGAACCCGCTGGTGGGGCTGATCAAGCATCCACAGCCGGTCCGGAAGCCTGTGGACGACAGCGGCAGCCGAGCGAGCAGCGAACCCGTGATGCCGGTGCGCGACCCCGCCGACTCGTTCGCGGAGATCTCCCGGGTCGCCCGCGAGGTGCTCCCTGGAGCGCGCCCCCGCCGCAGGCTGTTCTTCCGCTACACGCTGGAGTGGTCCCGCCCGCCGGCATGAAGGTGCGCCTCTACCCAGCCATTGGGCCCGGAACTGGCCTGTTTTCGGGCCCAATGGCTGGGTAGAAGAGCGCGTCTGCGCGGCGCCCGGCTACGCCGGTTCCGGGACCGACTCCGTGCGGAGCCAGTCCACCAGGCCGCACACCGCGTCCTTGCACGAGCCGCAGCCCGTCGTGGCGCGGGTCTCGCGGACCACCTCCTCGACCGAGTGCGCACCCGGCGGGCACGCGCCCGCGATGTCGCCCTTGGTCACGCCGTTGCAGCGGCACACCACGGCGTCCTCGGGCATGTGCTCCGGGGACGACGCCGGCGACGCCGCGGCCATGACCGGCGTGAGCAGCAGGAACGCGGGGTCCAGCGGCGCGGGCGTGCGGCGCGTGTAGGCGGCGGTGAGATCGGCGGCCACGCGCGGGTCACCCACGCAGGTGGCGCCCACGAGGATGCCGTCGGACACCACGACCTCGATGTACCGGCCCGCCCTCGGGTCGGCCAGGCGGACCGCCCGCTGCGTGGGCTCGTCCGGGCGTGCCGGGCCGCAGACCCCCATCGTGGTGATGCTGAGCGTGCCCGCCTTGACCTTGACGACGTCGGTCCCGCGGGTATCGATGCCGCGGTCGGTCTGGGCGCGGCTCGTCGTCGCGCCGCTGGTCAGCAGGGCGCCCAGCCGCACGGCCATGCTGGGCTGGGCGCCGTCGCCCGGCAGGCGCAGGTGCGCGAGCGGCCGGGCCTCGACCGGCTCGCCCGGCGAGGTCGCCGCGGCCGCGGCGACCGGCATGACCGGCTCGACCAGCGAGACCAGGTGCTCCGCGAGCCGTCGCGCCTGGTCCCAGCCCTCGGCGACGAGCCCCTGGGACCCGCTCGGCGGCTGCGCGCAGTCGCCGACCGCGTACACCCGCGGGTCGTCGGGGCTGGCCAGGTCGTACCCGACCACGACGCCGCGGTCAGTGGTCAGCCCGGCCGCCGCGGCGAGCCCGGTCTCCGGGATGGTGCCGACGGAGAACACGACCAGACGGGCGGCGACCACCTCGTCGCGCGGGGGCGCACCAGCGGATCCCGGCCCGCCGCCCGTCGGCCCGCCGCCGGCCGGCACCGCGGAGACGACCTGCGCGTTCTCCCGGACCCGGATGCCCACGGCATGGCCGCCCGCCACGAGCACCTCGCTGGACAGGCTGTTCTGCCGCACGGTCACGCCGAGCCCCTCCAGCCCGGCCCGGACCACGTCGGCGGCCTCACCGTCGAGCTGGCGCTCCATGAGGCCCTGGCCGTGGTGCACGAGCGTCACGTTCAGTCCGCGGCCCGCGAGCCCGACGGCGGCCTCCAGGCCCAGCACGCCGCCGCCCACCACCACGGCGCGCGGGGAGTTGACGGTCGCGGCCACGATCTCGCGGGCGTCGTCGAGGGTGCGCAGCGCGTGCACTCCGGCAGGCAGGCCGCCGTCGGGCGTGCGCAGGCCGGGGATCGGCGGGATGCGGGCGGCCGCGCCGGTCGCCAGCACCACGTGGTCGTACGGGTGCAGGGTGCCGTCGTCTGCGTGCACCACCCGGGACGCGCGGTCGATCGACGTCGCGGTGACGCCCCGGCGCACGGTGACACGGGCGCCGTCGGGCAGGGGCATCGTGATGGCCGCGACGTCGGTGCGGCCGGCCACGACGTCGCTCAGCAGCACCCGGTTGTACGGCTCGTAGGGCTCGCTGCCGAGCACCGTGATGTCGAAGGCCTCGGGCTCCCGGCGCAGCAGCTCGTCGACGAGCCGCGAGCCGACCATCCCGAACCCCACCACGACCACCTTCACAGGGACACGCAGGTTCATGTCGAGAGCTCCTTCTGTACGGGACCCCGCTGGTCGAGCTTGTCGGGACCAGGCGCGGCAGGCGTCGCCCGGGTCTCGACGGGCTCGGCCTCCGCAGGGGCCATCGAGACGTCCACCGCGCAGACCTTGAACTCCGGCATCCCGGAGATCGGGTCGGTCGCATCCGTCGTCACCTGGTTGACCGACCCGGCGCCGCTCCAGTGGAACGGCATGAAGACCGTGTCAGGGCGCACGGCGTCGGTCCAGCGCGCCGTCGCCTCGACTCGGCCGCGTGCGCTGGTCAGCCGCACGCGCGCACCGTCGGGCACGCCGATGCGGAAGCCGAGCACCGGGTGCAGCTCCACGTACGGCTCGGCCACGAGCTTCTCCAGCTCGGCCACGCGGTGGGTCTGCGCACCCGACTGGTAGTGCTGCAGAACCCGGCCGGTGACCAGGTAGAACGGCGCGGCGGGCCGCACGTCGTCGCTCGGGCCCACGTGGTCCACGGGCACCATGCGCGCCCGCCCGTCGGGCGTCGCGAACCGGTCGAGGAACAGCCGCGGCGTCCCGGGATGCGGCGTCGTGCCGGACCCACGGGTCACCCCCGGGAGCTGTGGGTCCGACACCGCCGGGACGGGCCAGAACAGGCCGGGGCCGCCAGCCGCCTCGTCGGCGTCGAGCCGGGCGTGGGACAGCCCGGAGTAGTCGGCGGGGCCGCCCGCCGAGGCGCGGGCGAGCTCGTCGAACACGACGGCGGGGTCGGTCGGGAAGGCCAGCGTCTCCGGCGCGCCGAGCCGGCGCGCGAGCTCCGCGAGGATCCACAGCTCGGAGCGCGCCTCGCCCGGCGCCCGTACCGCGGCCCGACGGCGGATCACGCGCCCCTCGAGCGACGTCATCGTGCCCTCCTCCTCGGCCCACTGGGTCACGGGGAGCACGACGTCGGCCAGCAGCGCCGTCTCGCTCGGCACGAAGTCGCAGACCACCAGGAGGTCGAGGCTGCGCAGCCGGTCGATCACGCCGCCGGCGTTCGGGGCGCTGACCACGAGGTTCGAGCCGTGCACCAACAGGGCGCGGGGGCGCCCGGGCGCCCGGGCGCCGTCGGGGCCCACCGCGCCCAGCGACCTCAGGAGCTGCACCGCGGGCAGGCCGGGGCCGGGCAGGGTCTCGGGGTCCACGCCCCAGACGGCGGCCACGTGCTCGCGCGCGGCCGGGTCGTCGATCTTGCGGTAGCCCGGGAGCTGGTCGGCCTTCTGCCCGTGCTCGCGGCCGCCCTGCCCGTTGCCCTGCCCGGTGATCGCGCCGTACCCCGAACCGACCCGGCCGGGCAGCCCGAGCGCCAGCGCCAGGTTGATCGCCGCCGTGACGGTCGCCGTGCCCTGCGTGGACTGCTCGACGCCGCGCCCGGTCAGCACGTACGCACCGGTGCCGCCGTGCACGGGCGCGGCGGCCGCGAGCAGCCGGGCCACGCGCCGCAGGTCGGCGGCGGGCACTCCCGCGACCGACTCGACGCGCTCGGGCCACCAGCCGGCGACCGAGCGCGCGACGTCGTCGAACCCGGTGGTGCGGGCCTCCAGGTACTCCTGGTCGGCCAGGCCCTCGGCGAGCACCACGTGCAGCAGGCCGAGTAGCACCGCCAGGTCCGTGCCGGGCACGGGGGCGAGGTGCACGCCCTCGGCGGTGCCCGGCCCGCCCGCCGGGGCCGGGTCCTCCGCGAGCCGAGCCGTCGCGGACCGCCGCGGGTCCACGACGACGAGGCCGCCCGCCGCCCGCGCCCCGGCGAGGTGCTGGACGGCGGGCGGCATGGTCTCGGCCACGTTCGAGCCCAGGAGCAGCACGGCCTGGGCGCCGCCCAGGTCGGCCAGCGGGAACGGCAGGCCACGGTCGACGCCGAACGACCGGTTCATCCCGGCCGCCGCCGACGCCATGCAGAACCGGCCGTTGTAGTCGATGTTGGGCGTGCGCAGCACCGTGCGGGCGAACTTGCCGAGCGCGTACGCCTTCTCGTTGGTCAGGCCGCCACCGCCGAAGACGGCCACGGTCTCCGGCCCGGACTCGGCGGCCAGCGTGGCGAGCCGGGACGCCACGAGGTCGAGCGCCGTCTCCCAGGAGACGGGGACCAGCGGGTCGGCGCGCCGGCCGTCGGCGGCCGGGTCGGCCGGCTGGCCCGCACCCGTCAGCAGGGAGCGCCGGACCAGCGGCGTGGTGATCCGGTCGGCCGCCCCGAGCACCGCCGCCGACGTCCACCCCTTCTGGCACAGCCCGCCCCGGTTGGTCGGGAAGTCGCGCGGTTGCACCTCGGGGGCATCGGCCGACGCCTGGCTCGGCACCGGCGTGCCGGACGCCGCCGACGCCGTACGTGGCGTCAGCGACATCCCGCACTGCAGCGCGCAGTAGGGGCAGTGCGAGTCGACGGGGACCCCGAGGGTGGTGACCACGGTCAGACCCGCGCCTCGGCCATGGCGCCACGGCCGTAGACCAGCCAGCAGACCAGGGCCATCACCGCGTAGACGCCGATGAACAGCCACAGCGCCGGCACGATCGACCCGGCCAACGTGGTGGACAGGGCGAACCCGCGTGGGATGAGGAACCCGCCGAACGCCCCGATGGCGCCGGCGATGCCGATGCACCCGGCGGCGGCCTTCGCCGTCCCGCCGCTCGCCCGGAAGACAGCCGGGATCATGCGGTAGACGGAGCCGTTGCCCACGCCCGTCGCGACGAACAGGCCGAGGAACGAGCCGAAGAACAGCGCGAAGCTCCCGGACCCGAGGGCGGTGATCGCGCCCACCGCGCCGAGCGCCATCACGCCGAACGAGCCGATGGTCACCCGGGCGCCGCCCACGCGGTCGGCCAGGATGCCGCCGAGCGGCCGGGCGATGGACCCCACGAGCGCGCCGACGAAGGCGAGCGGGATCGCGACCTGGGGGAACTGCGCCGCCAGGAGCGTCGGGAAGGCGCCCGCGTAACCGATGAACGACCCGAACGTGCCGATGTAGATGAAGCTGATGACCCAGGTGTGCTTGTGGTGCACCGCCACGCCGAACGAGCGCGGGTCCGCCTTGGCCGTGGACAGGTTGTCCATGTAGCGCCAGGCGAGGAACGCGGCCAGCAGGATGAACGGGATGAAGATCAGCCCGGCCCGGTCGAGCGCCACGCCCGCCCCGGTAACGATCACCAGCGGTACCGCGAGCTGCACGGCCGCCGTGCCGATGTTGCCGCCTGCGGCGTTCCAGCCCAGGGCCGCGCCCTTCTCCTTCTCGGGGAAGAAGAACGAGATGTTCGCCATCGACGACGCGAAGTTGCCGCCGCCCAGGCCCGCGAGCGCCGCGGCGGCGAGCAGCACGGGGAACGGCGTGGTGGGGTCGCCGACGGTGAGGACGAGCGCGCCGGTCGGCAGCAGCAGGAGCAGCGCGGAGACGATGGTCCAGTTGCGGCCGCCGAACACGGGGACGGCGAACGTGTAGGGGATGCGCAGCGTGGCGCCGACGAGGCTCGGCACGGAGATGAGCCAGAACATCTGGTCGACGGTGAGGTCGAAGCCCGCGGCGGGGAGCTGCGGCACGACGATCGACCAGATGGCCCAGACGCCGAAGCCGAGGAACTCCGCGAAGATCGACAGGACGAGGTTGCGCCGGGCGGTGCGGCGTCCGCCGTCCTCCCAGAGGGTCTTGTCCTCGGGGTCCCAGTGCTCGATCCAGCGTCCGGTGCGGCGCCGGACGGCGGGCTCGCTGGGTGTGGGTGCCTGGTCGCGTGTGGTCGGAGTGGACACGTCGTCCTCCCTGCATGGGCGTATGCCCGACGACGCCGGGCGCGCCCGGACCGACAGGTGCCCGTCCGGGGCCGGCCCGACGTCGGACCGACATCCAGGAACCTAGGGAGACGGTGTTTCATCGCCCGACAAAGAGCAGTTAATCGACCGTAAGGAAGAACGCACAGAGGGCCGGCGGGCGGTGTGAGGGGTTGCCCGCAGCATCTGTGCCGCAGATCAGGTCGCGCATTCTCAAAGCCCAGGTGAAACTGAAAAAGATGGCCACCGAGGACGCACTCGTCAGGCTGGGACGGCACCTCCGCCGAGGGGAGGTGTCCGAGGACCTGCGCCGGCTGTACCTGGAAGGGGGTCGGGGCGGCGACTCGTTCTACCGGGACCGGTGGTCGCACGACAAGGTGGTCCGCTCCACGCACGGTGTGAACTGCACGGGGTCCTGCTCGTGGAAGGTGTACGTCAAGGACGGCATCATCACGTGGGAGACCCAGCAGACGGACTACCCGTCGGTGGGCCCGGACTCCCCCGAGTACGAGCCGCGCGGCTGCCCGCGCGGGGCCGCGTTCAGCTGGTACACGTACTCGCCCACCCGGGTGCGCTACCCGTACGTGCGGGGCGTGCTGCTGGAGGCGTACCGGGCCGCGAAGGCCCGTACCGGGGACCCGGTGCACGCGTGGGCCGAGGTCACGGGTGATCCCGCCGTCGCGAGCGCGTACAAGCGGGCGCGTGGCAAGGGCGGCCTGGTCCGGGCCACGTGGGAGGAGGCGGCGGAGATCGTCGCGGCGGCCCACGTGCACACGATCAGGGAGCACGGGCCGGACCGCGTCGCCGGGTTCTCGCCGATCCCCGCGATGTCGATGGTCTCCCACGGGGTCGGGGCCAGGTTCGTGCAGATGCTCGGCGGCACCATGCTCAGCTTCTACGACTGGTACGCCGACCTGCCCGTGGCGTCCCCGCAGGTGTTCGGCGACCAGACGGACGTGCCGGAGTCGGCGGACTGGTGGAACGCCGCCTACCTGATCATGTGGGGCTCGAACATCCCCGTGACACGCACGCCGGACGCGCACTTCATGACCGAGGCCCGGTACCGCGGCCAGAAGGTCGTGGTGGTCTCCCCCGACTACGCGGACAACACGAAGTTCGCCGACGCGTGGCTCGCCCCGCACCCCGGCACGGACGGCGCGCTCGCCCTGGCGATGGGCCACGTGATCCTGCGCGAGTACCTCGTGGACCGGCGCACCGAGCGGTTCGCGGCCTACCTCAAGCAGTACAGCGACTCGCCGTTCCTGGTGCGGCTGGACCCCGTGCCGTCGTCCGGTGCGGGGCAGCACGCGGCGGACGACGGCGAGGAGGCGTACGTCCCGGGCAAGTTCCTGACGGCGGCCGACCTGTCCGACGACCTCCTGCCCGGCGTGGCCACCGAGGCCAACTCGCACTTCAAGCCCGTGCTCCTCGACGCCGACGGCTCGCCCGTGGTGCCGAACGGCACGCTGGGCCACCGCTACGGCGACGCCGACGAGGGCCGCTGGAACCTGGACCTGGGCGACGTGGACCCGGCGTTGAGCCTCGCTGATCTGCAGGGGGTCTCGACAGGCTCGGCCGGCGAAGGACCGGTCGAGTCCGTCGCCGTCGCCCTCCCCCGCTTCGACGTGGTCCCCGGGCCCGACGACGACGCCCACACCGGTGGCAAGGGCGTCGTCGTGCGCGGCGTGCCGGTGCGGCGCGTCGGCGGACACCTGGTGACCACGGTGTTCGACCTGATGCTCGCCCAGTACGGCGTGGGCCGGCCCGGGCTGCCGGGCGACTGGCCCGCGGGCTACGACGACCCCGCGCCCGGCACCCCTGCGTGGCAGGAGGAGATCACGGGCGTCCCCGCGGCCGCCGCGGCGCGGATCGGGCGGGAGTTCGCGCAGAACGCCGTCGACTCCGACGGCCGGTCGATGATCATCATGGGCGCCGGTACGAACCACTGGTTCCACTCGGACACGATCTACCGCGCGTTCCTGGCGCTGACCACGATGACCGGCTGCCAGGGCGTGAACGGCGGCGGCTGGGCGCACTACGTGGGCCAGGAGAAGTGCCGCCCCGTGACGGGCTGGGCGCAGTACGCGGGCGGGCTCGACTGGGTGCGGCCGCCGCGACAGATGATCGGCACGGCCTTCTGGTACCTGGCGACCGACCAGTGGCGGTACGACGGTCTGCCCGCCGACACGCTGGCCTCGCCGCTGGCGCCCGGCCGGTTCGCGGGCCGCACCACCGCGGACACCCTGGTGGAGTCGGCGCAGCGCGGCTGGATGCCGAGCTACCCGACGTTCGACCGCAACCCGCTGGACCTCGCCGACGAGGCCCGGGCGGCGGGCAGGCCGCCCGCCGAGCACGTGGTCGACGAGCTGAAGGCGGGCCGGCTGCGGTTCGCCGTCGAGGACCCGGACGACCCGGCCAACTTCCCGCGCGTGCTGACCGTGTGGCGGGCCAACATCCTGGGGTCGAGCGGCAAGGGCAACGAGTACTTCCTCAAGCACCTGCTGGGCACCGACTCCGCGGTGTTCGCCGAGGAGTCCGCACCGGAGCGGCGTCCGAGCAGCATGGCCTGGCGCGACGAGGCCCCGCGCGGCAAGCTCGACCTGCTGGTCACGATGGACTTCCGGATGACGAGCACCACGCTGTTCTCCGACGTCGTGCTGCCCGCCGCGACCTGGTACGAGAAGCACGACCTGTCCTCCACGGACATGCACCCGTTCGTGCACGCGTTCAGCCCGGCCATCGACCCGCCCTGGCAGACCAAGACCGACTTCGCCGCGTTCCACGCGATCGCGCGGAAGATCTCCGCGATGGCGATCGACCACCTGGGCGTGCGGCACGACGTCGTCGCCTCGCCCCTCGCGCACGACACCCCCGACGAGATGGCCGTGCCCCACGGCACGCTGACCGACGCCGACGTGCCGTTCCGCGAGCGGCACCTGGTGCCGGGCGTGAACATGCCCAAGATCGTGGAGGTCGAGCGGGACTACCCGGCGTTCGCCGCCCGGATGGCCGCGCTCGGCCCGCTGACCGACGGCGTCGGCATGGCCACCAAGGGCGTGCCGTTCTCCCCCGACGCCGAGGTGCGCCGCCTCGGCGAGGTCAACGGGCTGGTCCCCGACGGTCCCGTGGCCGGACGGCCGCGGCTGGACCGCGACACGCACGCGTGCGAGGCGATCCTGGCGCTCAGCGGCACCACCAACGGCCGCCTCGCGGTCCAGGGGTTCGAACGCGTGGAGCGCCGCACCGGGCGACCGCTGGCCGACCTGGCGCGCGAGGACGAGGGCCGGCGCATCACGTTCGCCGACGTCCAGGCCCGGCCCACCCCGGTGATCACCTCGCCCGAGTGGTCCGGCAGCGAGCACGGCGGACGCCGGTACAGCGCGTTCGTGGTCAACGTCGAGCGGCTCAAGCCCTGGCACACGCTGACCGGGCGGCAGCACTTCTACCTGGACCACGACTGGCTCGTGGAGCTCGGCGAGCAGCTCCCGGTGTTCCGCCCGCCGCTGGACATGCACCGGCTCTTCCCGGACTCCCCGTCGCTGGCCGAACGTGCCGAGACCGGCGCCGAGGTCGTCGTCCGCTACCTCACGCCGCACTCGAAGTGGTCCATCCACTCCGAGTACCAGGACAACCTGTTCATGCTGTCGCTCTCGCGCGGCGGGCCGAACATCTGGATGTCCCCGGGCGACGCCGCCCGCATCGGCGTCGCGGACAACGAGTGGGTCGAGGCCGTGAACCGCAACGGCGTCGTCGTGGCGCGGGCCGTGGTGAGCCACCGCATGCCGGAGGGCACCGTCTACATGCACCACGCGACCGACCGCACCGTGGACGTGCCGATCGCGGAGGCGTCAGGGCTGCGCGGCGGCATCCACAACTCGCTGACGCGGATCCTGCTCAAGCCGTCCCACCTGGCCGGCGGGTACGCCCAGCTCTCCTACGCCTTCAACTACCTGGGGCCCACCGGCAACCAGCGCGACGAGGTGACCGTGGTCCGGCGTCGCAGCCAGGAGGTGCGCTACGAATGACCGAGCGGCGACACGCAGGACGAGGAACGAGTCCGGAGCGGAGCGCGACCACATGAAGGTCATGGCCCAGATGTCGATGGTGATGAACCTCGACAAGTGCATCGGGTGCCACACGTGCTCGGTGACCTGCAAGCAGGCGTGGACCAACCGGTCCGGCATGGAGTACGTCTGGTTCAACAACGTGGAGACCCGCCCCGGGCTGGGCTATCCGCGCACGTACCAGGACCAGGACGAGTGGCACGGGGGTTGGGTCCGGACGAGGCGGGGCCGGCTCAAGCTGCGCGCGGGCGGGCGGCTGAAGAAGCTCGCGACCATCTTCGCCAGCCCCAAGATGCCGTCCATCCAGGACTACTACGAGCCCTGGACCTACGAGTACGACATGCTGCTGTCCGCGCCGCAGGGCGCGCACACCCCGGTGGCACGACCGAAGTCCCTGCTCACGGGCAAGGACATGAAGATCGAGTGGTCGGCCAACTGGGACGACGACCTCGCCGGGTCCACCGCGACGATGCAGGACGACCCGGTGCTGAAGCACATGAGCGAGCACGTCGCCGAGGAGCTCGAGCAGACGTTCATGTTCTACCTGCCGCGCATCTGCGAGCACTGCCTCAACCCGGCGTGCGTGGCGTCCTGCCCGTCGGGGGCGATGTACAAGCGGGCCGAGGACGGCATCGTGCTCGTGGACCAGGATGCCTGCCGCGGCTGGCGGCAGTGCGTCACCGGCTGCCCGTACAAGAAGGTCTACTTCAACCACAAGACCGGCAAGGCCGAGAAGTGCACGCTCTGCTATCCGCGCATCGAGGTGGGCCTGCCCACCGTCTGCTCCGAGACGTGCGTGGGCCGCCTGCGCTACCTCGGCCTCGTGCTGTACGACGCCGACCGGGTCACCGAGGCCGCGTCCGTCGAGGACGAGCACGAGCTCCTGGCGGCCCAGCGGTCGGTGTTCCTCGACCCGGACGACCCCGAGGTGGTCGCCGCCGCACGCCGCGAGGGCATCCCCGAGGACTGGATCGAGGCCGCCCAGGCGTCCCCGATCTGGAAGCTGATCAACGACTACGAGGTGGCGCTGCCGCTGCATCCCGAGTACCGGACGCTGCCCATGGTCTGGTACATCCCGCCGCTTTCGCCCGTCGTCGACGTCGTCGCGAGCTCCGGGAACGACGGCGAGGACCCCCGTACGCTCTTCGCGGCCATCTCGAAGCTGCGCATCCCGCTGGAGTACCTCGCGGGCCTGTTCACGGCCGGTGACACCCGGCCCGTCGAGCGGGTGCTGCGGCGGCTGGCCGCCATGCGCTCCTACATGCGCGACGTGAACCTGGGCAACACCCCGAACGAGTCGACCGCGAGCGCCGTCGGCATGACCGGCCCGCAGGTCGAGGAGATGTACCGGCTGCTGGCGATCGCCAAGTACGACGACCGGTACGTGATCCCGACGGCGCACGCCGAGCAGGCCCGCGACCTCGAGGAGATCGCGTGCTCCCTGGACTACGAGGGCGGTCCGGGCATGGGCGGCGCGGGGCCGCTCGGCGAGTCGTCGGGCCCGCCGGTCCCGGTCGCCGTGGAGAACTTCCACGCGCTGTCGTCCCGGCAGACCGCCGACTCCCCGAACGGGCCGTCCACGCCCGGCCGGGTCAACCTCCTGAACTGGGACGGCAACGGGCGACCGGACGGCCTCTTCCCGCCGGAGGACGAGGGGAAGGCGTCATGAGCCTGTCGTTCCTGCCGCGTCCGGTGCTCCGCCGTGGCGCCCGCTCGGTCTCCGGGGGCGAGCGGCTCGCCCCGGTCCCCCTGTCCGACGGCGACCGGAGGCTGGCCCACATGGCGGCCTCCCTCCTGCTGGCGTACCCCGACGAGCACGCGGTGCGGGCCGCGCACGAGGTGCGCGCCGCCGTCGGGCACCTGCCGCAGCCCGTGGCCGGGCGCCTGACCGGCCTGGCCACGGCCCTGACCGACGGCGACCTCGCGGCGCTCCAGGCCGCCTACGTCGCGACGTTCGACCTCAAGCGGCGCTGCACGCTCTACCTCTCGTACTACGCGGCCGGCGACACCCGCCGCCGCGGTGCCGCGCTGCTTCGGTTCGCCGAGGCGTACCGCGCTGTCGGCTGGGAGGTCACCCGGGGTGAGCTGCCCGACCACCTCGGCAGCGTGCTGGAGCTCTCCGCCCGGGCCGACGGCGACGGCGCCCGCATCGTCGGCGCGCTCCTGGCCGCCCACCGCGACGGCATCGAGGTGCTCCGGCAGGCGTTGGCCGCCGAGAGCTCACCGTGGGTTGCGGCGGTGGAAGCGGTCTGCCTCACGCTGCCGCCCGTCGACGCGCGGACGCTGGAACGCGTGGCGGCGCTCGTCGCGGAGGGCCCGCCCGCCGAGCTGGTCGGGCTGACCGGGCTGCCGGGCTTCGGGGCGGACGGCGAAGGAGGCGTACAGCCATGGAGGTGATGCTCTGGGTGGTGCTGCCGTACGTCACCTTCGCCGTGCTGGTCGTCGGGTCGGTGTGGCGGTACCGGTACGACCGGTTCGGCTGGACCACCCGCTCGTCCGAGCTGTACGAGAAGCGGCTGCTGCGCATCGGGTCGCCGCTGTTCCACATCGGGCTGCTCGTGGTGACCCTGGGGCACCTCGCCGGCCTGGTGATCCCGGCTACGTGGACGGCGGCGGTCGGCATCCCGGAGGACGTCTACCACCTGGTCGCGGCGCTGGCCGGGTCGGCGGCGTCCGCCGTGCTGGTGCTCGGGCTGCTCATCCTGATCTACCGCCGGCGGGCCACGAGCGCCGTGTTCCTCGCGACGACCGTGATGGACAAGGTCATGTACGCGATGCTCGCGCTGTCGGTGCTGTCCGGGGCCTGGGCGACCGCCACCACGCAGCTCGTGACCGAGCACGGGTACGACTACCGGGAGACCATCTCGCCCTGGTTCCGCTCGCTCTGGTACCTCCAGCCGCAGCCCGAGCTGATGGCCGGGGTGCCCGTCGCCTTCCAGGTGCACATCGTGGCCGCGTTCCTGCTGTTCGCGCTGTGGCCGTTCACGCGGCTCGTGCACGCGTTCTCCGCCCCGGTGCCGTACCTGTTCCGGCCGTACGTCGTGTACCGCTCGCGCGACGAGGGGCGTGCCGCTCCCGGCGGGTCCGGTTCGCACCGCCCCCGTCCCGGGTGGGAGCCGCCCACCGGACCTGCCAGGAGGAGCTGAGATGGCGCAGGCACCACCCAGCCGGGCGAGCCGGCGGACCGAGGCGAGCGGGACGTCGTCGGCGGGCGTGCAGCTGGCGCTGGCCACCGTGGGCTTCGCGGTGAACTTCTGGGCATGGGCGCTGATCAGCCCGCTCGGCAAGGCGTACGGGGTCGAGTACGCGCTGACGGACCTGCAGCAGTCGGTGCTCGTCGCCGTGCCCGTGCTGGTCGGGTCCGTGGGGCGCGTCCCGGTGGGGGCGCTGACCGACCGGTTCGGCGCGCGGACGATGTTCCCCCTGGTCAGCGCGCTGACGATCATCCCGGTGCTGTTCGTCGGGCTGGTCGCCGACTCGTACGCGGCGCTGATCGTGGGCGGGTTCCTGCTGGGGCTGGGCGGCACGACCTTCGCGATCGGCGTGCCGTTCGTCAACGCGTGGTTCGCGCCCGAGCGGCGGGGTACCGCGCTGGGGATCTTCGGCGTCGGGATGGGCGGCACGGCGATCTCGTCGTTCACGACCGTGCCGCTCGCCGACGCGTTCGGGCGCTGGGCGCCGTTCGTGCTGGTCGCGGCGATCCTTGCGGTCTTCGCGGTGGCCTCGTGGTTCCTGCTGCACGACGCTCCGGGCCGCACCTCGGGCGCCGCCGGCGGCATGCTGGCGCGCACCTGGTCCATCCTCAAGCTGCCGGCGACCCTGCAGCTGTCCTGGCTGTACGCCGTGGGCTTCGGCGGATTCGTCGCGTTCAGCGTGTACCTGCCGACGTTCCTCGCCAACGCCTACGACCTCGAGGCCGCCGACGCCGCCACCCGCACCGCCGGGTTCGTGGTGCTGGCCGTGGTGATGCGCCCGGTGGGCGGGATGCTGTCGGACCGGCTCGGGCCGGTGAACGTGTCGGTCTGGTGCTTCGCCGCGGTGACGCTGCTGGCGGCTGTCGTGGCGTTCAAACCAGGGCTCGTCCCGGTGGGCACCATCGCGTTCCTGGGGCTCGCGGCGGCGCTCGGGGCGTCGTCGGGCGCCACGTTCGCGCTGGTGGCGAAGGTCGCGCCCGCGGACAAGGTCGGCGGGGTGACCGGCGTCGTCGGGGCCGCCGGCGGGCTCGGCGGGTTCGTGCCGCCCCTGGTCATGGGCGCGGTCTACCAGCTCAACGGCGACTACGGCGTGGGGTTCGCGCTGCTGGCGGCGACAGGGCTGGCCACTCTGCTGTTCACGCTGGGACCGGTACGGCGGGGGGCGCGGGGCTGAGCACCGGTTCCCGTACGCTCACAGGGAAGGGTGCCGGGTTGTGAGGCACAGGTAACCCCGACAGAACCCTGTTCGCATAGCGTCGTCCCATGGAGTCCGGGTTGCGGAGCGTCACGGAGCACGTCGAGCGCGTCGTCGCGCTGGTCGCGCCGCTGCCCGCCGTCCGGCTCGACCTGGTGGACGCCGACGGCGCGACCCTCGCCGAGGACCAGCACGCCCACGCCTCCGTGCCGCCGTTCGTGAGCGCCGCGATGGACGGTTACGCCGTCCGGCTGGCCGATCTCCCGCCCGACGGCGCGCCCGTGACGCTGCAGGTGACGGGAGACGTCGCGGCCGGCGCCGCCGACGGGACCGGGATCGGACCGGGGCAGGCCGTGCGGATCATGACCGGCGCCCCTCTCCCGTCCGGAGCCGACGCCGTGGTCCCGGTGGAGCACACCTCGACCGGCCGGTTCGTCGCGGGCACGCCGCGGGCCGAGTCCTCGGTGAGGCTGGCCCGGCGGGCGCGGGCGCACGTCCGGGCGGCGGGCGAGGACGTGGCGCGGGGCGAGCTGCTCGCGCGCGCCGGGACCGCCGTGACGGCGGCGACGGTGGGCGCCCTGGCGGCGTCCGGCACGGTGCGGGTTCCGGTCCGACGGCGGCCGCTGGTCGCCGTGATCTCGACGGGCGCGGAACTGGTGCCGGTCGGCGAGACGCTCGGGCCGGGGCAGATCACGGACTCCAACGGCCCGATGCTCGCGGCGGCGGCCCGGGCGGCGGGGGCCGACGTCGTCCGCCTGGGGCCCGTGCCCGACGATCCCGGGGCGCTGCGGGCGGCGCTCGACGCGGCTGTGCAGCCGGTCGGCGACCCTGCGATCCGGCCCGAGCCCGGCGCGGGCGCCGACCTGATCGTGACCGCGGGCGGAGTCTCGGCCGGTGCTGCGGACGTGGTGCGGGAGGTGCTGGCGGCGGCTGCGTCGGCGTTGGGCGGCGTAACCGACGCCGACGTCGCCACGGTCGCGATGTCTCCCGGCAAGCCGCAGGCGCTGGCGCGCTGGCGCGGCGTCCCCTGGCTGGCACTGCCCGGCAACCCGGTGGGTGCCTACGCGTCGTTCGAGCTGTTCGTGCGGCCGGCGATCGACCTCCTGCGTGGCCTGCGGGGCGCGGGCAAAGACCTCCTCGGCCGCACATGCCTTTCCCTCCACGCGGCCACGGCGTGGTCCAGTCCGGCGGGCCGGCTCCAGGCCCTGCCCGTCCGGCTGGTCGACGGCGCGGTCGAGCCCGCCGGATCGCACCATTCGCTGTCCGCGCTCGCCGCGGCGGACGGCCTCGCCCTGGTGCCGCCCGATGTCGAGAAGGTGCGCGCGGGCGACGTCGTCCAGGTCCTGATGCTGCGATGACCAGGACCGTTCCCCGGATCAGGTACGACGCCGTCGTGCTCGCGGGCGGCCGGGCGGCGCGGCTGGACGGGACGTCCAAGGCAGGGCTCGTGGTGGGCGGGACCCGGCTCCTCGACCGTGCGCTCGCGGCGAGCGCGCGGGCCCGGCACGTCGTGGTGGTCGGGCCGCCGGAGCTCGCTAAAGCACTCCCGGTGCGCGATCCGGCGTCGGGGTACGCGGGACCCGCACCCATCCTGACCAGGGAGAACCCTCCGTTCGGCGGACCGGTGGCGGGACTCGCGGCCGGGCTGCGGGCGCTGCCGGACCCGGGCGCACCGTGGGTGCTGCTCCTCGCCGTCGACGTGCCGGGCGCCGCCCGGGCGATCGTGCACCTGGAGGAGGCCGTTTCACGTGAACCCGTGGACGGCGCCTACCTCGTGCACGAGGGCCGGGCCCAGTGGCTGGTCGGGCTGTACCGGCGCGCGGCCCTCGACGGCGGGCTGGACAGGGTCGAGACGGACGGTGCGCCGATGAAGCGCCTGGTCGGCGCGCTCCGGTGCGCCGAGGTCCCGGACCCGGCAGGCTGGAGCGACGACATCGACACCCCTGCCGACGTGGCCCGATACCGGAAAGACGAGAGATGACAGACCTCAAGCAGTGGATCTCCGACCTGGAGTCGGAGCTCGGCCTCCCGACCGGCACCATCGACATGAAGAAGGTCCTGGACCTCGCCCGGGACGCCGCCCACGCCGTCGAACGCCCGGCGGCCCCGCTGACCACCTACGCCGTCGGCTATGCGGACGGGCTGGCCGCGGCCGGTGCGCTCGTGGCCGAGCCGGACCCCACGCAGAAGGCGACCGAGCTGGCTGCCCGCTGGACCACCGACTGACCTTCGCGCGAGGTGGCGGGCGGTGTCAGTGGTGCCGCCTATCGTTGGCGGTATGGACCGGAACAGGCTCGAGTTCGCGGTGGTCAGCACCGCGATCGGCGAGTGCGCGCTCGTCTGGAACGAGGACGCGGAGATCGTCGGCTCGACGCTGCCGCACGGCAGCTCCGACCAGCTCCGCGCCGCCGTACGGGGCTGGTACCCGGGCGCCGTCGAGGCCCCGGCCGACCCGGTCGAGGCCGCGGTCGAGGGACTGAAGCACCTGCTGGAGGACGGCGAGGGGGACCTCGCGGAGATCCACCTGAACATGAGTGCGGTGCCCGACTTCGACCGCCGGGTGTACGAGATCGTGCGCGCCATCCCGCCGGGCGAGACCCGCACCTACGGGGAGGTCGCGACCGAGCTGGGCTCGCCCGGCGCCGCGCAGGCTGTTGGCCAGGCGATGGGCCGCAACCCGTTCCCGCCGATCGTGCCGTGCCACCGGGTGCTGGCCGCGGGCCGCCGCGTCGGCGGATTCTCGGCCCGCGGCGGCCCCCGCACCAAGATCCGCATGCTGGAGACGGAGGGCGTCTACCTGGAGCAGCCCACGCTCTTCGACCTGTGAGCGTGGGCCGCGCCAGGCGTGGTCAGCGGATGAGCGTGGTCATCGACTTGGACACGGCTTTGGTGGTGTAGCCGGCACGCGAACCGGTCACGACTACGGAGACCCGCTTTCCCTTGGCTGAGCTCGGCACCTTGAAGAAGGAGCGAGTCGCGCCCTTGACCAACCTGCCGTCTGCGGTAGTGGTGCGACACTGTCCTGCGTGCCAGACGCCCCCTCCCACCCCCTCCTCGACGTGCTCCTCGCCGGTGGCGCGCGCGCGGAACGGCTGACGGCGTCGCGCACCTTCGCGGAGCGCACCGCGCAGCACGCGGACTGGCCCGAGTGGGCCGACGCGACCGTCGTCCAGGGGTACCGGAAGCTCGGCGTCGACCGGCCGTGGACGCACCAGGCCGAGGCCGCCGACCTCGTCCACCGGGGTCGGCACACCGCCCTGGCCACGTCGACGGGTTCGGGCAAGTCGCTCGCGTTCTGGCTGCCCGCGCTCTCGGCGGTCCGGACCGCGGCGGCCGCCGCCACGCTCGACCCGGGCAACATCGCGTCGGCGCACGTGCGCCCCACGACCATCTACCTCAGCCCGACGAAGGCACTGGCCGCCGACCAGCTCAGCGCGCTCGAACGCGTGCTGGACGCAGCCGGCACGCGCGACGTCCGCGTCGCCACCTGCGACGGCGACACGTCCCGCGAGGAACGCTCCTGGGTGCAGGACCACGCCGACGTCGTGCTCACCAACCCCGACTTCCTGCACTACGCACTGCTGCCCAATCATCGTCGCTGGTCAAGGCTGCTGAAGGGGCTGCGTTACGTCGTCGTGGACGAGGGGCACGCGTACCGCGGCGTCTTCGGCGCGCACGTCTCGCTCGTGCTCCGCCGGCTCGCGCGCCTCGCGGCGCGGTACGGCGAGGGCTCGCCCACGTTCGTCGTCGCCTCGGCGACGACGGCGGAGCCCGCCGTCAGCGCGGCTCGCCTCATCGGCGTGCGGCCCGACGACGTCGCCGCCGTCACCGAGGACGGCTCCCCCTCCGGACGCCGCACGGTGCTGCTGTGGCAGCCGCCGGAGATCGCCTCCTGGCGGGCGCCGGTCGACGGCGGCGAGAACGGCGCCGAGATCGGCAGCCTGCACCGAGATCGGTCCAGCGACGAGCCGAGCTCGATGCGACGTGCCGATCTCACGCAGCCCGACCCCTGGGCCCTGCCCGGCGCGGACGGCGAGGCCGAGCCCGTCGCGACCACCGCCCCGCCGGAGCATCCCCGCCGGTCGGCGACGGCCGAGGTCGCCGACCTCCTGGCCGACCTCGCCGAGGCCGGTGCTCGCACCCTCGCATTCACCCGGTCACGGCGGGGCGCGGAGTCGGTTGCCCAACAGGCACGCGACCACCTGCGGCACTCCGCGCCCGAGGCCGGCCGCCGGATCGCGGCCTACCGCGGCGGCTACCTCCCGGAGGAACGCCGCGAGCTGGAGCAGGCGCTGCGCACGGGCGACCTGCTCGGCCTGGCGACGACCAACGCGCTCGAGCTCGGCGTGGACATCTCCGGCCTCGATGCCGTGCTCATCGCCGGCTGGCCCGGCACCCGCATGTCGCTGTGGCAGCAGGCGGGGCGCGCCGGCCGGGCCGGCTCGGACGGTCTGGTCGCGTTCGTCGCCCGCGAGGACCCGCTCGACACCTACCTCGTGACCCACCCCGAGGCGGTGTTCGACGCCCCGCTGGAGGCCACGGTGTTCGACCCGTCGAACCCGCACGTCCTGGCACCGCACCTGTGCGCGGCGGCCCAGGAGGCGCCGCTGCGGTCCGAGGACCTCACCGACTTCGGCGACCCCGCCCACGTGCGCGGCATCCTGGACGTGCTGGTCGCGCGGGGCGCGCTCCGGCGTCGGACCTCCGGGTGGTACTGGACCCACCACCAGCCCGCCGCCGGTCTGACCGACCTGCGCGGCGCGGGCGGCACGCCCGTGCGCGTGGTGGAACAGGGCACCGGCCGGATGCTCGGCACGGTCGACGCCGCCTCGGCCGACGGCCAGGTGCACGACGGCGCCGTCTACACGCACCAGGGCACCACCTACGTGGTGGCGCACCTCGACCTGGCAGACCACACCGCCGTCGTGCAGCGCAGACGGCTCGACTACGGGACGTGGTCACGTTCGGTCATGTCGGTGGCGATCGAGGGCTGGGACGACGCCGACACCACCGGAGCGCAAGAGGGCGACGGCGTCCCGGACGACGGCCCCGGCCGCGATCTGGTCACCCGGGAGTGGGGGCCGATCACCTGGGGCCTCGGTCCGGTGGAGGTGACGTCGCAGGTGGTGAGCTTCCAGCGGCGCCGCGTCCCGGACATGCAGGTCCTGGGGACGGAGCAGCTTGAGCTGCCCGAGCACACGCTCGGTACGGTCGCTGTCTGGTGGTCCGTCCCGGAGTTCGTGCTGCGCGCTGCGGACATCTCCCCCGAGCAGACGCCGGGCGCCCTGCACGCCGCGGAGCACGCGTCGATCGGGCTGCTGCCGCTGCTGGCGACGTGCGACCGCTGGGACCTCGGCGGGGTGTCGACCGAGCTGCACCCCGACACCGGCGAGGCCACGGTGTTCGTCTACGACGCCTATCCGGGCGGCGCGGGCTTCGCCGAGCGAGCCTATGACCTGGGCGCCGCCTGGCTGCGGGCGACCCGGGACGCCATCGCCGCCTGCCCCTGCGCCGACGGCTGCCCGGCGTGCGTGCAGTCGCCGAAGTGTGGCAACTACAACGCGCCGCTCGACAAGGACGCCGCGGTGCGACTGCTGGACGCTGTGCTGTCCCACGACCCCCGCTCGTGAGGGCTACTCGCCCAGCCGCTTGAACGGGGTGGTGGAGAAGACGACCTCGACCGCCACACCGAAGTACTCCGCGATACGCAGCGCCAGGTAGAGCGACGGGCTGTACTCGCCCCGCTCGAGGTAGCCCACTGTCTGATAGTGCACTCCGAGCGCGTCGGAGAGCTCCCGCCGCGAGATGCCGCGTTCGGCCCGCAGCATCGCTATGCGGTTGTGGACGACATCGGGCTGCTCCCCCACCTGCTCAGTACCCCTTGGCCATGACGCGCTCTCGCGCTGCCGCCACTGTGGAACCCGACTCCCGGCGGGCCATCCTGCGAAGGACGATCGGCGCGAGCACCATACCCACAACAGCCCAGAGACCGAGCACCGCGAACATCTCGAACGTGCGCCACGACTCGCCGATCTCGGCAGTGACCATGCTCTCCGGGAGCATCGCGGACCGGGCGCCGAGCCCCAGCCAGTAGTAAGGGAATGCCTGGCCCACCCACTGCAGCCACTCGGGCAGAGCGGTGATCGGGTAGAAGATCCCGGACGGGACGATGAGGAGCATCGAGCCGAGGAACAGCAGCCCGGTCTGCGACGCGCTCCTGAGCAGCGAGCCGAGCGCGACGCTGATCGGCACGGTGGCGATCATCCCGACCAGGAACACCAGCGCCAGCAGCAGGACCGTGCGGCCGTCCAGCCGCAGCTCGCTCGCGACCGTGACGGCGGGGATGACCAGGACGAGCAGGCCCACGAGGGTGGTCAGCGCGAACATGAGGATCTTGCCGACCAGGTAACCGACCATGCCGTCGGGCGTCGCCTTGGCCCGGAGCAGCGTCCCGTCCTCCCGGTCGACGGCGATCGTGCTGGCGGGCCCGGTGAGCCCTCCGAACGCGATGCTCATGCCGACGAGGCTCGGCAGCACCATGGCGCCGAGCGCGAAGTCGGTACCGGGGACGGTGCTGCCCCGCATGAAGAGCAGGACCACGGCGTAGATGACGGGGAACGCCAGGATCCAGACGAGATCGCTCGCGCTCGTGATCGAGTGCTTGGTCTCGAGCCAGCCCCGGGTCAGCCCGGCGCGGACGGCGGCCCTGCGGGCGTCGTTCCGCGTGCTCCTGGACGTGGTCGCGGTCGCGCTCATGACTGCACTCCTTCGCTCTGCTCGGCGCGGTTCGGGTCGGCCTGGTCCTGCTGGTCCTGGTCCTGCTCGGCGGGACCCGGCTCCGCGCCGTCCGACTCCGGGCGGTAGGCCTCGGCGCGGTGGACGAGCGCCATGTAGGTGTCCTCGAGGCTGGCTCGCTTGACCTCGAGGTCGGTGACGTCGGGATCGCCGGCCAGCAGCCGGCGGACGAGCCCGGTGGGGTCACCCTCGGCCACGGCGTGGATGTTCCGTTGCCCGCCCGAGGTCCAGCGCACCTCAGCCTGCGTGGTCAGCTCGCGCGCCAGCTGTTCCGCCGACCCGTTGGCGACGACGGTGCCCCCGTCGAGCACGAGGATCCGGTCCGCGAGCTTCTCGGCCTCGTCGAGGTCGTGCGTGGTGAGCAGGACTGTCGTGTTCTCGAAGTCGGCCAGACGGTGCACGAGGTCGTGGAACTCACGACGCGCGTGCGGATCGAAGCCCGCCGTCGGCTCGTCGAGGAACACCAGCTCCGGACGCCCGACGATGCCGATCGCCACATCCAGCCGGCGCCGCTGCCCTCCCGACAGTGTCTGGACCTTGGCGTTGGCCTGTTCCGCGAGGCCGACCACCCTGATCAGCTCTTCCACGTCCCAGGGCCGCGACACCTCGGGTGTCGAGTACGGGACGTAGAACCGGGCGAGATACCCGAGCAGTTCCCGGACCCGCCATCGGCTGTGGTCGCGCCACGACTGGAGCACGACGCCCAACCGCGCGCGCCAGGCCTCGTCCCCGTGCGCCGGGTCCTGCCCGAGCACCAGGACCTCGCCGGCCGACCGCATACGGAACCCCTCGAGGATCTCGATCGTGGTGGTCTTGCCGGCGCCGTTGGGGCCGAGCAGCGCGACTACCTCGCCGCGCCGCGCCGCGAAGGACACGCCCTTGAGCACGTCCTTCGTGCCGTATCTCATCCGCAGGTCGCGAACGTCGAGCGCCACGTCGCTCGACGGCCGAGGTCCGTCCCTTTCGCCCATCACACTCTCCATACCATTCATAGCAGTGATACTACATTTTGTATCTGGACCACGTCATCCCATTTTGCGGGCGCTGTCCTCAGACGCGGCTCCCTCCGGGCCTGAGCTCTGCGGTCCGGACTCCCGCGGACCAGCCCGCGCGGTGGCACGCGCGCTCCCGAGCACCCCCGCCGGGCCGATCGCTACCCGTTTCGCGACGACCCGCACGACGCCATCGCTGCGCACCTCGCACGACGCGAGCTCTGCACCGTTGCGCGCCACGGCGGCGACCGCCGTACCGCAGGGGTCGAACCCGTCCCGCAGCGCGGTCGCGCCGGCGAGCGCCCCGAGGTCGGCCGCCGCCTGCGCGGCACCGCGGGCGTTCTGGGCCGCCCCGAGCGCCGCGATCCCGACCGCGAGCAGCAGGACCGCGGCGACGATCCCCAGCACCAGGACGGTGCCGGCGCCGCCCTCGGAGTCAGCTCCCTGCTTCCTCACGGCTCGACCCATGCCGCCGCCGTCCCCGTGGCCCGCAACGGCCCGGTCACCCAACCGCCCGAGACCGGCCGTGTGACGGTCACCCGCACCCACTCGCCCTCGCGAGCGAGCGACATCCGCGCCTCGGACCCGCCCACCCGGGCGACGGTCGCCGCCACCGCGGACTCCTGCTCACCGATCGCCACCGCCCGTGCCCCCGCACGGGCCGCGTCCATGGCGCGCATCTGCGCCGTGGACGCGGCCGCGAGGGTGAGCACGGCGACGAGCACGAGGACGACGACCGGCAGACCGATGGCCAGCTCGGCTGTGACGGTGCCACGTTCCGGCTCACGCTCCGTCATGGTCAGCCGGTCGTCAGTGCCGACTGGATGAGCGACGTGAGCATCCCCTTCACGTCACCGCCCTTGAGAACTGCCATCAGCACGCCCGCGAACGCTGCCGCGGCGAGCGTCGCGATCGCGTACTCGGCCGTGGCAAGCCCGCTCTCCGACTCGTGTTCACCGGCCTCCGTCCGCGACCGGTCCTCCGGCTCGGGACAGGCCACCGCTGTCGTGATCGTCATGTCTTCCCCTCCTGCTCAGCCCCCGTCCGGCCTCTCGGCTCAGACGCAGGCACCCTGTACGGCCCGCGGCTGCGGGCCCCGTCCACCGCGCGGCGGACGGCGACGGCACGCTCGCGCGCACCGAAGCTCTCGTTCCCGGCCCACTCACCCCCTGAGCAGGTCGATGCCCAGCGCCAGCAGCACCGGGACCAGACCCACCAGCACGAAGGCGGGCAGATAGCAGACACCGAGGGGCAGCACGAGCCGCACCCCGAGCCGCGCGGCCGCCGTGCGGGTGGCCGCACTCCGCTCGTGCCGAACCTCCGCCCCGGCAGCACGCAGTGCCTCGCCCGGGGCCGCGCCATCCATCCAGGCACCGCGCAGCGCCCGGACCATCGGATCCAGTGCGACCGGCGCCTGAGCCCAGGCCCGCTCCCAGGCGGAGCCGAGCACGAGCGCATGGGCCGCCCGGTCGAGCACCGGGCCGTCCGCACCGCGAACGGCGGCCCCGACCGCCTGGAGCGCGCGTGGCACGCCCGCTCCGCACCGCAGGGCTGCCGCCACGAGCTCCAGCACCACCTGGACGTCGACGCCGGACCGCTCGGCGCCCCGGGCTGCTGCCACCAGCCGGTCCGACCAGAGGCGTCCGACCACCAGCAGCACCAGGCCCGTGCCGACCGCGACCGTGCCGATGCCTGCGTCCGTCGCCGTGCCGACCGGGTCGGCCCCGAGAACCCACCCCAGGAATCCGCCGGCGACCGGCAACCACATGAGCAGCCGGCCCGTCGTGCGCGGCCCGGCGAGCGCCGTGTCCCGTTCGGCCCGCGCCTCGGCCTCCGCGACGAGGGTCGCGGCGATCTGCTCGAGAACCCGGCCGAGCGGGGCGCCGACGTCGAGCGCGAGCCGGGTGGCCGCGATCACCGCCTCCGCGTGCCGGGGCCCGAGCACCCGGCCGAGCGCGTCGGCGTCGGGCACGCCCGCGAGGTCCGCGCTCACACCGGCGGCCCGCGACCAGGCCGCACCGGGCGGTGATCCCGCCTTGAGCAGCGCGACGACCTGCAGCACGACCACCCGGACGTCCCCGCCCGCCGGCCGCCCGGCCGCCTCTCCGCGGCTCGGCCGGGTACCCACCCCTGGATCGGCCCCAGGTGCGTGGGTCGCGACGCCGGCCGGGCCGGTGCCAGGGACCAGGCCGGCAGCACGAGCGTGGGGACCTGGGCGACCCAACACCTCGACCACCCGCCGGCCGCCACGCGCCAGCACCAGCCAGAGGCCGACCGCGACGAGCAGCCCCACGCCGAACGACTCCACGACTCTCACCACGGCCCGTACCTCCCCACCAGCTCGCTCCACGCGGCCGGGTCGGTGGAGCAGCACTCGCCGCCGTCCCACCGCGCGGCAGGGCGCACCTCCAGCTCCCCTCCCGGGCCGCGCCCTACCAGCCCGACCTCCGCCAGGTACCGGGTTCCCTGCCTGCGCCTGAGGTGCAGCACCACGTCCAGGGCACCCGCGGCCTGCGCGGCGACCGCCTCACGGGTCATCCCGGCCAGGCCCGCGAGCGCCTCCAGCCGCGCGGGCACCACGGCCACGGCGTTGGCGTGCAGGGTCGCGAAGCCGCCGTCGTGCCCGGTGTTCATCGCCATCAGGACCTCGCGGACCTCGGCGCCGCGGCACTCGCCGAGCACGATCCGATCGGGCCGCATGCGCAGGGCGTTCCGGACCAGGTCGGCAAGGTCGACCGCACCCGCCCCCTCGACGTTGGCGCGCCGGGCGGCCAGGTGCACCACGTGCGGGTGCGCGGGGCGCAGTTCTCGCGCCTCCTCGACGGTCACCACCCGTTCGCCGTCGGGCACCAGAGAGAGCAGGGCGGCGAGCAGCGTCGTCTTGCCGCTGCCCGTTCCGCCGCTGATCAGCACGTTCGCCCGCCGCAGCACGAGCGCCCGCAGGAGCCCTGCCCACTGCCGTGGCAGGGCGCGGCCGGCCACGAGCTCGTCGACCGTGAACGCGCGGGTGCGCAGCACGCGGAGCGAGATCAGCGCGCCGGACTCGGCGAGGGGTTCGAGCACGGCGTGCAGCCGGGTGCCGTCGGGCAGCCGCGCGTCCACGGTGGGACAGGCGTCGTCGAGGCGCTGCCCACCCAGCGCGGCCAGGCGGACGGCGAGCGCCCGCACATCAGCGGCCGAGCCCAGGTCGACCGGGACACGCTCCAGTCCGGCGCCCCGCTCGACCCACACGTCGCGCGGGCCGTTGACGAGCACGTCGGTCACGTCGGCTGCGTCCAGCAGCGCTTGGAGCGGGCCTGCGCCGGTGAGCTCGGCCCGCGCGGACCGCTCCAGATCGCGCAGCGCGTCGGACCCGAGCACCCGCCCGGAGTCCCGGACCGCGTCGCGCACCGCAGCCCCCGCGCCGGTGCGACCGGTCGCCAGCCGGGCACGGACGTCGTCCAACAGGGACACCTCTGCAACGCCGCCGCTCACAGGGCGGCCGCCAGGTCGTGCGCGAAGCGACCGAGCAGCGTCCGGCCCGACACCACGGGTCCCTCGCCGCGGTCGATCGCGCGAGTCAACCCGGCGTCACGGCCCACCGCCCCGGCGAGCGGCAGGCCGAGCGCGGCGCCGACGTCGTCCTGGTGGACCGCCCCGGGCGCGGGGCCGCGCGCGACCACCCGCAGGTCGGTCACACCCGCTTCGCGCAGCGCGTCCCGGGCCCGCTGCGCCCCGACGGTCGCGGGCAGGGTGAGCGGCACGACGAGCAGCGCCGTCTCGCACGCCGCGAGCAGGGCGCGCACCGCCAGGCCGTCACCGGGATCGGGTCCGCCGTCCGGCACGGACGCGCCGTCCCGCCGGGTCGCGGTACCCCAGGCCCCGGGCCGCGGCAGGTCGAGCACCAGCGTCTCACCTGCCCGCACCAGCCCCCGGCAGACGCCCAGCACGACGTCGTCGTCGGGCGGCGTGCCGGACGCCGTCCCGCTCAGGACGGGCACCGCACCCCAGCGGGGCAGTGCCGCGACCACCCCGACCCCGTCGACCTCGCCGCGCGCCTCGACAAGGTCCGGCCAGCGCGCGCCTCGGACACCGTCGCACCCGAGCAGCAGGTCCGTCCCCGCGCCGTGCGCGTCGAGGTCCACCAGCGTGGCCCGCTCCCCGCCGCGTCGCAGGCCGTGCGCCACACAGGCGGCGACCACGGACGCGCCCGCGCCTCCGCGGGCCCCGACGACACCGATCACTCGACCCGGTTCCGGCCGGACGCCACCCACCGTGCTGACCATCGCGTCTCCTCCGCCGACCCAGGCCCGGGCGCTCACCCGGGTTCCGTCATCAGGTTGGCCGGTCGGACCCGTGCCTCGCCGGCCACTTCGAGGCGGCTGTGCACGAACGGCGAAAAGTGGTGCCTGTGGTCGGGCTCGTCAGCCCGTTCCGCCGTGCGGAGGGTCTGCCATCCGGCCGGACGAGTTCCATCCGGTTGGGAGAACACGCCATCAGGAGGCGGCTCCGGCGGACCACCCCCGCTAGGCTCGTCGCGTGACCGAGCAGGTGCCCCAGACCGCTTCTCGAACGCTGTCGCACGCTCCGCGTACCGCCGCGTTCTTCGACCTCGACAAGACGATCATCGCCACGAGCTCGTCGGCAGCGTTCTCGAGGCCGTTCCTGGCGGGCGGGCTGCTCTCGCACGCCGACGTGCTGCGCAGCGCCTACGCCCACTTCGTCTTCATGATCGGCAATGCGGACGCGGACCAGACCGAGCGGATGCGCGCGCACCTGTCGTCGCTCGTGACCGGCTGGGACGTGGAGAAGGTCCGGCAGATCGTCACGCAGACCGTGCACGAGCTCATCGACCCCTACGTCTACGCGGAGGCCGTGGAGCTCATCGCCGAGCACCATGCGGCCGGTCGCGACGTGGTGGTGGTCTCGGCGTCCGCCGCGGTGCTGGTGGAGCCCATCGCGGCCGTGCTCGGCGCGGACCACGTGCTGTCCACGCAGATGACGGTCGAGGACGGTCGCTTCACCGGCGAGATCGACTTCTACAACTACGGCGACAACAAGGCGGTGGGCGTCCGGCGGCTCGCCGTGAGCGAGGGCTACGACCTGACGCAGAGCTTCGCCTACTCGGACTCCATCACGGACGCCCCGATGCTGGCCGCGGTCGGCCATGCCTTCGTGGTCAACCCGGACCGGGTCCTGAAGCGCCGGGCCGCGCAGTCCGGCTGGGGCGTGCTCGCGTTCACCCGCCCGATCGCGCTACGCCCTCGCATCGAGCCGCTCCCGGTCCTCGCGGTCGTGGGCACCGTCGCGCTGGGCGTCACCGTGTGGCTGATCTGGCGGGCGGTCCGCCGCCGCTCGGCCTGACTCCGGTCGCCAGCTACTCACAGCGTTCGGCAGTTGGCATCGAGATCGGCTCAGGCCTGAGCCGATCTCGATGCCAACTGCCGAACCGACAGGCCAACTGCCGAACAGGCCCGCGCCACCTGCCGAACACCACATCAGGTCAAGGAACGGTAAGGCCGAAGATTTTCCCCAGGAATTGCGCGCATGACAGGAATTGGCAATTGTGAAGATCGGCGCGCTCAGGTTGCTTTTGTGACGAGTAGGCAGTGTGATTGTGTTCACAGCAAGTTTTCAGGGCGGCAGGGACCGTGCTCCGGGTCGAGAAGACGTCAGTCCGATCGACAGCGAGCGACGTGCACGGTCAACCCCGTCCAGCTGGTGAGAGCGGAACCCGGCTTGAGGATGCTCCCGGATTCCGTGCTCGTAGGCCGAGATCTCGCCACCGCAGTGGCCGGGCCCTCGCACTTCCGGATCGCGAACGGAAAATGCGAGGAGCCCGGCCGCACGGCGAATCGTTTCGCGGAATGCACGCCGGCCGGAAAAGAATCACCACACCCGGCATTCTCCGGGCGTCGAAACGTCGGCAGCCGTGATTCCCGCTCATCGCAGAGCCGAACTCACCGCACCCACGGCCCATAAATCCGGCACCGCAAAATCAACGCAAAACTCGGCATCACCGCCACCGCGCCCGCGAGTACTGCGGCTGCACCCCCACGCCGGCGTCCACGGGAACCGTACCGATCTCCTCGCGCAGCGTGTGTGCCGCGCGCAACGGCCAGTGCGGGTCGCGCAGGGCCTCCCGGCCGATCATGACGGCGTCCGCCGAGCCCTCCACGAGGATCTGCTCGGCCTGGACGGCGTCGCTGATGAGCCCCACCGCGCTCACCGGCAGCCCGGACACCTCGCGCACCCGGCGCGCGTACGGCACCTGGTATCCCGGTCCGACGGCGATCGACGCGGGCGCCACGCCACCGGTCGACACGTCGATCAGGTCGGCCCCGAGCGGACCGAGCCGCTCGGCGACGGCGGCGACGTCGTCGACCCCGAGGCCCTCGTCCAACCAGTCGGTCGCGGAGAGCCGGACCAGCACGGGCAGGTCCTCCGGCCAGGCCTCGCGCACGGCACCGACGGTCTCCTCGACGAGCCGCGAGCGCGCCTCAGCTGACCCGCCGTACTCGTCGGCCCGCGAGTTGGCGACCGGCGACAGGAACTGGTGCAGCAGGTAGCCGTGGGCCGCGTGCACCTCGACCGTGTCGAACCCGGCCTCGCGCGCGCGGCGCGCGGCCGCCGCGAACTGCTCGGGCACGTCCGCCACCTGCGCGGCGGTCATCTCCGACGGCGTCGCGAAGCCCGGGTAGGGCACCGCGGACGGTGCGACGGTCGGCCAGCCGCCGTCGGCCACGGGCACGGAACCCTGCTCGGGCGACCACGGGCGGAAGGCCGAGGCCTTGCGTCCCGCGTGGGCGAGCTGGATGCCGATGCGCGCGCCGCGCTCGTGCACGAAGTCGACGATCCGCTTCCAGGCGGCCGTCTGCTCGTCGTTCCAGATGCCCGTGTCCTGCGGTGAGATGCGCCCCTCGGGCACGACGGCGGTCGCCTCGGTCAGCACCAAGCCGAACCCGCCGACGGCACGCGCGCCGAGATGCACCAGGTGCCAGTCGTTCGGCAGGCCGTCGTCCGCGGAGTACTCGCACATCGGCGCCAGCCAGGCGCGGTTGGGCAGGGAGAGGCCGCGGAGCGCGACGGGTTCGAAGAGGAGGCTCACGCCAGCCCCAACGTGGCCGCCAGCCGCCCCATTCCGGGGCCGCGGCCCGACGTCTCAGGAAGTGACACCCATTTGTGAGGGGTGTCACCGTCCGGGACTACACTCACCGACCAGAGAGAACGTCAAGGCAGCCCCAAGTATCTGCCCGAACGAACGCGAAGACGCGCACCGGAGGTCACCGTGACAGACACCAACCCGACGACGGGCTCGGCAGCCAGCCCCAGCCTCGAGAACCTTCTGCACGAGACCCGGAGCTTCCCGCCCAGCGAGGAGTTCGCGGCTCAGGCGAACGCGCAGGCCGACCTGTACGAGAAGGCGTCGGCCGACCGCCTGGAGTTCTGGGCCGCCCAGGCCCGGGAGCTCGTGACCTGGAAGACCCCGTTCACCGAGACCCTGGACTGGAGCGGTGCCCCCGTCGCGCGCTGGTTCGCCGACGGCACGCTCAACGCCGCGTACAACGCGGTGGACCGGCACGTCGAGGCCGGCAACGGCGACCGGGTCGCCATCCACTTCGAGGGCGAGCCGGGTGACACCCGTACCGTCACGTACGCCGACCTGCAGCGGGAGGTCTCCCGCGCGGCCAACGCGCTGACGGCGCTGGGCGTACAGACCGGCGACCGCGTGGTCATCTACCTGCCGATGCTCGTCGAGTCGGTCGTCGCGATGCTGGCCTGCGCCCGCATCGGTGCCGCGCACTCCGTCGTCTTCGGCGGCTTCTCCGCCGACGCGCTGCGCAGCCGGATCGCCGACGCCGAGGCCACCCTGGTCATCACGGCCGACGGCGGCTACCGCCGCGGTGCGCCGTCGGCCCTCAAGCCGGCCGTCGACGAGGCGCTCGCCCCCAAGGAGGGCGCCGACCCGACCACCGTCCGCAACGTGCTCGTCGTCCGGCGCACCGAGCAGGACGTCGACTGGGTCGAGGGCCGGGACGTCTGGTGGCACGAGGCCCTCGCCGCTGCCTCCGACCAGCACGAGCCGGTCGCCGTCGAGGCGGAGCACCCGCTGTTCATCCTGTACACCAGCGGCACCACCGGGAAGCCGAAGGGCATCCTGCACACGACCGGCGGGTACCTGACGCAGGCGGCGTACACCCACAAGAACGTGTTCGACCTCAAGCCGGAGACCGACGTCTACTGGTGCACCGCCGACGTCGGCTGGGTCACCGGCCACTCCTACGTGGTCTACGGGCCGCTCGTGAACGGCGCCACGCAGGTGCTGTACGAGGGCACGCCGGACACCCCGCACCGTGGCCGCTGGTGGGAGCTCATCGAGAAGTACAAGGTATCGATCCTGTACACGGCGCCGACCGCGATCCGCACCTGCATGAAGTGGGGCGACGACATCCCCGGTGGGTTCGACCTGTCCTCCCTGCGGGTCCTCGGCTCGGTGGGCGAGCCCATCAACCCCGAGGCGTGGATGTGGTACCGCCGCGTCATCGGCGGCGACAAGGCCCCGATCGTCGACACGTGGTGGCAGACCGAGACCGGCGCCATCATGATCAGCCCTCTCCCGGGCGTCACGGCGACCAAGCCCGGCTCGGCGCAGGTGGCCCTGCCCGGCATCGCCGCGACCGTGGTCGACGACGAGGCCCAGCCCGTCCCCGACGGCGGCGGCGGCTATCTCGTGCTCTCCGAGCCGTGGCCGTCCATGCTCCGCGGCATCTGGGGCGACCTGGAGCGCTACAAGGAGACGTACTGGTCGCGGTTCGACGGCCTCTACTTCGCCGGTGACGGCGCCAAGAAGGACGAGGACGGCGACATCTGGCTGCTCGGCCGCGTGGACGACGTGATGAACGTGTCCGGCCACCGGCTCTCCACGACGGAGATCGAGTCGGCGCTCGTGTCGCACGAGATCGTGGCGGAGGCCGCCGTCGTCGGCGCCGCGGACGACACCACCGGCCAGGCCGTCGTCGCGTTCGTGATCCTGCGCGGCAGCCACGCCGGCCGGGCCTCCACACCGGAGGGCGCCGCCGAGGTGCAGAAGGAGCTCCGCGACCACGTCGGCAAGGAGATCGGCCCGATCGCCAAGCCGAAGAAGATCCTCGTGGTGCCGGAGCTGCCCAAGACCCGGTCCGGCAAGATCATGCGCCGCCTGCTGCGCGACGTCGCCGAGGACCGCGCCGTCGGCGACGCGACCACGCTGGCCGACTCCTCCGTGATGGACCTGATCACGGCGGGCCTGGCGGCGCCGTCGGCCTCCTCGGAGGACTGACCGACTCGCTAGGGCATCCTGCCCGGCCGCCGGTCGAGCTTGTCGGGACCCCGGTCTCGACAAGCTCGACCGACGGGAGAAGATGAACGCATGCGAATCGCCGCCCCCATCGAGATCGGCCCGCTCGACGCCGACGCCCAGCAGGCCGTCCGGGACCTGGCCCAGGCCGCGGAGGCGCACGACGGCGTCGCGCCGCTGTCCGAGCAGCCCCTGCTCAACCTCGGCACCGACGCGGAGTGGATCACCCACGTCGTCGCGCACGACACGGCGGGCAGCACCGTCGGCTACGTGCAGATCGACCGTTCCGGCGAGACCGCGAGCGCCGAGCTGGTGGTGCACCCCGACCACCGCCGGAACGGACGCGGCCGGGTGCTGCTGCGCACCGCGGAGCGCGACGCCACGCTCCCGTCCCGGTCCGGGGAACCGGGCCAGCAGGGCAAGCAGCTCCGGGTCTGGGCGCACGGCGACCTGGAGTCGGCCCGCGGTTTCGCGGCTGCCTCGGGGCTGCGGCCCGTGCGCGAGCTGCTCTTCCTGGCCCGCCCGCTCCCGGCGGTGGACGGGACGCCCGAGCCACCCTCCGGCTACCACGTGCGCACCTTCCGCCCCGGGGCCGACGACGACGCCTGGCTCCGGGTCAACGCGCGCGCCTTCGCCACACACCCGGAGCAGGGCCGCATGTCGCTCGACGACCTGCGCGCCCGCCAGGGCGAGCCGTGGTTCGACCCGGAGGGATTCTTCCTCCTGGTCCCCGACGCGCCGCAGGGCGCAGGGGCCGAGCCGGTCGCGTTCCAGTGGACCAAGACGGAGCCGGGCCAGCCGGACGACGCCCGCGACGGCGAGATCTACGCGCTGGGTGTCGACCCGGACCACCAGGGCGAGGGGTTCGGCCGCCTGCTGACGGAGGTCGGGCTGGACCATCTCGCGCGGACCGGTGCCACGCGCGCCGTGCTCTACGTGGAAGGCGACAACACGCCCGCGCTGGCGACGTACGAGCGGGCGGGCTTCACGCGGGCAGCTGTACACGTGCAGTATGCCCGCCCGTGACGGACGCTCTCCGGAAGCGTCACCCACTGTGTACCGAACGGTGACACCATGAACCACATGAAGGACAGCGCTGGGAACGCCTCCACCAGGACCCGGGACAAGAATGGGCGATTCATGAAGCAGACCCCCCGTCCGGCGAGCCCCGAGTCCACGAACGGCTCGGCCGGCGACGGCCCCGAGCAGGCGGACGCGCCGACCGACGGCGTCCCCACCGCCGGGTCTGTGAAGACCGCCCCGGCCAAGGACGCACCGGCCAAGGACGCCCTTGCCAAGGCCGCGCAGCCCAAGCCTGCGCAGTCGCAGTCGAAGTCGTCCGCGCCCCGGCAGGCCCTGCCGAAGCCGGCAGCCCCGGCGGGCGATTCCCGGGCGGAGGACATCCTGGCGCCGCACTCCCTGGACCCGAGCCTGGCCGCGCACATCGCGGAGCACATCGCCGAGAGCCCGGGCGGCACCAGCGTGCTGGACCCGCTGCTGGGCGAGCCGCTGCCGGTGGACCGGTTCGCCGACCGGGAGCTGAGCTGGCTCGCGTTCAACCAGCGGGTGCTGGAGCTCGCCGAGGACCCGCGCATCCCGCTGCTGGAGCGCGTGCGTTTCCTCGCGATCTTCGCGTCCAACCTGGACGAGTTCTTCATGGTGCGGGTGGCCGGCCTGCAGCGCCGCATCGCGACGGGCATCGCGGTCACCAGCGCCTCGGGTCTCAGCCCGCGCCAGGCGTTGTCGGCGATCTCCGAGGGCGCGCACACCCTGATGACCCGGCACGCGCGCGTGTTCGAGGACGAGGTGCAGCCGGCACTGGCCGCCGAGGGCATCACGCTGGTGCACTGGGAGGAGCTGGACACCAAGGAGCAGGAGCGGCTGCACAAGTTCTTCCGCAAGCAGATCTTCCCGGTGCTCACCCCGCTGGCGGTGGACCCGGCGCACCCGTTCCCCTACATCTCGGGCCTCTCGCTCAACCTCGCCGTCGTCGTGGCGAACCCGGCCACGGGCAAGGAGCACTTCGCGCGCGTCAAGGTGCCGCCGCTGCTGCCGCGCTTCATCGCGGTCGACGCGTCGGGCAAGCCCCGCCGCCCGGGCACGAAGAAGGCCGACCCGCAGCGCGGCCCGCTCTCGTTCGTGCCGCTGGAGGAGGTCATCGCCCAGCACCTCGACTACCTGTTCCCCGGGATGGAGGTGCGGGACAGCCACACGTTCCGTGTGACCCGCAACGAGGACGTGGACGTCGAGGAGGACGACGCCGAGAACCTGCTGCAGGCGATGGAGAAGGAGCTGCTGCGCCGCCGCTTCGGCCCGCCGGTGCGGCTGGAGATCCAGAAGGACATCAGCCCGCGCATCCGGGACCTGATCGTGCGCGAGCTGGGCGTGAAGGAGGAGGAGGTCTACGAGCTGCCCGCGCTGCTGGACCTCACGGGGCTCAACCTCATCGCGGACCTCGACCTGACCTCGCTGCACTACCCGCCGTTCGTGCCGTCGACGCACCGGCACCTCGCGGAGGTGGAAAGCTCCAAGCCGACGGACGTGTTCGCCGCGATCCGCCGCCGGGACATCCTGCTGCATCACCCGTACGACAGCTTCTCCACGAGCGTGCAGACGTTCCTGGAGCAGGCCGCGGCCGATCCGAACGTGCTCGCGATCAAGCAGACGCTGTACCGGACCTCCGGCGACTCGCCCATCGTGGACGCGTTGATCGACGCCGCCGAGGCCGGCAAGCAGGTCCTCGCCCTGGTCGAGATCAAGGCACGGTTCGACGAGGAGGCCAACATCTCCTGGGCGCGCAAGCTCGAGGAGGCGGGCGTGCACGTCGTGTACGGGATCGTGGGCCTCAAGACGCACTGCAAGCTGTCGCTCGTGGTGCGCCAGGAACCCGACGGCTCACTGCTGCGCTACTGCCACGTCGGCACGGGCAACTACCACCCCAAGACTGCGCGCCTGTACACGGACCACGGCCTGCTGACCTGCGACCCCGACGTCGGCCAGGACCTGACCCGCCTGTTCAACCAGCTCTCCGGGTACGCGCCGAAGTCGACGTTCCACCGCCTGCTCGTGGCGCCGCGCGCCGTGCGGTCGGGGCTGGTCGAGCGCATCGAGCGGGAGGCGGCCGCCGCCCGCGCGGGCCACGAGGCGTGGGTCAAGATGAAGATCAACTCGGTGGTCGACGAGACGGTGATCGACGCCCTGTACCGCGCCTCCCAGGCCGGTGTGAAGATCGACCTCGTGGTGCGCGGCATCTGCGCCGTCCGGGTGGGTGTGCCGGGCCTGAGCGAGAACATCCGGGTGCGGTCCATCCTGGGCCGGTTCCTGGAGCACTCGCGCATCTTCGCGTTCGCCAACTCGGTGGGCCCCGCGATCGCCGAGGGGCCCGAGACGGGCCCTGAGGTGTTCATCGGGTCGGCCGACCTCATGCACCGCAACCTCGACCGTCGCGTCGAGACGCTCATCCGGATCTCCGACCCGACCCACGTCGGCGAGCTCCTGGGGCTGCTGGACGAGTCGATGGCGGACACGACGGCGTCCTGGCACCTGCTGCCGGACGGCACCTGGGAACGTCCTTCCTCGGGTTCGGAGGGCAACGGCCTCCGCGACCTGCAGGCGGTCCTGATCCAGCGGCAGCGGCGTCGGCTCGAGCCTGTCCGGTGACGGGGCGGAGGTCGGTGGTGGGCACCGAGCCGACGACGGCGACCTCGCCCCCGGCGGGGACGCACGCCCCTGTCGTGATGACCGCCGGCGGGATCGTCTGGCGCCGTCGGGCCGGCAAGGTGCAGGTGCAGCTGGTGCACCGACCCCGGTACGACGACTGGTCATGGCCCAAGGGCAAGCTGGAGAACGGCGAGACGTTCCAGAACGCCGCGATCCGCGAGGTCGGTGAGGAGACGGGCCGGCAGATCGTGCTCGGCCGCCCCCTGCCCGGCCTGCAGTACCTCACGCCCGAGGGCCGCGTGAAGCGCGTGCACTACTGGGCGTCGCGCCGGGCGCGCCGGGGCCGGGACACCGCCGGGCTCGCGGCGCGCGCGCCAGTGGCCCCGGTGGACCGCGACGAGGTCGACACCGCGGAATGGCTGGACGCCGACGACGCCGCCGCCCGGCTCACACGGCACTCGGACCGCAGGCCGCTGGACGCCCTGCTGGCCGCCGACGCCGAGGGCGTCCTGGACACCCGCGCGCTGGTGATCGCGCGACACGGGCGCGCGGTGTCCCGCACGTCCTGGCACGGCGGCGAGCGCGACCGGCCGCTCACGCCGTTCGGGCACGGACAGGCCGCCGCGCTCGTACCGGTGCTCGCCGCGTACGGCGTCGAGCACGTGATCAGCTCCCGGTGGGAGCGCTGCGCCACCACGATCGACCCGTACGTGCGCGCGTCCGGCGTGCGGCCGAGCTACAGCGAGTACCTCACCGAGGCGCAGCACGAGCGCTCGCCCTCGCGCGTGGCCGCGACCGTCGGCGAGCTGCTCGAGGAGACCACGGAGTCGTCCGTGATCTGCACCCACCGCCCCGTGCTGCCCACGGTGCTGGACGTGCTGGCCCAGCACGCGACGGGCTCGGTGGCGGCCGGCCTGCCCACGGCGGACCCGTTCCTCGAACCGGGTGAGGCTCTCGTGGCGCACATCGCCGAGACGCCTGCGGGACCGCGCGTCGTGGCCACCGAGAAGATAAGTCCCCAGGTCTGGTGACCCGCTCGGCCACCATCGTGGTGGACACACGTTCCATTTCGGCGCACTATCGGTCACCATGAGCAGCGACCAACGACCGCCGAGACGGCCGGCCATGCTGGATCCCCGGGACGCCGACGCGCTTCCCGGCGAGGTGGACCCTGCCCTGCGTGACGAGATCGCGCACGCGACCGCCCGGGCCCTCGTGGACCGCGCCCGCACCACCGAGGACCCGAAGGTGGTCGAGCGACTCATCCACCTCGTCGAGAACGAGGGCCTCGACACCGTCGCGGGCCTGTGGGCCGACGCCGCCGCGGTCTCCCTGCCCGGCGCCCTGTGGCGCCTCTACGTGCTGCGCGAGTGGGTGCGCCGGGACATGCCCACCGTCATGCTCAGGTATCGACTCGGTGTGGAAGCCGCCCCCGTCCAGGAGGCCGTCGCGGGCGTGCCGAGCCCGCCGGAACCCGGTGACCTGCAGGTACTGGCCGACGCCGTGCTCTCCGGCGTGTTCACCGGGGACCTCGCCGTCGCGCTCGAACGGGCCGGCGCCTTCTGCCGGATCCTGTCGACCGGGGCGGCCTTCGACGCCGACTCCCGGGAGGTCGCCGACCCCACCGGCGCGACCCGTATGACCCGGGGCGCGAGCTCCCTGCTGCGCACCGCGGAGGAGCTGGAACGCGCCGCTGACCTGTGGCGCACCGGGTCCCTCGAGTAGGCCCGCGCGCTGTCAAGCCCTCCGCGCGGGCGTGCCCTGTGACGTCCGACCCCCTTGGCAGATCCGCACGCGCGACTAGTATGGTTCACGCGACGCCGGGCTGCGGTAGCCCCGGGCTCCACCTCAAGCCGCTACGAGCGGCCCCGCGCCGAGAGGCGCTCCCGGTTCGGCGTCGCTCTACTTCCCCTCCTGTCGGCCCTTGAGGCCGCACCGATCGCGGTGCTCCCAGGCCTGTGCCGTGTGTCACGAGTTGCCAAAGCAGGACCTTGCAAATTGGCGATAGTCGGCAACAGCCCTACGCTGATCTCTGTTCCAGAGCCCTCAGAACGGGAGCCCTCGTGCGCCTTACTCCGCGCGACACCACGTACTTCGACCTTCTCGCCGCCCTGGCCCAGCATCTCGTGAGGGGTTCGTCCCTGTTGGCGGAGCTGCTCGGGGCCGACAAGGCCGGCCGCGAGAAGCTGGCCGAGGAGATGCACGACGTCGAGCACCTCGCCGACGACGCCACGCACTCGATCATGCGGCGCCTCAACCAGACCTTCGTGACGCCGTTCGACCGCGAGGACATCTCGAGCCTGGCCTCGGCGCTGGACGACTGCATGGACGAGATGGACGAGGCCGCCGACCTGATCGTCCTGTACAAGGTCGAGGGCCTGCCGGACCGCGTCTCGGACCAGGTCCAGGTGCTGCAGCGGTGCGCGGAGCTGACGGCCGAGGCCATGCCCCGGCTGCGCTCGATGGACAAGCTCGCCGACTACTGGGTCGAGGTGAACCGCCTGGAGAACCAGGCGGACAAGCTGCACCGCAAGCTCATCGCCCAGCTCTTCGACGACCTCGCCGGCGACCCGGTCCAGCTCATGAAGCTGAAGGAGATCGTGGAGGTCCTCGAGAACGCCGCGGACAGCTTCGAGAAGGTGGCGAACATGGTCGAGACCATCGCCCTCAAGGAGTCCTGAGTTGGAGGTCGCCCTCGTCGTCCTCGTGGTGGCGCTCGCCCTGAGCTTCGACTACACGAACGGCTTCCACGACGCCGCCAACGCGATCGCGACGTCGGTGTCGACCCGGGCGCTGACGCCCCGCGTCGCCCTCCTCATGGCGGCGACCATGAACTTCGCGGGCGCCCTGCTGGGCACCGAGGTCGCGGAGACCATCGCGACCTCGATCGTGGACCTGACGGGCGCCAGCACCCATGCCGAGCTCGCTGTGGTGCTGTGCGCCCTGCTCGGCGCCATCACGTGGAACCTGATCACCTGGTGGTTCGGGCTGCCGTCCTCGTCCACGCACGCCCTCATCGGCGGGCTCGTCGGGGCCGGGCTGGCGGGCGGCATGGCGGTCTACTGGTCCGCGATCGTGGACAAGGTCGTACTCCCCATGGTCATCTCGCCGCTGGTGGGCTTCGGCCTCGCGTTCGCGGGGATGATCGCGGTGCTGTGGATCTTCAAGAGCGCGGCGCCGGCCAAGACGCACCGGCGCTTCCGGATCGCGCAGACCGCCTCGGCGGCCGCGATGGCGCTGGGCCACGGCCTGCAGGACGCGCAGAAGACCATGGGCGTCATCTACCTGGCGCTGCTGACCGTCGGCTGGGCCAACCCCGACACAGGCATCCCGCTCTGGGTCAAGCTCTCCGCGGCGGCCGCCATCTCGGCGGGCACCTACTCGGGCGGCTGGCGCATCATGCGCACGCTGGGTCGCAAGATCATCGAGCTGGACCCGGCCCGCGGCTTCGTGGCCGAGTCGGTCTCGGCCCTCGTGCTGTACGTCAACGCGTTCGTGCTGCACGCTCCGGTCTCCACGACGCACACCATCACCTCGGCGATCATGGGCGTGGGCGCCACCCGCCGGCTCTCCGCCGTTCGCTGGGGCGTGGCCAAGAACATCGCGGTCGCGTGGGTCCTGACCATCCCCGCAGCGGCCCTCGTGGCCGCCCTGGCGACCTGGGCGCTCTGGCCGTTCCTCACCTGAGGCCCACCTGAGGCCCGCGCCCTCCGGGGCGGTCCGCGGACGGCGCCCGGGGCACCCGGCGGACCGCTCGCCGCGCGACTGCCCCGGGGAGCGACTTAGCATCGCAGCATGAGCACTGGTCACACGGCCCCGAACGCCACCGCGCAATCGGCCCACCGGAAGGCGACAGCCCTGGCGTTCGCCGCGGCGGTGGGCGGCTTCCTGTTCGGCTTCGACAGCTCGGTGATCAACGGCGCCGTCGACGCCATCCAGGGTCAGTTCTCGCTCAACCCGACGATCACCGGGCTCGTGGTCGCCGTGGCGCTGCTCGGCTGCGCGCTGGGCGCCTGGGCCGGCGGGCGCCTGGCCGACCGCTGGGGTCGCACCAACGTCATGGTGCTCGGCGCCGTGCTGTTCTTCGTGTCCTCGATCCTGTCGGCCATCGCGTTCTCGGCGTGGGACCTCGCCGTCTGGCGGTTCATGGCCGGTGTCGGCATCGGCATCGCGTCCGTGATCGCGCCCGCGTACATCGCGGAGATCGCGCCCGCCGCGATGCGCGGCCGTCTGGGCTCGCTGCAGCAGCTCGCGATCACCGTCGGTATCTTCGCGGCCCTGCTCTCCGACCAGATCCTCGCCGAGTCGGCCGGCGGCGCCGCCAACGTCCTCTGGTTCGGCTGGGAGGCCTGGCGCTGGATGTTCCTCGTGGCCGTCGTCCCCGCCGCGGTCTACGGCATCCTGGCCCTGCGCATCCCCGAGTCGCCCCGCTACCTCGCCGCCAAGGGGCGCGACGCCGAGGCCCGCGCCGTCCTGGCCAGCGTGCTCGGCCCGGACGAGGACGTCGACGACCGCCTCGCCCAGATCCACCGCAGCATCGTGATCGACGAGGCCAACGCCTCCGAGGGCTCGCTGCGCGGCAGCGCGCTGGGCCTCAAGCCGATCGTCTGGGTCGGCATCCTGCTGTCGGTGTTCCAGCAGTTCGTCGGCATCAACGTGATCTTCTACTACTCGAGCACGCTGTGGCAGGCCGTCGGGTTCGACGAGAGCCAGGCGTTCCTGGTCTCCACCATCACCTCGGTCACCAACGTCGCGGTCACGTTCATCGCCATCGCGCTGATCGACAAGGTGGGCCGCCGTCCGCTGCTGCTGATCGGCTCGGCCGGCATGGCGGTGTCCCTGGGCCTCATGGCCCTCGCGTTCACGCAGGCCACCGGCACGGGTGAGAACATCTCGCTCAGCGGCCCCTGGGGCGTCATCGCCCTGATCTGCGCCAACGCGTTCGTCGTCTTCTTCGGCGCCTCGTGGGGCCCGCTCGTGTGGGTGCTGCTGGGCGAGATGTTCCCCAACCGCATCCGCGCGGCAGCCCTCGGCGTCGCAGCGGCCATGCAGTGGATCGCCAACTTCGCGATCACCCTGACGTTCCCGCCGCTGCTGTCCGCCTTCGGCGCCAGCGTGCCGTACCTGATGTACGCGGCCTTCGCGGCGCTGAGCTTCTTCTTCGTGTTCACCAAGGTGCCCGAGACCAGGGGCGTCGAGCTCGAGGACATGGGCGACGAGTCCCGCGCCGGCGCCTGACGCCGTCGCCGAACCCTGACCGGACGGCGCCGCTCCCCCACCGGGGAGCGGCGCCGTCCGCTCTTGCGCGGCCCGACCGGGCTGCCAGGCAGCGCGGCCGAATGACGTGTAGCGCAGGTCACACCCGGTCACCCGGACGGACGCCGCCAAGACCCTTGCATTCGGCAACCATCGAGATATAGTTGCTCTAAGCAATCAAACGCGAGGCACCATGACTTCTCACAGCAGCCGGACGGCACCCGGCACCGAAGCTCCGGCCGTCGCCCTGATCACCGCGCTCCAGAGTCTTTCCCGCGCCCAGCGGGAGGCGGCGGCCCGTATCGCCCACGAGCTCGACTGGCCCAGGGCCGGCGTCGCCGTGCTGCACCTGCTCGACAGGTGCGGCCCGGCCTCCCTCTCCGACATCGCGGCGCGCCAGCGCGTCGACCTCTCCGTGGCGAGCCGCCAGGTGAGCACGCTGGCCGACGCCGGGTACGTCGTGCGCACCGTCGACGACGAGGACCGCCGGGTGCGCACCGTCGAGCTGACGGACTCGGGCCGCGCCCTCGCGGCCGAGGCCACCGAGCAGTACTCGATCCTCATCGACCAGGCATTCGCTGCCTGGTCGCCCGAAGACCTCGCCGAGGCGACCCGCACGCTGGACCGCCTCGTCGACACCATCAGTGCGAACACCACGCACCGCAGAACCCCCCAGAACCAGCAGGAGTGTGCATGACCAGCCCCAACACCACGTCCACGGTGGTCGAGCCCGACCACCTGCAGGGCGAACCACCCGCCATGACGCACACGGAGGTTCTCCGGGCACTGTCCGGGATCCTCCTCGGCATGTTCGTCTCGGTCCTGGCGATGTCCGTGGTCTCGTCGTCCCTGCCGAAGATCATCACCGACCTGGAGGGCGGCCAGTCGGCCTTCACCTGGGTCGTCACGGCGACCCTGCTGACCTCGACGATCTCGACACCCATCTGGGGCAAGCTCGCCGACCTCACCAACCGCAAGACCCTGATCCAGATCGCGCTGGTCATCTCGGTGCTGTCGGCCGCGGCCGCCGGCTTCTCGCAGGACGTCGGCCAGCTCATCACGTTCCGCGCCTTCCAGGGCATCGGCGCGGGCGGCCTGCAGTCCCTGGCCGCCGTGCTCATCGCCGACATCATCAGCCCGCGCCAGCGCGGCCGGTACATGGGGCTCATGGGCTCGATCATGGGTATCGGCATGGTCGGCGGCCCGATCCTCGGCGGATTCCTCACCGACGCCATCAGCTGGCGCTGGAACTTCTTCGTGGGTCTGCCGTTCGCGATCGCGTCGATCATCGTCCTGCAGATGACCCTGAAGCTGCCCAAGCGGCCGAAGGGCTCCGCCCGCATCGACGTGATCGGCGCCACACTGATCTCCGTCGGCATCGCCACCCTGCTGCTGTGGATCACCTTCGCGGGCAGCGAGTTCGACTGGATCTCGTGGCAGACGTTCGCGATGGTCGGCGGCTCCCTGGCGATCCTGGCGATCGCGGTGCTCGTCGAGCTGCGGGTGAAGAACCCGCTCATCCCCATGTACCTGTTCAAGAACCGCACGCTGGTGCTCGCCGTCATCGGCTCGGTCGCCGTCGGCGTCGCGATGTTCGGCTCCTCGGTGTTCCTCAGCCAGTACATGCAGCTCTCCCGCGGCAAGACGCCGACGGAATCCGGTCTCTACACCATCCCGATGGTCGTCGGCCTGTTCCTGTCGTCCACGATCAGCGGCCAGCTCATCTCGAGGACCGGCCGGTACAAGCCGTACATGGTCACCGGCGGCGTGCTGCTGACGGGCGGCCTGCTGCTCCTGTCGACCCTGGACTACCACACGTCCTTCGTGCTGGTGTCGATCTACCTGTTCGTGCTCGGCGCGGGCGTCGGCATGCTCATGCAGAACATGGTGCTGGCCACGCAGAACACCCTGCACATCAAGGACTCGGGCTCGGGTACGTCCACCGTGACGTTCTTCCGCTCGCTCGGCGGCGCCATCGGCGTCTCCGCGCTCGGCGCGATCCTTGGGCACAGCGTCAAGGAGAACCTCAAGGACGGCGTCACCGCGATCGCCCCTGAGCTCGCCAAGCAGGGGATCGACCCGTCGGCGCTGTCCTCCGGCGGCGGCACGCTGCCCGATCTCTCGACCCTCCCGGCCCTGCTGGTCGAGGTCGTCGAGAAGGCCTACGCGAACGGCATCGCGGACATCTTCCTCGCCGCCGTACCGCTCGCGCTGGTCGCCCTGGTCTGCGTCTCCCTCATCAAGGAGGTGCCGCTGGGTCACCGGTCGGGCATCGACCAGCTCCAGGACCTCGAAGCCGCCGAGGTCTAAAGCTGGCAAGCGGGGGATTTCGTGCCCGCGGGCTGTGATCCAGGCGCTTGACGCGTCATCATGGGCGCATGCTCTCGAGTACAGGCAGGTCCAGCAAGGACGCGGCGCAGGGTGTCGCCGCCGGCAGGGGTGCCGGCGGCGACACCGCCGACGAGCGCGCGACCACTCCCGGACCGTTCGAGGGCCTGGAGCGTGAGGTGCGCCTGGTGATCCGCCGCGCGCAGTCCAACGGTGCGTCGATCGCCCAGCGCGTCCATCCCGAGCTCGACGCGAGCGCCTACCCCCTGCTGGCGCACATCGCCGAACGACCCGGGGCCCGCGGTTCCGACCTCGCCACCTTCTTCGGCGTCGGGCGCGCCACCGTGTCGCGGCAGCTCAGCCGCCTCGTCGAGCTCGGCCTGGTGGAACGCACCGTCGACCCCGACGACAGCCGGGGCCAGCGGATCACCCTGACGCCCGACGGCGTCGACCGCTTCGAGCGGGCCCGCACCAGCCGGGTCGCCATGCTGGAGGGCGCCCTGGCGACCTGGGAGACGGAGGACGTCGCCCAGCTCGCCCGGCTGCTCAACCGCTACTCAGCGGACATCGTGGCGTGGAAGCAGAGCGTGCGCTGACGCCGCTCGTCTGCCGTCAGGCCTCTTCGAACGTGAGGCTCACCGAGTTCATGCAGAACCGGTCGCCCGTCGGGGTCTGGGGCGCGTCGTTGAACACGTGCCCCAGGTGGGAGCCGCAGTTCGCGCAGCGCACCTCGGTGCGCACCATGCCCAGCGAACGGTCCTCGATCAGCTCGACGGAGTCGCCGGCGAGCGGGCTGTAGAACGACGGCCACCCGCAGTGGGAGTCGAACTTGGTCTCCGACCGGAACAGCTCGGCGTCGCACGCGCGACACCGGTAGACACCGGTGCGCTTCTCGTCGAGCAGCTCGCCCGTCCACGCACGCTCCGTGCCCGCCTGGCGCAGCACCGCGTATTCCTGGGACGACAGCTGCTCGCGCCACTCCTGGTCGGACTTGGACACCTTGTAGGTCATCTCGACACCTCCAGCCATGTCAACCTCGCGCCGTTCGCGAGTGTTCCCCGAGACGGGTCAGACCCACAGGTCACTCGCGTGACCTGTGGGTCTGACTCGTACGGGCCTCAGTTCGCGGCGGACGCGTTCGGGTTGCCCGCGCCGCGGCCGCGGCCGCCCCGCCGACGACGACGCGGTGCGCCGTCCGGCCGGGGGAAGTGGTCGGCGGCGGTACGGCCGCCGCCCGACGCCGGACGCCCACCGCCCCGCTGCCCGGTCGCCTGAGCGGCACCGCCGGTGCTCTGGCCACGCGACTGGCCCTGCCGGCCGCCGCCCTGCGCGCCACCCTGGCCGGAGCCCTGGCGTCCGCCCTGGGGCGCGCCCTGGCCGGACCGGCCGCGGCCACCCTGGCGCTTGGGCTGACCCTGGCGGGCCGGCTGCTGCGGGGCCGGCGGCACGTACTCCACGTAGGGGGCGACCTCGCCCACCAGGCTGGTCACCGTGGCGTCGCCGGGGGCCACGTCCTGGGGACGGGCGGTGATCTTGGCCTTGCGGGTCAGGTCACGCACGTCGCCGCGCTCCTCGGGGAGCATGAGGGTCACGACGTCACCGCCGGAGCCCGCACGCGCCGTCCGCCCGGAGCGGTGCAGGTACGCCTTGTGCTCGGCGGGCGGGTCCACGTGCACCACGAGCTCGACGTCGTCGACGTGGATGCCACGGGCCGCGATGTCGGTCGCCACGAGCACCTTCACCTCACCGGAGGAGAACGCGGCGAGGTTGCGCTCGCGCGCGCCCTGACCGAGATTTCCGTGCAGGTCGACGGCGGGCACGCCCGCGGCGGTGAGCTGCTTGGCAAGCTTCTTGGCCTGGTGCTTGGTGCGCGTGAACAGCACGCGGCGGCCGGTGCCCTGCGCGAGCTGCTGCACCACGTTCTTCTTCGCGTCCTTGTCGGCCACGGCGAGGATGTGGTGCGTCATCTGCGGCGGCGGCGCGGCGGCGTCGTCCACGGAGTGGGTGACGGGCTGGTGCAGGTAGCGCTTGACCAGCACGTCCACGCCGTTGTCGAGCGTGGCCGAGAACAGCAGGCGCTGCGTGCGCGCACCCGTCTTGTCGAGGATGCGCTTCACGCCGGGCAGGAAGCCGAGGTCGGCCATGTGGTCGGCCTCGTCGAGCACGGTGATCTCGACGTCGTCGAGCGTGAGGTGCCGCTGGCCCAGCAGGTCCTCGAGCCGGCCGGGGCAGGCAATGACGATGTCGACGCCGGCGTTCAGCGCGGTGACCTGGCGCGACTGCGCCACGCCGCCGAAGATCGTGGTGGTCTTCAGGCCGAGGGCCTGCGCGAGCGGCGCGATCGACTCGTCGATCTGGTTGGCCAGCTCACGCGTCGGGGCCAGCACGAGGGCGCGGGGCCGGCCCGCGGCGCGGCGAGCCTGCCCCGAGGCGGCGGAACGAGCGCCGGACATCGCGAGGCGCGTCACGACGGGCAGGGCGAACGCGAGGGTCTTGCCGGAGCCGGTGCGGCCGCGACCGAGCACGTCGCGCCCGGCGAGGGAGTCCGGCAGGGAAGCCGTCTGGATGGGGAACGGCGAGGTGATGCCGCGGTCCGCCAGGACGCGCACGACGGGCGCGGGCAGACCGAGGTCGGCAAAGGTAGTCAAGGATGGGCCTCTCGGGCTCGGTGGCGGCGCGTCTCGCGCCGGTGGTCCGCCGTGCTCACACCGGCGGGAGAGTTGCTCACCCGGGCCGGGGCCACGACGTCGGGCAGCCTGTGCCGCCCACGACCGTACATTCTCGCACGTTCGGGAGCAGGTGGCTGCGGCGCACGTCACGTCCGGTGTGGTTCTATGTGGCGCATGGATTCCGCAGCGACCAGCTCCGCCGGACCGTTCGCCGCCATCGGCGACGTGATCGGCACAATCTGGACCAACGCGGTCACCCCGGTCGACCCGCCGTCAAACCTCATGGTGCTGGCCATGGCGGCGGTCGCCCTCGTCGTCGTGCTCTTCCGGCCCCTGTGGCACATGGCGCGGCACGTGATCACCATCGCGCACGAGGCGTCGCACGGCCTGGGCGCCCTGCTGACCGGCCGCAAGCTCGAGGGCATCCGGCTGCACTCCGACACCTCGGGCCTGACCGTGTCGCGTGGGAAGCCGCGCGGCCCGGGCATGGTCATCACGGCGTTCGCGGGCTACGTGGGCCCGGGCCTCATCGGTCTCGGCGCCGCCTGGCTGCTCAAGCTCGGCTACGCCGTGGGCCTGCTGTGGCTGCTCGTGGCCCTGCTCGCGCTGCTGCTCCTGCAGATCCGCAACTGGTTCGGCCTCTGGTCGATCCTCGTGAGCGGTACGGCCCTCGTTTTCGTCACGTGGTTCCTGGCGCCCGAGGTGCAGAGCGCCGTCGCCTACGCCGTCACCTGGTTCCTGTTGCTCGGGGCGGTACGGCCGGTGTTCGAGCTGCAGGTCCAGCGGTCGCGCGGCCAGGCCCGGACCTCGGACGCCGACATGCTCGCGCGGCTGACCGGCGTGGGCGGCCTGCTCTGGGTGATGCTCTTCCTCCTTGTGACCCTCGGCGCCCTGGTGCTGGGCGGCTCGTGGATCCTCGGGGTGGCGCTCTGAGGGGTACCCCGCGCCGAACCGCCTGACGCCGCTGCGCACGACGAAGGCCCCCGGAAGGCCACCTGGCAGGTGGCCCCGGGGGCCTTCGCGGTTCGACGCCCGACGGACGGGCGCCGGAAGGTCACGCCGTCGGCGTGAGCACGAATCCCGGACCCTCGGCGCGCGGGTCCGCGTCCAGGGTCAGCGTCTCCAGAGCAGGTGCTGCCTGCGCCTCGACGAACACGTTGGTGGAACCCGAGGCGTCGACGACCTGGTCGTCGGGCTGCGGGGCCGGAACCAGCGCGAGCTCGAAGTTCCCCGGCTGGTCGGCCGCCTGCGCGATACGCAGACCACCCTCGACCGGCACTCCGGCCTGCTGAGCGAGGTCCTGGACGGCGGTACGAGCGTTGTCAGTCACGGTGAGCACGATGAGCTCCTCACATTGGTTCTCGTGGTCCCGTCCACCGAACCAAGCCCTCCCGCTCACCGCAAGCGTGAGACGCATTTAACCCGATATCTCCCACTGGCTGGGACAGCGGATGACAGGCGCCGCCACAGGCCCTAGGGTGCCCCGCGCGGAGGGCCGCACCAGCATCCGGGAGCTGACCGGTAGGCTTTCGTCTCGCGCCGCCCGCATGCCGGGCACGCGGGCCTCTAGCTCAACTGGCAGAGCAGCGGACTTTTAATCCGCGGGTTCCGGGTTCGATCCCCGGGGGGCCCACCGTCTCCTCATGCCTTCTTTTTGTCCTGGCAGGACACCCCGGCCCGGTCGTACGTTGGGCCGCGATGAACCTCGGACGCGCCCACCTGATCGATCCCCGGCTCCTGCCCCTCGTCGAGCCGACCAGCGAGTTCTACGCGAACCGCCCGGCCGGACGGGGCCCGGCGAACGTGGAAGAGCTCCTCGCCGTCCGGGCGCGGCTCAGCGGCCCCACCCCGGCGGATCCGCCGGCGGCCGAGGAGATCGCGAGCGCCGGTGGGCGCAGCGTCCCCGTGCGGATCCACGAGCCGGTCGGCGCGCCGAGCTCCGGTGTCGTCCTCCAGCTCCACGGCGGCGGGTTCTACATGGGCACGGCGGCCGGCGACGACGTCCGCAACCGGAGGCTCGCCGACGCGCTCGGTGTCACCGTGGTCGGCGTCGACTACCGCCTGGCCCCGGAGCACCCGTGGCCCGCGGCCCCGGACGACTGCGAGACCGCCGCGCTCTGGATCGCCGAGCACCTGGCGGAGCGCTTTCGGACCAGCAGGTTCGCGATCGGCGGGTTCTCCGCCGGCTCCACGCTCGCGGTGACCACGCTCCTGCGCCTCCGGGACCGGGGAGTGACCGCCGTCGACGCGGCCGTGCTCCAGTTCGGGACCTACGACCTCAGCGCGCGGACCCCGGCCGGTCGCCTCATCGCCGACGAGTTCTTCATCGCGGCGTACGCCGGCGATGCCCCGGACCGCACTGTCCCGGACCTCTCGCCGGTCTACGCCGACCTGGCCGGCCTGCCGCCGGTCCTCATGATCGTCGGTGAGGCGGACATCCTGCTGGCGGACAACCTCGCCATGGCAGCGCGCCTCTCGGCGGCCGGCGTCGACGTCGACCTCCGCCTCTACCCGGACGCCCCGCATGCGTTCACGGGGCACCCGACCCCCATGGCACAGGCCGCGCTCGACGACATCGACTCCTGGCTCGAGGGGTTCCTCGGTCCGCGCTAGGCAGCCAGGCCCGTCGCCCTGAGCGGCCTCGCGCGGCAGTTTTTTCCCGCATTCTGCCTCCGCCACGCGAAAAAGGTCGCCCGCGCACCTCCACAGAAGACTCTTACGCCGCACATAGTCTGGCCTGTACCGTAGTCGCCCACCCGAACGCCGAGGGGCCCACATGGCACAGCTAGACCGTCGCACATTTCTGGCAGGCGCCGCCGTGGTCGCATTCGACCCGGCCGACTCCCGGTGGCTGAGCAGCCTCCCGGAGAACTCCACCGCGATTCAGCTCCCCCATCTCGACGGCGAGCTCGTCACCGACGAGGACGCCCTCACCGAGGCGGCCACCGACTACGGGCACCTGGTTCACGACCGCCCCCGCGCGGTCCTGCGCCCCGGATCGGTCGCCGACGTCGTGACCCTCGTGCGGTTCGCCAACGAGCACGGGATCGTCGTTGCCGTGCGCGGTCAGGGCCACTCGACGTTCGGCCAGGCGCAGGCCGAGTCCGGCGTCGTGATCGACTCGCGCACCCTCGCCACCGTCCACGAGATCACGCCCGGCCACGCCGTCGTGGACGCGGGCGTCCAGTGGCTCGACCTGGTACGTATAACGCTCAAGGACGGCATCGCACCCCCGGTGAGCACGGACTATCTGGGCCTCTCCGTGGGAGGGACGCTCTGCGTCGGCGGCATCGGCGGCGCCTCCCAGCACCACGGGATGCTCGTCGACAACACGCTCGAGCTCCAGGTGGTCACGGGCGACGGCCGGCTGGTCACCTGCTCCGCGGACCACGAGCCCGAGCTGTTCGAGGCCGTGCTCGGCGGGCTGGGCCAGTTCGCGATCATCGTGCGCGCGACGGTTCGGCTGGTGCCCGCGCCCACCATGGCGCGGGTCTACACGCTGACCTACCCCCGCGTGACCGACCTGACCGCGGCCCAGCGGACCGCGCTGGCCGACGGCCGCTTCGACTACCTGGAGGGCCAGCTCGTCCCGACGGACGACGACGACTTCGCCTTCGTCCTGGAGGGTGGCTCCTGGTACACGGCCCAGCCGCCCGACGACGAGGCGGTGCTGGCCGGCATCGAGCCCACCGGCGTCGACGTCGTGGACGTGCCGTACTTCGAATGGCTGAACCGGATCTACGAGACGGTGGAGCAGATCGAGGCGCTCCGCCTGCCCGGGCCGTGGCTCAACGCCTTCCTCCCGGACGCCGCCACCGACGAGATCGTCACGGAGCTCCTCACCACGCTCACTCCGGCCGACGCCGGCGGCGTCGCCCTGCTCTACCCGGCGCGGAGCTCCCTCATCACCCGGCCCCAGGTGCGGGTCCCGGCCGGCGAGGTGTTCTTCCTGCTCGCGCTGCTGCGCGCGGTGAGCCCGCCCGACGACGCCGAGGCCGAGCGTCTGATCGCCGACAACGACGCGCTCTACGCCCGGGTGCTCGCCGCCGGGGGCACGCAGTATCCGGTCAACGCCCTGCGCCTGACGCCTGCCGGCTGGCGCACCCACTACGGGGACCGCTGGCCGGCGGTGCTGCGCGCCAAGGGCCGCTTCGACCCGCGCGGCGTCCTGACGCCGGGGCAGGGCATCTTCGAGCCGCTCAGCAGAGCGCCTGGTACTCCTTGAGCCCCTCGACCGTCGAGGCGACGTCGAGCTCGATCTGCTCCTGGGTGCCGTCGTCGAGGGACTTCTGCAGCTGCAGGAACGGGACCCGTACCTTCTGCACCGGGCCCTGGAACTCCTCGGGCACACGGGACTCCAGGCGTCCGAGCTCCACCGCGATCGCGTGCATCTGATCAGCCGCGGCGGCGTCCAGCCCGTCGCTCGCCCCGACGAGCGCGGTGCCGATGCGCTCCTCGAGCGTCTTGTCACCCTTGACGTACATGGCGGCGCACGCCTCGTTCGCGTCGAGGGGCGCGTCCCGGTCGTCCGCGGTCGCGGTCGCGCCGCCCGACGGCGTCCCGCCCGTCCCGCCGTCGGCCGCCGGGTCCTCGCCGCCGGCAGAGCAGCCGGAAAGGACTACGAGGAGGAGCGCCGCGGCGGCGAGCGCCCCGCGGGCGCGGGTCGCGCGCGGTGCAGGTCGAACCATGGCGCACATGTAACCACCTGCCCCTGAGAATCTGCATCCGGCGGGTTTCGCACGGGTGGCCGACACGGCGCCCCCGGGGCCGGGTGGTGAACGGTCCTGGAACTCTCCTCGAATTCGCACCGAGGCGCCGGGGAGGCCCCCGTGAGCGGCTAACGTGGCGAGCAGAGCCGCAGATCCGGAGGTCAGCATGGCCGCTCGTCCCGCAGTCGTCGCCCACCGTGGGTACTCCGCGGTGGCACCGCAGAACACTCTCGCCGCCATCGAGGCCGCCTGCCACGCGGGCGTGGACTACGTCGAGATCGACCTTCAGCCCACCGCCGACGGCGTCGGCGCCGTGATCCACGACGAGACCGTCGACGCCACCACCGACGGGACCGGCAAGGTCTCCGCCCTCACCGCGCAGGAGGTGCTCGGGCTCGACGCCGGGGCGCACTTCTCGCCGGCCTTCTCGGGACAGCACGTCCCCACGCTCGACGAGGTGCTCGCCGTGCTGGCCCGGCACCCCGGGACGGACCTGCTGCTGGAGCTGAAAGGCGCATGGGACGCCGAGCAGGTCGAGCGGGTGGTGGCGACCGTCGACGCCGCCGGCTTCGACGACCGGGTCCTGGTCCAGAGCTTCTGGCCGGGCACGGTGGCCACGGTGCGCGACGTCGCACCCCACCTGCCGGGCGGCCTGCTCGTGTCGTTCGACCCGCCCGGGCTGCTGCGCCTCTGCGAGCGCCTCGGCGTGGTCGCCTGCAACCCGTCGGTGGCCACGATCGCGGGCAGCCCCCGCATGGTGTCCCGGCTGCACGCCGCAGGCCTGCGGGTCATGTCGTGGACGGCGAACGACCCGGCGGCGTGGACCACGCTGGTGACCGCCGACTCCGGCGTCGGCGTGGACGGCATCATCACCGACCGGCCCGAGCGCCTGACGGGGTGGCTCGCGGGCCGCGTCGGTCAGGCCGCGGCCCTGCCCGTGCCCGGCAGGGGCGGCATCCGCCTGCGCGGACGGCGACCTGCCCCGGCCCGACGACTGGTCGTGGGCCGGGCGTAGCCCGTCAGGAGCGGTGCAACCAGCCGTGCAGGCGGCGGGTCACCCAGGGCAGCACCCAGTAGGCCATGATCGGCGTGAGGATCAGGGTCGAGACCAACACCTTGAGCGCCAGGGGTACGTCGCCCCAGCCCGGCACCAGGTAGGTGAACAGGGCGGTGAACAACAGGTTCACCGGGAAGAACCCGAGCCAGATGCTGATGGCCTGCTTCCAGCGAGGCGGCACGACGACGGCGGCGACGTCGGCCGGCTCGTCCACCCGCGTCGGGTCCTCGAACCAGCCCTCGATGCCCGTGCGCTGCTGGTAGCGCAGCTCCTCGACGAGGCCGGTGCCCTGCGCGAGCCAGTCCCGCCGCTCGGCCGACTGCTCCCAGGCGGCGAGCCGCTCGGCGTCGGCGAACCGGTAGAGCATGTGCCAGTCGCGGGATCCCTCGGCGGCGCGGATCCAGCCCGAGCCGAGGAACCCGTCCCAGCGGTTGGCGAGGTTGACGCCAGACTGCACCCAGCGGGTGACCTCGGGGACGTGCTCGGGGTGGACGATGCGATGGATGGACACGGTCACGGGTTGTCCGGCGGGGGTGGGCACGGATCCGTTCGCGGCCTGATCGTGATGGGCCATGCCCGAAGTCTGATACATGGCCTCGGACCCATCAATGTGAGCGCGCGCACCCCAGGTTGTCCCGCCTTCACGGCTCGGCCACCGTCCCTGCGCGGTATTTGTGACCCATACCTCCGGTCGGGGGGTTACGCAACTCGTGGACGGTCGTTCAACATTAAAACGTTGCCGCGAAGAACTCCCCCCTGGGCCTTCGAGCCGGGTTCTTCGCGGCAACTGCCATGACCCGTGCCCTGACACGCGCCGTGGCCAGACAGCAGCCGGAGCATCCTTCACCGTCCCCCAGAGGGGATCTCCCCTCACGGTGTCGCCGTGCCCCGCCGCAGAACGGAAGCCCGCGTGCCCCAGACGCCGAACCCCGTCGCGCACACCGCGTGCCTTGCCCCTGCCCCCGAGCCCATGGAGCGCCCTTGAGGCACGGAGACCACGCCCTCGTCCCCCGCCGCACGCGGCGCCCGGGCGCACAGGGTGCCCACGCCGCCGTCCCGGCCGCGGGGCACACCGCACGATCCAGCCGGATGGTGCGCCGCTCGTCCTTCGCGGTCGCGGCGGCACTCACCACGGTGGCCCTGACCACCACGGCCGCAGTCAGCTTCACCGGTAACGACGGCGACGCCGTGGCGTCGGCCGCCGAGAAGGTCGCCCAGCCGACCACCCAGCCCGTCGCCATCACCAGCGCGGTCGTCACCGACCCGGAGGTGCGGTCGGCCTCAGAGAAGGCGGACGCCGTCCTGACGGACGCCGACTACGTCACCCAGGAGGGCGACCTCAACTCCAAGGAGCGCCGGAAGCTCCGGGCCGCGACCCGGGAGCTCAGGGGCATGGTGAGCCAGGCCCGCGACGCCGCCGTCACTCCGACGGCACTGCGGCAGAACACGGCAGCCTCCCGGAGCACCGAGCGAGTGTCGCTCGCCGACCGTGCGGCCGACGCCTCGGCCTCGGCCGGGAGCGCCACCACCGATGACGCCGCCCGCGACCCCGCGGCGGACGCCACCGATCCGACGAACCTGGCCGTCACGGCCGCGGGCGTCACCCCGCTCGGCGGGCAGCAGACCGAGAGCCTGCCCATCCTCGCCACCCCGCTCGCCGACTCGGTCGTGAGCACCGCGGCGGCGCAGGAGTCGGAGCAGGCGGAGAAGTCCGCCGACGCCGAGGCCGCCGCGGAGAACGCCGCGGCAACGCCGTCGGCCGACCGGATCGAGAAGGTGACGACGTCGCTCCAGCGGCTCATCACCGAGACTGACGGCGACGCCGTCGTGTCGGTCAAGCCGGGCCCCACGCCCGAGGAGATCGCCGCCGCGAAGAAGGCCGCCGAGGAACGGCGTGAGGCCCGCGCCGAGCGCCGGGCCGAGCGCAAGGCTGAAGAGGCTCGGGAGAAGGCTGCGGCGCGTGCCAAGCAGATGGCCAAGGCCGCGAAGAACTACGGCAACGGTCGTATCCCGTCGAGCGTGCTCTGCGGGGTCAGCTTCGCCAAGGGCGAGCAGCTGCGGTGCGACGCCGCAGTGGCGCTCGAGGATCTCAACCAGGCGTTCCGCGGCAAGTTCGGCCGGAACCTGAAGCTGACCGACGGCTACCGGTCCTACACGGAGCAGGTGGCGGTCGCCGCCTCCCGCGGCGCCCTGGCCGCGGTGCCCGGCACGTCGAACCACGGCCTGGGCCAGGCCGTGGACCTGTCCGGCGGCATCCAGTCGTTCGGCAGCGCCGAGTTCCGCTGGATGCAGGCCAACGCCGGCAAGTTCGGCTGGAAGCACCCGGGCTGGGCACAGGCCGGCGGCAGCAAGCCTGAGGCCTGGCACTGGGAGTACGGCACGAAGTACTGAGCCGCACGCCCGTGCCCGGCCTGTCCGGGCGGCCCGACCACGAGCCCCGGGTCACGAAGCCTCGCTTCGTGACCCGGGGCTCGTCGGTCTCCTGGACGTTCGGTCCCAGGACGTTCGGTCCCGGGACGTTCGGTCCCGGGCGTTCAGTCCCAGCCGAGCTCGTGCAGCCGCGCGTCGTCGATCCCGAAGTGATGGGCGATCTCGTGCACGACGGTGACGGCCACCTCCTCCACGACGTCCTCGCGCGTCTCGCAGATCGCGAGGGTGGGGTTCCGGAAGATCGTGATGCGGTCGGGCAGAGCACCCGCGGCCCACATGTGGTCGCGCTCCGTCAGCGGTACCCCCTCGTAGAGGCCCAGCAGCTCGGGATCGTCCGCGGGCGCGTCGTCCTCGACGAGCACCACCACGTTGTCCATCTGCGCCGCGAGGTCGGGCGGGACGAGGTCCAGCCCCTCGCTGACGGCCGTCTCGAAGTCCTCCCGCGTCATCTCCACCACGCACCCATCATCCCCGACCGGCGACTCGTCCAGGTCTCGGCCTCGACGTGCGGGAAGGGGGTCGAGCGCCTGTAGACTTGCCCGGTCTTGGCCCCCATCGTCTAGCGGCCTAGGACCCCGCCCTTTCACGGCGGTAGCACGGGTTCGAATCCCGTTGGGGGTACGAAAGGGCTCGCTCGAGCCAGGTTTCGACCGCTGTGAGGCAGGTCATCCCAGCGAGGTCCGGATCTGATTTCAGGTTCTGGCCCAGGGTGGGTTAGGGTACTCACGGTTCGAAACGAGCCCCCCGGTCGCGGGTAGCGACCATGGCCCTGTAGCGCAGTTGGTTAGCGCGCCGCCCTGTCACGGCGGAGGTCGCGGGTTCAAGTCCCGTCAGGGTCGCGCGAGAGGCGCCCGGATTGTCGGTCTCGACTATCCGGGCGTTCGCGCTAGGGCTCTGTAGCTCAGTTGGTAGAGCGTTCGACTGAAAATCGAAAGGTCACCGGATCGACGCCGGTCGGAGCCACAGCGAAAAACCCCCGGAACCATTACGGTCCGGGGGTTCTTCATTTGCACCGACCCCTCGGCCGGCGTGAGCGGTTGGCCCAGCAGTGAGCGAACAGCGCCATTGGGATCCCGACCAGATCAGAACGGGTGAGATCGCCGAGCGAGCCTGTCGCAGACGAAGCGGCGTCACTACGCTCGCCGGGTGAGCCAGCCGACCTCGCCCCCGATGCCTGTGTTCGCTCCTGATGCCGTCCTGAGCTTCACGGTCCAGGGCAGCATGATGACGTCGAACCTGATCGCGCCCACGCTCACCATCGATGGCCATCTCGCACCGGTGCCGGTCACGGGCACTCGGCAGATCCCGATCATGTCCGGACGCCATCACCTCCGGGCGCACTCCCAATGGCTGCGCAGATACGGGCATGCCAGCCTGGAGATCGACGTCGTACCGGGCCAGACCCTCGAGGTCTTCTATGCGCCGCCGTACCACCAGTTCAGCGACGACGGTTCGATGGGGCTGAGCCCGCAGCCACGGGAGGGGCGGGCCTTCTTCATCATTGCCGCCTGGGTAGTGCCCGGCCTGGTCGTCCTCGGAGTACTCGGCGTGGTCTTCGCCGGGCTGGTCGCGATCCTGAGGGGGATGGCTGGAGGGTGACCGGCGCCGAACCCGCACCGTGCCAGGCGAACCGGTCGGCATGCCAGTCCTGGTAGCTTCCCGCTCATGGCTTCTCACTCCCTCGACATCCCCGGCACGACCGGGCACGTCGAGCTCGTCCCCGACATGTGGTGGGGGCGCAGCTACCTGACCGTCGACGGCAGCAAGGCGCCGAGCGCCGGCAAGCGGTCCTTCACCCTGCAGGGCACGGACGGCGTCCCCGTGATCGCGACACTCGGACGCACCACCATGTTCGCTTCGGTGCCGCCGGTCGAGGTGAACGGAGAGACCTATGCCGCGGTCGAACCTCCCCCCGTCTTCGTCCGCATCATCGCCATGTTGCCGATCTTCCTCGGTCCGTTCGGAGGGCTGGTGGGTGCGCTGGTCGCAGTGCTCGCGATCATCGCCAACCTCAGGATCGCCGGGAGCCGCCTCTCGACGGGTGCGAAGAGCGGCGTGATGCTCGCCGTGACTGCCGCCGCCTACGCGATCTGGTTCGTGGGCGTGGGCGTCATCACCGCGAGCCTCTGACCACTCCGAGCTCGGGGCCGGCGGACTTCTTCGGAAGGGCCGCCTGTCGGCCTTTCGGGCGGGGGTCGCGTGCGCGTTTCCAGCTTCAGCCAGGTCCGACCGGAACCTTCTTCGGCGAGGCCACTTCCGATGCCGCTGCCCAGCCGTCGCGAACTCCACGCCCAGTCGCCTCCGAGGTAATTCCTTCCACCAATTTCTCATTGCCGCGTGATCCTCTTCATGTCTTTTCCTGGAAGCCACGCCGCGCCAGGAATTGCCCCATGAGCTCTTGGCCTGTTGAGTTGTCTTCAGCGGCGCAGGCCGAAACCGGCAGCACGGGAGGGCAGATGATCGACGACGTGAAGTTCGACGACCAGACAGGACCGGCAGGAATCCCTCCCGCAAGCGCTCCAGGACCCGACAGGCCCGCCTCCCTGGGCAAGCTGGTCGAGCAGGTCTCCGAGCTGGCCTCCCGGCTCGTCCGGGCCGAGATCGCGCTCGCCAAGGCCGAGCTGGCCGAGAAGGCCAAGAAGTCCGGCATCGGCGTCGGGCTGCTCGTCGTGGCGCTCCTAATCTTCGCCTACGCCGTCGGCGTGCTGCTCCTGGCGGCTGTATACGGCCTGGGGACGGTCTGGCCCCTCTGGTTGTCGGCACTCGCCATCGGCGGCTTCATGGTGCTCGTGGTGGCCGTCCTGGCGCTCGTCGGCGCCCAGCTCCTGAAGAAGGCCACCACCCCGCCCGAGAGCGTGCAGCGGGTCAAGGACGACATCACGTCGATCAAGGAAGGGATGCAGCGATGAGCACCGAGACACCGCAGCCCAGCAGCAGCGAGCTCGAGGCAGAGGTGCTCCGCACCCGCGCGGACCTCGCCGCCACCATCGACGAGCTGACGACCCGGCTCAGCCCGGGTTACCAGGCATCACGCATCGCCAAGGAGGCCAAGCAGGCCGCGAGCGACGCCGGAGCGATGGCCACCGGCTCGTTCGGGCACAAAAACGGCCCGGCGCCAGATCCGCGCCGGGCCCGCAACGCCAAGGTTGTGATCGGTGCCGCCATCGGGCTCGTGGCCATCGGCACCGCTGTGGTCGTAACCGCTGTGCTCAGGCGCGCGCGGGGCTGAGCTGGGGGGCAGCACCCGGCGCGCCTTCGTCCTACCTGCCGACCAATCCGTCAACGACGCCCGACTAGTTGTCGGTGTCGCCCGAGCTGTCCGCTGCCGCACCGAGCAGCGCCCGAACCTCGGACTCCTTGTAGCGGCGGTGACCGCCAAGTGTCCGGATCGACGAGAGCTTTCCCGCTTTTGCCCAACGCGTTACTGTCTTGGGGTCAACACGGAACAAGCTCGCTACCTCGGCAGGCGTGAGCAGGACCTCGGATTCTCCGTGGATGGACATCCCCGCACCTCCTCCGGAACGGTGCCGGCCTGGCCGTACCAGGCGGTTGACGACACCCGCTCTTGCACCATTGTTAGCAGCAAACGGGATTTAGGCGACTTGGGGACGGGGTTTATTCCCTCACTTTCTCCGCCACTCGCCACGCGCGCCCGTTTCGGGCGAGTCTCGGACACGTGCGACACACGGACACCACCTTTTGGTCCACACCTCTGCACAGCCTGGCGATCGCCGCGACGCCGTGCCCGGCCGCCGATCGCACACCCGCCAGGAGTCGGCAAAGGACGGAATCGGCAGCCGGCGGACTCGGGGCGGCTGGTCCGCACCAGGGCGCCCCGGACGCCGTCCGGCCAGGGCGCCAACCTGCGCGACATCAAGTAAAAGTCAAGACATGGTCAGACACTCGGCACAAACGGGTCGCCCGGTCGAGCCGGACGACTGGAATGTCACAGCGACGGATGGGACGAATCACGTCCACGGACTGGAAGAAACGCTGTACCAGCATGTAACGTTGGAACCTGGACAGACGAAACGCTACGGGGCCGCACGTCCATGCACGGTGCCGCCCCGCTCCTACGTTGAGGGGGGTCGGAGCCATGGGCCGCGGCCGTCAGAAGGCTAAGCAGACCAAGGTTGCTCGCGAGCTGAAGTACTACAGCCCGGACACCAATTATCACGCCCTCGAGCAGGAGCTCAGCGGAGCCTCCCATACAGATGTTGCGACGCAGTCGCGATGGGAATCCTCGGAGGACGAGGAGTACGACAACAGGTACTCCGACTGGGCAGAGCAGGACGACAACAAGCGCTGAGGGTGCCGGCGCCTTCGCGCCGGCCCCGCGTCCGCTCCTCGGTCAGGCCCAGCCACCCCTTCAGGGGCGGTAGTCGTTCACCAGCCTGACCGCGCCGCCGGACACGCCCTTTGTCCCCGCGACCAGGTCCTCCTGCGCCGTCGAGGTGTCCAGGGTCTCCACGCTGCCCAGCGTCCATGCCGGCACTCCGAGTGCGGACAGTCGCGCCAGCGCGGCTTCAGCACCCTCTGCGCCGACCACGGCAACCATGCCGACACCCAGGTTCAGCGTGTTCTCCAGGTCGCGCCGCGGCACGCCGCCGAGGCTCCGCACCAGCTGGAACACGGCCGGCACGTCCCAGGACGCACGGTCGACCGTGGCCACGAGGCCCGCGGGGAGCACGCGCGCCAGGTTGGCGGCGAGGCCACCACCCGTGACATGGGTGAAGGCATGGACCTGCGCCGCCTCGTCCGCGGCCAGCGCCAGGCAGTCCGAGGCATACACGCGCGTGGGCTCCAGCAGCTCCTCGCCGAGGGCCCGCCCGAGCTCGTCCACGTGCCGGTCCAGCGCCCAGCCCGCCTGCTTGATCACGGCGCGCACCAGGGAGTACCCGTTGGAGTGCAGGCCGCTGGAGGCCATCGCGATCAGTACGTCGCCGTGCTGCACCCGGTCCGGGCCCAGCACCTTGTCGGCCTCCACGATGCCCGTGGCGGCGCCGGCGACGTCGTACTCGTCCGGGTCGAGGAGGCCCGGGTGCTCGGCCGTCTCACCGCCCACCAGGGCGGTGTCCGCCACCTCGCAGGCCTGCGCGATGCCGCGCACGATGTCCGCGATGCGCTCCGGGACCACCTTGCCCGTGGCGATGTAGTCGGTCATGAAGAGGGGCTTGGCGCCCATCACCACGATGTCGTCCACGACCATGCCCACCAGGTCGAACCCGATGGTGTCGTGCTTGTCCATGGCCTGCGCGATCGCGACCTTGGTGCCGACGCCGTCGGTCGACGTGGCGAGCAGCGGGGCGCGGTATCCCTTGAACGCCGACAGGTCGTAGAGGCCGGCGAAGCCACCGAAGCCGCCGAGCACGGCAGGGCCCTGTGTACGCCGCACGGCGTCCTTCATGAGCTCGACGGCCTTGTCGCCCGCCTCGGTGTCCACGCCTGCGGCGGCGTACGTCAGGCCTTCGGAAGTCACTGGTGCTCCTGCGTCGTTCGGGTGGTGTACGTGGGGATCACGGGTGGTCGAGCGCGGTCGAGCCGCCGGCGCTCACGGTGAGCTTCGTGAGGCCGTCCTCGGGCTGGCCGAGCGGCAGCTCCGCCTGCTCCAGCAGGTGCTTGCCCAGCTGGTCGTCCGGTGGCAGCTCGATCGGGTACTTGCCCGTGAAGCACGCGGCGCACAGCTGCGAGCTGGGCTGCTCGGTCGCGGCGATCATGCCCTCGGTGCTGATGTAGCCCAGGCTGTCGGCGCCGAGCGACTGGCCGATCTCCTCGACCCCCAGGCCGTTCGCGATGAGCTCGGCCCGCGACGCGAAGTCGATGCCGTAGAAGCAGGGCCACTTGACCGGCGGCGACGAGATGCGCACGTGCACCTCGGCCGCGCCCGCCTCCCGCAGCATGCGGATCAACGCGCGCTGGGTGTTGCCGCGCACGATCGAGTCGTCCACGACCACCAGGCGCTTGCCCTTGATGACCTCGCGCAGCGGGTTGAGCTTCAGACGGATGCCGAGCTGCCGCAGCGTGTCGGACGGCTGGATGAACGTGCGGCCCACGTAGGCGTTCTTGGTCAGGCCCTGGCCGAACGGGATGCCCGACTCGGCGGCGTAGCCGACGGCGGCCGGGGTGCCCGACTCCGGCGTCGGGATCACGAGGTCGGCCTCGACGGGGTGCTCGCGCGCCAGGGTGCGGCCCATCTCGACGCGCGCGGCGTGCACCGAGCGCCCGTTGATCGTGTTGTCGGGCCGGGCCAGGTACACGTACTCGAAGACGCAGCCGGCCCGCTCCGGCTCGGCGAACCGCACCGAGCGCATGCCGTCGGCGTCGATGCAGATGAGCTCGCCGGGCTCGACGTCGCGCACGTAGGAGGCGCCGACGATGTCGAGGGCCGGCGTCTCGCTGGCGACGACCCAGCCGCGGTCGAGGCGGCCGAGCACGAGCGGGCGCACGCCCTGCGGGTCCCGGGCCGCGTACAGCGTGTTCTCGTCCATGAACACCAGGGAGAACGCGCCACGGAGGCGCGGCAGCACCTCGAGGGCCGTGGCCTCGAGCGTGTGGTCGGCGTCGCCCGCGAAGAGCGCGGTGATCAGGGCCGTGTCCGTGGTGTTGCCGCGGGCGAGCTCGCCCCGGCGCTGCGCGCCGTAGCGCTCCGCGACGAGGTTGACGAGCTCGGCCGAGTTGGTCAGGTTGCCGTTGTGGCCGAGGGCCACCGTGCCGGACGCCGTGGCGCCGAGCGTCGGCTGGGCGTTCTCCCAGGTGACCCCACCGGTGGTGGAGTACCGGCAGTGCCCGACGGCGATGTGTCCGGTCAGGGCGTTCAGGGCGGTCTCGTCGAAGACCTGGGAGACGAGTCCCATGTCCTTGTAGACGAGGATCTGCTCACCGTTGCTGGTGGCGATGCCCGCGGACTCCTGTCCGCGGTGCTGCAGGGCGTACAGACCGAAGTACGCGAGCTTGGCGACCTCCTCGCCGGGTGCCCAGACCCCGAAGACGCCACATGCGTCCTGGGGGCCCTTCTCGCCGGGCATGAGGTCGTGGTTGAGTCGGCCATCTCCGCGCAGAGGCATGGTCCGAGTATCCCACGCGGCCGGAACGAAGTTGCCAGCCGGTTCTGTGACCTCTGTGTCAGCGCCCGCGCAGGCTCCGGCGGTCCGCGATCACCGCGAACAGGCCGGCCAGGAGCGTGGTCACCGTCGTGACGAAGGCGGTGAGCACCGTGACGTAGACGCCGGGCTTCATCAGCGCCGTGCCCGAGGGCGTGCTGACCAGGTAGAACGACAGTGCGAGGCCGAGGATGATCCCGACCAGCGCACCGGTCAGGAAGAACGCCTTGTAGCGCGGGGCACGGCGCACGGTCGCCGGGTCGACGACGTCACGCACCTCCACGTCGTCGGAGGACTCGCGCGATGCCTGGGTTTCACTCACCCGACCAGGGTACGCGCCGCCCGGCGCCGAGATGGCACGGCAGAAGGAGAACCGCAGCGCACCCGTCCACGGGTGCGCTGCGGTTCTCCTTCGCCGCGGTGCTGTCTCGGCGGACGGGTCAGCCGATCAGCTTCCAGGGGCCGTGCTTCTTGAAGCCCGGGATCTGGAGGATCGTCGGCCGGGTCGCCTCGTAGACCTTGCCCTTGTAGGACACCTGGTCACCCCACCAGTAGAGCTTCCACGGCACCCACGCCGGAGCCTGCGGCTCCTCGGGGGTGGTCGCCTCGACGGTGATCGGCAGCCGCGCGGTGGTGCCCGACGGCGTCGCCGTCACCACGAGCTGGTAGGCGCCGGCCGCGGTACCGGCCGGGATCGTGACGGAGGCCGACGTCGCGCCGTTCGTCACCGGGCTGGTGCCGAGCGAGACGCCGTCCGCGGGCTCGCCGCCGGACGGGACCAGGAAGGTCTCCACCGACGCGTTCTGCGGGGCGCCCAGCGAGGTCAGGTCGAGACCCGACAGGCTGACGTCCGTCGAGGCGCCCGCCTCGACCGTGCCGGGCAGGGCCGCGGCGACCGTGCGGGTGCGGGCGAAGCTCGGCGTGACCGGGGACGAGTCCTTCAGGTACGTGATCCAGGCGTCGCGGTCCACCAGGCCCGAGTCGCGGCCGTCCGTACCCTCGGTGAAGGCCCGGAAGTTGTCCCCGCCCGAGATCAGGAACGAGAACGTCGCGATGCGGTACTCCGCGGCAGGGTCGACCGGCCGGCCGTCGATCGTGATCGACGAGACGTTGTCGCCCGGCGTCGCGTTCGGGTCGGCCGTGGTCACGGTGTAGGACACGTTGTCCGACAGGCCCAGCGCCAGGTACGGGCGCGAGGGCCGGTTGCCGTTGGCGTCCGTCTGCCACTGCTCCTCGAGCAGCGTGTCGAGCTGTGCCCCGGTGAGCGTGATCGTCCACAGGTTGTTGACGAACGGCAGCACCGCGTTGGCCTCTGCGTAGGTGATGATCCCGTCCTCGCCGAAGTACAGCTCGTTGCGCAGGCCGCCCGGGTTGACGATGCCGATGTCGGCGCCGCCCCGCTCGTCCGCGGCGAGCGAGTCGCGCAGCGAGTTGGCCACGAGGTTGCCGAGCGCCGACTCCGACGCGCGGTCGTCCCGGTTGCCGCCGGCGTAGACGCCGTCGGTGTAGGAGCCGCCCGAGAACGCGGTGGTGACGTCGGCCGTGACCTCGCCGATCGGCTGGGCGCCGATCTCCTCGGCCTTGGCCAGCGCGGCGTCCACGATCGAGTCGACCTCGGCGACCGCCGGGTAGGTCTCGATGAGCTCGGCCGCGGGGGTCGCCGTGCGCGCGACGTTCTCGACCTTGTAGTCGGTCACGTCGAAGGACTCGGTGTCGACCGTGAGCGAGACGTGGCCCAGGAACTCGCCGTAGTTGCCGGTCTGGATGATCGGGCGGGTCTCGCCCTCGGCACCCGGCACCGGCGCGTCCCACGCGTACTGCTTGTGCGTGTGGCCGGTGAAGATGGCCGCGACGCGCGGGTCGGTCTGCTGCACCAGGTCGGCGAACGGACCGCCGGCGGCGATCTCCTCCTCCAGGGTGGCGCCGTCGGGCGTGCCCGCGCTCGCGCCGTCGTGCGCGAGGGCGACCACCACGTCCGCCTCGCCGTTGGCGGCGTCGCCGTCCAGCAGCTCGTCGGTGACGCGGTTGAGCGCCTCGACCGGGTCGCCGAACTCGAGGCCCTCGATGCCCGAGGGCGTGACCAGCGTGGGGGTCTCCTCGGTGACCACGCCGACGAAGCCGACGTCGACGCCGTTCACCGGGACCACCTGGTACTCCGGCAGGGCGGGCTCGCCCGTGGCCTCGTCGTAGACGTTGGCCCCGAGGTAGTCCCAGTCGGCGGCGTCGGCGACGCGGCCGGTGAGGTCGGACATGCCCTGGTCGAACTCGTGGTTGCCCACGGCCGAGGTCTTCAGACCGAGCGCGTTCAGCACGTCGATCGTGGGCTGGTCCTGCTGCAGCGCGGACGCGAACAGCGAGGCGCCGATGTTGTCGCCCGCCGAGACGAACGCCGTGCCCTCGGGGTTCTGCGCCCGGAGCTCCTCCACGGTGCCCGCGAAGTTCACCGTGTTGCTGTCGATGCGGCCGTGGAAGTCGTTGATGGCCACGAGGTCCAGGTCCACCGAGCCGGGCTCGGTGGTGGTCCCACCCAGGTCCAGGCCCACCAGGACGGGGTCGTGGTCGGACGACCGGAACGGCGTCTCGTCGTACAGGATCGTCGCGTTGTAGTTGTAGCGGCTGTACTCGTTCGCCACCGGCTCGTACGCGTTGATGTTCCAGATGTCCGTGCCGGACACGGCCTCGGCGGCCGCCGGGGAGGCGAGCACGTGGTCGAGCGAGCCGACCATGCCGTCGAAGTTGTAGGTGTACTCCCCGGTGGTGGGACCGAGATCGGTGTAACCGGCGTCGGTGAGGACCTGGATCGGGTCCTCCTGCTCGTAGGCGTTGAAGTCGCCGACCAGCAGCACCTTGTCGGTGCCGGCCGCGGTGGCCTGCTCCTCGGCGAAGGCCGCGAGCGAGGTCGCCTGGCGCGTGCGGGACTCGTTCGAGGCGCCCTGGCCGTCGCCCTGGTCCGCGTCGCCCGGCCATGGGCCGGCCGAACCCTTCGACTTGAAGTGGTTGGCGATCACGACGACGTCGTCACCGGCACCGGCGGCACCGCCCGCGGGCTGGAACGTCTGGGCCAGCGGCTGGCGCGCGTTGCCGAACGCCTCGTCACCCACCAGGATCGTCGAGTCGCCGACCGGCTCCGCGGTGGCGGTCCGGTAGATGAAGGCGTTGCGGATGACGTCCTCGGCGTCGGGCACCTCGGCCGGGGAGGCCGCGTAGGCCCACGTGCCGGCGCCCTCGGCCGCGTTCAGGGCGTCGACCAGGTCGGACAGCGCCTGGTCACGCTCGCCACCGAGCGAGGCCGTGTTCTCGATCTCCAGCAGGGCGACCACGTCGGCGTCCAGCGCCGAGATCGCCGCGACGATCTTGGTCTGCTGGCGCTGCAGGTCCTCCTCCTCGGCCGCGCCGCGGGCGTCGCAGCCGCCCGAGACGGTGACGGGGTCACCGGCGCGGTCCGTGTAGTAGGTGCAGCCCGTGAGCTCGTCGCCCGTGGTGGTGAAGTAGTTCAGCACGTTGAACGTGGCGACCTTCAGGTCGCCGCCCACCTCGGCGGGCGCGTCCTCGCGCGTGTTCTCGAACGTGGCCGGCTGCACGGCGTCGGCGACGTCCGGCGTCAGGTGCGACGTCGGCTGGAAGCCCCACGCGTCGAACCGGTAGTCCAGGACGACGGGCCGCGTGAACGTGACGTCCGCGCCCACCCGCAGCGGCGCGCCACCGGTCAGATAGGGCAGCGGCTTCGACTTGTTCGCGGTCGAGTTGTAGTTCGTGGACGAGCCGTCGTCGAGCAGCACGGCGCGCGCCGCGTTGTCCGCGACTTGCGCGTCGTACTCGGCCGACCCGGGCCGCCCTGCCGTGGTGGGCTGCACCAGCGGGCTGTCGCCCGCCGCCAGGCCGACGGTGCCGTAGTAGTTGGTGTCGTAGTTGTCCGTCACCGTGAACTCGCCCTCGGGGGCGAGCAGCATGCCTTCGAGCGCCTCGCGGCCGGCCTCGTCAGCGGGCCAGGCGGTGACGGTCGGCTCGACGGTCGCGGGCTCGTCCAGGACGGTCCAGCCGCCCGCGGACGGCGTGAGCTCCGTGAGGCCGTTGAACTCCGAGACTGTGCCGGTGACCTCCACGTGGTCACCGGCCGAGAGGTCGGCGGCGGCCGCGGCGGAGAACACGAAGACGGCGTCCGACGCGCCCGGCGTCGGGTCCTCGCCGCCGCCGGTGCCGGCGGTCTGCAGGTAGAGGCCGTTGAAGCCGCCCGTCGGGTAGACAGCGGTGACGACGCCCTGCGTCGTGACCGTGTCGCCGTCGAGCGGGCTGGTGTCACCGGTGCCCTGGATCTCGGCGATCGGGACGACCTCGCCGGGCTCGGTCGGCTCCGACGGCTCGGGCTCGGGCTCTGAGCCCTCGCCGTTGGTGGGGGTCACCTCGGTGCTGAACACGAAGTCCGCCGAGTTGTCGCCCGCGTCACCGGTGCGCTCCAGCGAGCCGACCACTCCGGTGCCCTGACCGGCCGGACCCTGGGCGGTCTCGAACGTGTCGGCGGTGCCGTAACCGAGCAGGTCGACGACGCCCGCGGCGCCGTCGGCCGGCACGGCGCCCTTGGCGGGCGTGACGGCGGTGGCCTGCGACGCGAGCGCGATCACGCCCGCCGCACCGCTCGGGTTGAGGTTGCCGACGGCGTCGGGCGTGGGGAGCGCCTCGCCGTTGGCCGCGTTCGACCCGCCCTGGACCAGGTAGTGGCCGCCGGCGGCGATGGTGCCGCTCAGGGCGGTGATCCCCGAGAACGACGCACCCGTCGCGGACTTGTACTGGACCGACCAGCCGTCGACGCTGACAGGCTCGTCCGTCGGGTTGTAGAGCTCCACGAACTTGTTGCGGTACGGCTGGCCGGAGCTGCCGCCGACAAGGTATGCCTCGCTGATGACGACGTGCCCGGAGTCCGGGCCGTCCTCGGCGGCCGCGGGAGCGGCGACTGCCGCCGTCGCGGGCACGGTGAGCGCCGCGGACAGGGCCACTGCGACCGCGGTCGTTCCACGGGGTCGGGGGTGCTGACTCGGGGACCGGAGCGTGCTGGGTCTCACGCTGACTCCTTCTGCAATAGCCGACCGAGGCCGGGCTGGAGTGCACTGCTGCTGGACGTCTTGCTCGGCGGCATCGCCGCGGCCGGGCGCGCATCAGTTGCGCAGGCGGTCCGGCACGAGCGGCACCAACCAATCACTGCCTCGTGAACCGGCGGTTACGGACGGACACCCGCCGGGAAAACTGCGGTCCCGGCGCCGGGTGAAGCCGCCCGCGGCCGAGCCACGAGATCGACGCCGAGGCTAGCGGGTGCCACCGACGTCCACGGTCCGGTACACGCCGACGGCGCAGGGTTCACCCGCCGGCGGCCGGAGGCTCCGGCTCGGCGCCCGACGCGGACGCCGCCCGGCGTCCGGCGGTCAGCGGCAGCAGGTGCGAGATGTCGGAACGGTCGCCCGAAGCGCGCACCCGCCCGTCCGTGACGACGTCCGCCCAGTTCAGGGTGCCCGTGGCCAGGCCGAGCCAGGTCTCCGGGTCGGTCTCGACGACGTTCGGCGGGGTGCCCCGCGTGTGCCGCGGCCCGGCCACGGCCTGCACCGCGCCCGCAGGCGGCACGCGCACCTCCACGGAATTACCGGGCGCGATCTCGGCCAGCTCCTCCAGCGTGAACCGCACGGCCGTCGTCACGTCCTTGCGTTCCGCCTCGCCCCGGGCCCAGACGCCGACGGCGGCGCGCCCGGCCAGCGGGTCGGTCCGGCGCCGCGGGGGCACTACCGCACCGCCAGGAGGTCGCCGAGCCGCGACCGGCCGGACCGCACGAGGCTCGTGAGGACGGTGCCGGGCGCGACCCGCTCCCCGTCGGGCGGCGTACAGGCGGTCAGCCGGGCGGCACCGAGCACGACGGTGCCCCCCGCGCGCAACGTGGTACCGGGAACAGCACTGGTCATGGAGTCAGTATCGCGGACCGGCGCCTCAGTACCGGTAACCGTCGGGCACCCGGCCCTCGACCGCGAGCAGGTCCGCGGCCACGACCATCGGTAGCTCCTGCGAGGACACCGACGGGTACCGGGCGACCTGCACGACGTGCGGCTGCGCACCCGTCCGTACCGCGGGGACCGGCTGCGACAGCGGCCGGCCGGCGGGCGCGTGGCGCGGCCAGGGCTCGGACAGCGGCATCTCGTCCCGGACCTGGGGACGCACCGGACGGCTCATGGGTGGGTACTCCGCGCGACGCGTGCGGCGGGGGACGTCGGCGGACGCGCGCCGTGGGCCGTCGGGCTGCACGCCGGGCTGCACGCCGTGCGAGGGGTCCGTCGGCATCGGCCGAGCCGCGGGCGGCTGCGGCTCCTGCGGCGCGGGTTCCGGACGCGGGCGCGGGTCGGGCCGCGGGGTGGGCCGCGGCCGGGGAACCGGGCTGGGCCGCGGACTCGGACTGGGTTCCGGGCTCTGGCCGGGCCCCGGGCCACGGCCGGGCTCCGGGACCAGCTCCGGGCCGAGCCGCCAGTTCTCGGGTCCTGGCGCCTGCTGCCACGTGTCCGGGCCCGGTTCCGCGCCCTGCCACGACTCGCGGGTCGCCACCGGTTCGGGCCAGCGTTCCTGCTGCTCGCGCGGCCGGAGCTGGGCGGCGGGCAGGAACTGCGGCTCGTAGCTGCGCTCGGCCTCGGACTCGAGCAGGACCTCCGAACGGAAGCGCGCCTCGGATCGCAGCAGCGCGTCGTGGTCGAGGTCCGCGCGCGGACCCGGCTCGGCCGCGCGCGACGCCACCTGTGCCGCGCGCCGGGTGGGCAGGGGCGCGGACCCGCCCGGCGGGAACGCCGGGGCTGGCATCGCCGGGGCAGGCGTCGGCTCGGCGTAGAAGGGTGCCGGAGCGGTGTACGACGGCGCCGGGCCGTCCGGGATCATGCCGCCGACCGCTCCGCCCACAGCTCTGTCCACAGGCTTGTCCACAGGCCTCTCGGTCAGCTCGTCCGCAGCGCCGGCGGCTCGCCGTGCGGCCCGCCTGCCGGACCGGCTGGGGGCGTCGACCGCCCCGGCCGCGCGGCGGCCGCGGGCAGGTTCACCGGCCGCACCGGCCGCGCCGAAGGCACCGCCCGAGGTCGCAGGCCCTGAACCCGCGCCACGCGATCCCGCACCGCCCGACCCCGCCGTCCCGCTCGTACCAGGGGTTCGGTTCGCGCCGGCACCGCCGGCCGCTCCGGCACCACCGGATCCGCTCCCCGCATCCCGCGACCGGCGCGCCGCGCCGTCCGGGAGCCCCGCGAACGGACCGCCGAGCGTGAACGTGACGCGCCGCGCGGCGACGTCGGCCTCGGCGAGCTGGACCCGCACCTCGTCCCCGATCGGGAGCGCCTTGCCGACCACCCGTGCCCGGACGGCCGGGTCGCGCAGCACCACCTCGCCGCGCTGCAGTTCCTTGTCCGGCTGGTCGACGTCGACCACCACGGCGTCGAACTCCTCGCCCAGGCGGTCGGCGAGGAGCGACGCCTCGACGATGTTCACGCACTCGCGCTCGAAGGAGGAGGACCGGCGGCCGGTCTCGGCCATGACGTCGGGCAGCCCGGGGAGGGCCTCCAGCACCCACTCGGGCACGGGTCGTCCGGCGGAGACGGCCAGGCAGACCTCGGCCGCGTACCGGTCCACCAGGCGGCGCAGCGGTGCGGTGACGTGCGCGTAGTCGGCGGCGATCGCGGCGTGCCGCGTGTTCTCCGGCGGCGGTACCGCGGCGCCGTCGGGCCCCCGCATGCCGAACGCGACGTACCCGGCGCCGCGGAAGAGCGTGGTCGCCTCGTTGAGGAAGGCCGCGTGCTCGGGGATGCGCGAGACGAGCGTCGGGACGAGCTTGGCGTAGGGCATGCTGTCCGGCCAGTCGATGCCGAGCGCGCGTGCCGTACGGTGCAGCCGCGCCAGGTCGCGGGGGTCGGCCTCGGGCAGGGTGCGCAGGATGCCCACGCCCGCCTCCCGCATGAGGTGAGCGGCTGCGATGCCCGTGAGCAGCGAGATCTGTGCGTTCCAGTCCTCGACCGGCAGGTTGCGCCGGAACGACAGCGTGTAGGTGCCGTCGTCGCGCCGCTCCACCTCCTGCTCGGGTACGGAGAGCGAGACCCCGCCGCGCGCCAGCTCCAGCGACTGGCGCAGACGGCCGACGTCGGCCAGGAGCTGCAGCGACTCGCTCGCGGTGCCCGCGTCCAGCGTCGACTGCACCTCGGCGTACGTGAGCCGCTCGCGGCTGCGCACGAAGGCCCGCTCCAGCGAGGCGCCCTTGATGATGCCGCGCGCGTCGAGGGTGACCGTCCACAGGACGGCCGGGCGGTCCTCCTCGGGCAGCAGGCTGGCCGCGCCCTCGGAGAGCACCTTCGGGTGCAGCGGGGTGCGGGCGTCGGGACCGTAGACGGTCATGCCGCGCCGGTGCGCCTCCGCGTCCAGGGCACCGCCCGGCGTCACGAACGCGCCGACGTCCGCGATGGCGTAGTGCACCACGTAGCCCTCGCCGGACTGTTCCACGTGCACTGCCTGGTCCAGGTCCTTGGAGCCGGGCGGGTCGATGGTGACGAACTCGATGTCGCGGCGGTCGGCGCGGCCCGTCGAGAAGTCGTTCTCGACCGCCGCGCGCGCCTCTTCGAGCACGTCCTGCGGGAACATCGCGGGCAGGCCGACCTCCGCGCGAAGAGCCGCGAGGGCACCACTCACGTCGTTGGTGGCGGCGGGCGCGAGGCGCATCTGACGGATCGGCACAACTGCGAACATAAGCCGGTTCCGCGCTCACCGCTCGGTGTCGCTGTGCTATTCGACGACGACGGTCGCCACCAGCGCCCGGTGGTCGCTGCCGGGGACCTGCATCGCGACGACGTCGGAGACCGGCATGTCCCGTTCCACGACCACGTGGTCCAGCGCGAAGAGCGGCGGGACGCGGTTGCCCTCCGGCCACGTGACGGCGGGGCCCGCGCCCCACTCACGGGTGGCGTCCACGAACCGCGAGCCGAGCAGGTCCCGGAAGGTCGCGTGGTCATAGGTGGCGTTGAAGTCGCCGGCCAGGATCTGCGGTGCGTCGTCCTCGTGGACGCGCTGCGTGAGCTCGACCAGCTCGGTGCGCCACGTCGTGATCTCGTCCGGCATCGGCGGGTACGGGTGCACCACGGTGACGCGGACGGCGGTGCCGCCCACGTCGACCAGGGCCGACGGCATCGCGAAGCTCGACCCGTGCTGCTGCTGCACGTCCGTCAGCTCGGTCGTGGACCAGAGCCCGCTGCCGCCGGGGCTGTCCTCGGCGGGGACCGTGAAGCTGTGCGCCAGGAGCTCGTCCAGGCCCGCGTCGGTCAGCGCCTGCTCGAAGTCGGGGGTCAGCTCCTGGACCGACAGCACCTCGACGTTCTGGGACCGCACCAGGCTGACGACGCTGTCGGCGTCGGCCTGCCCGTACAGGGCGTTCACGGTCATGACCCGCACGGTGCCGGCGTCGGCCGGGTTGGCGACGTCCGACGTCTCCGGGGGCATGAAGAAGGGCGCCGTCCAGTACAGGAAGCCTGCGAACGAGACCCCGAGCAGCACCGTCAGCACCCAACGGCGCGAGAAAAGCGCCACGATCAGCAGCGGCAGCACCACGAGCGGCGCCCACGGCGTGAACGCGACGAGCTGCGGCAGCGGTGCCACGTTGTCGAACGGGAGCGCCCTGGCCACCGCCACGAGAAGCAGGGGGATCGCGACGACCCAGAGCACGAGGGAGATGAGGCCACGGACAAATCGCACAGCCCGGACCCTACCGCTCCCCCGCCAGGCCCCGGATCAGCGTGCTGATCCGGGGCCGGGCGGCTCAGCCGAAGATGGCCGGGAGGGTCGCCTCGTAGGGCTCGCGGGCCTCGTCCAGCGGGATCTCGAACTGGCCCTCGACCACCACGGCGTCGCCGCCCGTGGTGCCGAGACGGAGCACCGGCACGCCGGCGTCCTCGGCGAGGTGGGTCAGCTCACCCTCGTGCTCCGGGTCCACGGCGACGACGACGCGCCCGGTCGACTCCGAGAACAGAGCCACGAACGGGTCGACCTTGTCGCGGCCCGTGACGCCCTCGAGCGCCACGGACGCGCCCACGCCGAACCGCAGCGAGGACTCGATCAGTGCCTGCACGAGGCCGCCCTCGGACAGGTCGTGCGCGGCGGCCGCGAGACCCGACCGGCGGGCCTCCACGAGCACCGAGGCCAGCGCCTTCTCGGCGGCCAGGTCCACCTGCGGGGGCACGCCGCCGAGGTGCGAGTGCACGACGTCGGCCCAGGCCGAGCCGTCGAGCTCGTCCCGCGTGGTGCCGAGCAGCAGGAGGGAGAGGCCCTCGGTCTGCCAGCCGGACGAGAGCGCGGTGCTCACGTCGTCGAGCACGCCGAGCACGCCCACCACGGGGGTGGGGTGGATGGACGAGTCGATCTGGCCCGGCTCGCCCGTGCCGTTGTAGAGCGAGACGTTGCCGCCGGTCACGGGGACGCCGAGCTCCTGGCAGGCGTCCGCCAGACCCTCGATCGCCTCGACGAGCTGCCACATCGAGTCCGGGTGCTCCGGCGAGCCGAAGTTCAGGCAGTCCGTGACGGCGAGCGGCTCGGCGCCGGTCGTGGCCACGTTGCGGTAGGCCTCCGCCAGCGCCAGCGCGGCACCCGAGCGCGGGTCGAGCTTGCCGTAGCGGCCGTTCGCGTCGGTCGCCAGCGCCACGCCGAGCCCGGTGGACTCGTCGACGCGGACCACGCCGCCGTCGTCGGGCTGTGCGAGCGCGGTGTTGCCCTGGACGAACCGGTCGTACTGGTTGGTGACCCACGCCTTGGAGGCGAGGTTGGGCGAGGCCAGGAGGGTCAGCGCGGTCTCCCGCAGCTCCTCGCCGGACGCCGGACGGGCGAGGCCCGCCGCCGTCGTCGAGTCGGCCTGCAGGCCGTCCTGCCACGCCGGACGCGCGTAGGGCCGCTCGTACACGGGGCCCTCGTGCGCCACGGTCCTGGGGTCGACGTCCACGATCCGCTGGCCGTGGTGGTCGATGGTGAGGCGGCCGGAGTCGTTGACCTCGCCGATGACGGCGGTCTCGACCTCCCACTTGCTCGTGATCGCGAGGAACGCGTCGAGCTGGTCGGGCCGCACGACGGCCATCATGCGCTCCTGCGACTCCGACATGAGGATCTCGCCGGCGTTCAGCGTGGGGTCGCGCAGCAGCACGTCGTCGAGGTCGACGTGCATGCCGCCGTCACCGTTGGAGGCGAGCTCCGAGGTGGCGCAGGAGATGCCGGCGGCGCCGAGGTCCTGGATGCCCTCGACGACCTTGGCCGAGAACAGCTCCAGGCAGCACTCGATGAGCACCTTCTCCATGAAGGGGTCACCCACCTGCACCGACGGGCGCTTGGCGGGGACGCCGTCCTCGAAGGTCTCCGAGGCCAGGATGGAGGCGCCGCCGATGCCGTCGCCGCCCGTGCGGGCGCCGAACAGCACGACCTTGTTGCCGAGGCCGGTGGCATTGGCGAGGTGGATGTCCTCGTGCCGCAGCACGCCGAGGCAGAGCGCGTTGACCAGCGGGTTGCCCTGGTAGGAGCCGTCGAAGACGAGCTCGCCGCCGATGTTCGGCAGGCCGAGGGAGTTGCCGTAGCCACCCACCCCGGAGACGACGCCGTGGACGACGCGCGCCGTGTCCGGGTGGTCGACGGCGCCGAAGCGCAGCTGGTCCATGACCGCCACGGGGCGCGCGCCCATCGAGATGATGTCGCGGACGATGCCGCCCACACCGGTCGCGGCGCCCTGGTAGGGCTCGACGAACGACGGGTGGTTGTGCGACTCGACCTTGAAGGTGACGGCCCAGCCGTCGCCGATGTCGACGACACCTGCGTTCTCACCGATGCCGACGAGGAGGTGCTCCTTCATCTCGTCGGTCACCTTCTCGCCGAACTTGCTCAGGTGCACCTTCGACGACTTGTACGAGCAGTGCTCGCTCCACATCACGGAGTACATCGCGAGCTCGGCCGCGGTGGGGCGGCGGCCCAGGATGTCCTTGATGCGCTGGTACTCGTCCTCCTTGAGTCCGAGCTCGCCGTACGGCTGCACCTCGTCAGGGGTGGCGGCGGCGGCCTCGACCGTGTCCAGTGACGGAACGGCGGGAGTCGGGCGGGAGGGTGCCTGGGACGCGGGCGCGGTCATGTAGTTCCTCGCGTGCGGGGTAGGTTTCTGGGCGCCGGAGCGCCCCGCCAGTCTACGACGTGGGCCCGCCATCACGTGTCAGACGTACAGGCCCCTCCTGTGACCTGTACGTCTGACGCGTGTCAGGGCGGTCAGCCCTGGTCGTAGACGCGGACGTAGTCGACGACCATCTGCTGCGGGAACTGCGTGGTGCCGTCGGGGTAGCCGGGCCAGTTGCCGCCCACCGCGACGTTCAGCAGCATGAAGAACGGCTGGTCGAAGACCCACTGGTTCCCGCCGACGTCGGCCGTGGTGCGGGTCTGGTAGACGTTCCCGTCGACCGACCAGGTGATGCGGCCGGGTTCCCGGTCCACCGCGAACGTGTGGAAGTCGTCGGCGAAGGACCAGCCCTGCGGGTGGGTGTACGCCGCGCCGATCCCGGCGCCGCCGGAGTAGCCGGGGCCGTGGATGGTGCCGTGCACCATGTGCGGTTCGAAGCCGACGTTCTCCATGATGTCGATCTCGCCGGAGTCCGGCCACGGCGTGCCGGAGTCGATCTGGCCGCCGAGCATCCAGAAGGCGGGCCAGATGCCCTGCCCGCGCGGGATCTTGATCCGGGCCTCGACGCGGCCGAAGGTGGGCTCCACCTTCCCCGCGGTGGTCAGGCGTGCCGAGGTGTAGCCGCCGTTCCCGTCCTGGCGGGCCGTGATGACGAGGTTGCCGTTCCCGTCCAGGGCCGAGTTGTCGCGCGAGCTCGTATAGTTCTGGAGCTCGTTGTTGCCCCAGCCGCCGGCTCCCGTCTCCTGGTTCCAGTTGGCCGGGTTCGGGGCGCTGCCTGCGGCGCCGTCGAACTCGTCCGACCAGGTCAGGGCACCCACCGCGGCGGAGACCTCCGGCGCGGCCTGGGCCGCGCCGCCGTCGGGCGCATGCTGGGTGGCCGCGGACGCGACGAGCGAGGCGGACAGGACGAGGGCCGCGGCCGCGGCCGCCGTGACCGTGGTGCGGGTCGTGCGGAATCTGGTGCTACGCATCGGACGCTCCTTCGCGAACGTGTGTCTCCCGTTGCCCGCGACGCTACTTTTCACCCGCTCGGTGGAACAAGATCGGGAAAGTACGTAGTCAGGCCGCGGCCACCGTTCAGCGCCACTGAACGATCGGCCAGTGATACGCGATGGACGTACCGCGTCGGCGCGGCCGACCATGACGCCATGCCCCTGCGCCACTCGCTCCTCGCCGTGCTCGTCATGGCCATCTGGGGCACCAACTTCCTCGCGATCGACGTCGGCGTGGACGACGTGCCGCCGGTGCTCTTCGTCGCGATCCGGTTCGTGGTGGTGCTCGTCCCGGCGATCTTCCTGGTCCCCCGGCCCGCCGTGCCGATGAAGGACGTGCTGGTGGTGGGGCTGTTCCTCAGCCTCGGCCAGTTCGCCCTGATGTACACCGCGATCTGGCTGGACATGCCGCCCGGCCTCGCCTCGCTCGTGCTCCAGGCGCAGGTGGTGCTCACCGTCCTGTTCGCGAGCGTCGCCCTGCGCGAGCGCCCGACCCCGCCGCAGCTCGTCGGCGTGCTGCTCGGCGCGGTCGGCCTGGTGATCGTGGGCCTGGGCCGGTCCGCCGCGACGCCGGGGCTGGCGTTCCTGCTCACGCTCGGCGCCGCGGCGTCCTGGGCGACGGGCAACGTGATCGTGCGGCGGCTGGGGACCGTGACGCAGGCGAGCGGCAGCCGGCCGACGCCGCTGGCCGGCCTGTCCATGACCGTGTGGTCGGCGCTGGTGGTACCCGTGCCGATGTTCGCGCTGGCGCTCGTACTGGACGGGCCGGCGGCCGTCGGCCACTCGCTGTCGCACCCGACCTGGGCCGCCGTGCTGTCCACCCTGTACACCGCATGGCTCGCGAGCCTCGTGGGCTACGGCATCTGGAACACGCTGCTGGCGCGGCACCGGGCGAGCGCGGTAGTGCCCTTCACCATGCTCGTGCCCGTCTTCGGGATGACGGCGGCCTGGCTCGCGCAGGGCGAGGTGCCGAACGCGGCCGAGGTGGGCGGCGGGCTGCTGCTCCTGCTCGGCGTGGCGATCACGTCGGGGCTGCTGCGGCCGCCACGGCGCTACAGCTCCCGTACGTAGCAGAGGAGGTCCACGCCGGGCACCGGGGTCCAGTCGCGGGCGGGGTCGCGCACGAAACCGAGCCGCTCGTAGAGCCGGTGCGAGCCGTGGGCGATCGTGTTGGTCGAGAGCACGACCCGCCGCGCCCCCGGGGCGCCGTCACGTCCGCCGTCGCGCGCGGCCCGGTCCAGGCACTCCCGCATCAGCGCGGACCCGGCACCCCGGCCCTGCGCGTCCGGCGCGACGCCGAGCATGCGGATCTCCGCCTCGCCGTCCCCCGCGATGTCGGCCATGGGCCCGCCGCGCGGCACGAAGGTCACGCCGCCCACCACCACGCCGTCGTCCAGCGCCGCGATGATCTCGGCCGCGCCCGCGCGGCCGGCGACGTCGCGCAGGACGCCCGCGTAGAAGGCGGAGTCGGGCGCGTCGAGCTGCCCGTCAGCGGCGAAGGCCGCCTCGACGATCTTGCCGATCGCGTCGTACTCGGAGGGTTCCGCGTCACGTACCTCGATGCTCATGCGCAAACGGTAGGCCCGGGTCCGGGCGTTGCCCCTCCACAGGCCACGTTCACCGCGAAGTTCTCGCACAGCAGTTCGGCGAATACGTCACGCGAGGACTGCCCTCGCGGGTGAAACCGACCTACCCCTCAAGGGTGAAACAAAGATGTCACGTAGGGGTTCCCGACGTTTACCCGAAAGTGGTTTCATTCGGACATGAAGCTGCTCCGGACTTTCCCGAAGGTTGCCTTCGAGTTCGGGCTGGCCTCGTGGCGCTGGATGGGGCTCCGTGAGCAGACCCCGCGGTTCGCCACCTGCTTCGGCGACATCTTCCTGGAGTCGCTGGACGGCTGGTGGTTCCTGGACACGGTCGAGGGCACCCTGGAGCTCCGCTGGAACTCCGCGGTGACCATGTACGCGGAGCTGGAGTCGCCCGAGGGGCGAGCCACGTACCTCATGGACGACCTGGTCCGCGAAGCCCGCGGCCGCGGCATGCTGCTGGGCGAGGAGGACGTCTACACGTTCAACCCGCACCCCGCGGTGGGCGGCGAGCTGGGCGTGGACGGCCTGAGCACCATGCGCTTCGAGCTCGCGCTGAACTGGGTGGGCCAGATGCACGACAGCGTGCTGCACAGCTCCGGCGAGATCCGGCTGCCCCCGCTGCCCGACGGCGGGCGCCGAGCCGCAGCCGCTCCCGTGAACGAGCCCTGGGACTCGGCCTGGGCGCACGACGAGACCTTCGACGTCCCGTTCGAGCAGTACCTGGCCACGACGACGTTCGCGGCGGTCTCGGCGCCGCGCCGGACCGACGACGGCTACCCGCCGCTGCCGCCGCCGTCCCGCCGGGAGGACCCGCTCGGACAGACGCCTCACGGCGCGCAGGACCATGGGACGTCCGTGTTCGGCAGCGGCACCCTGGACAGCCACGGCTACGTCAGCCCGGGCTACGGCGGTGGCGCGCTGGAGACCGGGTTCGCGCCAGGAGGCGGCAGCAGGCCGCGCGCCGGCGGCCGGCACGGCGGCGCCCCCGCAGACGACACCCCGGCCGGTGGCAGCCAGTTCGGCGGCAGTGGTCAGGCCGGCCCCGTTCCCGGCTACGAGACGCCTGGCGCACCGGAACTGCCCTGGTCGCAGGAGACCGTCCCGGCACAGTCCCCGTGGTCGGGACAGACCGAGGCCGCGCAGCCCTGGCTGGAGCCGCACCAGACCGCGCAGCCGGCCACGCCGCCAGGGGGATACGACGCCGCCCCGTACGACCCGGCCTACCCGGCCGCCCCCGAGCCGTATGGCGCGGCCCCGGCCGCCGAGCAGCCCGTGCAGTACGACGAGCAGCCCTGGGGCCGGTACCAAACCGCTCAGGACCCCGCTCCCGACCCGTTCGGCCAGCCGGCCCCTGTGTGGGACGCACCGGCCTGGGGCGGCCAGCCCCAGGCCCACGCCGGCGGCGGGGGGCACCAGCAGGCCCCGCACACCGACGAAGCCTTCACGGCATGGGACGACCTGTGGGGTAGGCGCTGACGCGCTGACGCCGGGGCCGGTCCGCGACCTGCGGCTCCGCCCTGCGCGCCAGGGGTTCTGCCCGGTGCGCCGACGGGTCCGCCCGCCGCCCCGGACGCAGCCGCCGCTCGCGCTCGGCCCGCGCGACGAGGCTCAGCTCGCCGGGGGTCGTGGTGCGCGCGTGCTTGAGGAGACGGGTCTCCAGCGCCACCCGGTTGCCCCGCCGCAGCCCGTCGGTGTACCCGAGGATGGTCTGCGCGTGGGCGTGCGTGATCTGCCCGCCGCGCAGCGCCGCGAGCGTACGCGGGTGCTCGTGCACCAACGCGCGAGACTCCTCGATGAGCGCGACCGCGGAGCCCTCGGGCACCCGCAGGGCCTTGGCGAGCCGTTCGACGAGCTCGGGCGCCAGGCCGGCGAGATCGTCGGCCTCCACCTCGGGGGCGTCGAACAGTTCGGGCTGGTCGGCCACCCACTCCCGGACGGATTCCATCAGCACGGCGCGGGACGCCGCGAGCGAGGAGAGCAGGGAGTCGATCGCCGCGACGGCGTCGACCGCCTCCGAAAGGTCCGCGAAACCGCTCGCGAACCCCGACTCGCGCGGCACTGCTGCACCACGCGGAGACTGGCCCGGTACGTCGACCGGACCGCGAGTCACCAGCATCTTGTTCGAACGCATGTTCTAACTGTAGGGGGTGAGGTCGGCGCGCGCCACCCGGCACGCCGGACCCAGACCACCGCCCGGCAGCCGGCGGCCCGCACAATGGGCACGTGCTGATCCGTCGAGCCGTCACGCCGCCCCTGGCCGCGTGCGCCACCCTTGCCGCCCTCCTCGCACTGGGCGGCTGCAGCCTGGTCGAGCGCGCGCAGGGCTCGGACGGGACCGCCGACCCGGCGCCCACAGCATCGCAGGCGACACCGACACCCGAGCACAGCACCGCGAAGCCCAGGGGGCGGACCAGCACCATCACCGTCACCGCCGGCGACGTCGTGCTGGAGGTCAGCTCGCGGAAGGCCGCCGAGGTACGGGAGGACGAGCTCGGGCCGGGCACACGCACGGTCACGCTCGACCTGACCCCCGGGCGCACCGCGCGCCTCGCCCTCACCTCCCCCGGGGTGCTCGACGTCGACTCCGACGGCAGCGTCACGGTGCTCGACGGCAACGGCACCGCGGTCGCGGCACTGAGCCCGCCCGAGCCGGCGGAGGACGCCGCGGCAGACGCACCCCGCATCGACGTCACCGAGATCGACGCGACACGGGCCCAGGTGGAGCTCGACGACCGGTCGGTCGGCGCGGGCGCGGACGAGCCGGAGCACACCACGCCGCTGACCCTCACGTTCGTGGTGGGCACGCAGGCGATCGAGGGCATGAGCTGGGGCGAGAACGAGGGCGGCCGGTCCCTCGCGGTCGACCCGGCGGACTGGGCGAGGCGCGCCGGGGAGGCGGGCCTCGACCTGATCCGCACGCAGCTCGTGGCCGCCGAGCCGGAGGCCGACAGCGACACCATGGAACACCAGCTCGTGTGCCACGCCCTGGGCGCGGCGGACAAGGAGACGTGGAACCTGGAGCCGTGGCGGCCCGACGTCGGGCTGATCCTCACGGCCACCGCACACTGCAACCCGGTGTGAGCTGTCGCCGATGCGGCCGTGACCCAGTCGTGACCAGTACCGGAGCCATTCGAGGTGCGGGGACGGACGGGGTGAGGTTTCCTGGAAAGACGGCGAGGCAGGCTCGCCAAACAATCTATGAGCCCCAGCTCAGCCGGGCTCCGGCACCTGTTCCTCGCGCGCCCTCAGCCGCTCGACGAACATCTTCCGGTGGTGCGGCGCCACAGAGTTCCCCCCTGGGGCAGGGCAACTTCTCCTCGGAGACACCTTGGCAGGGAGGCTCCAGATGACCCGCGTCATCATCCTGGGATCATCCGTCGCGGTCGGCGGCGGTGCGCTCCTCGGAATCACACTCGCATACCAGCTCGTACCCCTCGCCGTGCTCGCCGCCCTCATCGGGCTGGCGGGCATTTTCGTCGTGGTCCGGGCCGTCCCCGAACCGGCGCCCGCCACGGGCGCCCCGATCATCCTCAGCGGTCCGCTCGCGCGCCCCGCCGACAACGAGGAGTCCGACACCGAGTCCGAGCCGGTCCCGGTGCAACAGCTCCCGGTGCCCGTGGTGGCCGCGGTCCCGGACGCCGCCTGACCAGATCACCGTCGCCCACCGCGACGGGACACCGACAAGGAGCAACCGCAGCCGCGGCGCACGTCCCGCGAGGGATGTGCGCCGCGGCTGCGGTTGCTCGTCGCGTCGCCTACTGGGCCTGCGCAGCCGCCTTGGCCTTCTTGGCCTCCTGCTTGCGCAGCTCCTTCTCGCTGACCGGCGCCGTGCCGCTCGCCCGCAGCTCGCGGTAGTACGCCCGGGCCTCGTCCTGCCGCTCCTTCTCGGAGCCGTCGGCGATAGGGGCACGCAGGTGCTCCTGGGAGAAGCCCCAGGCGTCGATGACGTCGAGCACGTGCGGGCGCAGGGCCTTCAGCATGCGGTCGATCGTCGCCGTCACGGCCTTGGCCCGGCCCGTCGAGATGCGGCCGTTGGTCAGGTGCCAGTCCAGGTGGCGCTCGATGGTGGTGAGGCCGTAGATGTCACGCAGCAGCGTCAGCACCGTGCGGGTACCCGGGTCGGTCACCTTGCCGATGGCCTTGGTGAATGCGTCCCAGCGGACCAGCTCGGCCCACGCGGCCGCGGACCCGATGAGGTTGACCTGGTTGTCGTCGAAGATCTCCTGTGCCTTGATCGAGTCGGCCTTGAGCGCGGGGCGCATGCCCATCGCGGTGGCCGCGACCATGCCCTCGTAGCGGCCGGCGATCAGCCCGCGCTGGACGTCCGCGTCGAGCAGACGGCCCGCGGACCGGGCCGCGCCGCCGTCGGCCACCGACTGGCCGAGCCGGCGCAGCGGGGTCTTGTGCAGCACGGCGTCCTTGGCCTGCCCGGCCACGATGCCCGCCATGCCCGCCGGGGACTTCGCGGCCCGCGCCATCTTCTTGCCGTGGTCCCCCACCAGGCGCTTGGCCGCGAGCTGCAGCAGCACGTGGTTGTCGCCCTCGAAGGTGGCGTAGATGTCGAGGTCCGCGCGCAGCCCGGTGAACCGGTTCTCGGACAGGAACCCGGCGCCGCCGCAGGCCTCGCGGCACTCCTGCAGGGTGTCGAGGGCGTACCAGGTGGACGTCGCCTTGAGCGCTGCCGCCGTCGTCTCCAGGTCCTCACGCTTGGCGGGGGTGTCCTCGCGTCCCGAGAAGACGTCGTCGAACAGGTCCAGGAGCTCGTCGTGCGCGAAGTGCATCGCGTACGCCTCGGCGATCCGGGGGAAGAGCCGGCGACGGTGCGTCGCGTAGTCGAGGAGGGTCAGCTCGTCGGCGCCGGTCGCGGGCGAGAACTGGCGACGCTGCTCGGCGTACTTCGTGGCGATCGCGAGGCCGATCTTCGCCGCGGTGATCGCCGCGCCGTCGAGCGAGACCCGACCCTGCACGAGGGCCCCGAGCATGGTGAAGAAGCGGCGTCCGGGGCTGTCGATCGACGAGGTGTAGGTACCGTCCGCCGCCACCTGGCCGTACCGGGCCAGGAGGTCCTGGCGGGGCACCCGCACGTCCGTGAAGTGCAGCTTGCCGTTGTCGATGCCGTTCAGGCCACCCTTCTGCCCGTCGTCCTCGCCGCCGACGCCGGGCAGGAACTCCATGGTCTGCGGGTCCCGGATCGGCACGTAGAAGCAGTGCACGCCGTGGTCGACGCCGTTGGTGATCAGCTGCGCGAACACCGTCGCCGCCACACCGTGCCGCGCCGCGTTGCCGAGGTACTGCTTCCACGCCCCGCGGAACGGGGTGTTGATGACGAACTCCTCGGTCTCCGGGTCGTACGTCGCGGTGGTGCCGATGGCGGCGACGTCGGACCCGTGACCCGTCTCGGTCATCGCGAAGGCGCCCGGAACGCTCAGGTCCATGGCGCCCGGCAGCAGGCGGTCCTTCTGCTCCTCCGTGCCGAGGTGGTTGATCGCGGACGCGAACAGCCCCCACTGCACACCCGACTTGATCTGCAGCGACGGGTCAGCGGCGACGAGCTCCTCGAAGCCCACCAGATTCGCGCCCGCCTGGTCCCGACCGCCGAGCCGCTCCGGGAAGGCTCGCAGCACCTGGCCGTACGGCACCATCTGCTTCATCTGCGCGAGGGTGATCTCCCGGTGCTCCTCCTTGGTGATCCCCTCCTGCTTCCACAGCTCGGGGTGCTCGGCCACCATCCGGCGGGCCTCGGACCGCTCCTCGGGCCAGCGCCCGAGCAGCATCCGCTGCAGGGCAGGTACGTCCACTCGGGTGCCCGACGCCGGACGGGTCGCCTCGGGCTGGGGCGCCACGGCCTGCGGGGCCGTCGCCGTGGGGGTCACGGGCTCGGAGGTGGTCGTCATCGGTTCTCCTCGGTGTTCGGCCGGAGGGCCAGGTCTGGTGTCGGGAGGGTGGGTCGGGGTCAGGCGGTCGCGGGCGCCGCGCCGGGCCGGGCCTGGTGCAGCACGCCCACCGGACCGGTCCAGAGCCAGAGCGTCACGCGTTCGGTGAGCTGTTCACGGGTCAGCGGCGTCGACTCGATGTTGCGGTGGCCGAGCCACCACTCACCGGAGCCGCGCACGAAGCCGACGGCGCCGGCGGCCCAGGCCGCCGCGTCGGCCGGAGGGACGTCGGTGGCACGCGCGAACGGCTCGGCGACGAGCTCGATCACGGAGTCGAGGTAGGCACCCAGCGGGTGCAGGTCGGCCGGCGAGGTCGGCGCGGCGTCGTCGGCGGCAGGGGCCGGGGCACGTCGGCCGCGGCGACCGCTCTCGACCGGCGCCGGCTCGTTGCCGCCGATCGCGGTCCGGGTCACGAACCAGTAGACGTTGGGTGAGCTCTCGATCATCTCGAGGTAGACGCGCACCATCTCGCGCAGCGCCATCTCGGGGTTGTCCGCCTGCTGTGCGGCGGCACGCAGCGCGTCGTGCATCTGCATGACCACGGTCTCGGCGACGGCGAGCCGCAGGCCCGCCTTGTCGTCGAAGTACCGGTAGACGATCGACTTGGACGTACCTGCCGCGGCGGCGATCTCGTCCATCGAGACCGCAGGCCCCAGGCGGTGCACGGCCTTGCGCGCGGCGCGGACGAGCTCTGCCCGACGCGCCGTGCGGTGGTCGTCCCAGCGGGTCGAACGACCGTCGACTCCGATGCTCATCGCTCCGCCTCCCCACCTTGACTCGCTAGAGGTCTTGTGATTCGTCTCACGAGACTGAGAGTATCAGGTACTGTGAGTCCTGGGCACCACCCGGGTCGAACTCGGGTCGCGTGCCGCCCTGGTCTCGACAAGGCTCGACCCAACGAAGCCCTCCGCCCGACGACGAACCGAGAAGGAACAGCGACGTGTCCACTACCCCCTCCCCCGTCCCGTCCACGCGCGAGGCCGTGATCATCGGCGGCAACCGCATCCCGTTCTCCCGCGCCGGCAAGAAGTACGTCCGGACCAGCAACCAGGACATGTTCACCGCTGCTCTCGAGGGCCTCGTCGCCCGCTTCGGCCTGCAGGGCGAGCGCCTGGGCGAGGTGGTGGGCGGCGCGGTGCTCAAGCACAGCAAGAACTTCAACCTGATCCGCGAGAGCGTGCTGGGCTCCTCCCTGGCGCCCACGACTCCCGCGTACGACGTGCAGCAGGCGTGCGCCACGGGTCTCGAGGCCGCCATCGCGGTGACGAACAAGATCAAGCTCGGCCAGATCGAGTCCGCCATCGCCGGCGGCACCGACACCGTGTCGGACGCGCCGATCGTCGTCAGCGACCGGCTCCGCGCCGCGCTCCTGGAGGCCAACCACGCCAAGACCACCGGGGCCAAGGTCAAGGCCCTGCTCCAGATCCGCCCGAAGGACCTGGCTCCGGCCACCCCGAGCACGGGAGAGCCGCGCACCCACCTGTCCATGGGCGAGCACCAGGCGATCACGACGGCCAAGTGGGGCATCACGCGCGAGGCGCAGGACGAGATCGCGTACAACTCGCACCAGAACCTCGCCCGCGCATGGGAGGCCGGCTTCTTCGACGACCTGGTCACCCCGTTCAAGGGCCTGACCCGCGACGACAACCTGCGCCCCGACACCTCGCTCGAGAAGCTCGCCAAGCTCAAGCCCGTGTTCGGCGCCAAGCTGGCGGACCCGGCCACCATGACCGCGGGCAACTCCACGCCGCTGACCGACGGCGCGTCCGCCGTCCTGTTCGCGTCGCGCGCCTGGGCGGAGGAGCGGGAGCTGCCGATCCTTGCGAAGTTCGTGGACGCCGAGACGGCGGCCGTCGACTTCGTGCACGGCCACGAGGGCCTGCTCATGGCCCCGGTCGCGGCGGTCCCGCGCCTGCTGGCCCGCAACGGACTCACGCTGGACGACCTCGACTTCCTCGAGATCCACGAGGCGTTCGCCTCCACCGTGCTGACCACGCTCGCCGCGTGGGAGGACGAGGAGTACTGCCGCACGGAGCTCGGGCTGGACGGCGCGTTCGGCAAGGTGGACCGCAGCAAGCTGAACGTGAACGGCTCCTCGCTCGCCGCGGGCCACCCGTTCGCCGCGACCGGCGGCCGCATCATCGCGACGGCGGCCAAGCTGGTCGCCGCGAAGGCCAAGGAGACCGGTCAGCCCGCACGCGCGCTGATCTCCGTCTGCGCTGCCGGTGGGCTGGGCGCGGTGGCCCTCGTCGAGTCCGTGTAAGTCTGGCCGAGCCCGCCCGTACGCCACGCAATCGAAGAGGACATCGTGACCGACAGCTATCTCAACCTGGCCAACGGGACGCTCAAGCCCGTCTTCAAGAAGCTGGGCCTGCCCCAGCCCGCCATCCTCCGGCGCTACCGCCCCGGCAGCCCGCTCACCGTCGGCCCGGTCCTGGTGGTGTCCGACGACGCCTCGGCCGCCGACGCGGACGCCGTCGCCAAGGTCCTGTCCGGCTGGGACGTCGACGTGCGCCGCAACGCGGAGACCGCCGACGGCGAGCGGTTCGGCGCCGTCGTGCTGGTGCTGACCGGTGCCGAGACGCCCGCGGCGGTCTCGGCCCCCGTGCTCACCGTCGCCGGCACGCTGCGGCGGCTGGCGGGCAACGGCCGGGTCGTGAGCATCTCCCGGGCCGTGGCCGACGGCGACGCCCCGGTGCTGGCCGCGACCCGCGGCGGCGTCGAGGGTCTGGTCCGCTCGCTCGGCAAGGAGCTGCGCGGCGGGTCCACGGCCAACGGCATCCAGCTCACGGGTGACGCGGCCGTCGACTCCGCCTCGGCCGTGGCGACGCTGCGGTTCTTCCTGTCGGCCAAGTCGGCGTACGTGGACGGCCAGCTCCTGCCCGTCGGCCCGTCCGACGCCGCGGGGCCGGTGGACTGGGAGGCTCCGCTGGCCGGACAGGTGGCCGTGGTCACCGGCGCCGCGCGGGGCATCGGCGCGGCGATCGCCCGGACGATGGCCCGGGACGGCGCCAGGGTCGTCGTGATCGACGTACCGCCCGCCGGCGAGTCCCTCGCGACCGTCGCGAACGAGATCGGGGGCGTCGCGCTGCAGCTCGACATCACCGCCGACGACGCCGCCGACAAGATCCTGGCCGCGACCAAGCCGCTCGGCGGCCTGGACATCCTGGTGCACAACGCCGGCATCACGCGCGACAAGCTGCTCGCCAACATGACGGCCGACAAGTGGGACCCGGTGATCGCCGTGAACCTCACGGCGCAGCTCCGGATCAACGAGCGCCTGCTCGCGGCCGGCGTCGAGGGGCTCCGGATCGTCTCCCTGGCCTCGACCACCGGCCTCGCCGGCAACCGCGGGCAGACCAACTACGGCTACACGAAGGCGGGAGTCATCGCGAACGCCGCGGCAGGCGCCCCCGTGCTGGCGGCCACCGGCGGCACGACGAACGCCGTCGCGCCCGGCTGGATCGAGACCGAGATGACCGCGAAGGTTCCGGCACTCACCCGCACCGTTGCGCGCCGGATGCCGTCGCTGGGCCAGGGCGGCCTGCCGGTCGACATCGCCGAGGCGATCTCGTTCCTCGCGTCCGGCCCGGCCGCCGGGATCAACGGGCAGACCCTGCGGGTGTGCGGTCAGCACATGGTGGGCAAGTGACCGTGCGACGAACGCAGAGCGCAGTGGTCGCGCCGCAGGCGCCGGCGTCGTACAGCGTGACCGACCTGCCCGAGGTGCCGAGGCTGGGCGGGCTGTTCGCGAAGGGGGTCGCCGGGTCCGCCGGCAAGCGCCCGAAGGGTGAGGTCCGGCTGCCCGAGGTGACGTACCGCGTCGCGCGCGTGGCCACCGCGGGCGAGGCGGCGCACCTGGCGGCCTACCAGGACCTGCTGGGCGAGCCGTCGTCGGACGTGCTGCCCGCCGGGTTCCTGCACGTGCTCGCGTTCCCGGTGGCCACGGCCGTGATGGTGCGCGGCGACTTCCCGCTGCCGCTGCTCGGCATGGTGCACCTGCGGAACGTCGTGCGCGTGCTGCGCCCGGTGCGGCTGGGCGAGACCGTCGAGGTGCGGGCGTGGGCGCAGGACGCCCGCGCGCACCGGCGCGGCGTCCAGGTGGACCTGGTCGCGGAGGTGCTGGTGGACGGCGACCTGGCCTACCAGGGCGTCTCGACCTACCTCGCCAAGGGCTTCACGGCGCCCGACGGCGCGGCCCCGGCCGAGGAATCCCCGCGCGAGGAGTGGACCGCACCCCTGCCGACCGCGCGCTGGAAGCTCGGCGCGGGGACCGGCCGGGCCTACGGGGCCGTGTCGGGCGACCAGAACCCGATCCACACGTCGAACCTGGGCGCCAAGGCGTTCGGGTTCCCGCGGACGATCGCGCACGGGATGTACTCCGCGGCCCGGGCGCTGGCCGAGGTCGGTCCCGCACGCCGCGGGGAGGCGTACGAGTGGACCGTCGAGTTCTTCCGGCCGGTACTGCTGCCCGGGACGGTCGACGTGGCGATCCGGTACGCGACGGACGTCGCCGAGGGCGACGCGGGCGCGGCCTCCGGGTTCGTGTACGACGGCTGGCGGTCCGGCAAGGACACCCGCCACTTCCGGGGCACGGTCCGGCCGCTCTGACGACCGGCCGACGTCGGGCCGCGGCTGTCCGCCGTCGGGCCCGGTGCGGAGCTCCCCTTCGAGGCCTAAGTTTCTTCGTTCTGACGCGACTCAAAGCTAAGAAACTTAGGCCTCGAAGGTGAGGGGTTCGCGCGCCGATCGGTCCGCGGGTCCGTACGCGCAACCACAAGGTGAACGTAGGGTTGGTCGGCTCAAGACGGCTCTTGGAGCGACCGGCCCTACGTTCGGCTGGTGCCGCGCACCGCTCGCGGATGCTCGAAGGGGAGGGGGAGCGAGCGGAGGCCTCACGCCGTCGTGCGGAGCGCCAGCCGAGGCAGCAGCACCTTTTCCCACAGGACGGCGCGCTTGGGCCGGAAGAAGCCCGAGTGCCCGATGCGGCTCAGGCCGTGGTCGGCCGCCCGCATCTCGACGAGCTCGATCTCGGTGCCCGGGAACTCGCGGCTCCAGTACCGGATCGACTCCGGCGTGATCAGCTCGTCGTCCGCGGTCCACAGCGCGGTGACCGGTGTCTCGACCTTCGCGAACCGGTCGCGCAGCTCCGGGTGCTCGCTGAACAGGTAGTCGGGGTGCAGGCACCAGCGGCCCCACTGGCGCATGACGCCGGCGGGCAGGTCGTCCAGGATCCGGAGCCGGCGGCCCGGGTAGTAGCCCGCCACCGCCGTCGCGGCCGGTGCGATGACGCGCCAGAGCAGCGGCGACCAGGTCCGGATGGCGGGCGCGGCCTTGCCCCGCCAGCCCGTGCCGGAGGCCACCATGACGCAGCGGTCCACGCCGACGTCGGCCAGGAAGCCCAGGCTCTGCCCGCCGAACGAGTGGCCGACCCACGTGAGCGGCACACCGGCGACGTCGGCCCGGGTGCGGGCGTGCGCGGCGGCGGCCTCGGCGTCGTGGTACCAGTCGAGGGCCGTGGCCGCGGAGTCCCGCAGCGGTCCGTAGAGGTCCGGCTCCGAGCCGCGGTAGGAGAACGTGAGCACCGCGAGCCCGCGCTCCGCGAGCCAGGCGGCGGTGTGCCGGTAGAACCGCATCGGCATGGCCATGGCGGGTGCGATCGCCACGACGCCGGCCACGTCGCCGTCGGGCAGGAACCAGCGGCCTGCGACCCGCGCGCCACCCTGCGCGAGGAAGCTCACGTCTTCGGTGCTCACGCTCGGGAGGCTACCAATCGGCCCGGCCGCGCCGGTACGCCAGCGAACCGGACAAACTGGGACGTCTCACGGGGCATCCCTGGCGTATCCTCGCCACGGCGCTGTGAAATTCATCCGGCGGGAGGATGCCATGCTCAGTGACGTGCTCGGCCTGACCAAGTCGCAGTCGCTCGCGTACCGCGAGCTCGTGGCGTCCCCCTCGCTCGACGCCGCGGAGCTGGCCCAGCGGCTGGGCTGCGATCCCGGCGACGCGCTCGACGTGCTGCGCACCCTGGAGAACCACGGGCTGGCGGCCCGACAGAGCGCGGACGACTCCCGCTTCCAGGCCGCACCGCCCGAGATAGCGCTGGGCGCGCTGCTGGCCCGCCGCAAGGACGAGATCCGGGCGGCGCAGGTCGAGCTGATCGAGCTGGAGGAGGACTTCCGGCGCTCGTCGGCGCTGCGCCCGGCCACCGACGTGGTGGACGTGGTGCGCGGGGCCGACGCCGTGAAGCACCGCATCATGCAGCTCCAGCTCGGCGCCCGCGAGACCGTCGAGTCGTTCACCAAGCCGCCGGTGTTCGTGATGTCCGCCGAGGACAACACGGCCGAGGACCAGGCCGTGGCGCGCGGCGTCCTGTACCGGGTGGTGGTGGACCGCGTGTTCCTCGACACGGGCATGATGCGCGTCGACGACGTCGCCGAGGCCATCGAGAACGGCGAGGAGGTGCGGTTCTCGGAGCGGGTGCCGATCAAGCTGTTCATCATCGACCGCCGGCTCGCCTTCGTGCCGATCCAGACCGTGGTCGACGCCGAGGACTCCGACCTCACGCCCGACCTGGTGGGTGCGCTGATCATCCACCCGTCGGGCCTGCTCGACGCCCTGATCGCCCTGTTCGACGCCGTGTGGCGGGACGCGACGCCGTTCGCGCGGCCGGGCGAGCAGGCCGGAGCCGCCGACCTCGAGTACCAGGACGCCCGCATCCTCGGGCTGATGCTGGTGGGCCTGACGGACCAGTCGGTGGCCAACCAGCTCGGGCTCTCGCTGCGGACCGTGCAGCGCCGGGTCAAGGTACTGATGGACATCGCCGGGGTCTCCACCCGCATCCAGCTGGGCTGGCACGCCGCACGCAAGGGCTGGATCTGACCGCTCGACCCGTGACAGCGTGTGCCCATGACCACACTGGCGTGCATCATCCGCCCCTCGACCCCGCCGTCCCGCGTCATCCCGCTCGCCCGCGCGATCGAGGCCGCGGGGATCGAGGAGATCTGGCTCTGGGAGGACTGCTTCCAGACCGGCGGCATCTCCGCGGCGAGCGCGATCCTGGCCGCCACCGAACGGGTCCGCGTGGGGATCGGCGTGATGCCGACGCCGCTGCGGAACGTGGCGCTCACCGCGATGGAGGTCGCGACGGTGGACGGCATGTTCCCGGGCCGGCTGATCCCGGGGATCGGCCACGGCGTGCAGTCCTGGATGGGGCAGGTCGGCGCCCGCGCCGCATCGCCCCTGACGCTCATGCGGGAGTATGCGACGACGCTGCGCGCGCTGCTGGCCGGGGAACGCGTGACGACGTCGGGCCGGTACGTGAATCTGGACGACGTGCAGCTGGACTGGCCGCCCGCCGCGCCCGTCGGGGTGCCGGTCGCCGCGACCGGGCCCAAGTCCCTGCGGCTCGCGGGCGAGGTGGGCGACGGCGTGGTGCTGGAGGGCTCGGTGGGCATGGTCGGGCTGCCCGCCGCTCTGGAGCGGGTCGCAGAGGGCCGCGCCGCCGCCGGGCGCAACGGTGAGGCGTTCCGGGTGATCCAGTTCGTGTGCGGCGGAACCGGGCCGGACGCCGCCGCCCGGCTGCGCGCCGAGCTCACCTCCTGGGGCCAGGACGTGGCCGACGACGAGCGACTGGCTGACTACGCGCTCTGGGGCGACGCCCTGGCGCTGGCCGAGGGCGTGCGCCGGCTCGGCGCGGCAGGCGCGGACACGGTGGCGATCCAGCCGACCGAGGACGACCCGGATCTGGTGCGGCTCGCCGAGGTGCTGGGCGAGGCCCGGGAACTGCTGAGCCGGGACTGACGGCGGCAGGGCTGACGGCGGCAGGACCTGGCCGCCGGGGGCTCCCCTTTGAGGCCTAAGTTTCTTCGCTTTCCGGTGCTGGAAAGCGAAGAAACTTAGGCCTCGAAGGGAGTCGCGTCTGGCGGGACACATTCGGCGTCGCCCAAAGGACGTTGAGGCCCGTCCGCGGGTGACGCAGCGTGGACCGGGCCGGAGGGACGAGCCCTCCGGCCACGAAGGAGGTTCACGATGACGAAGTTCGTACGGGTCGCCGCCGCTGGTGCCGCGGCCCTGCTCACGACTGCCGCCGCCGTGCTCGGTGCGGCCACCGCCACCGCCGCCGACCGAGAGTACGGCACGGACGGGACCCGCGTGACGTCGGTCCCGGCGGGCCATCCGGTCCCGGCGGGCCATCCGTGGGACAACGACACGGACGGCACCCGCGTCACGTCCGTCCCGGCCGGGCACCCGTGGTCCAACGGCACGGACGGTCACGACTGGAACAACGGTCACGACTGGAACGACGGCCCGGGCGTGACGTCGGACAACAAGGACTGGTCGGCCGGCACCGACGGGACCCGGGTGACCTCGGTCCAGGACGACCGCGAGTACTGAGCCCGGACAGCACGACGCCGGGGTCGCACCGTGTCTGAGACGGTGCGACCCCGGCGTCGTCGTGGCTGTCCGCGGGTCAGGCGGTCAGAGGTCGCGCGACGGCGGGGCGAACGTACCCGTGGCCGGCGGGGCGGCGGGCGCGCCGTTCGGTTCCGCGGCGGGGGCCGCCGAACCTTCCGAAAGGTTGCCCAGGAAACCCTCGACCCGGGAACGCATGGGGCCGATCAGCGCACCGCCGACACCGACGATCAGAATGCCGGCCACGGTGGCCAGGAATGCCACGAGGACGGGCATTGTCACCGTGGTGCCGATACCGATCTGGTTCACGGCGGCGATAACACCGAGCGCGATGATGAGGAACGAGACCGTCTTCGCCACCAGCGAGCCGTAGGAAACACCCCTCATGGTGTTCAGGAGAAGGTCCTTCACGGCATTCGCGATGGCTCCGGCGATCACCACGATGACGATCGCGACCACGAGGCTCGGGAGCCACGCCACGATCTGGTTGACGATCGCGCTCACCGGGTTGGTGGGTCCGAAGGCGCTCAGCGCGAGCTGCAGCGTGATCAGCAGGATGAAGTAGTAGATGATCTTCGTGAGCAGCGCGATCGGCTCGATGCCCGACCCGGCGAGCAGCCGGTTCGCCCCCGCCCGCTCAAGCACCTTGTTGAAGCCGACGCGCGTCAGGATCATCCCCACGAACCGGGCGATCGCCTTGGCGATGAAGTACCCGATGAGGAATACGACAAGGAACACGAGGAGCTTCGGGATGAAGCTCGCGATCGAGCTGAGCGCATTGGTGAGCGGCGCCAGCCAGTCGACCTGGTTCGGCACGACGAGTGCCGTATTGAAGAATGTCATTGCTCTCCCCCTTCGAGATCTTTTCGGGCACCAAGGGCGCGCATCGTCGGCGCGGCGCAAAGGTGCCAGCACTCCAAGAACATATGCCGCAGAAGCGCATTCTGCGCGGTGGGATTTAGTGCAACCGAACGCAATTCGAACGCAACTTTGAACATCACCGCAGGTCAGGTCGTCGCCCGCCGGCCGACATGTTCATGAATTTGCCTGATTCCCCTGTAGAGCGGGTGAGACATAAGCGACATTCCATCGGGGCTGGAGTGGCGAGCGCCTAGCCTGGCGACATGGATGCCCTGCACGAGCGGACCGCCGTCGAGCTCCGCGACCTCCTTGCCGCCGGAGAGCTCACTCCCACCGAGGTGACCGAGCACTTCCTGAACCGGGTCGACCGGCTGAACCCCCGGGTCGGCGCCTTCGTCACCGTCACCCCCGAACGGGCGCGCAAACGCGCGGCGGAGCTCGAAGAGGCCCGAGCGGCCGGATCGGGCCCGACGCCGGGCGGTCTGTGGGGCCTGCCGACCGGGGACAAGGACCTGTGGAACCGGGCGGGCGTGCCCACCGGCTTCGGGTCGCGCGCCTTCGCGGGTCTGCCGCCGGCCGAGGAGAGCGACGAGATCGTCCGGGTGCTCGACGGCGCGGGCATCGTCAGCCTGGGCAAGACCACCGCGCCCGAGCTGGGCTTCCCGGCCTACACCGAGCCGGTGGGCGCACCGCCCGCGCGCACCCCGTGGGACCTGACCCGCGGGGCCGGGGGCTCCAGCGGCGGCGCGGCCGCGGCGGTGGCGGCGGGCCTGCTGCCGTTCGCCCCCGGGTCCGACGGCGGCGGGTCGATCCGCATCCCGGCGGCGGCCTGCGGCGTCGTGGGGCTCAAGCCCACGCGGGGCCTGCTGCCGGCGGGCAGCGGCGTCGACTCGCTGGGCGGGCTCGTGGTGAACGGCCCGATCGCTCGCACCGTGGCGGACACCGCCCTGCTGCTGGAGGCGATGCTGCCGAGGCGCGCCGGGGGCGACGTCGCGCACCCGTACACGCTGCGGGCGCCGTCGTACGCCGCCGGGGCTTACCTCGCGGCCGCGCAGCGGGCCGGGCTGCCGGCGGACGCCGGCGCGGCGGGCGCGGGTGTCGCGCGGATCGGCGTGACCACGTCGTCGGCCTGGGACGGGTTCTACGACATCGTCGTGTCACCCGAGGCGCGCGCCGCGCTGGACGCCGGGGTCCGTGCCCTGGCCGGGGCCGGGCACGAGATCGACGAGACCGCGCTGGCCGAGGCCCCCGAGTACGGGCCGGCGTTCCGGACCCTGTGGATGGGCGGGGCGTCGGCGGTGCCGATCGACGACCCGGCGACCCTGGACAAGCTGGAGCCGCTGACGCAGTGGCTCATCCGCACGGGCCGCACCGTCCCCGCGCGACAGCTCGCCGAGGCGGTGCGCACCCTCACCGGGTTCGAGCGCTCGCTCGTCGCGCAGGTCAGCGCGTACGACGCCGTCATGACCCCGGCCCTCGCGCTGACGCCGCGACCGATCGGCTGGTACGACGCGGAGGACCCCGAGCGGAACTTCGAGCAGCAGTGCCAGTACACGCCGTGGACGTCGATGCTGAACGTGGCCGGGCTGCCCGCGATCACCGTGCCGACCCACTGGACCGAGCCCACGGCCGACGCGCCCGCCGGGCTGCCGATGGGGGTGCAGATCATCGGCCGGCCGGGCGGCGAGCTCACGCTGCTGGCGCTGGCAGCCCAACTGGAGTCGGCCCTCCCGGGCCCGCGGGCCTTCCCGCTCTGACCTGTCAGAGGCACAGGTCACCGCAGGGGCCTGTGCGTCTGACCCGGGGTTCGGCCGTGGCCGAAGGAGGTTCCGCATCGCCAGGACCCGTGGTTGGGTACCCCTAGTGGGTATCCGCGCACGAGGACACGAGGAGACCGGGACCATGACCGAGGCCTTCGAGGCGGCCGCCCCGGCACGGCGCAGCCGCTGGACCGGGACCTGGCCCACCAACACCGGCTGGGTCGTGCTCGGCGCGCTGACCGGCTTCGGCCTGCTGGTGAGCGGGACGGCGATCGCCGGCGGCACCTGGCAGGACGCCGTGGCCGAGGACCCGACCACCGCCGTCGGCGTCGCGGCGCTCTGCTACCTGGCCGCCGCGGTGACCGGAGTGCGCTGGACGGCGTGGCTGGTCGCGCTGCTGGCATCCGCGATCCCGGTCACGTCCGAGCTGCTGGACACGCCACGCTGGATCGCGTTCGTGCTCGTGGGCCTCGTGCTCACCGGCATCGGGCTGGCCCGGGGCCGCAGCGCGACCTGGCCGCAGGCCGCCGCGATGGCCGGCTTCTTCGGCGTTGCCGCCGTCGCCCTGTTCCTGGAGCCACGCGTCGGACTGGCCCTCGCGGGCCTCGCCCTCGCCGCGCACGCGGGGTGGGACGTGGTGCACTACCGGCGCGACGTGGTGGTCAACCGCTCGCTCGCGCTGTGGTGCATCGGCCTCGACCTCACGATGGGCGGCATCTGCGTGGCGCTGGCGCTGTAGTTGTCAGTCCTCGTCCGGGAGGCAGCCGAACGCCTCGTCGAAGCCGAGCGCGGCCGTCGCCAGCAGGCCCGCCAGGCCCGAGCCCTCGGGCACGGGACGCGGGTCGTCGGTCACGACCCACAGCCCGTCGACGACGTCGTATCCCGCCTGCGGGCCGTCGGCCACCAGGCTGCCGACGGCGGCGATCAGCCGCTCGATCTCCTCGCCGGCGGTGCCGACACCGACCGAGGCACGCACCGCGCCGGCGTCGAATCCGAGGCGGCCGAGCAGCGGGTGCGCGCAGAAGCGCCCGTCCCGCACGCCGATGCCGTGCTCCGCGGACAGGTACGCGGCGACGAGGCCCGGGTCGTACCCGGTCACGGTGAAGGTCACGACGCCCACGGGGTCGACGGCGTCGGCCCAGACCCGCACGACCTCGACACGGTCGATGGCCTCCAGGCCGGACACGAGCCGCTGCCGGAGGGCGTTCTCGTGCGCGACGACCTCGGCAGGGTCCAGCGCGGCGAGCTCCTCGCACGCCGCCGCGAGGGCGACCGCACCGATCACGTTGGGCGAGCCGGCCTCGTGGCGCGCGGGACCCTCGTGCCACTCCGTGCCGCCCACCCGCACGCGGCGGACGGCGCCGCCGCCCGCGAGGTACGGCGTGCCCGCGTCGAGCCAGTCGCGACGGCCCACCAGCACGCCCGCGCCGAACGGGGCGTAGGTCTTGTGCCCGGAGAAGGCGAGGTAGTCGACGCCGGTCGACTCCAGCGAGATGCGGCGGTGCGGCACGAGCTGGGCGCCGTCGAGCACCACCCGTGCGCCGAACTCGTGGGCGACGGCGACGATCTCGGCGATCGGGAGCGACTCCCCCGTCACGTTCGAGGCGCCGGTCAGGGCCAGGAGAGCGAACGGGCGGTCCGCGGCGGCGTCAGCCAGCTCCTCCCGGATCTGGGCGACGGTCGCGGCCACGGTGGCACCGCCGGTCAGCACGGTCGCGCCGGTGGTGCGCTGCCAGGGCAGCAGGTTCGCGTGGTGCTCCACGTCGAGCACCAGCACGCGGCCGGGCTCGCCGTCGGGCTGCGCGGGGACGCAGCCTGCCAGGAGGTTCAGGGAGTCGGTGGTGTTCCGCGTGACGATCGTCAGGTCGTCCTCGCGGGCGCCGACGAACGCGCCGATGGTGCGGCGGGCGGTCTCGTACAGCGCCGTGCTCACCTGCGAGAGGTAGCCGGCGCCGCGGTGCACGCTGGCGTACAGCGGCAGCACCTGGGTGACGCGGTCGGCGACGGCCTGCAACGCCGGGGCCGACGCGGCGACGTCGAGGTTCGCGTACGAGACCTGGGTGCCGTCAACGAGCGGAACGAGCGTGCCGCCGCCGACCACGGGCCGCAGCGGGGCGAGGCCGGTCACCGCGGTGGCACGGCTGATGGTGGGAGCAGACATGGCGTCCTCCAGCACAGTCCTGGGGGAGGTTCCCCCGCGCTTGCCGCGCGCGGGTGCGCGCGGCCTGGTCGTCACCCGGGGCACCCCACCGCGGAGGGAGGGTTGCCGGCCAGCGAGCCGGGGCTTGACGCTGGCGCTCATGACCTGCGGCCATCCTGTGCCGCGGGCAAAAGCCCTGTCAACGCATGTCTCAGATGCTGGTCCCACCTGCTGGGCGAGCCGATCGGGCCGCGAGATCGGCGACGCGGGCCGCGTCCGTGCGGTACATCGCGGCGTGCTCGCGCAGCTCGGCCGGCCCGCCGTCGTCGGCCCTGGCCTCGCTGAACGCGGCGAGGTCCGTCAGGCGCTCGGCCATCGCCCCGAGCACCTCCACGCGTGACCACCCGGCTCCGTACGCATCGACCAGCACGTCCAACCGGACCGGCGGATCCAGGTGGCCGACCTCGTAGGACACCCCGGCGAACGCGTCCGCCGCGAACGGGGCCAGGCGGTACGCGGTGTAGGCCAGGTCCCACAGGCGGGGTCCAGGTGAGGCCGTGTCCACGTCGATGAGGCCGGCGAGCCGGCCCGCGCGGAACACCATGTTGTACGGCGCTGCGTCGTTGTGGCAGATCACCTCGGCCGGCTCGCGAGCGGGTAGCCGCCAGACGGCGCCCGGCGGGTCGATGCCGACGGACGCGTCGTGGAGCCGGCGCAGGAGGCGCCCGGCGTCGCGCAGGTTCGCCTCGGACCAGAGCCACTCCGGGGCCGGCCAGCCCGGGACGTCGCCCGGGAGGAACGAGACGATCTCGCGCCCCCGCTCGTCGAGCCCGAACGGCTCCGGCACCTCCGTGACGCCGCGGTCCCGGACCTGGCGCAGGTACGCGTGGACCGTGGGCGTCCACGGCCCGGCGGAACGCCGCACGGTGTCCCCCACGCGCACGACCTCGGACATGTTCCCACCGGTCAGCGGTTCCTCGTTCCCGGGCATGGTCGTCACCGTACTGAGAATCGGCTTCCCCACCAGATTGGTCGGGTTATCTGTCGAGACACTGTTCCACCCACCGGACACATGTCGTAGGGTTGGCGGCGACCATCCCGAGCGGCCGAGTGACGTGGCACGACGACGCCGCAGCAACCCAGCGTTCCCCGCAGCAGCGGAGGACGGCCGAGGGTGCTACCGCCACGACCGATGGAGGAGCATCATGAGCGACCCCGCGCGCATCGACGTCCGGCCCGCCGAGGGCTACGCCGGCGACATCACGCCCGAGCAGGCCTGGGAGCTGCTGGCCGGCGACCCGTCCGCCGTCCTCGTGGACGTCCGCACCCAGGGCGAGTGGCGCACGATCGGCATCCCCGACACGGCGACGCTCGAGAAGCAGCCCGTGTTCAGCGAGTGGGTGCAGGCCGGGGGTGTGCCGAACCCGCGGTTCCTGGAGGAGCTCCGGGCGGCCGGCGTGACCGACGGGCCGATCGTCTTCCTGTGCCGCTCCGGCCAGCGCTCGATCGCGGCGGCGCGGCTCGCCACGGCATCGGGCATCGCGCCGGCGTACAACGTGCTGGACGGCTTCGAGGGTGCGCCCGGGGCCGACGGCGTCCGTGACCAGCGGGGCTGGAAGGTCGTCGGGCTGCCCTGGACGGCGGGTCCCGCGTGACCGTCACCGGTGCGTTCCCGGCGGACGCGAACCCTGGCGGCTCCGGCCGCAAGCCGCTGCCGGCCGGGGTGCGCCCCGCGACGCTCGCCGTGCGCGGCGGGCACCGGCGCAGCGAGTTCCAGGAGACCAGCGAGGCGCTGTTCCTCACGCAGGGCTACGTCTACGACAACGCGGCCGAGGCCGAGGCCGCCTTCAAGGGCGACGTCGACCGGTTCGTCTACTCGCGCTACGGCAACCCGACCGTGCACACCTTCGAGGAGCGGCTGCGCCAGCTCGAGGGCGCCGAGGCCTGCTACGCGACCGCGAGCGGCATGTCCGCCGTGTTCACGGCGCTGGCCGCGCTCGTGGAGTCGGGATCGCGGATCGTGGCCGCCCGGGCCCTGTTCGGGTCCAGCGTGGTGATCTTCGAGGAGATCTTCAAGAAGTGGGGTGTGCGCACCGACTACGTCGACGGGCACGAGCTGTCGCAGTGGCAGGAGGCCCTGTCCACGCCCGCGGACGTGGTGTTCTTCGAGACGCCCTCGAACCCGATGCAGGACATCGTGGACGTGCGCGCCGTCGTGGACCTGGCGCACGCCGCCGGGGCCGTCGTGGTGCTCGACAACGTGTTCGCCACCCCGCTGCTGCAGCAGCCGCTGGAGCTGGGCGCCGACGTGGTCGTGTACTCCGCGACCAAGCACATCGACGGGCAGGGGCGCGTGCTGGGCGGCGCGATCCTCGGCTCGACCGACTACATCACCGGTCCCGTGCAGACGTTCATCCGCAACACCGGGCCGTCGCTGGCGCCGTTCAACGCCTGGACCCTGCTCAAGGGCCTGGAGACCCTGCCGGTACGGGTCGCGGCGCAGGGGGCCAGCGCCCTCGCCGTCGCACACGCGCTGGAGGAACTGCCGGCGGTGGGTACGGTGCGGTACCCGTTCCTCGACTCGCACCCGCAGGCCGAGCTGGCGCGCTCCCAGATGAGCGGCGGCGGCACCGTGGTGACGTTCGACCTGGCGGTCCCCGAGGGGTCCGACGCCGAGGCCGCGAAGCAGCGCACGTTCCGGTTCCTCGACGCGCTGCGGCTGGTCGACATCTCGAACAACCTGGGCGACGCGAAGTCCCTGATCACCCACCCCGCCACGACCACGCACCGCAAGCTCGGCGCGACCGGCCGGGCCGCCGTCGGCATCGCGGAGACCACGGTTCGGCTCTCGGTGGGCCTGGAGGACGTGCGGGACATCATCGAGGACGTCGAACAGGCCCTCGCCGCGCCGACGGGATAGAACCAGGGCGAGACAGAACTCTGGTTCTGTCTCGCCCCAGTCCTGCCTCGGTGCGGCTCCTATTTCGGCAGTGCCGCCGCGAGGATCTCTCGGGCATGGCTCGTCCGGCCCTCCAGGACGGCGACGTCCGACGTCGCGATCGCGCGCGACGCCGCCGGTGACACGCCGTCCGCCGGGTCGAGCGCGGCGTCCTGCAGCGTGGCCCGCAGGTCGCCGTGGTGACCCCTGCCGCCGGTCGTCAGGCCCCAGCCGAACGGGAAGAGCGGGTCGTAGTCCCGGTCGCCCACGTTGACCACCGGGTCGTCGGCCGACCGCGGCCAGGAGACCGGCAGCCTGCCCGTGAACTTGCGGTCACCGAACAGCACGTCCGCGACGCCGGCACCCTCCGTGCCCGGCAGCCACGACGCGACCAGCGCGTCGATCGAGCCCAGTCGTTCGGTGAGCACCTGTGGCCGCCCCGACACCACGAGGACCACACAGGTCGGGATCTCGGCGCAGACCTTGTCCACGACCGCCGCGTCGCCCGGCTGCAGCGACATCGACTTCTCCTCGCGCGGCACCCCGCCGTCGGCCGGGTCCCAGGCCCACTCGGGCCCGCCCACGTCGCCGAACCCCTCGGCGTACGGGGTCTCGCCCACGACGACGACGCCGACGTCGGCCCCGTCGGTCGGCGCGGACGCGTCCTCGCTGAAGGTGACGTCGTCGGCCGCCGCCCGGATGCCCTCCAGGATCGTGGTGCCCTCGGTGACGTCGCCCGAGAAGCCCTGCCACGTACCGGTCCAGCCGCCGGCCTGGTTGCCCAGGTCGTCGGCGTTACGACCCGCGACGTAGATGCTCTCGTCCTCGTCCAGGGGCAGCGCGCGGCGGTTGTTCTTGAGCAGCACCTGCGACTTCGCGACCGCCTCGCGGGCGATCGCGCGGTGCCCGGCGGACCCGATCTCGTCGGCGTGCGAGCGGTCGGCGAACGGCTCCTCGAACAGCCCCAGCTCGAACTTGGCGGTCAGGATCCGGGACACGGCGTCGTCGATCCGTGCCTCCTTGACCTGGCCGTCGCGCACCGCCGCGACCAGCCGCGTGTGGAACCGCTCGAACTGGGACGGCTCCATGAACATGTCGACGCCCGCGTTCACACTCGTGACGATCTGCCCCGTGGTGGGCGAGTCGTCGGCGAGCGGCGGGATCTGGTGGATGCCCTGCCAGTCGCTGATCACGAAGCCGTCGAAGCCCTGCTTCTGCTTGAGCCACCCCGTGATCAGCTCGCGGTTCGCGTGCATCTTCACCGGGTTGCCGAGTCCGTCGTCGGTCCAGTCGATGCTGGAGAAGCTCGGCATGACCGAGCCCACGCCGGCCCTGAGGGCCGCGGCGTAGGGCGGCAGGTCCACCTTCTCGACGTGGCGCCGGCTCTGCTGCGTGATGCCCTGGTCGATCGTGTAGTCGCCCTCGCCGGTGCCGAAGGTCGTGTCGCCGTCGCCCACGAAGTGCTTGGCGGTCGCGAGCACCGACCGGTTGCTCTCCAGGTCCTTGCCCTGGAACCCGGCCACGGCCGCCGCGCCGAGCACGCTCGCGAGGGCGGGGTGCTCGCCGAACGACTCGTAGGTGCGGCCCCAGCGGTCGTCGCGCACCACGCACACGCACGGCGCGAACGTCCACGGGATGCCGGTCGCGCGGGTCTCCGTGGCGACCATGCGCTCCGCGCGTGCGACGAGCAGCGGGTCGCGCGTGGCACCGAGCCCGATGTTGTGCGGCAGGATCGTGGCGCCGTTCAGGTTGCCGTGCCCGTGCACCGAGTCGACGCCGTAGATCAGCGGGATCTGCAGCCGCGTCGCGAGGGCCTGCGTCTGGAAGCCGTCGACGGCGTCGGCCCACGCCTCCGGCGTGTTCTCGGCCGGCGTCGAGCCTCCGCCGCTGAGCACCGAACCGAGACCGAGCTCGGCGATGACCGCCGGGTCACCCGTCACGTTCCCGCGCTCGGCCTGGGTCATCTGCCCGACCTTCTCGGCGAGCGTCATGCGCTTCAGGAGGTCGGCGACGCGCTTCTTGGTGGACAGGCGCGGGTCGAGGTAGGGCAGGCCGTGCGCCCGCACGACGACGGCGGGCCGGCCTGAGACCTCGGCGTCCCGCGACCGCAGGGTCACGGGGACCGTCTCGGCCGTCTCACCGGCTTCGGACGCGCGGGTCGTGACGTGCAGGGTGCGGACGGTGCCGGACGGCGTCCCGGCGGGGAACTCGAGGGTGCCGGAGCCGGCCACGTAGTCGGCGTCGGCGGTGGCCGTGCCGGAGCCGGTGCTCCAGTCCACGCTGACCGGGGCGGCGAGCGCGGCGTCGTCGGCCGACTCGACGGTGACGGTGACGGTCGCGGTGTCGCCGTCGTCCACGAAGGTGACGGGGCCCGCGCTCACGACGGCGTCGGCGGGCGTGGTGGCCCGGGTGGTCTGGGGAAGAGCGAACAGTGTCGTGGCGGCGAGAGCCGCCACGGCGATGAGTGCCGGTGTTCTGCGGACGCGGTAGTGCTGCGCCGCGCCTGAGATGGCGGACATCTGAGGTATTCCTCTCTTCTTTGGGAGGTGATTTACCGATCACACACCGCACCCCCGCAGGGCACAAGCCGGGTTGACCCCTGGATAGGGTGATTCGGTGGACCCCATTGCCCCCTTTGCGACAGTGCTGCGCGCCGACAACCCCGGCCCGATGACGCTCGACGGAACTCGGTCGTACGTGCTGCGCGGACCCGGGTCGCCGGGCTGCGTGGTCGTGGACCCGGGTCCGGACCTGGCGCCGCACCTCGCCGCGCTGGCCGGCGCCGGACCCGTCGACCTGGTGCTGGTGACCCACCGGCACGCCGACCACACCGGCGGGCTGGCGCGGTTCCGGGAGCTCACGGGCGCGCCGTCACGAGGCGTCCTGCCGGAGTTCTGCGCGGGCGCCGGGCCGCTCACCGACGGCGAGGTGCTGGAAGTCGCCGGCCTCCGCGTCGAGGTGCTGGCCACCCCGGGGCACACGGCGGACTCGGTGTGCCTCGTGGTGTCGGACGGCGCGACCTCCGTGGTGCTCACGGGCGACACGGTGCTGGGCCGCGGGACCACGGTGCTCGCCGAGCCCGACGGGTCGCTGCGCGACTACCTCGCCTCGCTGGACCGGCTGGGCGCGCTCGACCTACCCGACCCCGTGCCAGGCCTGCCAGGGCACGGGCCGGTGCTCCCGGACCTGCGTGCCGCGGTGGGCGCGTACCGCGCGCACCGGACGGAACGGCTGGACCAGGTGCGTGCGGCGCTCACCGCGCTCGGAGTGTCGCTGCCCGACGCCGACGGCCCGCTCCCGGACCCGCTCCTCGACGCCGTGACCGGCGCGGTGTACGCCGACGTCGACCCGTCGGTGCTGCCGGCGGCCCGCTCGTCGGTCCGCGCGCAGCTGGACCACCTGCGCGGGCGGTCGTGACGCAGGAGCCTGGAGGTACGGTCAGAGCGGCTTGCCGAGGAACAGGAGCTGGGCGTCGTCCGAGTCGTAGGGCGGGTACGGCAGCACCGGCCGGTAGCCGAGCTTCCCGTACAGGCGCAGCGCAGTGGGCTGTCGGATGCCCGTGTTGAGGTAGGCCGCCAGGCCGCCGCGCCTTCGGGCCACCTCCTCGAGGTGCCCGACCAGGGCCGAGGCGACGCCCGCGCGGCGCACCGACGGGTCGACGAACACGCTCTGCAGCTCGAACCCGCGGGACTCGCCCGCCTCCGCGACGGCCGCGATACCGCCGACGCCGCGCAGCGGGTCGGCCGTGAGGTGCTCGGGGCCCACCGGCGACGCCGCGAGAGTGGCGCAGCCGACGGGCCGGCCGTCCAGCGTGGCGAGGACCGTCACCAGCGCGGTGCGCCCCCGATCGACGTCGACGACGTCGTGGCCGCCACGGGCCTCGACGACCCGTGCCAGCTGCGGGTAGAGCGGCTCGAGGTAGGCCCACATGGCACGCCGCAGGGCGGCGGCGTCGGGATCGTCCCAGGGGACCTCCCGGAGCACCGGGGCGGACGCCGGGGCCTGCGGGCTCTCGACAGGCTCGACCAGCGAGGCCTCGACCAGGGGGGCCGTGCCCGCCGGGGCCGCGTCGGGCACCAGCCACTTGCCGAAGCAGCGCGAGCCCGGCTCGTCCGAGAACACGCCGAACGACTCGACCGGGTCGTAACCCAGGCGCAGGTACAGCCCCAGCGACTCGGGCTGCATGAGCCCGCTCTCCAGGATGAGGTGTCGCACGCCGGCGGCGCGGGCGGCGTCCTCGGCGACGGTCATCAGCGTCCGGGACAACCCGCGGCCGCGGAAGCGGGGCGCCACGTACACGCGCTTGACCTCGGCGGTCCCGTCGGGGTGCAGGCCGCCCTGGTAGTCGTCCCGGCCGGACAGGTCACGCAGCGCGGCGTGCCCGGCCGGCTCGCCGTCGACCCGCAGCAGCAGGGTCGCGAAGACGTTCGACGGGTCCACCTGGTCCCGCGCGTCCGGCACCGGGGCGCCGTCGGCGTCCGTCGTCGACGGCCGCCCGGGCTGCGCGTAGCGCAGGTCGATCTCCTGCTGCTGGTCCGCGCGGAGGCGGACGGCGTCCACGTGGCCCCAGCCGACCGTCTCGACGGTCAGGCCCGCGAGAACCTCAGCGACCATGACCGCCCGCCCGGACCTGACCAGTGGTCACGCGTGGACCAGCGAGGACAGCACCGACGTGAAGAACGTCAGGCCGTCCACACCGGCGCGCGGACCCTCGGCGGACGCCGGGCCGAAACCGGGCTCCACCGCGTGCTCCGGGTGGGGCATGAGACCCACCACGTTGCCGCGCTCGTTCGTGATGCCCGCGATGTCGCGGCGCGAACCGTTCGGGTTCCAGCCGTCGTAGCGGAAGACCACGCGGCCCTCGCCCTCGAGCTCGTCGAGCGTGCGCTCGTCGGCCACGAACTGGCCGTCCTGGTTCTTCAGCGGGATGGTGATCCGCTGCCCGCGGCGGAACTCGTTGGTCCATGCCGTGTGCGCGTTCTCGACGACCAGCGACTGCTCCCGGCACACGAAGTGCAGGTGGTCGTTCTTGACCATCGAGCCCGGCAGCAGGTGCGCCTCGGTGAGGACCTGGAAGCCGTTGCAGATGCCGAGCACCGGCATGCCGCCCTTGGCGGCGTCGACCACGGCCGCCATGGCGGGCGCGAACCGGCTGATCGCGCCGGCGCGCAGGTAGTCGCCGTACGAGAAGCCGCCGGGCAGCACCACGGCGTCGACGTCCTGCAGCGACTCGTCGGCGTGCCAGATCGAGACCGCCTCGGCGCCGGCCAGGCGCACGGCACGCGCCGCGTCCCGGTCGTCCAGCGTGCCGGGGAACGTGATGACGCCGATGCGGGCCTCGGCGATGCCGGCCGCGGTGGCGACGGGCGCCGGCTCGGTCGCGGACATCAGGCGTTCACCGGGGTGCCGGTCGCCTCACCCGGGACCGCGGCGGCGTCGGCGACCGAGACCACGTCCTCGATCACCGGGTTGGACAGCAGGGTGGCCGCGGCCTCCCGGGCGGCGGCGAGGATCTCCGGCGTGACCTCACCGTCCACCTCGAGCTCGAACCGCTTGCCCTGACGCACACCGGAGAACTGGGTGAAGCCGAGGCGCGGCAGCGCTCCGACGACAGCCTTGCCCTGGGGGTCCAGGATCTCGGGCTTGGGCATGACCTCGACGACGACGCGTCCCACGAAGGCTCCTTGAAGGTGAGGGAATTCCGGGAAGAGTCTACTTGCGCCGCGGGGTGCCCCGCTGTGCGTGGACAGTGACCTGCGCCCGGGTCCGCCGCCGCACGCGACGAGAGCACGCTCACCGCGCCCTCCTCATCGCCTCGTCGACCGGCGGGAACGCAGTGCCCGCCCGCGTCATCGCAGGTCAGGAGTACAGCAGTGCGCACGTCGGTCGGCCAAGCCCTCTGGTCACGCGGTGAGGTACTGGTCCGCCCAGGCGCTGATGATGCGCGCGGCACGCTTGGCCTGGCCGGGCGCGGTGAGCAGGTGGTCCGCACCCTCCAGCGACACGAACGAGCGCGGGTGCCGGGCCTCGCGGAAGATCTCCCCCGCGTTCGAGATGTCCACCGTGGAATCGGTCGGCGAGTGCATCACCAGCAGCGGGGAGCCGAGCTCCCGGATCTTCGAGCGCAGCTCGGCCCGGCGCACGTCCTCCACGAAGTGCCGCTTGAGCGTGAGCGCGCGGCCGCCCACCATCCACTGGGCGTGCCCGTCGTCGAACACCCGGCCCAGGACGGCGTCGTAGTTGTGCTCCGCGTGCCGCGGCTGGACGGGGGCGCCGATAGTCGCGACCGCCTGCACGCCCGGGACGTCGGCACCGGCGGCGATCACCGCAGCGCCGCCGAAGGAGTGCCCCACCAGGAGGTGCACCGGCATGTCCTGGTCGGCCATGAACTCGGCGGCGCGCACGGTGTCGGCCACCTTGTGCGTGAACGAGCCGTCGCCCCAGTCCCCCTCGGAGTCGCCCAGACCCAGGTTGTCGAAGCGGAGCATCCCGATGCCCTCGACCGCGAGCTGCTTGCAGATCCGTGCCGCGGCCGGTGAGTCCTTGCCCAGCGTGAACCCGTGGGAGAACACGCCCCAGCCGCGCACCTCGCCATCCGGCCGGTCGATGATGCCCGCGAGGCGCGGCCCCGTGGTGCTCTCGAACGTGACGCGCTCAGCCACGACCACTCCCCTTCTCGACGAAGCGGCGATGTTAACGCCACCCGAGTTTCGCGGAGATGACGCCGACGCGCAGCGAGACGGGGCTGACCGCCTCTCCCCTTCGAGGCCTAAGTTCCTCCGCTCTCGAAGGGCCGAAAGGGGAGAAACTTAGGCCTCGAAGGGGAGAGGCAGCCGGCCCTAGCTGATCGCCGGGTACGCGTTCGCCACGAGCATCTCGAACTGGGCCTGGAACCAGTGCCCCGACAGCGGGGCGTCCGCGAGGGCGCCCGTGAACCGCCCGCCCAGCTCACTGGACTGGTACGTGGGATCGCACATCCGGTCCAGCCGCTTGCCCTCGTCGTTCGGGATCTCCGTGGACGAGCCGTCCGACTCGCCCGGGGGCTTGACCCACACGTAGGCGTCGAGGTGCGACTCGGCGTGGCCGGACGGCGCGACCGTCGGCCGCTCACCGATGCCCGCGCCCGCCGGGTTGCACCACGCGCCGCGGTGGTTGCGACGGTCCACCTTGGACTCGTTGACGTAGGTGTTCAGGTCGGTCGACGTGCTCACCGCCGTCGGACGAGCGGACCCACCCCAGCCGTTGCGGCCGGTGTCGACGAGCATGCCGATGCTCGACGGCGCGCCCTGCGCGACCATCAGGTCGTAGAGGTTCGCGGTCCAGTCGATCTCGTCGAAGTCCGGGTTCCACTCGAACCAGCCCGCAGACTTCACCTGACCGCCGCCGACCTGGAGGTCGGGGTTGGTCAGGAACGTCTCCTCCAGCGGCGTGGTGTTCGCCGTGTTGGTGACGAATCCGGAGACGGCGGCCCACCCGTAGGTGCTGCCCTCGATGACGTTCGCGAACTCCTGCGCCGCGCCGCTGGAGTTGTTGGGCCAGCCCAGCCAGCCCGAGTGCGCGGCGTCGATGTAGGAGTACACGTTGCCGACCTCGTACAGCTCGGAGATCGCGTACTGCACGCCCTCGCGATAGTACGGGGCCGCCGCGACGCAGTCGGCATCGGACTGGTTGGTCACGAGGTTGGGCAGTGAGTCCGGCTCGATCGTCGCGACGATCCGAAGGTTCGCGTACTCCGGCTGGTCCAGCAGCGCGACGATCGGGTCGATGTACTCGGTCTTGTACCGGGTCATCCCCGCCGCGGTGGCGGGCAGCTCGCCGTTCGAGGCGAGGGCGTGGCAGTCGCGGCCGGGCAGGTCGTAGATGACCACGTTGAACACCAGGGGCGAGCCACCGGACTGTGCCACCGCCTGGTCGAGGTGCCACTCGAGGCCGTGCTGCCGCTCGGTACCCTCGATCGCGGCGATGCGGTCCATCCAGACCGACGTCGGCTCGTCGGCGATCGCCCGCATGTCCGCCGCGAGCGCGGCGTCGCCGACCTCGTCGGCTGCCGTCTCGACCAGGGCCGACCAGTCCGGGTTGACGTACTGCTCGGCCCCGACGAACGGGTTGTCCTCGAGCGCGACGGCGGGAGCACTCGGGACGACGACGAGCGCGGGAACCGCGAGCAGGGCGCCCGCTGCCGCTGCCGCCACGGTGCGGGACCTGTGTGGGGACGTGCCGCGTGTGCGGCGAGGTGCTGATGACACGGTGACCTCCGTTGGCCGGACCGAGCGCGCGTCGCGCCGGCCCCGGGGCCGGGGCCGGACGACCGTCCGCGCACCACGGCGGCTCGTTCCGCCGCGGCATGGCGCAACTTTGCCTACCGTTTGGCCGCGGCAGAACCGTCTTAAACGATTAGCCGCCGGGTGGCGGCGCCGTCGAACCGCGCACCACCAGCCGCCCCACCGCCACGGTGCCCGACGGCGGCTCCACCGCCCTCGGGTGCTGTTCCCCACCCGGACCGGACCCGGTGCCGCGCCAGTCGGGACCGGCACCGAGAGCCGCGCGCAGCGCCCGGCCGGTGGCCCGCCCCAGCTCCTCCACGGGATACGGCACGGCGGTGAGCGACGGCGTGGTCAGGTAGCACGCCGGCGAGTCGGTCCCGGCGACCACCGACAGGTCCCACGGCACGCCGAGACCCAGCCGCCGGGCGACGTCGAGCACGAGCCCGGCGGTGGCGTCGTCGTCCGTCACCACCGCCGTGGGGCGGTCCCCTGCGGCGAGCAGCGGGCGCAGCGCCGCCGCCGCGCGCCCGGGGCCGTCGCCCGCGACGGTGCGCAGGCCGATACCGCGCCTGGCCAGCGCCACCTCCAGGGCGGCGGCCCGGCGCGCGGGCGAGACGAGGCGCTCCGACCCCGCGACCATCGCGACCCGCCGGTGCCCCAGCTCGGCCAGGAAGTCGCCCACCTGCTCGAACGCGTCGTCGTCGTCGAGCACCACGTGCTGCCAGGTGGCGGGGGCGCCGTCCGGCGCGGTACCCACCACGACGGCCGGCGCGGGCAGGGAACGCAGGGCGGCGAGTCTCTCGTCGTCCGCCCGGATGCCCGTGACCACGAACGCGGCGTAGCGCCGCTCGGTCCACCAGCGGTCCATGAGCTGCGCGGCCTCGGCCGTGGAGCCGGCCACATGGACGGCGAGCGTGAGGGTGTCGGGACCGATGGTCTGGAGCGCCCCGGTCACCAGGTCGAGCGGGAACGCGGCCCGGGTGCCGAACGGCTGGTCGTGCACCACGACCAGAGCCGCGGCCGCGGGACCGCTGCGCAGCGAGCGAGCCGCGGTGGCAGGCCGCCAGCCGAGCTGGTCCGCCGCGCGGAGCACCCGCTCCCGGGTCGCTGCGGAGACCCCGCGGCGGCCGTTGAGCGTGTACGACACGACGGCGGTCGAGACACCGGCGACCCGTGCGACGTCGACGATGGTCGGTCGGCGCACGGGGGTCGAATAATCGGACACTTCAGGATGGTTCGGTCGCGACGTTGGGACCATAACCACGTAGCATGCACCCTTGGGTGAATTTTGCACAGCGTCGACGAAGACGGGTGTATAAGCATGCTTATCGGAAAGCGCAGGTATGTCATCGGGGTGCTGTCCCCGGTGGTCGGTGGCTACTACTTCGGACGAGTGCTCGCCGGGATCGCGCGCACCGTCCGCCCGGAGGGGCATCGCGTGGTCGCGGTGCAGACCTATCCGGCGGACCTGGAGCGCGAGCAGTTCCCGGACCGCCCGCCCGGCACCGCGGCCGTGAGCCTCGGCCAGCTCGACGGCGTCATCGTCATCACGTCGGCCGTCAACGAGGCCACCCTGCTCCGGATCGAGGCGGACGGCACGCCGGTGGTGCTGGTCAGCGAGCGGACCACCAGCATCGACGCCCCGGTGGTGACTCCGGACAACGAGGGCGGTACGCGCGCCGCGGTGGAGCACCTCATCGCACACGGGCACCGGGAGATCGGGTTCCTCGGGAGCCTGCGCCAGGCCGACATCGTCGAACGTCATGCCGCGTACGTCGCGACGCTCACCGCCCACGGCATCACGCCCCGGCCCGAGTGGCTCTACCGCACGGCGGACAACCAGGAGGCGAGCGCGGCGACCGTGGCGCAGGCCGTCATGAGCGGCCGGGGTCTGCCGACGACGGCGACCGTCGCCGCAACCGACCGCAACGCGATCGGGTTCTCCCGCGTGCTGCGGGCCCGGGGGCTGTCCCTGCCCGGCGACCAGGCGATCGTCGGCTTCGACCACTCCGAGGCAGGCGCCCGCGTGCGCCCCCGGCTCGCGTCCGTGGACCCGCACCACGACCAGGTGGGCGAGCTGGCCGTCTCCCTGCTCCTCGCCCGGATCCGGGGCGAACGCGTCGCGGGCCAGCACCTGTCGCGCTCCACGCTGGTGACCCGCGAGTCCTGCGGCTGCCTCGACGCCCGGGCGGGCACCCTCCTCGAGGGACTGCCCGCGCAGGAGGGCTCGACGGCGTGGCGCCGGTTCGGCGAGGTGGCGCGGGCAACGTTCGACGGCGCCGAGGCGCGCCTCGGCCCGGGGGCCGACCTGGACTCGTGGATGCGCGGCGTGCAGCGGCTGTTCCGCGCCGCGGCTGCGCTGGGCCAGCCACCCACGCAGGCGACACTCACGGGACTCGCCGAGAGCACGCGCGTGCTGCGCCCCCACCCCGAGGCGCTGGAGCAGCTCATCCCCGCGCTGCGGTCGGTCGAGGAGGAGTTCCGGGAGCAGGTGCGCACCGGGCAGGCACCCACGGGTCCCGGCGACGAGCCGGCTCCGCCGGCCAGGCAGGCGGCCGGCCAGGCAGGCACGGCGGGGACGGGCGCAGCGGGGACGGGCGCAGCGGGGACGGGCACGGCGGGGACGGGCGCGGCGGGGGCGGCGGGCGTGCCCCGCGCCCCGAGCCGGGCCGCCCGCGCCCGCGCCGTCACGCGGACCGCGACCGATGTGCTGGTCGCCCTCAGCGCCGGGTGCACCCAGACCCTCCTGGCCCGGTCGGGACAGCTCGAACGGACGATCACCGACCAGTACGAGCTCGACCTCGACCTGTTGCACGCCGACGGGCGCGCGATCCGGGCACTGACCTGGCTACCACGCGGGCACCGCAGCCCCGCCACGCTCGCGCTGTGGACGGACACCGAGGGCGTACCCGTGTCGGCCGGGGCGTCCGGTGCGACATCCGGCCCGCCGTCCGGTCCGGTGGACGCGGCGCGGACCCTGGAGATCGTGGGTACCACCGCCACGTCCCGCCAGGCGACGGCGCTGGTGGGCAGGCGCATGCCGGTGGGCACGTTCCCGCCGCCCGCGCTCTCGGGCGAGGGGGTCGTGTTCGTGGTCCCGGTGACGTTCGGGCAGAGCGACTGGGGCATGCTGGCGATCGGCGGCGGCGTGGACACGCGCGCCACGAGCTCGCGCGACAAGTACGACCACTGGGCGGCGATGGTCGCCGTCGCGCTGGACCGGGAGGACCGGCTGACGTCGCTGCAGCGGCAGCGCGCCGCCCTGGCGGAGGCCGCGGACCGGGAGCGGGCGCTCGTGCTGGACCTGCGCACCGAGGTGGAGCGCAACGCGCTGGTCCAGGACGTCGCCCTGGAGGGCACCTGGGACTGGGACATCGCGACCGGGCAGGTCTTCTACTCACGCACCTGGCGCGCCCTGGTCGGCCTGCCCGACGACGCCGCGTGCACCGGCATCGAGGAGTGGACCGGGCGCGTGCACCCCGAGGACGTGCGGAGCGTGCAGATCGCGATCGCCCGGCAGCTCGCGGGCGCCACCGACCCGCTCGACCTGGAGCACCGCCTGCTCGCCGCGGACGGCCGCGAGATGTGGGTGCGCTGCCGTGCCACCACCGTGACCGACGACGCCGGCGTGCGCGCCCGGATGATCGGCGTGCTGATCGACGTGACCGGCATGCCGGCACGGGAACGGCGCGGCGTGGCGCGGTGAGGCGGCGCGGCGGGCGCCGCCCTACGGGACGGTGACCTCGCCGCGCTCCGCCTTCAGCGCGATGTCCGTCCGGTGGTGCGAACCCTTGAGCTCGATCCGCGCCACGCCCTCGTAGGCGCGCCGGCGGGCGTCCGCCAGGTCGCTGCCCAGCGCCACCACGGACAGCACGCGGCCGCCCGCGCTGACCAGGTCACCGGTCTCGGAACGCCCGGTGCCCGCGTGCAGCACGTGCACGCCGGCGAGCAGCTGGGCCTCCTCGATGCCCGTGATCGGGTCACCCGACCTGGCCGACGCCGGATAGCCCTCCGACGCGACGACCACCGTGACCGAGGCCTCGGGGCGCCAGCGCAGGGGCTCCAGCCCGGCGAGCCGGCCGCGCGCCGAGGCGAGCATCACGTCGGACAACGGCGTCGCGAGGCGGGCCAGCACCGACTGCGTCTCCGGGTCGCCGAACCGGGCGTTGAACTCCACCACGCGGGTACCCCGGCTGGTGAGCGCGAGCCCCACGTAGAGCACGCCGGAGAACGGCGTGCCGCGGCGGGCCATCTCGTCGATCGTGGGCTGGGCCACGCGCGCGACCACCTCGTCCACGAGGCCGGCCGGCGCCCAGTCCAGCGGGGTGTAGGCGCCCATGCCGCCGGTGTTGGGGCCCTCGTCTCCGTTCCCGACGCGCTTGAAGTCCTGCGCGGGGACCAGCGGCACCACCGTGGTGCCGTCGCACACGCAGAACAGGGAGACCTCGGGGCCGTCGAGGTACTCCTCGACCACCACGCGGCCGTTCTCGCCCGCCAGGCACGCCGTGCCGTGGGCCAGTGCCGCCGCGCGGTCGTCGGTGACGACCACGCCCTTGCCGGCCGCGAGGCCGTCGTCCTTCACCACGTACGGGGCGCCGAAGGCGTCCAGCGCGGCCTCGAGCTCGGTGACGTCCGTGCACACGTGCGCCATCGCGGTCGGCACGCCCGCGGCGGCCATGACCTCCTTGGCGAACGACTTGGAGCCCTCCAACCGGGCCGCCTCGCCGGACGGGCCGAACACTGCGATGCCCGCGGCCCGCACGGCGTCCGCGACGCCGGCGACGAGCGGCGCCTCCGGCCCCACGACGACCAGCTCCGCCCCGATCCGCTGGGCCAGCGCCGTCACGGCGGCCCCGTCCAGCGGGTCGACCGGGTGCAGCGTGGCCGCCCCCGCGATACCCGGGTTGCCGGGCGCGGCGTGCAGCTCGTGGGAGGCGACGCCGGAGACGTTCTCCCGGTCGAGCGAGTGGACGATGGCGTGCTCGCGGGCACCGGTGCCGATGACGAGGATCTTCACAGTGGCGGAGGGCTCTCTTGGTGGGTACGGGCTCAGCGGGTGTGGATGAGGTCGTGGACGGGGATGATCTCGTCGCGCTTGGGGCCGACGCCGATCGCGGAGATCCGGGTGCCCGACATCGCCTCGAGCGCGTGGACGTAGGCCTGCGCGTTCTTGGGCAGGTCCTCGAAGGAGCGGGCCTGGGAGATGTCCTCCCACCAGCCGTCGAGCTCCTCGTAGATCGGCTTCGCGTGGTGGAAGGCCGTCTGGTCGGTGGGCATCTCGTCGTAGCGGACGCCGTCGACGTCGTAGGCCACGCAGACCGGGACCTTCTCCATGCCGGTGAGCACGTCGAGCTTGGTGAGCACGATGTCGGTGAGGCCGTTGATGCGCGTCGCGTAGCGGGCGATCACGGCGTCGTACCAGCCGGTGCGCCGCGCACGGCCCGTGGTGACGCCGTACTCCCCGCCCGTCTTGCGCAGGAACTCGCCCTTGTCGTCGAACAGCTCCGTGGGGAACGGCCCCTCGCCCACGCGGGTCGTGTACGCCTTGATGACGCCGATCACCGAGTCGATCCGCGTGGGCCCGACGCCGGAGCCGGTCACCGCGCCGCCCGCCGTCGCGCTCGACGAGGTGACGAACGGGTAGGTGCCGTGGTCGATGTCGAGCATCGTGGCCTGGCCGGCCTCGAACAGGACGTTCTTGCCCGCGTCCAGCGCCTTGTTCAGCTCGACGGCGGTGTCCGTGACCATGGGCCGCAGGCGGTCGGCGTACTGGAGCAGCTCGTCGAGCGTCTCGTCCACCGTGATGGCGCGCCGGTTGTAGACCTTCACGAGCAGGTGGTTCTTCTGGTCCAGCGAGCCCTCGATCTTGGCCCGCAGGATCTTCTCGTCGAACAGGTCCCACATGCGGATGCCGACGCGGTTGGTCTTGTCGGCGTACGCCGGGCCGATGCCCCGGCCGGTGGTGCCGATCCGGCGCTTGCCGAGGAACCGCTCCGTCACCTTGTCGATGGTGCGGTGGTACGGCGCGATGATGTGCGCACTGCCCGAGACGAGCAGGCGGGACACGTCCACGCCGCGCGCGATCAGCGCGTCCAGCTCCTCGAACAGGACCTCGATGTCGACCACCACGCCGTTGGCGATGACCGGCACCACGCCGGGCGACAGGATGCCCGACGGCAGCAGGTGCAGGGCGTACTTCTCGTCGTCGATGACGACCGTGTGCCCCGCGTTGTTACCACCGTTGAACTTGACCACGTAGTCGACGCGGGAGCCCAGGAGGTCCGTCGCCTTTCCCTTGCCCTCATCGCCCCACTGGGCCCCGACGAGCACGACGCCTGGCATGGATCTCCACCTTCTCGAATTCCTAGGGTTGCTCCGCCGGGTGCGCATCGAGGGCGCGGGCGAGCCGCGCCCGAGTCTACTTCGTGGTCGGCACCAGGGCGCGAACCTCGTCCACCGACGTGCCGGAGTCGCCCAGGAACTGGGCGCAACGCTCGGCCTCGTCCTGCTCGCCGATGCGGCTCGCCGCCTCCGAGAGGGCCAGCAGCGCACGCAGGAAGCCCTGGTTGGGCACGTGGGAGGCCGGGATGGGGCCCTGCCCGCGCCAGCCCGACCGGCGCAGCGCGTCCAGCCCGCGGTGGTAGCCCGTGCGAGCGTACGCGTAGGCCTCCACGTTCCCCGCGGCGGTGCCGGACGCGAGCGCTCCCTCGGCCAGGACCGCCCACACCAGGGACGACGCAGGCGCGTCGGCCGCGACCGCCACCGGGTCGTCCCCGCCGGCCAGACGCTCGCGGGCAGCGGGGAAGTCGTCGGAAAGCAGCGTGGGGGCCGGACCCTGCAGCAGGTTCTCGTGGGAGCTCATGGTCGAATTCTCACACCTCGGGGTCATGGGCGAGGCACCTGGCACCGGCGGGGGACAACAGGGCACAAAGAGGTCGCACAGGATTGCCCCTCGCGCCAGCGCAGACGGTGAATTTTGCCTTTCATCCGGTGCGATCGAGCAACAGTCGTTACGCTCGACACATGATCGAGATCGCGACGTCTCCCACGACGACGACGCTCGTGATCGCCGGCGACCTTGACCTCGCCGAACGAGACCAGTTCCCGGAGATCGCGGCGCGCGTGGTCGGCCTGCGCCGACAGCTGCTGGTCATCGACATGTGCCGGGTGACGTTCATGGACTCGACCGGGGCAGCGTTCCTCATCTCGCTGGCCGACGCCGGCCGCAAGCGCGGCGGAGCGACCGTCATCCGCGGGGCCGACGAGCGGGACCTCTTCGTGCTCGAGGTGTGCGGCGCCATGGAGCTCTTCCGGGTGGACGACGAACACTCCTGCGAGCCGTCCGCCCCCGAGTCGGGGTTCGCGGTGCTGACCTCCCGGGACGACGACACCTCACCGTTATCCCACCGCGACGTGTCCACGGCGTAAAACGTTATCCACCGCTCGGCGCGAAGACAGAAGCCGTGGCGAGGTAGCACCGCAGCGCACCACCGGGTGCGCTGCGGTTCTACTTGGGCGGGGTCGGCTGCCGACGGAGCTTGGCCCACACCAGCTTGCCGCTGCCCGACGGGCGCCAGCCCCACTCGGCCAGACGGTCCACGATCTGCATGCCGAACCCGCCCAGGCGGTTGGGGTGCCCGTCCGTCGCGACCGGCGGCGCCGGGTTGTTGTCCTCGACCTCGATGCGCAGGCCGTCGCCCGTGTCGTACAGGCGCAGCGCGATGTGTCCCCAGCCGTGCAGCACGCCGTTGGCCACCAGCTCCGAGACCACCAGCTCGGCCTGCGCCGACTCCTCGATGCCCCAGGCCTGGCAGGTGCGCAGCACGGCGTGCCGCGCACGGCCGATCGACGACGGCTCGCTCGGCAGCATCCAGCGCCGCCAGCGCGGCGAGAGGGCCGTCTCCGTGGCGTCGCCCGCCGGGTCCGGGATGCGGACCACGACGATCGCCACGTCGTCCTCCGGCGCGTCGGCCAGACGGGACAGCAGCTCCTCGCCCACCCCTGCGGCGTCGCGGGCCGTGATGGCCGACGCCGTCTCCAGCAGGGCCTCCAGGCCCAGCCGCAGGGACCGGTCGCGGCGCTCGATGAGGCCGTCGGTGTAGAACAGCAGCGTGTCGCCGGGGCGGAGCCGGGCCTCGCCGGTGGTCCGTTCGCGGGAGCCGAAGCCGACGAGCGCACCGCCGCCGTCGTCGAGCTTGATCACCTCGCCGCCGCGCAGCAGGAGCGGCGGCAGGTGGCCGGCGCGCGAGTAGCCGACCGTCCAGACGTCCGGCTCCTCCTCGCGCTTCAGGGAGGCGTACACCATGCTCGCCGAGCGCGGGATGCCCATGCCCGCCACGAGCTGGTCCACACGCTCGAGCACGCGGCTCGGGGTGGACAGCTCGAACGCGTAGGAGCGCACCACCGAGCGGAGCTGGCCCATCGTGGCGGCCGCCTCGACGTCGTGCCCGACGACGTCGCCGATCACGAGCCCGACCAGGTCCGGCGAGATCTGCAGCACGTCGTACCAGTCGCCGCCCACCTGCGCGTGCTCGGCGTTCGGCGCGTAGTAGGTCCACACGTCGAGGCCGGCGACGTCGGCCTGCTCGGGGAGCATGGCGCGCTGCAGGGTCTCGGCGAGGCGGTGCTCGCGGGCGTACATCCGCGCGTTGTCGATGGCGCTGCCCGCACGGCGGGCCACCACCTCGATCACGGTGCGCAGCGTGTCGGGCTCGTCGGCCTCGACGTAGTCGCCCGGCTCGTCCTCGTCGGGCACGATCACGACGAGGCCGAGCACGTCACGACGCCCGGCGACCGGGTGCACCACCACGGAGTCCGGCGCCTTGCCGAGCTCGTCCGCGAGGCGCAGCGTGAGGTCGCGCTGCAGCCAGCCCGACGCCGAGTGCGGCGCGTGCGGGATGTCCAGGTGCAGCGTGACGGGGCCGTCGAGCACGCCGTCGAGCACGTCCTGGACCGAGTCCACGACCTCGAGGATCGGCATGGGGCCCGTGGTCACCGAGTCGCCGAGCGCGTCCGTCTGCGGACGGCGGCGCTGGGACTTGTCGGCGATGTTGTCGCCCTCGATGTACCGGGCGTGCCGGCGGCCGCGGCCACTCGGCGGGGCGGCGACGTCGACACCGGCCGCGTGCTTGAGGCCGTCGTCGTTCACGTAGAAGCCGGCCCAGCGCACCATGGTCTGGAGCAGCTCGGCGATGTCGCGCAGGGCGTACGGGTACTCGAGGTCGGTCAGGATCTCGGTGGTCTGCGCGATGAGGTCGAGGTCCTCGCGCTGTTGGCGCTCGATCTCCAGGCTGGCGAGCTGGGCGGCGTGCCGCTCCATGTGGTCGGAGACGTCGACGCTGAAGCCGACCCAGTGGGTGATGCGGCCGTCGTGGCCGGCACGGGCCGGGGTGAGGGTGAGCTGGGCCCAGCCGTGGGTGCCCCCGCGCAGGTGGGACCGCACCGTCGCGTGCACCTCCTGGCCCGCGTTGACCAGCTCGGTCATCCGCTCCAGGTCCTGCGGCTCGACGAGCATCTCGCCGAGGCGGCGCACGGTGTAGCCGGCGAAGTCGCTGAACCGCACGCCTGCGTACCGCTCGAACGCCTGGTTGGCCCACAGCATGGGCATGCCGTCCTCGGTGGGGCCGGTCAGGAAGACCGCGATGCCCACGGTCACGGCGGCGCGCAGCACGACGTCGCCGACCGACGGCGGCAGGGTGCGCGGGATGCCGGTGTACGCGCGGGACTCGCGGGCAGGACCGCCGTAGCCGCCGCCGGAGGACGTGGCGGACGGGATGCTCGGCGGCACGCTCGCGGCCGGCGGGGGCGCCGGGCGACCGGTGCCGTGGCCACCGTTCGGCGTGTCGTTGGACGAGGCGTTCACCGGCACGTCGGGAGATGCGTCGGAAGGTGCGCTGGATGCTGCGTTCGTTGATGCGTTCGGCGCGCCGCTGGACCTTTCGTCCCTGATGCCGTTCGATATTCCGTCCTGCGTCGGACCGAGGCCGAAAACGGAAAGACCGGGATGGCGCGGCGGCGGAGAGGACGGAGTCAGACCGGATGAATCGGTCAAAATGCCCTCCCTACGGGATCTGTTGCTCAAGGTGCTGTTCCAGCAGGACATTCAACCGTAGATTGGGACAGTCCGAGATCTGAATCTCAACCTCTATCATCGGACCGATACAGCGTCACGACCACTGCTCCCGGAAGGAGAACCGTGCAGGACGGAACCTACGACCCGCCGCGCGGTCCGCAGGGCGGGAGCCCCCAGGACCCCGGCCACCAGACCCCCGAGATCGGCGACCCGGCGAGCATCCACGTCATCGTGGGCCGCTCACGTGCACGGATCGTGCTCTCCGGGGAGATCGACGCCGACATCGGCGGCGACCTGCACGAGGCGACGGCCGCGGCCGAGGAGTCTCGTCTTCCCGTCGAGATCGACGCGCACCACGTGACCTTCATGGACTCGTCCGGCGTCGCGTTCCTGGCGCGCCTCGCGAGCCGCAGCCCGCACCGCGTGCGTGTGCTGCGGGCTCCTCCGACGGTGCGCTTCCTGCTGGAGGTCACCCGGATCGGCGACCTCCTCGACATCGTGGACGAGGACCCGGGCTTCGAGCTGGACGACGACGGCCCGTCGGGCCCGCCGTCGGGCACCACGCCCGCGCCCGCGGGTGTGGGCGGGCCGCCGGCTTCCTGAGCTGGCCCCATAACTGGATGATCGGCAAAAGGTCAGGTGGTCGGCAGCTCGGGCTGCCGACCACCTGACCTTTTACCGATCAGCGAGCGAGATGCTCACATCTTGTGGCCCGCCGACCGGAGCTGCTGGCAGGCCTCGACGATGCGAGCGGCCATGCCGGCCTCGGCCGTCTTGCCCCAGGCGCGCGGGTCGTAGGCCTTCTTGTTGCCGACCTCGCCGTCCACCTTGAGCACGCCGTCGTAGTTCTTGAAGAAGTGGTCGGCCACCGGACGCGAGAACGCGTACTGGGTGTCGGTGTCGATGTTCATCTTGATGACACCGTTGTCGACGGCCGCGGAGATCTCCTCCGCCGTCGAGCCCGAACCACCGTGGAAGACGAGGTCGAACGGCATCTCCTTGCCGATCTCGGCGCCCACGGCCTTCTGGATGTCGAGCAGGATCTCCGGACGCAGCTTGACGGCGCCCGGCTTGTACACGCCGTGCACGTTGCCGAAGGTCAGGGCCGTCAGGTAGCGGCCGCGCTCGCCGGCGCCCAGGGCCTTGATCGTGGCCAGGCCGTCCTCGGGCGTGGTGTAGAGCTTGTCGTTGATCTCGGCGGTGTGGCCGTCCTCCTCGCCACCGACCACGCCGATCTCGATCTCGAGGATCGTGCGCGCGGCCTGCGACAGCTCGAGCAGCTCGGCGGCGATCACGAGGTTCTCCTCGATCGGCACGGTGGAGCCGTCGAACATGTGCGACTGGAACGTCGGCAGGCCGCCGTTCTTGACCTGCTCCGCCTCGATGGCGAGCAGCGGCTTGACCCAGGAGTCGAGCTTGTCGGCCGTGCAGTGGTCCGTGTGGATGGCGATGTTGACGCCGTAGCCCTTGGCCACCTCGGTGGCGTAGGCCGCCAGCGCGAGGGAGCCCGAGACGCGGTCCTTCACCGTCGAGCCCGAGGCGTACTCGGCGCCGCCCACGGAGACCTGGATGATGCCGTCCGACTCCGCCTCGGCAAAGCCCTGAAGTGCGGCAGTAACGGTCTGCGACGAGGTGATGTTGACCGCGGGGTAGGCGAACTTGCCGGCCTTCGCCCGGTCGATCATCTCGGCGTAGACCTCAGGGGTTGCGATGGGCATCTGCGAAACTCCAAACGAATGGTGAGGTGGGCGGTCGCAAGAGTGTCCAAGGCCGCCCGGGGATGCACCATCGATCTTGCCACGATCCACCAGTGGTCGTGTGCGGTCGTTCGACAGTCGAACGGCCGAAACACTGTGGTTTTCATGTTTCCGGCACCATCGGGCGGGCCCACGGACGACGTCGGGCGCCTCGCGTCACCGGGCGGGCGGCAGCGGCACGGCCTCGGGGTTGCGGCCGCGGATCGGGCTGAAGGACGCGACGGCGACCACGCCGAGGTAGATCACCGCGACGGCGAGCAGCGGCCGCGACGCGCCGAACCGGGCCGCCGAGGCCGTGAGCGCGGCGGCGCCGAGGGGCGCGAGGCTGTGGTGGATGGTCCAGAACGCGGCGGTCACGCGCCCGAGCAGCGCGTCGGGCGTGACCATCTGGCGCAGCGACATCGAGGAGACCGCGGCGAGCATCAGCCCGAACCAGAACGCGAGCACCGCGACCCCGATGACCAGCACGTCCTGGCTCAGGGCCAGGACCGCCGCCGCCGTGCCGCACAGTGTCATGGCGCCCAGCCAGAGCGCGCCGAACCCGAGCTTGCGGCGCAGCCACGCGGACATGGCCGCCGCAACGCACGTGCCGACACCGGCCGCGGCCATCACGTAGCCGACCACGGTCTCGCTCTGCCCCAGGCCGTGCCGCACCTGGTAGATGATCACGTCGGTCAGGCCGAGGGTGACGAACGTGGTGATCGTCAGGAAGACGGTCAGGACCCGGAGCACCGGGTGGCGCCACAGGAACCGGGCGCCCGTGACGAACCCCGTGCGCAGGTCCCGCCCGAGACCTGCCCGGTCCGACGCCGTGGGCGCCGTCCGCGTGAGCCGGACCGCGAGGAGGCCGAGCGCCGAGATGCCGAAGGTGGCGGCGTCGATCGCGATCGCCGCGGTGACGCCGAGCGCCGCCGCGACCAGCCCGGCGAGCGCCGGCCCGCCGATGCTGGCGAGCGAGGCCGTGGCCTGGAGCTTCCCGTTGGCCTCGGCCACCCGGTCGCGGCCCACGAGGTTCGGCACGGCCGTGATGTAGGTGATCTGGAAGAGCTGCCCGAACACCGACGCCACGCCCGCGACGACGAACAGCAGCCACACCTGCGGGTCGATCGCCCAGACCACGGGAACGGCGGCGAACAGGAGCAGGCGCGCCACGTCGCACGCGATCAGCAGCCGGCGTCGGTCGAACCGGTCGACGATCGCCCCGCCCACCAGGCCCATCGAGAGAGACCCCACGGCCATGACGCTCGTCAGGAGGCCCATCTGCACCAGCGAGCCGGTGGCCTCCAGCATGAGCAGCGGGAACGCGATCACCGAGAACGAGTCGCCCAGCACCGAGAAGGTCTGGGTCCCCCAGAAGACGACGAAGTTCCGGTCACGTGCGAGGGATCGCCGGGTCACCCGTCGATCCTGTCGGAGCCGCTTGCGGCGGGCAACGGATTTGGACGCGGCAGTTTGCACCGCAGACTCGGCCCTCTGCTGCGGGACGCGGCAGTTTGCACCGCAGACTCGGCAGTTGGCATCGAGATCGGCTCAGGCCTGAGCCGATCTCGATGCCAACAGCCGAACCGACAGGCCAACTGCCGAACAGGCCCGCGCCACCTGCCGAACACCACATCAGGTCAAGGAACGGTAAGGCCGAAGATTTTCCCCAGGA
>NZ_JBIRYI010000008.1:0-306224 GCF_044389675.1 Promicromonospora kroppenstedtii | reverse complement strand
GCAGTGAAGAACTAGACAGCTCCACTAAGCCAGGAGGCCTCCTTGCGTTACAAGCCGAACGTCACCAACGTCATGGCCGAGTACACCTAGGCGCGCAGACCGTCGAACGCCATGGCGACGACGGCGTCGGCGAGCTGGTCGGCACCGAGCCCGCCGCCGGGGCGGTACCACTCGACCAGGGAGTTGACCATGCCGAAGAGCAGCCGGGTCGCCGTGCGCGCGTCGACGTCGGACCGCAGGGCGCCGTCGGCCACCGCCTCCTCGACCAGCCGCGCCACCGCGTGGTCGAACTCGCGCCGGCGCGCCAGCGCCTCACGCTCGACCTCGGTGTTGCCGCGGAGCCGCAGCAGGAGCGTGACGAACGGCAGCTCGGCCACGAGCACCCGCACCGCGCCGCGGAGCACGCGCTCCAGCCGGTCCAGCGCACTCGCCGCCGGGTCGGGCTCGTCGAGGAGCCGCTCCAGGTTGCCGAGGGCACGCTCCAGCGCGAGCCGCAGCAGCTCCTCCTTGCCGCTCACGTGGTAGTAGATCGCGGACTTGCTGGTGCCGAGACGCTCGGCGAGCGTGCCCATCGACGTCGCGTCGTAGCCGCGCTCGTTGAACGCCTGGACCGCCACCGACAGCACCGCGTCCAGGTCGTACGCCACGCGCCCGGCGCGCCCGTTGCCGCCGCGTCGGGCGGGTGCGGAGGCGCCGTCGGGTTCGTCCATGCGAGCCAACCTAACCGACCCGGCGGGCATTGCCGCCGCGTCCAGCCCGGTGCTAGCCTGACTGAACGATCGGTAAGTAGGACTCCAGCGCAGGAGGCGGCATGCCCGCAGAAGACCCGCCCACGGCTGATCCCGCGGCCGCCGCACACGAGGCCGCGCGGCTCGCGGCATTCGACGCCCTCATCGCCGACGACAAGCGGATCGAGCCCACCGACTGGATGCCCCCGGCGTACCGCAAGGCGCTCGTGCGGCAGATGTCGCAGCACGCGCACTCCGAGATCATCGGCATGCAGCCCGAGGGCAACTGGATCACGCGCGCGCCCAGCCTCAAGCGCAAGGCGATCCTCATGGCCAAGGTGCAGGACGAGGCGGGGCACGGGCTCTACCTCTACTCGGCGGCCGAGACGCTCGGCACCACCCGCGACGAGATGCTCGACGCGCTGCACTCCGGCAAGGCCAAGTACTCCTCGATCTTCAACTACCTGGCTCCCTCCTGGGCCGACATGGGCTCGATCGGCTGGTTGGTGGACGGGGCCGCGATCGCCAACCAGGTGCCGCTGTGCCGCGCGTCCTACGGGCCGTACGGGCGGGCGATGGTGCGCATCTGCAAGGAGGAGTCGTTCCACCAGCGGCAGGGCTTCGAGATCCTGCTGGCCCTGATGAACGGCACCGACGAGCAGCGGGCGATGGCGCAGGAGTCGGTGAACCGCTGGTACGCGCCGGCGCTGATGATGTTCGGCCCGCCCGACGCCGAGTCGCCCAACTCGCGGCAGAGCATGGCGTGGAAGATCAAGCGCTTCTCGAACGACGAGCTGCGCCAGCGGTTCGTCGACATGATCGTGCCCCAGGCCGAGATCCTCGGGATCACGCTGCCCGACCCGGACCTGCGCTGGAACTCCGAGCGCGGGCACCACGACTTCGGCGAGCTCGACTGGGCCGAGTTCCACGACGTGCTGCACGGGAACGGGCAGGCCAACTCGCTGCGCCTGGCCAAGCGCCGGGCCGCGCACGCCGAGGGCGAGTGGGTCCGGGAGGCCGCCCGGGCGTACGCCGAGCGCACCGCGACGAGCGAACGGATCGCCTCATGACCGCAGAGCCCCGCCGGGAGACCTGGCCGCTGTGGGAGGTCTTCGTGCGCTCGTCGCGCGGGCTGTCCCACGTGCACGCCGGGTCGCTGCACGCGCCGGACGCCGAGCTGGCCGTGCGCAACGCCCGCGACCTCTACACCCGCCGCAGCGAGGGCGTCTCGATCTGGGTCGTGCCCGCCGCCGCGATCACGGCGTCCGACCCCGACGCCAAGGACGCCTATTTCGAGTCGCCGCGCGGGAAGGACTTCCGGCACGCGACCTACTACACGGCCTCCCAGGCCGTGCCGCACCTCTGATCCCCGCACCCGCGGATCCAGCACCCGCTGGTCCTGCAACCACCCGACGCTCGATGGAGAGCCGATGCCGAACCCGCCCCAGCCCTCGTCCGCGGTCCTCACGCCCGAGGCGATCGCCGCCTCGGTGACCGAACGGGACGACCCGGTCCGCGCCGCCGACGACGTCGCGCGGTACGCGCTCGGCCTGGGCGACGACGCCCTGGTGCTCGCGCAGCGCCTGGGCTCGTGGATCGCGAACGCCCCCGAGCTGGAGGAGGACGTGGCGCTCGGCAACATCGCGCTCGACACGCTCGGGCATGCCCGCAGCCTGCTGACCTACGCCGGGTCGGCGTGGGACCAGACGGAGGACGACCTGGCGTACTTCCGGGACGAGGCCGACTTCCGGTGCCGGCAGATCTTCGAGCGGCCGAACGGCGACTTCGCGTGCACGATCGTGCGCCAGCTCGTGGTCTCGGCGTACTTCACGGCGCTGTACCGCGGCCTGGCCGGCAGCGCCGACGCCACCCTGGCGGCGATCGCGGCCAAGGCCGTCAAGGAGGTCGCCTACCACCTGGACCACACCACGCTGTGGACGGTCCGCCTCGCGCTGGGCACCGAGGAGTCGCGCCGGCGGACACTGGCCGGGCTGGAGGCGGTCTGGCCCTTCGTGGACGAGCTGTTCGCCGCCGACCCGGCGGCCGACGCGGTGCCCGACGCCGCCGTGGCGCCCGCCGGCCTGCGCGAGCCGTTCGACGCCCTGGTGCTCCCCGTGCTCGCGCGCGCCGAGCTGGACGTGCCGGCCGCGCCCGCGCTGCGCGGCGGGGGCCGCCTCGGCGTGCACTCCGAGGCGCTGGGCCCGCTGCTCGCGGAGATGCAGGTGCTGGCCCGCCGGCATCCGGGGGCGGTGTGGTAACGCGCGGCATGGTGACGGGCGCCGTCGGCGCTCCCGTCGAGCAGGTCGCCCGGCCCCGCCCGGCGGCGGGACCGGAGCGCGCGGCGTGGGACGCCGCGGCCGCCGTGACCGACCCGGAGGTACCGGTGCTGTCCATCGAGGACCTGGGCGTGCTGCGCGGCGTGCGGTTCGTGGACGGGGCGCCGGTCGTGGACATCACGCCCACCTACTCGGGCTGCCCCGCCGTCGACGCGATCCGGGACGACGTCGTGGCCGCCCTCGCCGAGCACGGGTTCCCCGGCGCCCGCGTGAACGTGGTGCTCTCCCCCGCCTGGACCACCGACTGGATGAGCGAGGCCGGCCGGCGCAAGCTCGCCGAGCACGGGATCGCGCCCCCGGCCCGGCGCGCGGGCGGCGTCGTCCCGCTCGACCTGGGCATCCGGTGCCCGCGGTGCGGGTCGCTGCACACGCGCGAGCTGACGCGGTTCGGGTCGACGTCGTGCAAGGCGCTGTGGGTGTGCAAGCGCTGCGGGGAGCCCTTCGACCACTTCAAGGAGCACTGATGCCGCTCGCCGACGCGCCCGTGCCGGCCGCGCCCACGCGGCGCCGGGCCCGGTTCCACCCGCTCACCGTGGCGGCCGTGCGGCCGCTGACGGCGGACGCGATCGAGGTGACGTTCGAGATCCCCGACGAGCTGGCCGAGGCGTACACCTATGCGCCGGGGCAGTACATCGCCGTCCGCGCCCGGGTGGGGGGCGAGGAGGTGCGCCGCACCTACTCGATCTGCCAGGCGCCGGTGGCCGGGTCGCTCAAGGTGGGCATCAAGCGCGACATGGGCGGGCTGTTCTCGCCGTGGGCGATCGACCACCTCGCGCCCGGGATGACGCTGGACGTGATGAGCCCCGAGGGCCTGTTCGTCTCCCACCGCCCGCCGGGTACCGGCGGGCGAGTGGTCGGCATCGCGGCGGGCTCCGGCATCACCCCGATGATGTCGCTCGTGGAGCACACGCTGGGCTCCGCGCCGGACAGCACGTTCGACCTGGTCTACTCCAACCGGACCACGACGGACACGATGTTCGTGGACGAGCTCGCCGACCTCAAGGACCGGTACCCCGCCCGGCTGGCCCTGCACCACGTGCTCACCCGCGAGCGCCGGGGCGCCGAGCTCCTGTCGGGCCGGCTCGACGCCGAGCGGCTGCGCCGCATCATGACGTCGCTGATCGGGCCCGCCGACGTCGACGAGTGGTTCCTGTGCGGGCCGTTCGAGGTGGTGCAGGCGTGCCGCGCGGTGCTGACGGACCTGGGGGTGCCGCCGGAGCGCGTGCGGCACGAGCTGTTCACCACGGGTCGCCCCGACCGGCCGACGGCGCCACGAGGCACCCCGCCGGCCGGGGGCGCCCTGGACGAGGAGTCGCACTCGATCTCGTTCCGCCTCGACAGCACGACGGCGACGGTGACCACCCCGGCCGGCGCGCGCGAGAGCGTCCTCAACGCGGCGCTCCGGGTACGCGGTGACGTGCCGTTCGCGTGTGCGGGCGGCGTCTGCGGCACCTGCCGGGCCAAACTGGTCTCGGGCACGGTCGAGATGGCGGAGAACTACGCCCTCGAACCGGAGGAGCTGGCCCGCGGGTACGTGCTGACCTGTCAAGCGATCCCCACCAGCAAGGAGATCTCCGTGGACTACGACTCATGATCACGCTGACCGTCGAGGACGACGTCGCGGAGGTGGTGCTCGACGCCCCGGGCAGGCTCAACGCCCTGGACGAGAGCGCGCTGGCCGACCTGGACGACGCCTACCGCGAGGCCGAGGCGGCCGGGGTGCGGGCGCTGCTGCTGCGGGGCGAGGGCCGGGCGTTCTGCGCGGGCCGGGACATCTCCGCCGTCGACCCCGCCACGGACGACGCCCTGGGCTACCTGCGCAACCGGGTGACCCCGCTGCTCTGGCGCATGGCCGCGTTCCCGGCACCGACGTTCGCGGCGGCGCACGGCGCGTGCCTGGGCGTGGGCCTCGGCCTGCTGATCGCGACCGACGTCGTCTACGTGGCCGACGACGCGAAGATCGGCTCGCCGTTCGCGAACCTCGGGGCCACGCTCGACTCGGGCGGGCACGCGCTGTTCTTCGACCGCCTGGGCGCGCACCGTACGCTCGACCTGGTCTACACGGGCGAGCTGATGAGCGGGGCCGAGGCGGTCGCCGCCGGCCTGTTCTCCCGGTCGGTGCCGGGGCCGGAGCTGCTCGAGTTCACACGGACCCGGGTGGAGCGGGTGGCGCAGGGGCCGACCAGCGCCTTCCTGGCCTCGAAGAGCCTGGTCACGGAGCTGCGCGACGAGCGAGTGGCGTTCTGGTCCGCGGTGGCGCACGAGAACGAGGCCCAGGGCGCCCTGAGCGAGACGGATGACTACCGGGAGGGCTTCGCGGCCTTCCAGGAGAAGCGCCCGCCCCGTTTCACGGGGCGCTGAGCCGGGGCGGGCGTCACAGGCGGACCAGTGCTGGGAGCGGGTTCTCGATGGCGTCGGCGACCTGGCGCATGAAGCCCGCCGCCGTCGCCCCGTCGCAGACGCGGTGGTCGAAGACGAAGGACATCTGGGTGATCTTGCGCGGCACGATCTGCCCGTCCACGACCCACGGCCGGTCGATGACGCGGCCGAACCCCAGGATCGCGACCTGCGGGTGGTTGATGATCGCGGCGCTGCCGTCGACGCCGAGGCTGCCGTAGTTGTTCAGCGTGAACGTGCCGGCGGTCAGTTCCTCGGGCGTGGCCCGGCCCGCACGGGCACGGGTGGTGAGGTCGCGCAGGGCGGCGTCGAGCTCGCGCGTGGTCAGCGCGTCCGCGCCGAGCACGGCCGGGGCGACCAGCCCGGCCTCGCCCTGGACGGCGATGCCGAGGTTGACCGTGTCGGACACGACGATCTCGTCGCGCTCGGCGTCGAACCGCGCGTTGAGCACGGGGTGGTCGGCCAGGGCGGAGACGACGAACCGGGCGATGTGAGCGAGCAGGCCCGGGCCCGGGTCATCGGGCCGGCGGGTGGCCTCGCGCAGCTCCCAGAGGGCGGTGGCGTCGACGTCGACCCAGACCGTCGCCTCGGGGATCTCCGCGCGGCTGCGCGAGAGCACCCGGGACGCCGCGCGCCGGAAGCCGTCGAGCGGGACGCGGTGCTCGCCGGGGGTGGCCGGTGCGGCGCCGGGGGTGCCGGGACCGGCGCCGGCCGGGAGCCCGACCGGGGCCGACGTCGTCCGGACGCGCTCGACCGCGGCGCGCACGTCGGACCGGGTGACGGTGCCGCCCGCGCCCGTGGGCGGGACGGCGCGCAGGTCCAGCCCTGCCTCGCGGGCCAGCCGCCGGACGATCGGGGAGATCACGCGGACGGGACGGCTGTCGTGGGCCTCACCGGGGGCGGGGTGGCCGTCACCGACGGCCGGTACGGCCGGCGACGCCGCGGGGGCCGCGGCGAGCTGCTCGGCCGGCGCGGGGACCGCGAGCGCAGGTACGGCCGGCCGCACCCCGCGCGGCCGGCGACGCCGTCCCGCCCCCGGATGCGCCGACGTCCCGTACCCGACCAGCACGTTCCCGGACCCGGCCTGCTCCTCGGTGCGATAGGCCTCGGCGGCGGGATCGGGCGCCGGATCCGGCGTCGGCCCGGCCTCGGGCTCGCCCTCCGCCGCGATCGTGATCAGCGGCCGCCCCACCTCGACGCACTCCCCCTCGGCGGCGTGCAGCACGCCCACGCGCCCGGCGTACGGGCAGGGCACCTCGACCACGGACTTGGCCGTCTCGACCTCGACCACCGGCTGGTCGACGGCGACGACGTCGCCCGCGGCGACCAGCCACTGCACCACCTCGGCCTCGGTGAGCCCCTCGCCGAGGTCGGGGAGCAGGAACGTCTGCTCGGTCGCGGTGGCCCTCATGCGTCCTCCCACTGCAGGTCGTCGACGGCGTCGAGGATCCGGTCCACGGACGGGAGCTGGAGGTGCTCCAGCTTGGGCGGCGGGTACGGGATGTCGAACCCGGTGACGCGGCGCACCGGCGCGGCCAGCGAGTGGAAGCAGCGCTCGCTCACCCGGGCCGCGATCTCGGAGGCGACGCTGGCGAACCCGGCGGCCTCGGCGACCACCACGGCTCGCCCGGTCGACTCGACGGCCGCACAGACCGTGGCGTCGTCGAACGGCACGATCGAGCGCAGGTCCACGACCTGGAGGCTGCGGCCGTCGCGCGCGGCGGCCTCGGCGGCGTCCAGCGCCACGGGGACGGACGGACCGTACGTGATGAGGGTGGCGTCGGTGCCCTCCCGGCGCACGACGGCCGTACCGATGCCCGGCTCGCCGCCCCCGAAGGAGACCTCGCCCTTGGCCCAGTAGAGCTTCTTGGGTTCGAGGAAGACCACCGGGTCCGGCGAGGCGATCGCGTCGCGCAGGAGCCGGTAGGCGTCCGCGGGGTTCGACGGCGCCACGACGTGCAGTCCGGGCGTGTGCGCGTAGTAGGACTCGGACGAGTCGCTGTGGTGCTCGACGCCGCCTACCCCGCCGGCGTACGGGACCCGGATGACCAGGGGCAGCTCGACGCGGCCGCGGGTCCGGTTCCGCATCTTGGCGATGTGGCTCACGACCTGCTCGAACGCGGGGTACGCGAACGCGTCGAACTGCATCTCGATCACGGGCCGCATGCCGTTCATCGCGAGCCCGACGGCGAACCCCGCGATCCCCGCCTCGGCCAGCGGGGTGTCGAAGCAGCGGTCCTCGCCGAACTCGGCGGTGAGCCCGTCGGTGACCCGGAAGACCCCGCCGAGCGCGCCGACGTCCTCGCCGAGCACGAGCACCGTCGGGTCCTCGGTCATGGCGTCGCGCAGGGCGCGGTTGATCGCCTGGGCCGTGCTGAGCGTCTCGTGCTCCACCGCGGTGCTGGTCATCATCGGGCCTCCGCTCGGTTCGACGCGTCCGCACTCGGTTCGTCCCTGCTCGGCTCGTCCCTGCTCAGCTCGTCCCTGACCTGCGCGAGCTGCTCGACGAGCTGCGGCGTCGGCCTGGAGTAGACGTGGGCGAACAGGTCCGCGGGGTCGGGCACGACGTCGACGTTGATGCCGTCCCGGGTTTGCCGCGCGAGCCGCTCGGCCGCGTCGGCGTGCGCGGCGGCCCGTGCGTCGTCGAGCAGGCCCTCCGCGCGCAGGTAGGCGTCCAGCCGCAGCAGCGGGTCGCGGTCCGCCCAGGCCGCGACCTCGGCGTCGGTGCGGTAGCGGGTCGCGTCGTCGGCGTTGGTGTGGGCCTGCAAGCGGTAGGTCCGGCCCTCGACGAGCTGGGGCCCGGCCCCGGACCGCGCTCGCTCGACCGCCGCGGACAGCACGGACAGCAGCGCAGCGAGGTCGTTGCCGTCCACCAGCTCGCCGGGCACGCCGTAGCCCACGCCCTTGTGCGCGAGCGAGGGCGCGGCGCTCTGCCGGGACAGCGGCACCGAGATGGCGTACTGGTTGTTCTGCACGAAGAACACGACCGGCGCCCGGAAGACCGCGGCGAAGTTCAGCGCCTCGTGGAAGTCGCCCTCGCTCGTGGCGCCGTCGCCGCACATCGCGAGCACCACGGTGGGCTCCCCGCGCAGCCGCCCGGCGTGTGCCACGCCCACGGCATGCGGGAGCTGCGTGGCCAGCGGCGTCGCCAGGGGCGCCACGCGGCGCTCGTACGGGTCGTAGCCCGAGTGCCAGTCGCCCTTGAGCAGCCCGAGCACCTCGACCGGGTCGACGCCGCGCGCGACGGCGGCCGCGGTGTCCCGGTAGGTCGGGAAGAGCCAGTCCCCGTCGCCGAGCACCTGCGCGGCGGCGACCTGGCATGCCTCCTGCCCGTAGGAGGAGGGGTACACCGCCAGCCTGCCCTGCCGTACCAGCACCGAGGACTGCTCGTTGAACCGGCGGGCCGCGACCATGCCCGCCAGGCCGCGGAGCAGGTCGTCGGGCGCGGGCAGCGCGGCACCGTCGCCGGCGGTCGGCCGGCCCTCCGGATCGAGCAGCATGACCGGCTCCCTTGTGGGGAGCATGAGATCTTCGTTGATCACCATGTAGATATACTGGTCAAACTTCCATTCGGATTCCATCAACGGCGAGGATCCGAGAACTCGTCCAGTCATGACCGGGTCACGCGATCCAAATGTCCAGCGCAGAAAGGCCTGAGGGCATGGTGGCGAGACAAGTGGCAGAAGGCCTCGACGACGTCGACCGGCGCATCATCGACGAGCTGCGCCGCGACGGCCGGATGTCCATGCGGACGCTCGCCGAGACGCTGCACATCTCGCGGGCCAACGCCTACGTGCGCGTGCAGCGCCTGGAGTCCACCGGGGTGATCCGCGGCTACCGTGCGGAGATCGACCCGGTGCTGGCCGGGCTGGGCACGTCGGCCTACGTGACGGTCAACCTGGACCAGGCGAAGTGGCGCTCGGTCCGCGAGGAGCTGCGCACTCTGCGCGGCGTCGAGCACATCGGCCTGGTCGGCGGGGAGTTCGACCTCGTCCTGCTCGTCCGCGCCCGCGACAACGCCGACCTGCGGCACCTGATCCTGGACCAGATCCAGGGCATGAACGGCATCGTGAACACCCACACGCTGCTGGTGTTCGAGGAGCCGGTCCCGGCCGGCCCGCCGCCGGCCGCGCCGGCGAGCTGATGCGGCGGGCCACGGCCAGAGGGGACACTGTGTCGATGTCAGCCCGCCAGCCCACCAGCCACGACGTCGCGCGCGCCGCCGGCGTGTCGCAGTCGACGGTCTCCTACGCCCTGTCCGGCAAGGGCACGATCGCGCCGCGCACTCGCGAGCATGTGCTGGCCGTCGCCGCGTCGATGGGCTACCGGCCCAACCTCGCGGCACGGTCGATGCGCACCCAGCGCTCGGGCCGGCTGGCCGTCGTCACCGGGGTGACCGTCGACAACCGGCTGCGGATGCTCACCGGCGCTGCCGAGGTCGCGGCCGAGGCGGGCTACGCCGTGGACACCCACAGCGTGGACGGCACCGCCGAGGCCCGCACCGAGCGCGTCGTCGACCTGGCCCGGGGCGGCCAGGTCGAGGGGGTGCTGACGTTCCTCCCCGTGGTCCCCGAGGCGCTCCACCTCGACGCCGACGCCGCGCCCGTCGTCGCCGAGCCCGCCCTCGACGAGCAGCTGCGCACCACCGGCGAGCTCGCCGACGCCGGGCTGCTCGGCACCGTCATCGCGGCCCTCGTCGAGGCGGGCCACCGGCGGTTCCTGCACGTGGCAGGACCCGAGCGCTTCGCGTCGGCGCGCTCGCGCCGCGACGTCTACCTCGCCGAGGTCGAGCGGCACGGCGTCGAGTCGCTCGGGGTGGTGGGCGGCGTCTGGTCCCCGGAGGCCGGTCGCGAGGCCGTGCTCGCCCTGCCCGACGACGCGCCGCCGCTCGCCGTGATCGCCGCCAACGACCACGTGGCGCTCGGGGTGCTGCGCGGGGCGGCGGAGCGCGGCTGGTCGGTACCGGGCGACCTGGTGGTCACCGGCTGGGACGACGCCGACTTCAGCGCGTACACGATGCCGTCGCTCACCACGATCCCCGTGGACTTCGTCGAGGCGGGGCGGCGCGCGATGCGTCGGCTGGTCGCCGCCGTCCGCGACGAGGAGGCGCCCCCGCCGACCGCGCCGCTGCAGCGGGTGGTGTGGCGGGAGTCGACGGGAGACCTGACCCGCCCTTGACATCCCGCGCGCCGGACATGACGATGATGAACCGTCGCATCATACGTATGATGCGACCTGCGACGCCGCACCGCCTCCGCGCGAACGGCGCCGTTGCCGTCGTCGTCCAGGACGCCAACCGGAGGAACCATGCTCAAGATCGGCATCGTCGGGACCGGCGGTATCGCCGGCGCGCACGCCGAGGGATACCGTCGCTTCGCGCAGGAGTGCGAGGTGGTCGCGGTCTGCGACATCGTCCCGGGCAAGGCCGCGGAGCAGCGGGCCCGGCTGCAGGTGCCCGAGGCGCGGGCCTACGAGAGCATCGAGGAGCTGCTGGCCGCCGAGCCGGACCTCGACCTGGTGAGCATCACGACGCCGCCGTCCTCCCACGCGGAGCTGACGATCACGGCGCTGCGCGCCGGCGTCGACGTACTGGTCGAGAAGCCGATGGCGCCCTCCCTGGAGGAGTGCGACGCGATGATCGCGGCCGCCGCCGAGCACGACCGCGTGCTGTCCGTGGTGGCACAGAACCGGTTCCGCGACGACATGGCCACGCTCAAGGAGGTGCTGGACTCGGGTCTGGCCGGGCCGGTCTCGCACGTCCAGGTGAACTCGGCGTGGTGGCGCGGCACGGCGTACTACGACCTGTGGTGGCGCGGCACGTGGGAGTCGGAGGGCGGCGGCTGCACGCTGAACCACGCGATCCACCACCTCGACCTGACCCAGTGGATGCTCGGCGCCCCGCGGGCCGTCACCGCCGTACTGACCAACGCCGCGCACGAGAACGCCGAGGTCGAGGACCTCTCCGTGGCCGTGCTGCAGTACGACCGCGCCCTGGCGGAGGTGACCAGCTCGGTGGTGCACCACGGCGAGGAGCAGGCGATCGTGGTGCAGGGCCGAGACGCCCGCGTCTCGCAGCCGTGGAAGGTGGTGGCCTCGGCGGCCTCGCCGAACGGCTTCCCCGCGCCCGACGGCAACCCCGAGCGCGTGGCGAAGATCGAGGCGCTGGCCGCGGCCCGGCAACCGCTGGCCCACCTGGGGCACAACGGCCAGATCGGGGACACGCTCGAGGCCGTGCGGGACCGCCGCGTGCCCGCCGTCACGGGCGCCGACGGCCGCCGCGCCGTCGAGCTCGTCACCGCGATCTACCAGGCGGGCATCGAGCGCCGCACCGTCGACCTGCCGCTGCAGCCCGACGACCCCTACTACCGTACGGGGACCCTGGTGGCACGGGCGCCCCACTTCTTCGAGAAGACCGCGTCGGTGGGCGACCTGCCCGGCGCGATCACGGTCGGCAGCAGCAACCAGGAGGCAAACTGATGAACGCGACCAGCGGCGCCGACTACGCGCCCGAGCCGGTGCCGGACCCCGTGGTGAGCGCGGGCGACTTCCCGTTCGCGGCGGTGCGGCTCGACCACGGCCACATCTACGGCATGGCCGAGGGCCTCCAGGCCGCGGGCGGCACCGTGAAGTGGGTGTACGACCCGGACCCGGCGAAGGTGGAGGCCTTCCGCGCCAAGTTCCCGGACGTGCGCGTCGCGCGCAGCGAGGACGAGGTGTTCGACGACGACGAGGTGCGCCTGGTCGCCGGCGCCGCCGTCACGTCGGAGCGCGCGGCCCTCGGCCTGCGCGCCATCGAGGCCGGCAAGGACTACTTCACCGACAAGGCCCCGCTGACCACGCTCGACCAGCTCGCCGCGGCCCGCGAGGCCACCGCGCGGACGGGACGCAAGTACGCCGTCTACTACTCCGAGCGCATCCACGTCGAGGCGGCGGTCCTGGCCGACCAGCTCGTCGAGCGCGGGTCGATCGGCCGCGTGCTGCAGGTCATGGGCCTGGGCCCGCACCGCCTCGGCACCGGCCGCCCGGACTGGTTCTTCGAGAAGGACAGGTACGGCGGCATCCTGTGCGACATCGGCAGCCACAACTTCGAGCAGATGCTGCACTACGCGGACGCCAAGGACGCGACGGTCACGCACGCGGCCATCGCCAACTACAACCACCCGGAGCACCCGGAGCTGGACGACTTCGGCGAGGCCAACATCGCGATGGACAACGGCGCGGCGGGCTACTGCCGCGTCGACTGGTTCACGCCGGACGGCCTGCGGACCTGGGGCGACGGCCGCACGTTCATCCTGGGCACCGAGGGCTACATCGAGCTGCGCAAGTACACGAACGTCGCAACGGACGAGGGCCCTGGGCACGTCTTCCTGGTCAACGGCGAGGGCGAGCACCACCTGGTCGCGAAGGGCAACGTGGGCTACCCGTACTTCGGCCGACTCATCCTCGACTGCCTGGAGCGCACCGAGACCGCGATGACCCAGGAGCACGCGTTCAAGGCCGCGGAGCTGAGCGTCCAGGCGCAGCTCGCGGCCCGGGTGCTCACGCCGTCGGGCGAGGGCGCTTCCGCCTGACCGTTCGCCACTCCCCTTCGAGGCCGGGGTTTCTTCGCTTTGAGCAGGCTCAGAGCGAAGGAGCCCCGGCCTCGAAGTGAGACTCCAGATCTGCCCCCAGGGATCCACTTGAGCGCGTGGTTGATGTTGCCCGTCTCGAGAGCGGTTGTCCGCCTCTCACCGCCGGGCCCTCGACGGTGTCGCAGTGGGCGTGCACCGTCGCGGCGGCACCCGGTGGCGGTCAGGGCTGTCGGCTCACGCCCGCTGCCCGGCAGCCGGCGGACCGTCCGCCGGGGCGGCGAGCCCGGGGGCAAACCGGTCCACGAACGGCGTGACGAGCTCCTGGACGCTCGCCCAGACGTCCTCCAGCGGCGTCCCTGACTCGATCATGCGCGACCCGGAGTTCACGACCGCGTTGATGAGCTCGGCACTGCGCGTCACGTCACTGACACCGAGAGTCCCCAAGGTGTCGGCGAGGGGCTGCAGGAGCTCGTCGTGCATCGCACGGGAGCCTTCCGCGACCGCTCCGGCCGGCCCGACACTCGCCAGCGCCGTCGCCAGCGCGTGCTCGCCCTCCGCGACCAGCTCGAGGTTCGCACGGACATAGGCAAGGATGCGACCGCGGCCGTCGGGGGCGTCGTCCATCGCCCGCGTCACCGTTGCCGACCAGCGAGGAAAGACGTCCTCGACCATGGCACGCAGGAGGTCTTCCGCAGAGCGGAAGTACTGGTAGACGCTGGGGCGGGCGAGCCCGGCACGTTCGGCGAGCGCGGCGAACGTCGGAGGACGTCCCGTCTCGGCGAGGAGGGACCTGGCGGCGTCGAGCAGCGCGCGTTGTTGAGCCGACCGGTGGAGCGCGACGGTAGGGGCACTGATCCGCGGCACGACTCTCCTCTGGATGGGCTCTCGGGCCCCGCGGACGAGGCCCGAGAGCGTGAGCTCAAAGGCTCAGTCTTCCATCTTCCATCTCGACCGTGCGGTCGCAGTGGTCGAGCACGTCGTGGTCGTGGGTGACCATGACCGTCGCGACACCGTGCTCGTGCGTCTCGGCGGCGAGCAGCTGGACCACCTCGTGGCTGCGCGCTCGGTCCAGTGCCGCGGTCGGCTCGTCGACCAGGAGCAGTGCGGGTGAGGTGACAAGTGCCCGGGCGATGCCGACACGCTGCCGCTCCCCACCGGAGAGCTCATGCGGTCGACGCCTCGCCTTGTGCGCCATGCCGACCTGATCCAGCAGGTCCCGGGGTTCTCGGCCAGGGGCACCTCGGACTCCGGCGACGTGCAGCGCGAACCGGAGCTGGTCCTCTGCCGTCAGGGCGGGCAGAAGGTTGCCGGACTGGAAGACGAACCCGATCCGCTCGCGCCGCAGTGCAGCTTGACGGCTGGAGCTGAGGCCGATCACGTCCACTCCGCCCACGTGGACCTGGCCGGAGCCGGGGGTGATGAGCGCGCCGGCGACGGCCAGCAGGCTCGACTTGCCGGAACCGGATGGCCCCACCACGGCCAGGAGCTCTCCCGGCGGAACCGTGAGGCTCACGTCGTCCAGTGCGGTGACGGTCGAGTCGCCGTCACCCAGTTTCAGGGAGACATGGTCGAGGGCGAGCCCCGCCGCCGTGACTGCTGCGGGGTTCGCGACCTGTTCTGCGGTGTGGTTCATCGCTGTCCTCCGAGAGCGGTCAGGGGGTCGACGCGCACGATACGGCCGACGGACGTGGCGGCACCGACGAGGCCGAGGCCGATCAGGAGGGCCGCGGCGAGACCCAGTGGACCCGCCTCGAGTGCGAACGGCATGGGTGTGGAGGTGAGGAACGCACCGAAACCGAGCCCTGCGCCCATCCCGACGGCAGTGGACACGACGAGCACGACGACGGCCTGGCCGAGAGCATCCCGGACGAGGTAGGAGGTCGACGCGCCCATGGCACGGGCGACAGCGATCTCGTGCTTGCGCTGGATGGTCCACACCATGAAGAACGCGCCGACCACGAGAGCGGAGATCGCGTACAGGAAGACCTGGATCAGCTCCAGAGTGAGGGTCTCCGCGGAGTAGCCCGGCGAGCCGTCGAACGACTGCTCGAGTGTCACCGTCGTGGTGCCGGCCGCCGCGTCGCCGGCCGCCGTGTCGATCCCGGCGTCCGGTGCGGATACGAGTGCTACCGCCGTCGCCTCGTCATAGATCTCCGGCCGCGCCTCGGCGCCGTCCGGCACGCCTGCGTGGATCTCCTGCCAGGTGTCCAGGGGCACGTAGGCCACGTCCACGTGCCCGAAGGTGTGCTGGCCGTCCAGGACGCCGATGATCGTGAGTTCGGTCCCGAGGCGGTCGATCGTGACCGTGTCCCCCAGCCCGAGACCGAGGTCGGTCACGGTCTGGCTGACGACGATCCCGCCGTCGGTGCCGAGCCCGCTGCCTTCGATGACATCGTCGGACAGCGGCGCGACGAACGAACCGGGCTCGACGCCGAACAAGGCCAGGTCCACGGGCTCACCGTCAGGCCCCTCCCCGTTGACGAGCTGGTTGCCGAACAGTGCCGCGTCCGCGACTCCCTCCTGGTCCTCCCACCGGGCGAGCTGCTCCCGGTCCACGGTGCTGCGCGAGAACCCGGAGTCGATCGACGTGCCCTCTTCGAAGGCGAACTCCGTCACGGGCAGCTTCTTGAGCCCTGACACGCCATCGTTGACCAGCCCGGACGACAGGCCGGACAGAATGACCACCAGGACGGCGATCAGGGCGACAACACCTCCCATCAGGCCGAATCGTGATCGCGCGAACGACAGCTCGCGCCAGGCGAGGAACATGGCTCTCCCTTCATGCCGGCACCAGTTGCCGACGCACCGTTGGGAACTTTACCAACAGCGCGTCGGCAACTTCCGTTCCCTCCTGTGTGAGATCGCTCATGTGCGTCAGGACTGCGGCGGAGGCGCTGCATCGTGCCGCCCCATCCCGCGGGGACACGGCACCGGGCCGGGGCGACCAGCGATGGGCCCGTCGAGCACCTCAGCCCTGTCGGGCGACCGGGCGAACGCGCGCACATCCGCGCCACGACCCACACCTGAACCGACGCCCCGCGGGCATGTTGCAGGCCACCGGTTTCTCACCGGTACCGGGGCCCGCCACGGGGAATTCACGCATCGGCTTGCGGGGCATCATCAGCCGGCCTCATGGTGTCGGTGCCGCTTGGGCGGACGCATGAGCGCCGATCCTGTCCGACGGCGTACCGGCGGCGCCGTGGGCGGAAACGTGAGTTTCTGGAGACCGGGTTCAAGACTGAAGGCCCTGACCTGTGCATCTGCACTGGTCAGGGCCTTCATTTTGTAGCGGGGGCAGGATTTGAACCTGCGACCTCTGGGTTATGAGCCCAGCGAGCTACCGAGCTGCTCCACCCCGCGTCGGTGATCCCTACTTTACGCACCCCGAGCGACGAAGTGCAAACCGGGCTGCCCGGTCGAGACGCAGGTCACAGCCGGTCGAACCGATCCGGCCGTGGAACCATCGTCCCCATGACGACGGAGCTGAGCGATACCACCCTGTCCGCCGACCGGATCGTCCACCTCACCGACCAGCTTGCCGCACTGCCCCACCTGCGCCCCGATCCCGGCACCAACGCCCTGTTCGGCGCCCTGGTGCACACCGTCCTCGCGACGCCGGAACGCCAGGCCAGGGATCTGCTGGACCACCCGGAGGTCCGGCGCCGCAAGGGCGCCATCCGCGACCTCTCCGCCCGGGGCGAGACCGAGCTCGAGCGGGCCTGGGCGGAGCACGTCGCCACCGCCCCGGACGCCCGGGCCGCCCTCGACGCCTTCCCCTACCTCGACAACTACCGCCGACTCACGGCCCTGGAGGCCGGGCTCGTGCTGCACGCGAACGGCGGCACCGCGACGTCGGTCGCGGTCCTCGGCTGCGGGCCGCTCCCCCTGAGCACCCTCGGCTACGCCGCCTCGCTGGACGCCCCCGTCGTCGGGATCGACCGGGACGCCACGGCGGTGGGCCTGGCCCGGCGGGTCGGCGCGCGCCTCGGGTCACAGACAGTCCGGTTCGAGCAGGCCGACGCCGCCGACGTCGGCCTCACGGACCACGATGTCGTGGTGCTCGCCGCCCTGGTGGGCGAGACGCCGTCGGCCAAGGCAGAGATCCTGCGGGCGGTGGGCCAGGCGATGCGTCCTGGGGCACTGCTGCTCGCGCGCAGCGCGCGCGGGATGCGCACCCTGCTGTACCCGCCGGTCGACCTGAACGCCATGCCCGGGTTCGAGGTGCTGGAGGTGGTGCACCCCACCGACGACGTCATCAACTCGGTGGTGGTGGCCCGGCGGCTCCCGTAAAAAGCAGTCAGACCTGCAGGTCACCGGAGTGACCTGCAGGTCTGACTGGTGGGGAGACCGGAGGATCAGCCCTGCTGCTGTGCCTCCTCGGCGGCGATCGCTTCCTCCAGCGCCTTCTGCAGCCGGTCCTGCGCCTCGCCGTAGGCGGCCCAGTCACCGGCCCGCTGGGCGGTGTTGGAGTCCTCCAGGGCCTGGCGGGCGTCCTGCAGCGCGGCGTCCAGCTCGGACGACGGCTGCCCGGTGCTCTCCGGCGTGGGCTCGCCGGACGGCTCCTCGGTCGGCTCCTGCGTGGGCTCCGTGCCCGTGTCGCCCTCACCCGTGGGCGGCGCCGTCGGCGCCTCGTCCTCGGCCGCCGCTCCGGCGTCACCCGCCTGGGCGCCCGAATCACCACCGAACACCTGGTCCAGCGCCTCGTCGAGAGTGTCGGCGAAGCCGATGTCGTCACCGAACGAGACCAGCACCTTGCGCAGCAGCGGGAACTGCGTGCCACCGGTCGACTGGATGTACACCGGCTGCACGTACAGGAGGCCGCCGCCCACGGGGAGCGTGAGCTGGTTGCCGCGCCGCACCGTGGAGGCACCGATCTGCAGGATGTTCAGCTGCTCGGAGATGGTCGGGTTCGAGTCGAAGTTGTTCTGCACCTGACCCGGTCCGGGGACGGTCGTGTCCCGTGGGAGCTCCAGCAGGCGTAGCTTGCCGTAGTCCTCGCCCTTCTTGCCCGCCTCGTTGCCCGCGTCCGCGTCCACCGCGAGGAACCCGGTCAGCACCTCTCGGTCGGTGTTACCGCCCGGGATGAACGTAGAGGTCAGCGAGAACGTGGACTCCTCCTGGCCCGGCATCTGCAGCGTCAGGTAGTACGGCGGCTGCAGCGGGGCGGTGGTCGCCTCCGACGTCGGGTCGGTCGGGTTGTTCCAGAAGTCCTGGCCCGAGAAGAACTCGGCCGAGTCCGTCACGTGGTACTGGCTGAGCAGGGTGCGCTGCACCTTGAACAGGTCCTCCGGGTACCGCAGGTGGCTCATCAGGTCGCCGGAGATCTCCGACATCGGCTTGACCGAGGTCGGGAAGACGTTGGTCCAGGCCTTCAGGATCGGGTCCTGGTCGTCCCACGCGTACAGGTCGACCGAACCGTCGTAGGCGTCGACCGTGGCCTTCACCGAGTTCCGGATGTAGTTGACCTCCTCCGGCAGCTCGACCGGGGCACCGGCCTGCTGGGTGAGGGTGTCCGCCACGGCCTCGTCGAGCGGGGTCGATGTCGAGTACGGGACGGCGTCGCTGGTCGTGTACGCGTCGACGATCCACTTCACGCGGCCGTCGACGACCGCCGGGTAGACGCGGTTGTCGAGGGTCAGCCACGGCGCGACCTTGCTGACGCGCTGCTGCGGGTCCCGGTCGTACAGGATCTGCGACTCGCTGGTCACGCGGTCGGAGAACAGGAGCTGCTCCTCGCCGAACTTCAGCGCGTACAGCAGCTTGCTGCCGAACGTACCGACGTCGGGGCCGGCGTCGCCGGTGAAGGTCGTGTTGACCTGGCCACCGTCGTCGGCGTCGTCCGCCTGGTAGTCGAGCTCCCACGCCTCGGTGCCCTCGGGCGCGCCGACGATCGAGTACGTGGTGGTGCTCGGGCTGAAGTAGATGCGCGGCTCGTACTCGCCCTCGAGGTCGGTGATCGCGCCCTGCGACGGGATACCGCCCTCGAAGAACGCCGGGCGGCCGTCCGGGCCCGGCTGGTTGCCGTACGCGGCGACGACGCCGTAGCCGTGCGTGTACACGGTGTGGTCGTTGACCCAGTTGCGCTGGTCCTGGCCCAGGCCGTCGAGGTTCAGCTCGCGCACCGCGATCACGGTGTCGCGCGACTCGCCGTCGATCTCGTACTTGTCGACCGAGAGGGAGTCGTTGAAGTTGTAGTACTGCTTGTTCTGCTGCAGCTGGCGGAACGACGGCGACACGATCTGCGGGTCCAGGAGCCGGATGGACGCCGCGGTGTCGGCGTCGGCGCGCAGGGCGCCTTCCTCGGCCTGGGTCGTGGCGTCGTACGGTTCCTTCTCGACGTCGTCGATGCCGAAGGCCGACAGCGTCGCGTCGATGTTGCGCTGGATGTACTCGCTCTCCAGCTCCTGCGCGTTCGGGTTCACCTGGAAGCGCTGGACGACGGCGGGGTAGATGCCGCCGATCGCGATGGCCGAGACCACCATGAGCCCGACGCCGATCGCCGGCAGGCGCCAGTCGCCCCGGAAGGCGGTGACGATGAACAGCGCGGCCACAAAGATCGCGACCACCGCGAGGATGCCCTTGGCGGGGATCACGGCGTGCACGTCGGAGTAGGAGGCGCCGTCGAACCGGTCGCCGGCGTTGGTCAGGATCGAGTACCGGTCCAGCCAGTAGTTGGCGGCGATCAGGAGCAGCAGCGCTGCGCCGATCACGGCCAGGTGGATGCGCGCGGCGGGCGTGGTGCGAGGACCGCCGGCTGCGGCCGGGCCCACCCGGAGGCCGCCGTACAGGTAGTGCGTGATCACTCCGGCGATGCCGGCGATCACCACGACCGAGATGAGGAACCCGACGGTGAACCGCAGCGCCGGAAGCATGAAGACGAAGAACCCGAGGTCCATGCCGAACTGCGGGTCGTTCTCGCCGAACGGCTCGCTGTTGAAGGCCAGGAGCACGGTGCGCCACTGCGCGGAGGCCGCGACGCCGGCGAAGAAGCCGACGAGCACGGGAGCCGCGATCATCACGACCCGGCGCAGGGGCTCGACGGCCTCGCGGTACTGGTCGAGCGTGGCCTGCTCGGGGGTGCTCGGGGCGTAGACGGGGCGGGAGCGGTAGGCCGCGGTGAACGACCAGAACACGGCACCCGCCATGATCACGAACCCACCGGCGAACAGAGCGGCGCGCATGCCCCACTCGGTCCAGATCACCCGGGAGAAACCGAGCTGCCCGAACCACATCACCTCGGTCCAGAACTGCGCTAGGAGGAGCAGGGCCGCGATGACGACGGCGACCGCGACGACCGCCACCCCCAGGGGACTGCGTCGTCGGGCTCGGGGTGCGCCGCCGGATGGGCGACGGGGTGCTGCGGCGAAGGACACTTCTGCGTTACCTCACGTCATGAATGGTTGGGCCGTACGCAGGTGGAACGGCCAGGCTCTGGTCAAGGTTCCCACCACAAGGTTCCCACATCCTCCAGATGTGCAACACGTGGTCAACGACTCGGCAGGTGCGTCACGGATGCGTCAGGAGCACGTCGGGAGGTCGGCCCCCTCGCCCCGCCCGATCTGCTCGACGGCGTCCCGCGCCTCGGCCAGCGTGCCCACCCGGACCACGCGCAGCCCGTCGGGCACGTTGCCCACCACCTGGTCGCAGTTGTCCACCGGTGCCAGGAACCAGTCGGCGCCGTCGCGCTGCGCGCCGTACAACTTCTGCTCGATGCCGCCGATCGGGCCCACGGTGCCCTCGGGGCTCATGGTCCCGGTGCCGGCGATGACCTCGCCGTTCGCCTCGTCCTCGGGCGTGAGCTTGTCGATGATGCCGAGCGCGAACATCGTCCCCGCGCTGGGGCCGCCGATGTTCTCGATCTCGATGGAGACGTCCACCGGGAAGTCGTAGTGCGGGTCGATGAAGACGCCGAGCACGGCACGCTGGCCGTTGTCGGCGGTCGTGATGGTGACGTCCTCGGTACCGTTGCCGCGCTTCACGCCGAGCGTCACGTCGTCGCCCGGCGTCGTGTCGGCCAGCCCGTCGATGAGGTCGGCGTAGGTGCCCACGGGCTCACCCTGGAACTCGGTGATGACGTCGCCCTCCTCCAGCTTGCCCTCCGCCCCGGACCCGGGCTCCGTGCCGGCGACGTCGAGCACGGCGGGCACGTCGTAGCCGAGCTCGGTCAGCGCCGCCGCGGTGGCCGACTCCTGCGAGGACACCATCTCCGCCTGGCTGACCTCCTGCTGCTCCTCCTTGGTGGTCGCCTCGGGGAAGATCGCCTCCACGGGGAGCACGGAGCGCCGCGGGTCCAGCCAGCCCTGGATCACCTGGCCGGCCAGCATCGGATAGCCCGGCCCGCCCAGCACGGAGACGGTGGTGAGGCGCAGCTCGCCCGTGGACTCGTAGGTGCGGGCGCCCTCGATCTGGATCAGGTTGCGCTCCAGCGTGTCCTCCGTGGGCCCCGGTGAGCGCATGGCGTACGGCGTGGGCACGACCAGCGCCAACGCGGACAGGACGGCGGTGAGCAGCAAGGACACCCCCAGCGTGACCGTGCGGCGCGAGATCGGCGCAGCCGCGGTGCCCGAGTCGTCGAACGGCGACGGCTCGGGTTGCGAAGAGTGCTGGAGGTCGCGCATGTCAGTCACCGGCCCATCATTCCTCACTTGGCTGAGGGTTCCGTGAATCGCACCCCACAACAGCCCGTTAGGCAAAGTTTTTCCACTTGAACGGTGTGTTATACCCCACCTCGACGCCGATAACCGGTACGGTCGTTCCGTGGCCCACGACGCCCTGACGTCCGTGGAGGTACGCCGGAGCCTCCGGCGGACCGCCACGGTGAGCGCATACCGCGACGGTGGACGGACCATCGTCGCCATTCCTGCGCGCTTCTCTCGAGCGCAGGAACGGGAGTGGGTGGCGAAGATGGTAGCCCGGCTCGAGGACAAGGAGCGGCGCCGCCGCCCGTCCGACCAGGAGCTCGCCGACCGCGCTGCCGAGCTCTCCGCCAAGTACCTCGACGGCCGCGCCCGCCCCTCCAGCGTGCGCTGGTCGAACAACCAGGGCCGGCGCTGGGGGTCGTGCACGCTGCTGGACGGCTCGATCCGCATCTCGACCCGGCTGCAGGGCATGCCCGGGTGGGTGCTCGACTACGTGCTGCTGCACGAGCTGGCGCACCTGCTGCACGCCGGCCACGGACCGGAGTTCTGGAAGATCCTCGAGGTCTACCCCCGCACGGACCGGGCGCGCGGCTTCCTGGAGGGCGCGTCGTTCACGCAGGACGACCCGGGGACCGCCACACCGGACGACGAGCAGGACTGACCTACTTCTCCGGGTCCGCGGCGTCGTCCGGGTCGCCCTCGCCGAAGATCTCCTTGAGCGCCGCGTCGATGTCGGCGTGCTCGTTCTCCGCCGCCTCGCGGCGCACCAGGTAGCCGGACGGGTCGTCCAGGTCCTGGGTGCCGGGCAGCAGGTCCGGGTGGTCCCACACCGCGTCGCGCCCCTCGGTGCCCTGGGCGCGGGCCACGATCGAGAACAGGGTCGCCGCGTCGCGCGAGCGGCGCGGCCGCAGCTCCAGCCCGACCAGGGTCGAGAACGTCTGCTCCGCCGGACCGCCCGCGGCCCTGCGGCGGCGGATCATCTCGCGCAGCGGGATGGCGTGCGGCAGGTGCGGCAGGGCGGCCATGGCGCTGACCTCGTCCACCCAGCCCTCCACGAGGGCGAGCGTGGTCTCCAGGTTCAGGAGCACGGCCTTCTGCTCGTCCGTGTTCTGCAGGCCGAAGACCCCGCCGGACAGCGCGCTGCGCAGCGCGTCGGAGTCGGCGAGGTCGATGTCGCGCACCTGGGCCTCGAGCGCGTCGAGGTCGATGGTGATGCCCCGGGCATACCGCTCCACGATCGACAGCAGGTGCGACCGGAGCCACGGGACGTGGGTGAACAGGCGCGCGTGCGCCGCCTCGCGGACCGCGAGGAACTGGCGGACCTCCTCCAGCGGAGCGTCCAGGCCGTCGGCGAACGCGGCCACGTTGGTGGGGAGCAGCACGGTGTCGGGGCTGTCGAGCAGCGGCAGGCCGACGTCGGTGGCGCCGAACACCTCACGCGAGAGCGTGCCGGCCGCCTGACCCACCTGCATGCCGAAGACGGCGGAGCCGAGCCGGCGCATCATCTGGGCCGGGTCGATCGAGCCGCCCAGACCGTGCAGCACGCCGGCGGGCATGCCGGGCACTGCCTCCCCGTCGTCGACGCCCTCGGGGAGCTGGTCACGCAGCACCGTGGCCAGTGCGTCCGCAACCGATGTCGCGACGGGCGCCGCGAGCTCGTTCCACACGGGGAGCGTGGCCTCGACCCACTCGGACCGGTTCCACGCGCGCCTGGTCCCGCCCGCGGGCGGGAGGTCGGTGACGGCGTCGAGCCAGAGCTCGGCCACCCCCAGCGCGTCGGTGGCGTCCTTGGCCTGCTTGCCCGTCAGGGACGGGTCGCCCTCGCTGACGGCGACCTGGCGCGCGACGTCGTGCGCGACGTCGGCGTTGACGGGGCCTGTGCCCTCGGCCGAGAGCATCTTCTGCACCTGGGCCAGGGCGTACTGCATCATCACGGGGTCGGGCGCGCCGCCGAGCGCGGTCGGGTCGATGCCGCGCTCGCGCATCTCGGCCATCACTTCGTCTGCGCCTTCGCCGAGCATGGAGCGCAGCATCTCCTCCCACGACTGGGGAGACTCGCCGGGCTGGTGCTGGTCGCTCATAGTGTTCACCGTAACCGGGTCGGCAAGCGTTGCGCCGTCCATTTGGCTCTGGGCGCAGCCGGGAACTTCCGGCCGGCCGGATGCTTTGAATATCCTCCCGCGCCTGTGGACAACGCACCGGGGGCGCCGCCGTCGGGCATCGTTGCGGACATGACGAGTGCTCCCGCCCTCCGGCTGCGGCCCGGTACGCCCGTGCTCAGCCGCGGCGGCGGTCAGGTGCAGTGCGGTTCCGACCCGCGGTGGTCGTTCGTGCTGTCCGGGCTGGCTCCGGCCGAGGAGTCCTGGCTGGAGGAGATCGCCGAGCGCAGACACGTGACCGTCGAGCAGTCGGCGGCGCGGTGCGGGGTGGGCGCCGAGCGACGCGACGAGATCATGGCCGTGCTGTTCCGGGCCGGCGTGCTGGTGCCCGTCCCGGGCGCGGTCGGCGCGGTGACGGCCCCGGCGGACGGCGCGGCGGACGCGACCGTGCTCGGGATGCTACGACCCGACGGCGCCGGGCTGGCCACGCTCGCCGCCCGCGCGGAGCGGGTCGTGGGGCTCGCAGGTCTGGGCCGGCTGGGTACGGCGGTCGCCCTGCACCTCGCGACGGCGGGGGTGGGCGGCCTGGTGCTGCACGACCCGCTGCCGGTGCAGACCACGGACGTGGGGCTGGGTGGCCTGCGGACCGCCGACGTCGGGCAGTCCCGCGACGCCGCGGTGCGGGCCCTGCTTGCGGAGCGTTCCCCGCGGGTCGCGGTCCGGGTGGACGACGGCGGCGCGGGGCCGGACCCCGAGGCCCTCGACGCCGTGGTGGTCACCGAGCCGCACGCCGCGCACCCGGCGCGGTACCAGCGGCTGCTCGGGCTCGGCGTGCCGCACCTACCGGTCGTGGTGCGCGAGGCCGACGTCGTGGTGGGCCCGCTGGTACGCCCGGGCAGGTCCGCGTGCGTGAGCTGCGTGGACCTCGCCCGCGCGGACGCCGACCGGGAGTGGCCGGCGCTGGCGGCGCAGCTCCGCGAGACGGCGGAGCCGACCCACGAGACCACGCTCGCCGCCGTGGCAGCGGCGACGGCCGCGGGCCAGGTGCTCGCCCAGCTGGACGGGCACCGGCCCACGGCCGTCGGTGCGTGCCTGGAGATCTCCCTGCCGGCCGGGCTCCCCCGAGCCCGGCCGGTGGAGCCGCACCCGCGGTGCGGGTGCGTGGTCCTCCCGGTACGGGCGGCCTGACCAGCGGCGGATCATGCGGCAGCGACGCTCTCCGACTTGCGCGGCCGGCCGCGGCCACGCTTGCGGGCGACGACGGCGCCGTCCACGAAGACCTCACCGCCCCAGACGCCCCACGGCTCGTTGCGCTCGAGAGCGCCCGCGAGGCAGCCCTCGATGAGGGGGCACGTACGGCAGAGGGCCTTGGCCTGCTCCACCTGCGTGCTGTGCTCGGCGAACCACAGCTCCGGGTCGTTGGTACGGCACGGCAGCAGTGTGTCCATGATCCGGTTGAACTCCGCCGAGTCCGAACCGGTCCCGCTCGTGGCGGGGTGTTGAGGCGGGTCCCAGGGGCCCGAGCCGCCCTGGGGAAGAGTGTCGAGGAGCGCAGTGAGGCGCACGGTTGTCTCCTGTGTCCTGAAGGAACGTCGTCGATGAACGTTGGTGGTGCAGGACCCAGGGGCTAGATCCTTGCCGGGCCGGCCGAGGTGGGGCCGGATCTCCGGGCAAGAATTAAGGCCGCGGGTCCTAGGTGGACTCCGCGGCCTGGAACTCTTCGGTCGTCAGACCGGGGAGTCTCCTGGAGATGCGGAGTCGGGTGCGAGAGCGGACGGCTTGACGCCTCCGCGGTGAGTGCGCGCGCGGAAAGGCAGAGCTGCGCCAGTGGCCGGGACGGGCTCGTAGCCGAGCACGTGCTTGCACACCTGCAGATCCGTCTGCGGAATCATGTTCATCTCCAATGCACCCACCTCCTCACTCGAATCCGGGCCAGACCTCTCGGCCTCGCCCACTGCTGTCAGGGACATCTGAACACTATGCCGGGCCGCCGTGGCGAGCCAACTCTTTTTCCAAACTTTCTTGAGAAGTTTTTCGGACTGCCTCGCGAGGCCCCGGAAACGGCTCAAGAAGCCGGAGAACTGGCCACGATCGCGAGGATCGTGGCGCCGTACCGGTCGATCTTCGCAGGACCGATCCCGTTCACGCGAGCAAGTTCGGTCGTGCCCGAAGGTCGGATCTCCGCGATGGCCGCCAGGGTCGCGTCCGTGAGCACCGTGTACGCGGGCTTGTCGGTCTCCTGGGCCACCTGCCGCCGCCACTCGCGCAGGGCGTCGAAGAGTGCGGCGTCGTGCTCGCCGGTCAGCAGTGCGCGGGCCTGCCCCTTGGGCGCGGTCCGTGCCCGCGGCGCGCGGTGCTCTTCCGGCCAGAGCCCGTCCAGGAACCGGGTGCGCTTGCGCGTGGCCCGCCCGCCCGGGTTCCGCGAGCGCCCGAACGACACGTCGAGGTGCTCGCGCGCGCGGGTGATCCCCACGTAGAGCAGGCGGCGCTCCTCGTGCACGGCGTCATCGGTCTCGGCCAGGGAAATGGGCATCAGGCCCTCGCTCATCCCGGCGAGGAACACGGCGTCCCACTCCAGGCCCTTGGCCGCGTGCAGTGAGGCGAGCGTGACGCCCTCGACCGTGGGCGCGTGCTGGGCGGAGGCGCGCTCGTCGAGCTCCGCGACCAGCCCGGACACCGTCGCGGGCTCCTCGGGCGTGGCGGCGGCCGCCAGGTCGTCGGCCAGCGCGACGAGCGCCTGCATCGCATCCCAGCGCTCCCGGGCGGCGCCGCGGCCCGCGGGCGCCCGGTCGGCCCAGCCGGCGGCGGACAGCACGTCGCGCACCTGGTCCGGCATGGACAGCGCCGGGTCGGCGGAACGGGCTGCCCCGCGGAGCAGCACCAGCGCGTCGCGGACCTCCTTGCGCTGGAAGAACCGCTGGCCGCCGCGCACCAGGTAGCCCACACCGGCGTCGGCGAAGGCGGACTCGAACGCCTCGGACTGGGCGTTGGTGCGGTACAGCACGGCGATCTCGCTGGGCTTGACCCCCGATTCGATCAGCCGGGCGGCGCGGGCCGCGATGCCCTTCGCCTCGGCCTCGTCGTCGTCGTACGCCGTGAAGGCGACCGCCGGGCCGGGATCGCGCTGCGCGATCAGCTCGAGCGCCTGGTGCGCGCCGCCCGCGCGGCCGGCGCGCTTGAGCACCTCGTTCGCCAGGTTCACCACCTGGGGCGTGGACCGGTAGTCGCGCACAAGGCGGATCTCCTGCGCCTCCGGGTAGGTGCGCCGGAACTCCAGGAGGTGGCGCGGGGTGGCGCCGGTGAAGGAGTAGATGGTCTGCGACGGGTCACCGACCACGCACAGCTCGTTGCGGCCGCCCAGCCACTGGTCCAGCAGGAACTGCTGCAGCGGCGAGACGTCCTGGTACTCGTCGACGACGAAGTGCCGGTACTGCGAGCGGACCTCGTCGGCCACGATCTTGTGGCTGTTCAGCATGTCCGCGAGCATGAGCAGCACGTCCTCGAAGTCGATGACCTCGCGCTCCGTCTTCACGTCCTCGTAGGCCGTGATCAGCCGGGCCACCGTCTGCGCGTCGTAGCCCGACGGCGCCTCACGGCCGGTCGCGTACGCCGCCTTCTCGTAGTCGTCGGCCGTGACGAGCGAGACCTTGGCCCACTCGACCTCGCTGCTCAGGTCGCGGACCGCCACCCGGTCCACGCTCAGGCCCACCCGCCGCGCGGCCTCGGCCACGATCGGCGCCTTGAACTCCTGCAGGCGCGGCGGGGCGCCGCCCACCACCCGGGGCCAGAAGTAGCCGAGCTGGCGCAGAGCCGCGGAGTGGAACGTGCGGGCCTGCACGCCCTGGACGCCCAGACCCCGCAGCCGGGTGCGCATCTCCCCTGCCGCACGCGCCGTGAACGTCACCGCCAGCACGCTGGTCGGCTTGTACGCCCCGATGCGGACGCCGTAGGCGATGCGGTGCGTGATGGCGCGGGTCTTGCCCGTGCCCGCGCCCGCCAGCACGACCACGGGCCCGTTGAGCGCGAGCGCTACCTCGCGCTGCTCGGGGTCGAGGGCGGTCAGGATCGCGTCGGGGCTCAGCGGTCCAGGATGATTCGAACCACCGGCGGAGTTGGTCTGGGTGAGCATCTCTGCGATTCTCGCAGCAACCACCGACAAGGAGAACAGATGTCCGAGACGACCACGCCGCTCCCCGAGGACGGCACCGTTCTCATGTACTCGACCACCTGGTGCGGGTACTGCCGGCGGCTGCGCACGCAGCTCGACTCCGAGGGCATCGGCTACACCGTCATCGACATCGAGGAGCAGCCGGAGGCCGCCGCGTACGTGGAGCAGGTCAACGGTGGCAACCAGACCGTGCCCACCGTGGTCTTCCCGGACGGCTCGGCCGTCACCAACCCGAGCCTCGTCCAGGTGAAGCAGGCCCTGGCGGCCTGAGGCGCTCAGCCCTCGTCGAGGGTCGCCTCGTCCAGGTCCTCGAGCATGGACGTGGCGTCCTCGACGACCTCGGGCAGCCGGTGCCGCACACCGTGCAGGAGCCAGCGTGCGAGCGCCAGCTCGCCCACGAGCATGGCGCGCTCCGCGAGGCGCGAGTCGCTCAGCTCGGTGCGGCGCAGCTGGTAGGCCTCCATGATCGAGTCCACGGCCTCCATCGGCGCCGCGGCGATCAGCCACGCGAGGTCGTCGGCGGGGTCCGCGACGCGGGCCTCCGACCAGCCCGAGACCGCCACGACCCGCTGCCGGTCCACGAGCAGCTGGTCGGGCGCGAGGTCGCCGTGCGTCACCACGGGCTTGAACCGCCAGAGGGAGACGTCCTCCAGCGCGGTCTCCCAGCGGCGCAGCAGGGTGGGCGGGACGCGGCCGGTCCGGGCCGCCTCGTCCACCTCGGTCAGCCGCCGTTCCCGGTACTCGGACGCGGTGTAGCTGGGCAGGCCGCACGTCTCCACGACGGACGTGGGCAGCTCGTGGATGGCCGCGATGGCCCGGCCCAGGTCGGCGGCCAGCCCGGGGCCCTGCTCCAGGGACTCGACGTCGAGGTTGTCGCCGATGATCCGGCGGTGCACGACGGCCCGGCCGCCCTCCGGCAGGAGCGCATAGCCCGCGACCTGCGGCACCACGAACGGGAGCACGCCCGTGTCGATGTAGAGCCGGAGTGCGTCGAGCAGCTCGATCTCGGCCTCCAGGGCAGCACCCGCCACGGTGGTGCGCGGCGCGCGCACCACCCATTCCTGGTCGTCCGCACCGGTCACGACCGCGACGTCGTAGTCGCCGGCGAGGTCCCCGACGCGGACCGACTGGGCGTCGAGACCCGGCACGGCGGCGGTCGAGAGGGCAGCGAGAGCGAGGGGCGTGCGGGACACGTGCTCACCCTAGAGCAGCGCCCGGCACCCGACGGCGCAGGGACGGTGGCGTGTCCGACCACAGCGCGCGTGCGGCACCGGTCCGCAAGAGGACTAACGTCGTCCCGTGCGTCCTCTCGACCTCCCCTTCGCCCGCTCGGCCCACGACCGTGCCGCCCACCGGCGCGCGCTGCCCGGCCTCCTCGACGACCTGCGCAAGGAGCAGGGCACGCGGGTCCTCGTGGTGCGGGGCACCCGGGTGGCCACGGTCGGGTCACGGGTCGCGTTCCTCGCACCCGACGACGTGGCACACCTCGCGACGCGGGCCCTGCTCTTCCTCGGGGAGGCCGACGGCGTCAGCCACCTCGGGCTGGTCCTGGCCGACGTCGAGGCCGAGCCGGACCTCGACGTCGAGTGGACCGGGCTGCGCACGCTCGACGCGCCCGACCTGGAGGTCGGCCTGGTGGTCGAGGCCGTCGCGCTGGCCCAGTGGCACGCGGTGCACACCCACTGCCCGCTGTGCGGCACGCGGACCGAGGTGAGGCAGGCGGGCTGGGTGCGGCACTGCCCGGCGGACGAGTCCAACCACTTCCCGCGGACCGACCCCGCGGTGATCATGGCGGTCACCGACGCCGACGACCGGCTGCTCCTGGCCCGCGGCCCACAGTGGGACCTGGGCCGCCGTTCGGTGCTGGCCGGGTTCGTCGAGCCCGGGGAGGGCCTGGAGCAGGCCGTGGCCCGCGAGACGTCGGAGGAGGTCGGCGTGCTGATCGACCCCGCCTCGATCGAGTACCGCGGCAGCCAGTCGTGGCCGTTCCCGGCGTCGCTCATGCTCGGCTTCCGGGCCCGGGCGACCACCACGGAGCTGACGCGGCAGGAGGACGAGATCGCCGAGGCCGACTGGTTCACCCGCGACCAGGTCGCCACGGCGGTCGCGGACGGTCACCTGGGCCTGCCCGGGCGGTCCTCGATCGCACGCTCCCTGATCGAGGAGTGGTTCGGCGGGCCGCTCGGGGCGTGACTCAGGCGCCCGTGATCAGCGCCTCCAGCTCGGCCTCGTCGAGCAGCCGGTCCGGGCGCACTGTCGTGTCCGAACCCACGTAGTAGAAGGCCGCGCTCACCTGGTCCAGCGGCAGCCCCGTCCAGCGGGACCACGCCAAGCGGTACACGGCGAGCTGCACCTCGCGGGCGGCCCGCGCCGAGGCGTCGAGCGGCTCGCGGCCGGTCTTCCAGTCGACCACCACGACGGCGTCGGGGCCGGCAGCGGGGTCCTTGAAGACGGCGTCCATGCGGCAGCGCAGCATGACGCCGGCCACCGGGGTCTCGACGTCGACCTCGACCGCCACGGGCATCCGGGCCGACCACTCCGACCCCAGGAACGTGTCGCGCAGCTTGTCGAGGTCGGTGTCCTCGGGCAGGTCGTCGTCCTCGGCGCTGGGCAGGTCGTCGACGTCGAGCAGCGTGGCCGACGTGAAGAACTGCTCGACCCACTCGTGGAACCGGGTGCCGCGGCGGGCGTGCACCGTGGGCTGCACCGGGACCGGCCGGCGCAGCTGGAGGGCGAACGCGTCACGGTCGGCGGCGAGCCGCACCAGACCCGACGCCGAGACGTGCGCCGGGAACGCGACCTCGCGGTCCGCGCGCCGGTTCCGCTCGACCAGGAGCATGCGGGCGAGGTCGACCAGGTCATGGCCGGCGGCGTCCGCCAGGACGCCCTGCGGTGCGGTGAGCGCGTCGGCCGGGAGCCGCATGGCGGCGAGCGCGACCAGCCGTTCCTCCGCGGCCGCGTCCACCAGCGAGGCCGTGGCACGCAGGACGTCGCGAGCGGTCGGGGCCGGGCTCTGCTGGTCCGCGCCGCCGTCCGGGGCCGGCCACACCGCCGTGATCTCCTCCGCGTTGCGCGGGTTCTCGGCGTCGGGCTCCGGCATCGGGGCCCACAGGTCGGTCTTGACCAGCTCGGCCTCTGCCAGCTCGGCGAGGAACGGGGAGACGCCGCGCGGGCGGCTGGCCGTGCCCCACCAGGACGCGGTGAGGAAGAGCTCACGGCGGGCGCGCGTGAACGCCACGTAGGCCAGGCGCCGCTCCTCGGCGAGCCGGTGCTCGCCGCACTCCGCCTTGAACTCGTCACGCAGGGCGACCAGGTCCTTGGTGTCGGAGGCGTGCTCCCAGTCGAAGCGCGGCAGGTCGTCCGCGTCGCCGCGCAGGTGGTACGGCAGCTCGCCCAGGTCGGACAGCCAGCCCGACGACGACTCCCCCGAGCGCGAGCCGCGGTCCCAGGTGGGGAACGCGCCGTCGGCCAGGCCCGCCACCGCCACGGCGTCCCACTCCAGGCCCTTCGCGGCGTGCGCGGTGATGACCTGGACGGCGTCGGGGTCGGGCTCGTGCACCGGCATGTCGAGCCCGCGCTCCCGCTCGCCCGCGACACCCAGCCAGGCCAGGAACGCGCCGAGCGTCGCGGTGTCCGAGGACTGCGCGAACGAGGCCGCGACGTCCCGGAACGCGTCGAGGTGCTCGCGCCCGCGGTCGCTCACGGCGCCGCCGACCCCGGCGCCCGCCAGCGCGAGGGCTGTGGCCGCCTCGACGTCGAGGCCGAGCGCCCGCTCGGCCTGGACCACGAGCTCGGGCAGCGAGAGATAGGTGAGGCCGCGCAGGTCGCGCAGCAGCCGGGCGAGCGCCCCGAGGCGGCGGTGCGCGTCGGGGGACAGCACGCGGCCGTCGCGCGCCGGCTCGCCGGCGGGCGGCAGGTCGTCGAGCGCGTCGACGATCGAGCGGTGGTCGGAGACGTCACCCTCGACCACGCGCAGGTCGTCGTCGGGCAGCTCCTCGACCGGGGCGGCGGCCGCCGCCCGGCGCGGGTCGTCCAGCCGCGCCAGGTCGGCCGCCCAGGAGCCCAGCGCGTGCAGGTCGGACGCGCCGAGGTTGAGGCGCGGGCCGGTGAGCAGGCGCAGCAGGGAGTCGCCGCGGGACGGGTCGTGCGCCGCCTGGAGCAGCGCGACGACGTCGACCACCTCGGGCGTGGACAGCAGGCCGCCCAGGCCGACCACCTCGACCGGGAGCCCGCGGCGACGCAGCGCCACCTCGATCGCGGGGAACTGCGCCCGCGCACGGCAGAGCACGGCGGCCGTGGACCGGCCGTCCGGGTGCGCGCCGGAGCGCCAGCGCTGAGCCACCCACTCGGCGACGGCCTCGGCCTCCTCCTCCAGGGTCGCGGCGACGTGCGCCGACACCAGGCCCTCGCCGGCCCCAGGCCGCAGGTCCAGGGGCGGCACCTCGACGTTCGTGGCCGCGCCCGACCGCGAGCGCAGCGGGCCCGAGACGATGTTCGCGGCGGTGAGGATCGCGGCGTCGTTGCGCCAGGAGGTGGACAGGTAGTGCACCGCGGCGGGGAAGCCGTCGTCCCGCTGGAAGCGGTCGGGGAAACGGGCCAGGCCCGCCGCGGAGGCGCCCCGCCAGCCGTAGATGGACTGGTGCGGGTCGCCGACGGCGGTGACCGGGTGCCCGCCGCCGAACAGGCCGGACAGCAGCTCGACCTGGGCGTAGGAGGTGTCCTGGTACTCGTCGAGCAGCACGACCTCGAACCGGGCCCGCTCGGCGGCGCCCACCATCGGGACCTCGCGGGCGAGCTGGGCGGCGAACGAGACCTGGTCGCCGAAGTCGAGCGCCTCAGCGATGCGCTTGCGGCGCCGGTACTCGACCACGAGGTCCACGAACCGGGCCCGCTCGGCGATCGAGCCGATGAGCTTGTCGACGTCCTTGGTGCGCTTGCGCTGCTTGGGACCGAGCGGGACCGACTCGAGGTGCTCGGCCATGTCGGTGAGGCGGGCCCGCGCGTCCGCGGGGTCGACGAGGTGCTCGCCGAGCGCGTCGGACAGCGCGACGACCGCCCCGGTCACGGTGCTCACCGCCCGGTCGGTGGCGAGGTCCTCGTCCCAGGACTCCACCACCTGCGACGCGAGCTGCCACTGCTCGGCCTGGCCGAGCAGCCGGGCGCTGGGCTCGACGCCCAGGCGCAGGCCGTGGTCGGCCACCAGGGAGGCGGCGTAGGCGTTGTAGGTGGCGACCGTCGGCCGGTCGAGGTCCAGGCCGGCCAGGGCCTCGCCGGACTCCTCGCCGAGCGCGCGGTTGAGCTGCGCCAGGCGGGTCTGCACGCGCTGGGTGAGCTCGCCCGCTGCCTTGCGCGTGAAGGTGAGGCCGAGCACCTGCTCGGGCTGGACCAGTTTGTTGGCGATGAGCCACACGACGCGCGCGGCCATGGTCTCGGTCTTGCCGGACCCGGCGCCCGCGACGACGAGCGCGGGCTCCAGGGGCGACTCGATGACGCGGACCTGCTCGTCCGTGGGCTCGTGCCGCCCGAGCAGCCGCGCGATAGCGCGGGCCGACAGGCGGATCTCCGGCTCGTGCCCGATCACTCGACCACCTTCCGTCCTTCGGGCTGCAGCGGGCAGGACCGGCGCACCACGCACATCTCGCAGAGGTCGTTGTTCCTCGCCGCGAAGCTCGCGGCGGCCATCGTGTCGGCCGCACCCTCGACGGTGTCGCGGGCCCAGCTCCCGCCGTTCTCGTCGGGGGCGAGCGCGGGCTGGTTGCGCACGCTCGCCGAGACCGTCTCGGTGCCGACGTAGACCAGGCTCGCGCCCTTGCTGACCGTGCCGTCGGGCAGGTCGAGCGCGCCCTCCTCGACGGCGAGCTGGTAGGCGCCGAGCTGCGGGTTCTCGGCCGCCTTGTCCTTGCTGGCGGCGGTCTTGCCGGTCTTGAGGTCGGCCACGGTGACGCTGCCGTCGCCGGCGTCCTCGACGCGGTCCACCTGGCCGCGCAGCCGGGCGCGGCCCACCCGCAGGTCGAAGTCGGCCTCGACGAGCAGCGGCTCACCGGCATCGCCCAGGTAGTCGGCGAGCCGCTCCACCATGCGGTCGGCGCGCTTGCGCAGCTGCAGCGACGGCCAGCCGTCGGGCAGCGCGAGCTCGGGCCAGCGGCGGTCCAGCTCCTGCTTCAGGTCGGTGAGCGAGCCCTTCGGGTGCGTCTGCGCGATCGAGTGCAGCAATGTGCCGAGGGTCTGGTGGGTGGCGTCCGGCTTGGTGCCGCCCGCCGCCTCGAAGGCCCAGCGCAGGGCGCACGTGGTCACCGTCTCGACCTTGGACGGCGACACGGTCACCGTGTCGGTGGCACCCCACAGGGGCACCTCGCTCGAGACGCCGGCCACGCCGTACCAGGTGGTCGGGTCGGCCTCGGCGACACCGGCGGCGGCCAGGTCGGCCAGCAGCGCGGCCGCGGGCCGGGCGGGGGGTGCCGGCTCGTCCCCGCCCGCCGACGCCCGCACCAGCTCCGAGCGTGCGGCGGCCACGACACCGCGCAGGTCGAGCGGCGGGCCCACCGGGACCCGCCGCGGGTCCGGGCCGTCGCCGCCGTCGTCCCGGGGGGACACGAGGTCGCAGAACACGCTCGGCGCCTCCTCGGTGTCCTCCACGGCCGTGACGAGCAGCCGGCGCCGGGCCCGGGAGACCGCGACCGCGAAGGCACGCAGCTCGTCGGTGAGCACCTGGCGTCGGGCCTCGGCTCCTACCACCCGGCCGTCCTCGGAGCGGCCGGCGATGAGCTCGACGAGCGCCTGGGAGCCCAGCAGCGAGTCGCGCAACCGCAGGTCGGGCCACACGCCGTCCTGCACGCCGGCCACGACCACCACGTCCCACTCCCGGCCTGCCGCGCCCGGGGGCGTGAGCGCCTCGACGGCGCCCGCGCCCTGGGCGGAGGCCGCCAGGGAGTCGGCCGGAAGGTCCTGGGAGGCCAGGTAGTCGACGAACGCGCCGACGGGCGCGCCCGGCATGCGGTCCACGAAGGTCTCGGCCGCCCGGAACAGCGCCAGCACGGCGTCGAGGTCCCGGTCGGCCCGCAGGCCCGCGGGTCCGCCGGTCAGGGCGGCGGCGCTCCACCGCTCGGCCAGGCCCGTGGCGGCCCAGGCCGCCCAGAGCACCGTCTGCGCCGTGGCGCCGGGCTCTCCCGCAGCCTCACGGCCGGCGGCGAGCACGCGGGCCACCGCGAGCGGCCCGCGCCGCACCTGCGTGGGCAGCAGGGCCGCACGTGCCGGGTCCGCGAGAACCTCGACCAGCAGCGCGTCCGAGGTGCGGCCGCCACCCGCGGACAGCTCCTCCGCCCGCAGGGCGCGGCGCAACCGCCGCAGGGCCACCGCGTCGAGCCCGCCGATGGGCGAGATGAGCAGCAGCGCCGCCGTCTCCGGGTCGAGCACCGGCTCGTCGCCGTCCAGCTCCGACGCGATCAGCGCCTCCAGGCTGCCGCGCGGTGCGCCCGCGCACGTCTTCACGGCGGCGAGCAGTGGCGCCACGGCGGGCTCGTCGCGGAGCGGCAGGTCCGAACCGAGCAGCGCCACGGGCACCGACGCCGAGACCAGCTCGCGGCGCAGCGCCCCCAGCCGCGTGCCGCTGCGCGCGATCACCGCCATGCGGTCCCAGGGCGTGCCGCGCAGCAGGTGCTCGGCGCGCAGCTCGCGCGCGATCCACGCGGCCTCCTGGGCGGCGCCCGAGAGCACCGCCACCTGGACGGCCGGGGGTGCGTCGCCGTCTGCGGGCTCCTCCTCCGGCCGTGCCGTGGCGCGGCGGTGCAGCGCGCTCGCCGACACCGGGATCCGGTTGGTGACGGCGCGCGTCACGGCGCGCAGCTCCGGCCGCTGCCGCCAGACCGTGCTCAGCACGATCGTCTCGGCGTCGAACGCGCCGAAGGCCCGGCCCGGGCCCGCGGGCGCGGCGGCCCGGCCCGTCAGGCCGGGAGCGGCGCCGCGGAACGTCTGGACGGCCGAGTCCGGGTCGGACAGCAGCACCAGCCGCGCCCCGTCGTCGTGCAGCACGCGCAGGAGGCGGACCGTCGCGGCGGTGGCCTCCTGGTAGTCGTCCACCACGACCAGGTCCCAGGTGGGACGCGGGGTGCCCGGCACCTCGGCCTCCCAGGAGCGCAGTGACTCGGCGGCCTCGTCGATCACGACGGCGGGGTCGTAGCGCGGCCCGGCGTCGGGCGTGGCGAGCCGCAGCGTCATGGTGTCGAGATACTCCTCGTACAGCTGGGCGGCCATGATCCACTCGGGGCGGTCGTTCGCCCGCCCCATCTCGTCGAGCTCGACCGGCCCGAGGCCGCGCTCGGCCGCGCGCATCAGCAGGTCGCGGAGCTCCTGGCGCAGCCCCCGCAGGCCCAGCGACTCCTCGGGCAGGCCGGGCGGCAGGCGGAGCGGCCGCCCCTCGCCCGCCACGTGCCCGGCGAGCAGCTCGGCCAGCACCAGGTCCTGCTCCGGGCCGGAGACCAGGGTGGGGGTGGGCTGCCCGAGCGCCGCGGCGCGGGTGCGGAGCACCGCGAACGCGGCCGATGACGCCGTGCGCACCATCGGCGCGCCCACCGTGCGCCCGGCCTGGGCCGCGACCTCGTCGCGCAGGCGGGCGGCGGCACGGCGCGACGACGCGAGGACCAGCACCCGCTCGGGCTTGACGCCGGACCGGAGCGCCCGGACCGCGACCTCACAGGTCACCGTGGTCCGGCCCGACCCGGGCGCGCCCAGGACCAGCGTCGCGGGCCGGCTCAGCGCGGATTCGACGGCAGCCTCCTGGCTGTCGTCGAGCGGCACTGAGGTGGAGCCGTCGGGACGGATCCCGGGCGGCGCCAGCCGAGGTGCGAGGGTGAGGGTCGGTGTCACGCGGACGATCGAACCACGAGCCACTGACACTCCCCGACGCCCCGCGCGGAGGCGTCACGAATGCCCGATTCATCCCCCGGCGTACCGGGGAACGTCACTCCTTGCCCGCGTGCGGCGCGGGCCACGGCTCCGGGATGCAGCCGCTCGTGGTCCTCGTCTGCTGCACCATGATCGTCGCGCGCTCGCCCTTGCCCCGGCACACGTCGTGGTGGTACCCGATCACGTGCCCCACCTCGTGGTTCACGAGGTACTGCCGGTAGCGCGAGACGTCCTCCCATGCGTCCGAGCCCGTGGCCCAGCGCTTGAAGTTGAGCACCGCGGTCTCCTCGATACCGCAGGACAGCTCACCGATCGTGTCCAGCGGCAGGCAGAGCCGGTCGGTGGTGCCGGGGCTCGCGAGAACGACGCGCGCGTCGTAGTCGTCGGTCTCCGTCCAGGCGAACGTCGAACCGTCCGCGGTGTTCCAGCCGCGGGGATCGTTCAAGGTCGCCAGCACGGCCTCGGCGAAGACCTCCGGGTCCACCGGGAGCCCCTTCTCGACCGCGACCTGGACCCGCCAGACCTTCCCCTCCGCGGGCGCCCTGCGGGACCCCGCCGCCACCGCCAGCTCGCCGGACAGCTTCGGCTCCACCCGGATCGGCGTGCCGATCAGCCCCGAGCCCGGTTCGGGGACGGCCGGCTCCGGCGGGTCCGCCTTGCCCGTGGACGGCACCGACCGGGTCGCGTCGTCGACGTCGGGCGCAGCTCCCTCCGCCTCCAGCGGGACGACGGGCGCGGGCGGCGCCGACCGGTCGCCCGACCGGGCGGCCTCGTAGGCGTCGCGCACGGCGTCGGCCGCCTCGGCCCCCAGGCTGTCCTCGACAGCGCCGGCCACGGCGGCGGCGGACGCGTCCGGCTCGGCGCCCATGGTCGCGGCGATGCCCCCGCCGAGACCGGCGACCAGGCACACGCCGAGCACGACCATGGCGCGCCGCGGGTTCTGCGTGGACCGGCTCACGCCGACCATCGTGCCACGCACCGCCCCCGGATCGGCTCACGGCGAAACCGCGGGCCGACCCCGCCGGTGCGTGGCTAGGATCGACTGGCCGGACTCCCGGACCCCCGGGTACCCGGCGCAATCCCCGACCGAACTGGAGTAAACGTGGACGTCACCATCGGTGTGCAGAACCTGACGCGCGAGGTCGTGGTCGAGACGGAAGAGAGCGCGGACGCCGTCGCGACGGCCGTCAAGAAGGCCCTGACCGGTGGCCCCCTCGAGCTCACCGACGCCCGCGGCCGCCGGGTGATCATCCCCGGCAGCGCCATCGGCTACGTCGAGATCGGCTCCGAGGAGCAGCGCAAGGTCGGCTTCGGCGCCGTCTGAGCCTGTCGTACCCCGACGCCACGTGGCGGACGGCGCCCGCGAGGGCCCTCCGCCACGTGGCGTTCATTACTAACAGGGCGCTGGACGCGTTTCGCTAACCACAGCGAAACATCGTGCGCGTACCATCAATGCTGTACATCGGTTGCCCGGTCGTCACGTTCCGACCCCCGAGCCTGTGCTCCGACCTCCCTGCGAGGCCGCCGACAGGACGCGCAGCCTGGGCCTCCCGCCCGGCGCGCGATGATTTTCACGATCGGCTGCCGCACGAAGGCGCGATCGCCGGGCCACGAGGGCCCACCGCGCCGCGAGAAGATGAAGGCGCCAGTGACTACCACCGACACCCCGGCCGCGAGCGCGGCCACCGTGACCGACCCCGAGCCCACCGTGGCCACGGGGCCCGACTACTCCTCCCCGTCCGCCATCCAGGCGCAGAACGTGACGTTCGCGGACTTCGGCGTCCGCCCCGAGATCGTCGCCGCGCTGCTGGACTCGGGCATCACCCACCCGTTCCCCATCCAGGCCATGACGCTGCCGGTCGCGATGAGCGGGCACGACATCATCGGCCAGGCCAAGACCGGTACCGGCAAGACGCTCGGTTTCGGCGTCCCGCTGCTGCACCGCGTCGTGGCCCCGGGTGAGGCGGGCTACGACGAGCTCGTCGCCCCCGGCAAGCCGCAGGCCGTCGTCGTGGTGCCGACCCGCGAGCTCGCGGTCCAGGTCGCCAACGACCTGGGCACCGCGTCGGCCAAGCGCAGCGTCCGCATCGTGCAGGTGTACGGCGGCCGCGCCTACGAGCCGCAGATCGAGGCGCTGAAGTCCGGCGTCGACGTCGTGGTGGGCACGCCCGGCCGCATGATCGACCTGCTCAACCAGGGGCACCTCACGCTGCTGCGCGCGGCGACCGTGGTGCTCGACGAGGCGGACGAGATGCTCGACCTCGGGTTCCTGCCCGACGTCGAGAAGATCCTGGCCCGCACCCCCGCGCAGCGGCACACCATGCTGTTCAGCGCGACCATGCCGGGCGCCGTCGTCTCGATGGCCCGCCGCTACATGAAGCAGCCCACGCACATCCGCGCCGCCGAGCCGGACGACGAGGGCGCGACCGTCAAGAACATCAAGCAGGTCGTGTACCGCGCCCACGCGCTGGACAAGGTCGAGGTCCTGGCGCGGCTGCTCCAGTCCGAGGGCCGCGGCCGCAGCATCGTGTTCGCACGCACCAAGCGCACGGCCGCCAAGGTCGCCGAGGAGCTGCAGTCGCGCGGGTTCGCCGCCGGCGCCATCCACGGCGACCTGGGCCAGGGCGCCCGCGAGCAGGCGCTGCGTGCCTTCCGCAACGGCAAGATCGACGTGCTCGTCGCCACCGACGTCGCGGCCCGCGGCATCGACGTCGAGGACGTGACCCACGTGGTCAACTACCAGTGCCCCGAGGACGAGCGCATCTACCTGCACCGCGTGGGCCGCACCGGCCGCGCGGGCAACACCGGTACGGCCGTCACCTTCGTGGACTGGGACGACGTGCCGCGCTGGTCGCTCATCGACAAGGCGCTCGAGATCGGGTACCCCGAGCCGGTCGAGACCTACTCCACGTCGCCCCACCTGTTCGCCGACCTGAACATTCCCGAGGGCACCAAGGGCCGTCTGCCCCGCTCCGCGCAGCACCTCGCGGGGCTGGACGCCGAGGACCTCGAGGACCTGGGCGAGACGGGCAAGCGCAACAGCGGCTCGCGCCCGGGCGGCGGCCGTTCGGCCGGTGGCCGCTCCGGTGGCGGCCGTTCGGGTGGCGGCCGTTCCGGCGGACCGCGCCAGGGCGGCTCGCACGATGAGCCCCGCGCCGCCGGCGACAGCGGCCCGGCGGCCGACCGTCCGGCGTCGGGCAGCGACGAGGACGGCCAGCGCCGGCGCCGGAGCCGCAACCGCCGCCGCACGCGCGGCGGGCGCCCGGCGGACGGGACCCAGGCCGAGTCCTGACCGGTAGCCAGAGAAGTGTCAGACCCACAGGCCACCCCGGTGACCTGTGGGTCTGACAGTATGGGGGCCGTGCAGATCGAGTTCGCCGCTCCCCTGTGGCAGTGGCAGGCCCGGACCGACTCCTGGTGGTTCGTGACCGTGCCGCCGGAACAGTCCGACGAGCTGGCCGACCTCCCGCTGCCCCCGCGCGGGTTCGGGTCGATCCGGGTGCGCGTCACGGTCGGGGAGACCACGTGGACCACGTCAGTGTTCCCGAGCGACAGCGACGGCGGCTACGTGCTGCCGATGAAGAAGAAGGTGCGGGAGGCCGAGGGCCTCGTCCCGGCGAAGCCGGTGCGCGTAGCCCTGGAGACGATCGACGTCTGAGCTAGACCGTCCGCACGAACTCGATGACGCCGTTGGCGATCATCTGCACGGCGATCGCGGCGAGCAGCACACCCGCGATGCGGGTGACCAGGGTGACGCCGGAGTCCTTGAGCACGCGGTGCACCAGCCCCGCGAACCGCATGGCCGCCCAGGTGCACACGCAGACCGCCACGATGCCCACGCCGATCGAGGCGTAGTGCCCCACGGCCGACTCCCCCGCGCTGACGCCCTGCTGCACGAACACCATGGTCGCGACGATCGTGCCCGGCCCGGCCAGCAGCGGCGTGGCCAGCGGCACCAGCGCCACGTTCTTCGTGGAGCCGCCGGACTCGGTCTCGCCCGCGTCCATCTTGCCCATCAGCAGCTCGAGGGCCACGAGCAGCAGGAGGAGCCCGCCGGACGCCTGCAGCGCCGCGAGCGAGATGCCCATGTGCTCCAGCAGGAGCTGGCCGAACAGCGCGAACACCACGATCACGCCGAACGCCACGAAGATCGCGGTGCGCGCGGCCCGCTTGCGATCCTGCGCCGTCATGCGGGACGTGAGCGCGAGGAACACCGGAACCGTTCCCGGCGGGTCCATGATCACGAAGAGCGTCACGAACACCTCGGTGAACAGCGCGACGTCGAACCAGCTCACCGGAGCACCTCCAGGGCTCCCTGCGCGGCGATCGCCTCGAGCACGCCGGGGTCGGTGGTGTTCTCGCCGATCCGGTTCTGCTTGCCCGCACCGTGGAAGTCGCTCGACCCCGTGACCAGCAGGTCCAGGGACTCCGCCACCTCGCGCAGCCGACGGCGCGTGTCGGGCGTGTGGTCGCGGTGGTCCACCTCGAGCCCCGCGAGCCCGGCCGCCGCCAGCTCCTCGATCGTCGAGTCCGGGACGATCCGGCCGCGGGCGTCGGCACCGGGGTGCGCGAAGACCGGCACGCCACCGGCCGCGCGGACGGCGCGGACCGCGGCGACGGCGTCGGGCGCGTAGTGGCCCACGTAGTACTTGGTGCCCGGGCGCAGGATGGTCGCGAACGCCTCGTCCCGGTCCCGGACGACACCCGCCGCCACCAGCGCGTCCGCGAGGTGCGGGCGGCCGAGCGTGGTGCCGGGCTTGGTCTGGGCGAGCAGGTCGTCCCAGGTGATCGGGAAGTCCTCGGCCAGGAGGTCGACCATGCGCCGGGCCCGCGACTCGCGGTCCGCGCGGGTGCGCTCGGTCTCGACGAGCAGGTCGGGGTGCGCCGGGTCGTGCAGGTAGGCAAGAAGGTGCACGCCGGTGCCCCAGCCCGTCGTCCGGGCGATCGCGGAGATCTCGGCGCCGCGCACGAGGCCGACGCCGAACCGGCCGGCGGCGTCGGAGGCCTCGGCCCAGCCCGACGTCGTGTCGTGGTCCGTGATGGCGAGCGTGGCGATGCCGGCGCGCGCGGCGACCTCCACCAGGCGCGCTGGCGAGTCGGTGCCGTCGGACGCCGTGGAGTGCGTGTGGAGGTCGATCACCCCACAAGGGTAGAGATCCTTCCGGCCCCCAGGAGCCCGGGGCGTGGTGAGGTGCAGCACGCCCGCGACGGGGCGGCAGCAAGCCCACACAGCACGTTCACGCCACGCTCCGCCGTCGTCCGCCATGTGCTCAAGCCGATAACGCATCATCGAGGGCAAGATGAGCAACAGCCGCGAGACCCAGACCCACAACCCCACGAGCGTGGTCTTCGTGCACGGTATGCGCGCCTCCGGCGCGATCTGGGAGAACCAGATCGAGCACGTGCGCGCCGCCGGCCACGAGGCCGTCGCCGTCGACCTCCCCGCCCACGGCTCGCGCCGCCACGACCGGTTCACCATGGAGGGCGCCTTCGAGGCCGTGGACGACGCCGTCGCGTCGCTGCCCGCCGGGCCCGTCGCCCTGGTCGGCCTGTCCCTGGGCGGCTACACGTCCCTGGCCTGGGCCGCCCGGCCCGACACCACCGACCGCCTCGTGGGCGTGGTGGCGGCCGCCTGCACGGCCGACCCCAAGGGCAAGCCCGTGCGGCTCTACCGCGACATCTCGCGGAGGGTGGCGAACGCCGTCTACCTCTCGCGCCGCCTGCGCGGGCGCGTGGTCCACCCGGCCGTGCACCGGATGCAGCTGGCCGTGGAGGCCATGCCGTTCAGCCCGCTGCAGAGCACCCCCGGCGGCGCCGACCTGCGCCAGCTCGAGATCGCCCCGCGCCAGACGGCCGAGATGCACCGCCCCACCTGGGACGTCGTCACGGATGCCCTGACGGACCTCGCGGGCATGTCGTCGATCGCGAACGTGCGCGCCGCGCGGGTCCCGCTCTGGTTCGTCAACGGCGCGCACGACAGGATGCGCATCGAGGAGCAGCGGCACCTCGCCGCGGCCCGGGACGGGGCACTGGTCGTGCTGCCGAACGCGGGGCACCCCGTCAACACCGATGCCCCCACCGCGTTCAACCGGGTGCTCACCCGGGCGCTTGCCGACTTCGGGCGGGCTGCGTGGAACACTGGGGGGCATGAGCGAGCCCACCACCACATCGCAGCCTGACGAGCAGGGAACCGCGGACCGCGGCTCCAACCGTTCGCACCGCCCCGCCTCGACCGCGTTCAAGAACTTCGTGATGTCGCAGTGGGCCCCGCGCGCCGAGCTCGGCCTGACGCCGTCGGACGCCGCGCCGTTCACCGTCGCCCGCCGCTCCGCGCTGTCCGACCGGTTCGCCGGCGCGCGCCTCGTGGTCCCCGCGGGCTCGCTGAAGCCGCGCTCGAACGACACCGACTACCGGTTCCGGCCGCACTCGGCGTTCGCCCACCTCACGGGCCTGGGCACCGACCGCGAGCCCGACGCCGTGCTGGTGCTGCACCCGGTCGAGGACGGCGCCGGCGATGCCGGCTCGAACCACCATGCCGTGCTGTACGTGCGACCGCTGGCCCCGCGGGACAACGAGGAGTTCTACGCCGACGCCCGCTACGGCGAGTTCTGGGTCGGCGCCCGCCCGTCGCTCGCGGACGTCGAGGCTCTGACGGGCATCGAGGCCCGGCACATCGACGAGCTGGGCGACGCGCTGGCCAAGGACGTCGGCGACGGCGGTGTGCGGCTGCTCGTCGTGACCGGCGCGGACGACGCGATCGAGGCCCTCGTCGAGGAGCTCCGCCTGGAGGCCGGCGAGACCGAGGACGAGCAGATCGTCTCGGACGACGCGCTCGTGGAGGCCACCTCCGAGCTGCGCCTGGTCAAGGACGAGTACGAGATCGCGCAGATGCGCGAGGCCGTGGCGCGCACCATCGAGGGCTTCGAGGCCGTGGTGCGCGCACTGCCCGCCGCGAAGGCACACCGCCGCGGCGAGCGCGTCGTCGAGACCACCTTCGACGGGCACGCCCGCCTCGAGGGCAACGCCGTGGGCTACGAGACCATCGCGGCCTCGGGCGAGCACGCCACGACCCTGCACTGGATCCGCAACGACGGCGAGGTCCGGTCCGGCGACGTGCTGCTGCTCGACGGCGGCGTCGAGGTCGACTCGCTCTACACCGCCGACGTCACGCGGTCGCTGCCCGTGGACGGCGAGTACACCGACGTCCAGCGCAAGATCTACCAGGCGGTGCTGGACGCCGCCGACGCCGCGTTCGCCGTCGCCAAGCCGGGCACCAGGTTCCGCGACATCCACGCGGCGGCCATGGAGGTCATCGCGGCCCGTCTCGAGGAGTGGGGCTTCCTGCCCGACGGCGTCACCGCCGCCGACGCGCTCGACGAGGACGGCCAGCAGCACCGCCGCTGGATGGTGCACGGCACCTCGCACCACCTGGGCCTCGACGTGCACGACTGCGCCCAGGCGCGCCGCGAGCTCTACCTCGACGGCGTGCTGGAGCCGGGCATGGTGTTCACCATCGAGCCGGGCCTCTACTTCAAGGCCGACGACCTGGCCGTGCCGGAGGAGTTCCGCGGCATCGGCGTGCGTATCGAGGACGACGTCCTGGTCACCGAGGACGGTTACGAGAACCTCTCGGCGGCGCTGCCCCGCCGTCCCGAGGACGTCGAGGCTTGGATGGCGTCGCTGCGCTGAGGCGTGGTGCGGTGCGGTGCGGTGCATCAAGTGACTTCGGTCCCCTGCACGGCGAGCAAATGACTTCGGTCGGTTGCCTTGAGACCGGTCGGTTGACCGACCGGTCTCAAGGCAACCGACCGAAGTCATTTCCGTTGTCAGGTCGGGGGCAAGCGTGAGTCAGGACGGGCGGCGCGGACCACCTCCGGCGGGAGGTGGCTCGTGAGTCTGGCGAGCAGCGCTCGGACGTCGCGCTTGTCCGCGGCGGTGACGTGCTCGATCGTGACGCCTGCACGGCGGATCGCCTCGGCCCGTGCCTTCTCGCGCAGGTACTCCTGCGCGGGATCATGACCAGGGCGGACGCCGTCGGGCCGGTACTTGACCTGCCCGTCGAACTCGATACCCAGGGCCCACTGCTCGTACCCGAGGTCGGTGTGGAAGAGCCCGCGACCGGTCTCGACCGGCATCTGCGTCGACGGCCGCGGCAGTCCGGCGCGGAGCAGCTCGTACCGGGTCCACGTCTCCCAGGCCGACTGGGCACCGGCGTCGGCCAGCTCGATCACGAGCCGGGCCCTCCGGGCTCCGCGATGGCCGGCGCCCGCTTCGAGGACGTCGAGCAGCGCATCGCGTTCCGCCCCCGCGGCGAGCGCGGAGTCGGCGATGACCAGGCCCTCGAGCGGGTGCATGGCTCGCGCGCAGTCGACGACGGTGCGCTCGAGCGTGGTGACCGGCAGCCCGGCCGCGTCGGCGACGTCGTCCGGGCTGAGCGTCCAGGAGTGCCGGCGCACGTCGGCCGAGGCGTGACCGGACGCGCGATAGCGCTGGTAGACGTGCGTCTCGCGCGGGTTCTGCCAGACGCAGCAGCCGTGGAGCAGCGCGGCCGACGCGTGGCTGAACACGTGCTCGACCCGGAGCTAGGAGTCCAGGGCGCGCACCCGGGCCAGCGCGCGGTTCCGGTCCTCCCGCGCACTGCGGGCGACGCCGTCGACCCGCAGGTCGTCGGGCGCGCAGTACGCCCCGCGCCGGATCCGAACCGCGTCGCCCTTGCGGGCAGCCGTGGCCAGGGCGTTGCGGTCCTGCTCCAGCGCGAGCGCGACTCTCGGGATCTCTACGTCGACCATTCCCCGACCGTGCCCGACGGACAGGGGTCCGCGGGCGACGCTCCGCGGACCTGTGCACGAACGCCTGTCTGCGGGACATGTGGTCGCGCTCGAACCGTTGGCGGGCCGTCGGCAGAGTCCCCACGTTGATTCAACTTGTTGGCGCGCGGCGTCGCCGCCCGCGATGACTTCGGTCCCCTGCACGGCCCGAAAATGACTTCGGTCGGTTGCCTTGAGACCGGTCGGTCAACTGACCGGTCTCAAGGCAACCGACCGAAGTCAGTGCCCGGGGCGGCGGCGGCCCCTACTTCTGGTCGTCCGACGGCGGCGCGTACGGGTTGCCCTGGTGGGGCGCCGGGCGATCCTTCGGCTCGGCGGGCGGGTCGGACGGGTTGTCCGTCGGCGGGACCGGCGGCTGCGCCGGGGAATCCTCGACCGGAGCAGCCGGAGCAGCCGGAGCAGCCGGAGCCTCAGACGGCGGGACCGGCGTGTCGGCCGGCGCCGCAGCACCGGCACCCGGCCGCATCGCGCCGTACCGGGGCTCACCGGAGGGCGTGACCCAGCGAGGGTCCGGCGTCCGGGGCGCGGCAGGCGCCGTCGGCGCGGGGGCCTGTGCAGCCGGGGCACCGGGCGACGCAGGCGCGGCCGGGACCCCGACCGAGGCCGCACCGCGCGCCTTGCCCAGGCCGCTCGGGGACTGCACCAGCATGGCCCGGGCGTCGCCCGCGTGGTCGTGCGCGCAGAGGATCGCGTAGGTCGCGGCCACGATCTGCGACGACGACGTGAAGTCGCGCCGTCCGCCCGTGAACGCGTAGGACAGGATCGAGAAGAGCAGGCCGAACCCGGCGCCGAGCGCGATGCCGGCGAGCATGACCTGGAAACCCGACGAGGCCGAGAAGAGCGTCAGCAGCAGGCCGACGAAGAAGCCGAACCACGCGCCCGAGAGGGCGCCCGCGAGCGCCACCCGGCCGTACGTGAGGCGGCCGGTGACCCGCTCGACCATGCGCAGGTCGGTGCCCACGATGGTGACGTTCTCGACGGGGAACTTGTTGTCGGAGAGGTAGTCGACCGCTTTCTGCGCCTCCAGGTAGGTGGAGTACGCGGCGACCTCGTCACCGGCCGGCAGGGTCGGGACCTTCGGGACGGCACCCGGGCGAGACATGCTCATGCTCATAGTCTCCCCTACCTGGACGATAACGGCGAGGAGCGACGCCCTCACGCGGGTCGTAGGCTGACCAGCGTGAGCGCCAGCACCAGGGTTTTCGTCGCACGTCTGGCCGGGACCTTGGTCTTCGACCCGATCGGGGACCAGGTGGGCCGGGTCCGTGATGTCGTCGTGCTGGTCCGGGCCAAGGGCGCGCCGCGCGCTGTGGGGCTGGTGGTCGAGGTCCCGGGCCGACGCCGGGTGTTCCTGCCGCTGACCCGGGTGACCAGCATCGACGCGGGTCAGGTGATCAGCACCGGCCTGGTGAACATGCGGCGGTTCGAGCAGCGGGCCATGGAGTCGGTGGTGCTGGGCGAGCTGCTGGACCGGCGCGTGCAGCTCAAGGACGGTTCGGGCGAGGTGACGATCGAGGACGTCTCGATCGCCCAGCAGCGCACCGGGGACTGGCTGGTGGACCAGCTGTTCGTGCGGCGGCGCTCGGCGCGGGGGTCGGGCCCGTTCCGGCGCGGTTCCACCCTGACGGTGCCGGTGGACGCGGTGCAGGACCTCACCAGCCGGTCGCCCGAGCAGGGTGCGGCGCGGCTGCTGGAGGCGTACGAGGACATGCGCGCGGCGGACCTCGCGGACGTGATCCGCGACCTGGGCACGGCACGCCGGCTGGAGATCGCACTCGCGCTGGACGACGAGCGGCTGGCCGACGTGCTGGAGGAGCTCCCGGAGGACGCGCAGGTCTCCATCCTCTCGGGCCTGGACCGGGACCGGGCGGCCGACGTGCTGGAGGTCATGGAGCCGGACGACGCCGCCGACCTGCTGAACGAGCTGCCGGACGAGCAGGCGGCCCAGCTCCTGAACCTGATGGAGCCGGACGAGGCGGCCGATGTCCGGCGCCTGCTGGAGTACGCCGAGGACACGGCGGGCGGCCTGATGACCACGGAGCCCGTGATCCTGGGGGCGGACGACACGATCGCCACGGCCCTGGCGCAGATCCGGCGGCAGGAGCTGCCGCCGGCGCTGGCCTCGCTGGTCTTCGTGGTGCGGCCGCCGCTGGAGACGCCGACGGGGCGGTTCCTCGGCGTCGCCCACTTCCAGCGGCTGCTGCGGGAGCCGCCGCACGCGGCGGTCGCCTCGGTGCTGGACACGGAGACGGAGTGGCTCACGCACGACGCGTCGATCGGCCGGGTGACGCGCCTGCTCGCGGCGTACGACCTGCTCGCCCTGCCGGTGCTGGACGCGCAGCGCCGGCTGCTGGGGGTGGTCACGGTCGACGACGTGCTGGACCACATCCTCCCGGACGACTGGCGCGGCAGCGACGACGAGCGGATGGAGGCGATCGCCGCGCAGTCCGCGCCGCCCACGCCGTCGGCCCGCCGGTCCCCCACGCGACGGGGGGCGAACCGTGCCTGACCGTCTCGACACCCCGCTCGCGCAGCGCCGCGGCATCGTCCCCCGGTTCCGGTTCGACGAGGAGGCGGTGGGCAAGGCCACCGAGGCCATCGCGCGGTTCCTCGGCACGCCGCGGTTCCTCATCTACCTCACGGTGTTCTGCCTGCTCTGGCTCGCGTGGAACATCTGGGCCCCGGAGGACCTGCGGTTCGACAGCGCGGCCAACGGGTTCACGGCCCTCACCCTGATGCTCTCGCTGCAGGCCAGCTACGCCGCGCCCCTGATCCTGCTGGCGCAGAACCGGCAGGACGACCGCGACCGCGTCACCGCGGAGCAGGACCGGCAGCGCGGCGAGCGCAACCTCGCCGACACCGAGTACCTGGCCCGGGAGATGGCGGCGCTGCGGCTGGCCCTGTCGGAGGTCGCGACGCGCGACTTCGTGCGCTCCGAGATCCGCAACCTCCTGGAGGAGCTGGACGAGAAGGAGCGCGGTCAGGGCTCCACGTCGTCGTGGAGCACCACGCGCGACAGCTCGTAGGTGCCGCCCGGCAGCTTCCAGTAGTGCAGCCGGCGGGCCGACGGCGTGTTGACCTGCAAGGACACCCGCCAGCAGACCGCACCGTCGTCCCGGTGCCGGACCGGGTCGTCGCCGCCGGCGCCGGTGCGCAGGCGGTGCGCCTGCAGCCCGTTCATGTCCTGCGCCAGTCCGGTCAGCACCATGACGAGGGTCCGGACGACGCGGTCCCGGCTGATGCCCTCGACCTCGGTCAGCGACGCGAGGAACCGAGGCCCGAGCGTGTACCCGGCCAGGGGGCGGCCGGCCTTCTCGGCCGCGGGGATGGCGCGGGCCCACTCGGTCAGCACCTCGAACCGGAGCTGCTCCTCGTCGTCGGCGAAGTACCGCTCCTCCGGCACCTCCACCCCGGCGTCGCCCAGCCGGTGGCGCAGGCGCGCCGCCTCCTGACGGGCCTTGCGCAGGGCCGTGGCCTGCTGCTCCGCCCGCCGTTCGCTGCGCTCCAGCCGTTCGGTGAGCTCGCCCACACGACCCAGCAGGCGGTCCACCTCCAGCTCGACCTGGTGCCGCCGCACCTTGTCGTCCAGGAGCTCCTTCTCGAGCGACGCCACCCGGGACCGCGCGGCGTCGAGGGACAGGCTGAGGTCGCGGGCGGCCTTGCCGGCCGGCTCCGGTTCCGACGTCGTGGGCGAGGGCAGGGCGTCGTGGGCTCCGGCGTGGAAGGCGGCGACGTCGCCCGGGGTGGGCTTGCGGCGCCCATCGGTCCGGGCGTTGGTCGGGGCCGGTGCCGGTGGCTGTGCCGGTGTCGGGCGCAGGCCGAACAGGTCGCCGGGGGTGGGGCGTCCGGCGGGCCCGATCGAGCCCAGCACCACGGGCCCGTCGATCCGCGGCAGCTCCGGCTCCGGCTCCGGCTCGGGCTCCGGTTCCGGCTCCGGCGGTTGGAGCCACGGTGGCCCGCCGTCCAGCAGCGCGATCGCGGGGACCGGCTCGTCCTGGGACTCGTCGACGTCGTCCAGCCGCAGGGCCAGGCCATCGAGCGGGGCGGGCACGCGGCGGGCGGTGACCACCTCGCCCTTGGTGAAGAGATCGCCCAGCAGGTCCAGGTCGTTGCCGGTGATCTCCGCGCGGCGCACCCGCACGTGGACGCCCGGCGCCAGGGCGATGCGGACGGCCTCGTCCTCGACGCTCTCGACCCGGCCCAGCACGACCTGGCCCACCCGGTAGGTGGTGTGCACCGCCCGGCGGAGGGTGGCGACGTCGGGCAGCATGCCGCGCACGTCGAGGAGGCGGCGCGCCGGGTCGAGCGCACCGGTGACCCGCATGCCGGGGGCGAGCACGCGTGCGAGGGGGACGTCCGCCAGGACGAGCTCCTCGGCGACGGTGGCCTGGCCGCCGTCGTCGGTGCTGACCAGGGCGCGCGTACCGAGCACGCCCAGCACCGTGCCCTCGACGGGCGTCGCGCCCGGGGCGCTGCGGGCGGCGCCGACGATCCCGGCGCGCACCGCGAACCGCATGACGTCGCTGACCAGCCGGTCGCGCACGCGCGCGTCCTCGTCGCTCGAGTAGGCGAAGTGCAGCGGCGAGCGCCGCGGCTGGTGCACCCACTCGAGGTCGGTGCCGTAGACCCGGGACGCTCCCCCGTAGACCTGCGTGTCCGGCGGCATGCCGGACGAGAACTCCCAGGACACGTCGCCCGTCGGGATGACGACGACCTCGGCGAGCCCGGCCACGTCGTCGAGCACGCGCTGGGGGTCCACGAAGGGGGCGTCGTGGCCGGCCGGGGTGGAGATGACGACCACGGGCCAGGAACGACCCTGGCGCTGGAGCTCGGTGGCGAGCTCGCGCGCCTGGTCCTCGGAGGTGACACGACGAACTCGCGCTGGCACGCGTGGCTCGGTCATGCAGGCCTCCTCACCCTTGGTGGTGACGCAGCGTACCGTTACCAACTGACGGGCTCTGCAAGGACCCGGCGTGGGCGGGTCCCGGGCCCGCCTAAGATCGATTCATGACCTCAGTCGACTCCCCCACGCTCGAGGCTCGTGTGCGCGACGCGCTGACCGGCGTGCTCGACCCCGAGATCCGGCGGCCCATCACCGACCTGGGCATGGTCCGGTCGGTCTCGGTCGACGACGGCGGGGCGGTGACCGTGGGCGTGGACCTGACCGTCGCGGGCTGTCCGATGAAATCGACGCTGGTCAAGGACGTGACGGCGGCGGCGACCGCGGTGGAGGGGGTCGCCGGGGTCGACGTCGACCTGGGCGTGATGACGGCCGAGCAGCGCTCCTCGCTGCGCTCGAAGCTGCGCGGCGGGGCGGGCGACCCCGTGATCCCGTTCTCGCAGCCGGGGTCGATGACCAAGGTGTTCGCGGTGGCGTCCGGCAAGGGCGGCGTGGGCAAGTCGTCCGTCACGGCGAACCTCGCGGTGGCGCTGGCCGCCGACGGCCTGTCGGTCGGCGTGATCGACGCCGACATCTACGGCTTCTCGATCCCCCGCATGCTGGGCGTGGACCGGCAGCCGACCCGGGTCGACAACATGCTGCTGCCGCCCATCGCCCACGGGGTCAAGGTGGTCTCGATCGGCATGTTCGTGCCGCAGGGCCAGCCAGTGGTCTGGCGGGGGCCGATGCTGCACCGCGCGCTGGAGCAGTTCCTCGCGGACGTGTTCTGGGGCGACCTCGACGTGCTGCTGCTCGACCTGCCGCCCGGCACGGGCGACATCGCGATCTCCGTGGCGCAGCTGCTGCCGTCGTCCGAGATCCTCGTGGTCACGACGCCGCAGGCCGCCGCCGCCGAGGTCGCCGAGCGCGCCGGGTCGGTGGCGACCCAGACGTCGCAGGGCGTGGTCGGCGTGGTCGAGAACATGTCGTGGCTGGAGCAGCCCGACGGTACCCGGCTGCCGATCTTCGGCGAGGGCGGCGGCGAGCAGGTCTCGGCGCGGCTCACCGAGGTGATCGGCAAGAACGTGCCGCTGCTCGGCCAGGTGCCGCTCGACGTCGCCGTCCGCGAGGGCGGGGACGCCGGTACCCCCGTGGTGCTGACGGCGCCCGACTCCCCCGGGGCGAAGGTGCTGCGGGAGGTGGCGGCGACGCTGGCCAGCCGCAAGCGGGGGCTCGCGGGGATGCAGCTCGGGATCAGCCCGGCGTGACGTAGGGCGCGGCGGCTCGCGTGCCGACGCGCGGCCAGCTTCCCCTCCGAGCCGGGGCTGGGCCGCCCCCTCTCCTTCGAGGCCTAAGTTTCTTCGCTTTCAGGCGGCTGAAAGCGAAGAAACTTAGGCCTCGAAGGAGAAACGCCGCCCGCGACGAGCGACCCGGCGAACGCCGTCAGAGCCCGCCCGCGAACTGCGAGATCAGGGACGGCACGGCGGCGTCGAACCCGGCGACGTCGAGCATCCCCGGGTCGGACGGGTCCGCGATCGAGAACTCCGTGGCGGTCATACCCACCACCACGAGCCGAGCCGGGATTCCCGTGCGCTCCCGGTACAGCCGCAGGGCCTGGTACGGGTGGACGTCACCGTGCCACGTCTCGTTGTCGGTGTAGACCACGAACGTGTCGACCTCCAGTCCGTTGGCCAGCGCGTACAGCATCGGCTGCGCGCAGTCCGTGCCGCCCATCGGCATCTCGTCGACCACCCGCAGGGCGTCGTCGAGCCGACGGCGCGGCGAGATGCTCAGCGGCTCGAGTACCGCCTCGCGCCACCCGCGACCAGGACCGGTCGTGAACCCGACCGCCGATGAGCCCGGCTCGGTCGCGAGCTGCACCAGCGCCAGCGCCGCGGACGCCTCGCGCGCCGTCAGCGGCATGCCCGCGATCGGCGCGCTCATCGAGCCCGACACGTCCACGGCGAGCAGCAGCCGCTTGCCGGACGGCTCGACCGCGCCGAACGCCGCGTAGAACCCCGCGTCGAGCGCGTCCACCACGCGCTGCGTGGGCTCCCACGTGCCCGTGCCCCGCGCCGAGACGCCCGAGGCGTAGGTCCGCTGCGCCACCAGCACGCTGACCGGGTGCACGCGCGCACGCCGCAGCCGCTCGGCATCCGCGAGCAGGGTCGCGACCTCGTCGGTCCGGCCGCCGACGGCGGGCAGCAGCCCCAGCCGCGTGAGCCGCGGGAGCTGACGCATCAGCGCGGTGGCGGGCATGCCGACGTCGAGCAGCGCGTCCCAGACCGCAGGCTCGGCGAGCGCCGCGTCGGGCAGCATCTCCCAGGTCAGACGGGCGTCGCGGACGAGCGCGGACCAGGTCGCGGCGTCCGACGCCTCCTGCGCCTTGAGGAACGCCTCGACCAGGGCAGGGGTGTGCTCGCCCGTCGCGCCGCGCACGATCCAGTCGAACGTCGCCCGCAGGCCGGGATCGGCGGTGACGGGGTGCGCCAGGCGCAGCAGGTCGCGGTGCGACCAGCCCTCCCGCTGCCGGTACTTGACCGCCTGGTAGGCGACGGCGTCGGCGTCCTTGGCCGTGTACCAGCCGCCGACGGCGCGCCGCAGCCCACGACCCCAGCCCCGGAACTGCTCGACGTAGCCGGCGAACAGGAACAGGTGCGTCCCCGTGCGCGCCACCTGCGGCAGCGCCGCGAGCGCCAGTGCGGCCGACTCCGGGACCGACGCCGCGTACGCGAGCGCGAACAGGGCCGGCTGCTGCCGGGGCGCGGCGCCGCTCGTGGAGACCTCGACGATCGTGTCGACCAGGGCCACCGGGTCGGCCGCCGCCATCCGGCCCACGACCTCGGCGTTCTCCCGGGCCAGCGCACCTGCCGTGGCGTAGTAGGTGCCGCCGTCGACGCCGAGGGTGAGGAACCGCCGCAGGCGGGCGGCGTCGTCCAGGACGAAGGCGTAACCACCGGCGGAGTTCGCGTGCTGGCGCGGGTCGGCGGGCTGGTTCTGTGGGGTCCGGCGGCGGTTCAGGGTGCGCAGGATGTCCATGGCGAAGCTCCTCTCGGCGGTGGATCGTGCTGGCGACGGGCAGAAGAGAGCGGCGGCGGGTGGATTCCCGCCACCGCTCTCGAGCGAGGAAGCGAGGCGGGCGTGTGTGCGACGGCCGAGTTGTCTTATGCTCTGTCCGTTGAGCCACACCGCCCGTAGGCAGCGGCGGGATTCGAACCCGCACCTTGAGATCCGATAACCGACCGTCTCCGGCCCGCCCCGCGCTTCCGCGGTTCTGTTGTCAGATCAGGACCCTAGAGGCCCTGCATACTGCCTGACCACGCATTAAAGCAGGCAGACCGCGGCGGTACCGGAACACGAAGAGCGACGGCGGGTGGGCCCGCCGTCGCTCTCCTCATGTGGACGAACGGGCGTGTGTCCGCCCTCCGGAACGGCGGCTCACGCTGCCGAGCAGTACCCGTCGCCGGGCCGGGAGTCGAACCCGTACTGCCATCTACCAGGTAACCGAAGAGACTCCGGCCCGCTCTACGAGGCACGGGTGGGCGTGTGTGCGACCCCCGGCGTGAATGCTCTGCCTGTTGAGCTACGTCGCCCTCGCGGGCGACGGCGGGACTCGAACCCGCAACCGTTCCATTAAGAGTGGTAACCGACGATCTCCGGCCCACCCGTGCTCGCCCATGTTCTGTTGTCGAGTCAGGACCTTAGGCCGCGCGACATGACCGTGACCAGGGTTTATCGCAATCCGCCGGGGCGAACTCGACCGGATGCTCGCCTCCGCCACCTCCCCTTTGAGGCCTAAGTTTCTTCGCTTTCAGTCGCCTGAAAGCGAAGAAACTTAGGCCTCAAAGGGGGGAGCGACCCGCGGACCCAGCAGGACCCCGCAAGACCCAGCACTACGCCCCGCGGAGATTCGCCAGGAGCAGATACGGATGCCCCGAGGCCCCCGATGCGGTTCGGTGGGCACCATGCGAATCCTGGTGCTCGGTGGAACCGTCTTCCTGTCCCGCGCGGTCGCGGCGGCCGCCGTCGCCCGCGGCCACGACGTAGTGTGCGCGGCCCGCGGCGTGAGCGGCACGGTGCCCGACGGCGCCGCCCTGGTGCACTGGGACCGCGCCGACGAGGTGCCCGCGAAGCTGACGAACACAACGTTCGACGCCGTCGTCGACGTCTCCCGCATCCCCTCGCACGTGCGCACCGCCGTCGCGGCCTTCCCGGACGCCCACTGGACCTTCGTCTCGACCATCAACGTCTACGCCGACACGGCGACCGTGGGCGGCACCCCCGCCACCGTCCCGCTCCTGGACCCGATCGAGACCGACGAGAACCCGGCCTCCGGCCCCGAGGTGTACGGCGCCATGAAGGTCGCCTGCGAGAACATCGTCCGCGCGGGGACGACGGCGGCCCTCGTGATCCGGCCCGGCCTGATCGTCGGGCCCGGTGACCCGAGCGACCGGTTCACCTACTGGCCGGCCCGGTTCGCGCAGGCCGCCGAGGACGGCCTGCCGGTGCTCGTGCCCGTGCCCGTGGACGACCCGGTCCAGCTCGTCGACGTCCGCGACCTCGCGGAGTGGATCGTGTCGGCGGCGGAGCAGGGCACGACGGGCGACTTCGACGCCGTCTGCCCACCCCTGCCCCGCTCCGAGCTCCTCGCCCAGGTGGCCGACGGCGTGGGCGCGGACCCGAAGCTGGTCGCGGTCGCCCCGCAGACCCTGGCGGAGCACGAGGTGAACCCCTGGTCCGGGCCCCGGTCGATCCCGTTCTGGGCGGGCGACCTGGTCGAGGGCGGGTTCATGACCCATGACGTCACGTCCTCGCTGGCGGCGGGGCTGCGGATCCGGCCCTTCGCCGAGACCGCCCGCGACACCCTCGCGTGGCTGCGCGCGACCCCGGACGCCACGGTCACCGGCCTGACCCGCGACGAGGAGCAGGAGGTGCTGGCCGCGATCCGGGGGTGAGCGGCACGGTGCGCGGAACACCGTCGGGAAGCGTATTCCCTCGGCCGCACGAAGGACCTACGGTTGTCCTGGTACGACGTACGGCCGTCGGCCGAGCTCCACCAGCTCCACCGCGAGAGGACCTTCATGCCCACCACCCCGCGCTTCACGCCCGGACCGCAGTTCGACGGCTGGCTGACCGGCGTCGACCAGATCAGCTACGGCGGCGACTACAACCCCGAGCAGTGGCCCGAGGAGGTCTGGGCGGAGGACGTCCGGCTCATGAACGAGGCGGGCGTGAACCTGGTCAGCCTCGGCATCTTCAGCTGGGCGCTGCTGGAGCCGCGGCCGGGCGAGTTCGACTTCGCCTGGCTGGACCGCATCATCGGTCTGCTGCACGACGGCGGGGTCCGCATCCTGCTCGCCACGCCGACGGCGGCCCCGCCGGCCTGGCTGTACGCGGCCCACCCGGACGCCCGGGTGGTCGACCGGGACGGCACCCCGATGGGGCCGGGCGGCCGCGGGCTCATGGCGCCGACCGCCCCCGCCTACCGGGAGGCGGCGCTGCGCATCACGCAGGCGCTGGCCGAGCGGTACGGCAGGCATCCCGCGCTGGCGGGCTGGCACGTGCACAACGAGTACGGCGCGCCGGTGGCACTGGACTACTCCGTGCACGCCCAGCGCGCGTTCCGCGAGTGGTTGCGGGAGCGGTACGGTTCCCTCGACGCCCTGAACGCCGCCTGGGGCACGGCCTTCTGGGGCCAGCACTACGCCGACTGGGAGCACGTCCAGGTCCCGGCGGCCGCCCCGGAGGCGGTCAACCCCGCGCAGCAGCTCGACTTCGCGCGGTTCTCGGACGCCGCCCTGCGGGCGTGCTTCATCGCCGAGCGCGACGCCGTCCGCGAGCACTCGACAGCCCCCGTGACCACCAACTTCATGGCCGCGAGCTGCCCCTGGACGGACCTGTTCGCATGGGGCAAGGAGGTCGACCTCGTCTCGAACGACCACTACCTCCGGGCCGCCGACCCGCGCGGGTTCGTGGGGCTGTCGCTGGCCGCCGACCTCACGCGGTCCGTCGCGGGCGGCAAGCCGTGGCTCCTGCTGGAGCACTCGACCTCCGCCGTGAACTGGCAGCCGCGCAACGTGGCCAAGCGGCCCGGGGAGCTGGCCCGCAACTCGCTGACCCACCTGGGCCGCGGCGCGGACGCGATCATGTTCTTCCAGTGGCGCGCCTCCCGCTCCGGCGCGGAGAAGTTCCACTCCGCCATGCTGCCGCACGCCGGTACCGCCTCGCGCGTGTGGCGGGAGGTCACCGAGCTGGGCGCGAACCTCGGCCGGCTCACCGAGCTGCGCGGCTCCCGCGTCCGGGCCGACGTCGCCCTGGTCTGGGACTACGAGTCGTTCTGGGCGCAGGACCTGGAGTTCCGGCCCAGCGAGGGCGCGCGGCACCGCGAGCGCGTCGACGCGTATTACGACCGGCTCTGGCGGGACGGCCACACGGTCGACCTGGTGCGCCCCGGGCAGGACCTGTCGGGGTACAAGCTGGTCGTCGCCCCGGCGTCGTACCTGCTCCGGGCCGAGGACGCCGCCAACCTCACCGCCTATGTCGAGGCCGGCGGGTCGCTGCTGGTGAGCTACTTCAGCGGCATCGTCGACGAGCACGACGCCGTCCACCCCGGCGGCTTCATGGCCCCGCTGCGCGAGGCGCTGGGCGTGTGGGTGGAGGAGTTCCTGCCCCTGCGCGCCGACGACGCGCTCACCGTCGCCTACCGGGCCGGAGCGGCGGGGGCCGGCGCCGCGACCAACGACACCACCGATCTCACGGGCACGGTCTGGGCCGACGACCTGGTGCTGGTAGGCGCCGAGCCCGTCGGCACCTACACCGACGGCCCCAAGCCGGGCGGCGCGGCCATCACGCGGCACCGGCACGGCGCGGGCACGGGCTGGTACGTGTCCACCGCGCTCGACGTCGACGCCCTGTCCACGGTCATGGCCGACGTGTACGCGGGCGCGGGCCTGGCACCGTCGGGCACGGTGGAAGGGCTGGAGGTGGTGCGCCGGCACGGCGACGGCGCCTCCTGGACCGTCGCGGTCAACCACACCGACGGCGACGTGAAGCTGCCCCTGGGCACGCCCGCCACCGATCTGCTCACCGGGCAGCAGGTCGTGGGCGACGCCGATGTGCCCGCCGGAGCGGTCCGCGTGCTGCGCCAGGAGGCCTGAGCCCGCGTCCCGATCCCGAGCGCGCCGGTCTCGCTGCCTGACCGGCTGGTGGGTCCGGCGCGCACAGGAGGCAATAATCAGACACGTGACCACCATCAACTGGCTCGAGGCCTGGACCGCCGATGACGGCGCCCGCCGGGTCGACGAGCTCTTCACTCGTTCGTTCGACGGCTCCCCCGAGGGCGTCTGGTCCGCCCCAGGGCGCGTCAACCTCATCGGTGAGCACACCGACTACAACGCCGGGCTCTGCCTCCCGACGGCGCTGCCGCACCGCACCTACATCGCGCTGCGGCCGCGCGACGACGACCAGGTCCGCCTGGTGTCGGCGCAGGCCGAGGGCGTCTGGGAGACCCGCCTGTCCGACGTCGCCCCCGGCGCCGTCCAGGGCTGGGGCGCCTACGTCGCCGGCGTGGCCTGGGCCCTGGGCGAGGCCGGGCACAAGGTCGGTGGCTTCGACGCCGCCGTTGACTCGTGCGTCCCGTTCGGGGCCGGCCTGAGCTCCTCGGCCGCCCTGGAGGCCGCCGTCGCCGTGGCCCTGGACGCCGTCGCGGGCCTCGGCCTGGTCGCGTCCGACGCCGGCCGCGCCGAGCTGGTCGACGTGACCCGTCGCGCGGAGAACGAGATCGCGGGCGCGCCCACGGGCGGGCTCGACCAGTCGGCGTCGCTGCGCTGCCGCGAGGGCCACGCGCTGCTGCTCGACTTCCGGCCGGGCCTGAACCCGCTGGAGTCGGGCGTGCCCGTGCCGTTCGACCTCGAGACCGCCGGGCTCACGCTCCTGGTGGTCGACACCAAGGCGGAGCACTCGCACGTCGACGGCGAGTACGGGGCGCGCCGCGCCTCGTGCGAGCAGGCCGCGGAGCTGCTCGGGCTGGGGTCGCTGCGCGAGATCGCGCCGACCCTGGGCGGCATGGGCATCGACCGTGCCCTGGCCGAGCTCGAGCCGCACGACCCCGACGGCGTGCTGCGCCGCCGGGTGCGCCACGTGGTCTCCGAGATCGACCGCACCGCGCGGTTCGCCGACCTGGTGCGCGAGGGCCGCGCCGCCGACGTCGGCCCGTTCATGGTCGCCTCGCACGTCTCGCTGCGCGACGACTACGAGGTCTCCTGCCGCGAGCTCGACCTGGTGGTCGACTCGGCCATGGCGGCGGGCGCCCTCGGCGCGCGCATGACGGGCGGCGGGTTCGGCGGCAGCGCCATCGCGCTGGTCCGCCTGTCCGACGTCGACGCGGTCGCCCAGGCGGTCGCGGAGGCGTTCGCCGACGCCGGCCTGACGGCGCCGGTGTTCCTGCTGGCGCCACCGTCGGCGCCGGCCGCCTGACCAGGGCCACATCGCCGAGGGCCCCGCACCGTCAGGTGCGGGGCCCTTCCTCGTAAAGGCTTGGCTTCACCCCGTACTTTCATCCCGTCCGGGGCGGTACCTGCATTAATGTCCAGCAGGCTGCCACCCGTCCCCGCTGCGAGGAGCCCCCGTGGGTGCTGTCCGCCAGTACGTCTTCCCCACCGCCCGGATCATCATCTGGGCCGTGATCGCCGCCGCGCTCGTGGCCTTGGCGCTCAAGGGCGCCGAACTCGATCCGCCCGACGCGCTGCAGCCCACGGGCGAGATCACCGAGGCCGTGATCCCCGTGGAGAAGGGCTCCGTCACCAACGCGGTCACCGTGCCCGCGTCCGTGGTCTCCGACCCGCCGGTCGAGATCAAGGCCACGGCGGACGGCGTGATCGCCAAGATCGAGGTCGACGACGCGAAGGTCGGCAAGGACACGCGCGTCCTGTGGATCAAGAGCGAGGAGCTCGTCGACCCGGTGGTCGACGTCGACGAGGAGACCGGCGAGGAGACCGTCACCGAGCAGGAGCCCAAGGTCACCTGGACCTCGGCCCTCGCCCCCGCCGCCGGCACCGTGGACATCACGGTGCTCAAGGACCAGGCGGTCACGGTGGGCGAGGTCATCGGCACCGTCTCCCCCGGCACCCTGTCCGTGTCGGGCACGCTCACCGCCGACCAGCAGTACCGGCTGGTCGGGGCCACCGGCAAGGCGCGGGTGACGCTCAAGGGCGGGCCCGCCCCCTTCACCTGCACCGGGCTGACGATCGGCGAGGCGCCCGCCGGCGGGTCCGCCGGCGGCGAGGACCCCGTGGCGGGCGCCCCCGAGGCGGCCACGGGTGCCGTCCACTGCTCCATCCCACGCAAGGTCAAGGCGTTCTCCGGCCTGGGCGCCGAGATCGAGATCACGAACGGCGACGCGAAGGACGTCGTCGTGGTGCCGATCTCCGCCGTGCTCGGCACCTCGCAGACCGGCCGGGTGTGGACCGTCAAGGAGGAGGGCGCCGAGCCCGAGCCCCGCGACGTGACCCTGGGCCTGACGGACGGCCTCCAGGTCGAGGTCACCAAGGGCCTGAAGGCCGGCGAGCGGATCCTGGAGTTCACGCCCGTCGACGACGGCACGGAGGGTGGCGTCGACTGCTCGGACAGCGCCGCCTACGACCAGGCGGCGATGGAGGGCGACATGGACGCCGTCCGGGCGTTCGAGGAGGAGTGCTACGGATGACCGGCCTCCCGCTCGTCGATCTGCAGGACGTCACCCGGCACGTGGAGCTCCCCGACGGGAGCACGCTGGAGATCCTCCGCGGGGTCGACCTGACGGTCGGCCCCGGTGAACACGTGGCGATCGTCGGTCGCTCCGGCACCGGCAAGTCCACCCTCCTGAACATCCTGGGCCTGCTCGACTCCCCCACGTCCGGCGAGTACCTCCTGGAGGGCGAGCCCGTGGGCCGGCTGCGCAGCCGGGCCCTGGCCCGGCGCCGGGGCGACGACTTCGGCTTCGTGTTCCAGCAGTTCAACCTGCTGCAGGGGCGGACAGCCCTGGAGAACGTGGCCGCGCCCCTCCTGTACGCGCGCGGCAGGCAGTTCTGGAACCGCACCCGCCTGGCGGCGCGGTCCCTCGAACGGGTCGGTCTGGGCGAGCGCCTCGACACCCGCCCCGAGAAGCTCTCGGGCGGCGAGCAGCAGCGGGTCGCCATCGCCCGCGCCCTGGTGCGCGGGCCGCGCGTGATCCTCGCCGACGAGCCCACCGGCGCCCTCGACGTCGAGACCGGGCAGGCGATCATGACGCTCCTGGACGACGCCGCGAGCGAGACCGGGGCCGCGCTGGTGACCATCACGCACGACCTCGCGATCGCAGCCCGCGCCGACCGGCAGTTCCGGCTGGCCGACGGCGTCCTGGTGCCCATCCACCTCGGCGCGCCCACGGCCGTGGCCGAGACCGCGGGACTCCCCGCATGACCGGGGTCGTGGGCGCGATCGTCGAGGCCTGGGACGAGCTGCGGATCCACAAGGTCCGCGTGCTGCTCGCGCTGGTCGGCGTCGCCTGCGCCGTCACCGCGATCACCGGCATCACGGCCGCCGTGACCATGTTCGGCCAGGCCATGCAGGAGCAGAACGAGCGCATGTCGGGCCGCGACACCACGCTGGAGGCGTGGTCGATGGGGCCGACCGAGGGCGAGATGACGCCGGTCGAGGTGGACACGGTGGTCGACGCCGTGGCCGAGCGGCACAAGATCTCGTACCACTCCGTGCGCGCGACCATGGACCTCGCGGTGCGCGGCGGGGACAGCGCTACCTACGTGGAGTGGTCGGCGGTCGACGTCGACAGCGGGACCATCACCCGCCAGGACCTCAAGGCGGGCCGCTGGTTCACCGAGTCCGACGCCGAGCGGCTGGCCCCCGTGCTCGTGGTGAACCAGGCCTTCCTCGACGCCTACGCCGACGGCGCCCCCGTGACCACGCACCCCAGGGTCGTGCTCGAGGGTGAGTCGCCCGTGGCCGCCACCGTGATCGGCGTCGTGCCCGTGCAGTGGAACGACGAGGGGCCGCGCGCCATGATGCTGTTCGACCAGGCGGTGCGCTGGTTCCCCGACCGGGTGATGGCCGACGGCTACCGCTTCTGGGTGCCGCCGGAGCTCGCCCAGCAGTTCGCCGAGGTGCTGCCCCGCGACCTGGCGGCGGCGGGCGTCCGGTTCGACGTGCAGCAGCCGATGGCCGACGCCATGGTGATCGACCGCGTGCTGCAGTACCTGGTGCTCGGCGTGGGCGGCTTCGCGCTGCTGCTGGGCGGCCTCGGGCTGCTCAACATCGCGCTCGTCACCGTGCGCTACCGGATCCGGGAGATCGGCATCCGGCGGTCCTTCGGGGCCACCAGCGGCCGCGTGTTCTTCGGCGTGCTCATGGAGTCGGTGGTCGCCACCACCGTGGCGGGCGTGGTCGGCGTGGTGATCGCGGTGGCCGTGATCAAGAACATCCCGATCGACCGCATCTTCGGCCGGCCGCTCGACGACCTGCCCGGCTTCCCGTTCGACGCGGCCCTGGTGGGCATGGCGTGCGCCGTCGGGATCGGCGCCCTGGCGGGCCTGATCCCGGCGATCTACGCGGTGCGCGTCAAGGTGATCGACGCGATCCGGTACTAGAGCTCGTACGTCGCCACGACCGGGGCGTGGTCGCTCCAGCGCTCCGCGTACGTGGGCGCGCGGTCGACCTCCACCTTGCGGCAGGCACCCGCGAGCGCCTGGTTGGCGAGCTGGTAGTCGATGCGCCAGCCCGAGTCGTTGTCGTACGCCGCGCCGCGCCACGACCACCAGGTGTACGGGCCTGGGCCGTCACCCCCGTGGTGACGGCCCAGGTCGGTCCACCCGTGCTCGTCGAGCCAGCGCGTGACGTAGGCGCGCTCCTCGGGCAGGAAGCCGGCGCTCTTCTGGTTGCCCTTCCAGTTCTTGATGTCCACGTTCTGGTGGGCGATGTTGAGGTCGCCCGCCACGACGGCCGGGTGCTGTGCGTCGGCGAGCTCCGCCAGCCGCGCGGTCACCTTCTCCAGGTACGCGTACTTGGCGACCATCGTGTGCTCCTGGCCCGGGTTGGTCGACCCGGAGTGCAGGTACGCGGAGATCGCGGTGAACGTGCCGCCGTCGGGCAGGCTGATGTCTGCCTCGACCCAGCGGCCGGTGTCGGCGCCCTCCTCGACGGCGCCGTCCGGGCCGTGGGACGCGAGGCCCGTGCGGACCTCACCGAGCGGCAGGCGGGACGCGACGAGCACCCCGGCGCGGCCCTTGACCTCGCTCTCCGCGTGCGCGACGCGCCAGCCGTCGAGCAGCTCGCGCGCCAGCTTGTCGGGCGCGCGCACCTCCTGCAGCAGCAGCACGTCCGGGGTGCGGGTGGCGATCCAGGACTCCATGCCGCGGCGGACGGCGGCTCGGATCCCGTTGACATTGGCGGTGGCGACGATCAGGGGCACCGGGGAAGCCTAACCGGAGCCCCTGACACGCCCCGATCACGGGTGCGTCATGCGCCGTCGTGCGCCGCCTGCAGGGCCGCGACGTCGATCTTGCCCATCTTCAGCATCGCGTTCATCGTGGCGATCTCGGCGGGCGTCGAGTACGAGCCGCTGAGCCGCTCGAGCTCCTTGGGGACCACCTGCCAGGACACCCCGAACTTGTCGGTGCACCAGCCGCACGCCCCGGGCTCGCCGCCGTCGGCGGTCAGGATGTCCCAGTAGTGGTCGACCTCCTCCTGGCCCTCGACCGAGAGGTAGAACGAGAACGCCTCGTCGAGCGTGCGGTGCGGTCCGGCGTTCAGCCCGATCACGGGCTGGCCGGCCACGGTGAACTCCACGACGAAGTCGGTGCCGGCCTCGGCGCCCGGAGCGTTCTCCGGCGCCTTGACCACGCGCTCGACCGACGAGCCGGGGATGTGCTCGGCGTAGAAGGCGGCGGCCTCGCCGGCCTTGTTGTTCCCGAACCAGAGATGGGTCCGCACGGTCACCATGATGTCCTCCTGAGTCGCTCGGGCCGCGGTCGGCCCGTCATCAACTCTTCAGACGACGCCGCGGCCCGCAACTCATCGGGCAGGAGCGATGCCAGTGTGTCAGCACCCCGCCGCGCCCGACACTCCTCGACACGGATGGCGCCGTCGAGCGTAGGAACAGTCGCCGCAAGAGAGCTCTTGCGACGACTGTTCCTACGTTCGACGGCGGCGGTGCGAGACGCAGCAGACCGTCAGGGAACCAGCGAGCGCTCCGCCGATTCCACGACGTTCGCCAGGAGCATCGCGCGGGTCATCGGGCCGACGCCGCCCGGGTTGGGCGACACCCAGCCCGCGATCTCCGCGGCCTCGGGCGAGACGTCGCCGACGACCCGCGACTTGCCCGTCTCCGGGTCGGTCTCGCGGGAGACGCCGACGTCGATCAGCACGGCGCCCGGCTTGACCATGTCGCCGGTCACGATGCCCTTGACGCCCGCGGCGGCCACGACGACGTCGGCCCGCCGGACCAGGGCCGCGAGGTCCTGCGTGCCCGTGTGCGTCAGGGTGACCGTCGCGTTCACGGCCCGTCGCGTGAGCAGCAGCCCGATCGGGCGGCCCACGGTGACGCCGCGGCCCAGCACGACGATCTCCTTGCCGGCGAGCTTGATGCCGTGCCGCTCCACCAGCTCGATGATGCCGCGCGGCGTGCAGGGCAGCGAGGACGTGACGTCCTCGTTGACCCGCAGCACCAGGCGCCCGAGGTTGGTGGGGTGCAGGCCGTCGGCGTCCTTGTCGGGGTCGACGAGCTCCAGCACGCGGTTGGTGTCGATGCCCTTGGGCAGCGGGAGCTGCACGATGTACCCGGTGCAGGCCGGGTCCTCGTTCAGCCGCCGGACCGCGGCCTCGATCTCGTCCTGCGTCGCGGTGGCCGGGAGGTCCTCCCGGATCGACGCGATGCCGACCTCGGCGCAGTCGCGGTGCTTGCCCGCCACGTACCACTGCGAGCCCGGGTCCTCGCCGACCAGCAGCGTGCCGAGGCCGGGGATGACGCCGCGGTCACGCAGCGCCGTGACCCGGTCCTTGAGCTCCGCCTTGATGGCGGCGGCGGTGGCCTTGCCGTCCAGGATCTGTGCGGTCATGCATACCTCCCTCGGTGAGTGCTGGGTATTTGTTGGTCTGAAGCCGCTAAGACCAACAAATAGCCAGCACTCAGCGGAATTGTCAGAGCCCCGGGTAGAGGGGGAACGCGGCGGTGAGCTTCTCGACCCGCGCCGAGAGGGCGTCGACGTCGGTCGCGGCACCGTCCTTCAGGGCCGTGGCGATGATGTCGGCGACCTCGGTGAACTCGGCGTCGCCGAACCCGCGCGTGGCCAGGGCCGGCGTACCGATGCGCAGGCCCGAGGTGACGCGCGGCGGACGCGGGTCGAACGGCACGGCGTTGCGGTTCACGGTGATCCCGGCGTCGTGCAGGAGGTCCTCCGCCTGCTGACCGTCGAGCTGGGAGTTGCGCAGGTCCACGAGCACCAGGTGCACGTCGGTGCCGCCCGTCAGCACGGACGCGCCGGCCGCGGCGACGTCGGGCTGCGAGAGGCGCTCGGCGATGATCGAGGCGCCGCGGAGCGTGCGCTCCTGGCGGTCCTTGAACGACTCGGTCGCCGCGACCTTGAACGAGACCGCCTTGGCGGCGATCACGTGCATGAGCGGGCCGCCCTGCTGGCCCGGGAAGACGGCGGAGTCGATCTTCTTGGCGTACTCCTCCTTGGAGAGGATGAAGCCGGAGCGCGGGCCACCGATCGTCTTGTGCACGGTCGAGGAGACGACGTCGGCGTGCGGCACCGGGGACGGGTGCAGACCAGCGGCCACCAGGCCGGCGAAGTGCGCCATGTCGACCCAGAGCTTGGCGCCGACCTCGTCGGCGACCTCGCGGAACGCCGCGAAGTCGAGGTGCCGCGGATAGGCGGACCAGCCCGCGATGATGACGTCGGGGCGGTGCTCCAGCGCCTTCTTGCGGACCTCGTCCATCTCGATGCGGTAGGACTGCGGGTCCACGCCGTAGGCGCCGACGTCGTACAGCTTGCCGCTGAAGTTGATGCGCATGCCGTGCGTGAGGTGGCCGCCGTGGGCCAGCTCGAGGCCGAGGATCTTGTCGCCCGCGTTGATCAGGGCGTGCAGCACCGCGGCGTTGGCCTGGGCGCCGGAGTGCGGCTGGACGTTGGCGTGCTCGGCGCCGAACAGGCTCTTGGCACGGGCGATCGCCAGGTTCTCGGCGATGTCCACCTGCTCGCAGCCGCCGTAGTAGCGGCGGCCCGGGTAGCCCTCGGCGTACTTGTTGGTCAGGACCGAGCCCTGCGCCTCCAGGACGGCACGCGGCACGAAGTTCTCGGACGCGATCATCTCGAGCGTGTCGCGCTGGCGGGCCAGCTCGCCGTCAAGGACGGCGGCGATCTCGGGGTCGAGCTCGGCGAGCGGGGTGGCGAGCGGGTCGGGAGTCGATGCGCTCATAGCTCCTCGATTCATGCGGGACGGGGATTGTCTGACGGCGGCGGATGGCACACGCACCGTGCCGGACGGCCCGGGCGCACACCTTCCACGAGGTGACCCAGGGCCCAGGCGAACGACCCGTCGTCGGCATGACTCGTCGCTCCCCGGTGGTGATCCACCTGACGCCAGTCGCGACCCGAAGATCGTAGCAGCGGCGGGCGAAACCGGAGCCCGGCGCCCGCCGTCCAGCAGGCGTCCGCAGGAAACCGCGGGATTGCAACGGAAGTACCTGAGACCCTTTTGCTATTCACGCCGACGTCGCTACTGTGCCGCCATGCCCTCCCCCGTGTCACCGGACGCAGGCGTTCCGGAACACCAGCCAGAACCGCGCTCGCACCAGGCCCAGCCCGGGCGACGGTCCGTCCAGTTCGAACCGGTCCAGCGGTCCGGCGGGTTCCAGCCCAGGACCGGCCAGTTCCCGACCAGGCCGGCGGCCGAGCCGGCGCCGGCCGCACCCGAGCAGCGGCCCGGCGGCGAGCGGCGCGGCGGTACCCGGCGGGACAAGATCTGGTCCGTCGTCGCGTTCCTCGTCGCGGCCGGCGTGATCATCGCGGTGGGCATCCACTTCTTCGGACCCGACGGCACCGACGAGACGGCGGCGGCGTCCTGGGCGGTCGACTCCTGCGCCGGGCCGAACCCGTCGCCGGAGGCCGCCGAGGGGGCGGACGCCTACCTCCCCCTGCTCTGCGACGACCCCGAGGCCACGGTCACGATCCTCGACATCCAGGACGCGGTCTCGGTGGCGCAGCTGCACTGCCCGGACGGCACCGACGTCGTCTTCCAGAAGGACGGCCAGGCCGGCGGCGAAACGCAGGCCGTGTGCGCCCGCAACCTGTCGGACGACCACCCCGGGGACCCCGGCAACGGCGGCGGGCAGCTGGTGACCGGCGACTGCGTGGACAGCCAGGGCGCCGAGCTCGCGTGCGCGTCGAAGGGCGCGAAGAAGGTCACCGGCCTGATCGTCGACGGCATGGAGTGCCCCGAGGGCACCAGGGACGAGCTGGAGCTCGGCTTCGACGCCTCCCGCAGCTTCGAGACGGTCTGCCTCGGCGCCAGGTAGTCCCGTCCGCGGCGTCATCAGACGCTCATCCGACCGAAACCGACATTGATCGGTCATTGGCTAGATTTGCGACATGGGGCGCCTGCAGCAGACCGTTTTCGAGCGCAATGTTCCGGCCAGATCCGTCGTGGACCACGCGTTGGCAAGGACCCGGCAAGCGGTCGTCTGGCAGGACGACCTGGGGACCCCGGCCCGGTACCCCCGGCTGTCGGCCCCGCTCCGGGCCGACGTCGTGGTGGTCGGCGGCGGCTGCACCGGCCTGTGGACGGCGCTGGGGATCAAGCAGCGCGACCCCGGCGCGCGAGTGCTCCTGATCGAGGGCAGGTCGGTCGGCTGGGCCGCCTCCGGCCGCGACACCGGGCTGGTGACGGCGCGGCTCGACGACCCCGCCGCCCCGCAGCACCTGGGCGACGAGAACCTGGCGGCCATGGAGCACGCCGTGGCCGGGCTCGGCCCGGACTGCGGGTGGGCGCGGACCGGCGTCGTCGACCTCGCCGTCGAACCGCACCAGATCGACTGGCTGCAGGACGCCGCCGGGGCCGCCGCCGCGGCGGGCGTGCCGCACACGTTCCTCGACCGGGCCAAGATGCGGGCCGAGATCGCCAGCCCCACCTACGAGGCCGGCCTGGTCCGGCCCGGCGCCGCGGCGCTGGTGCACCCGGCGCTGCTGGCGGCCGGGCTGGCCCGGGCTGCCGCCGCCCTCGGCGTCGAGATCTTCGAGGACACCCGCGTGACCCGGCTGACGGCGCCGGCGCGCGGCGGGCGTGGCGCCGTCGTCCTGCGCACGACGTCGCCCGCGGGCGAGGCGTCGGTGCGCGCCGACCGCGTGGTCCTCGGGACCGGCGCGTTCCCGGCCCTGCTGCGGCGCTACCGCCGGCACACCGTGCCGGTGTACGAGTACGCGGTCGCGACCGAGCCGCTGGACGCCGAACGGCTGGGCGCGCTCGGCTGGCGGGGTCGGCAGGGTCTCGCGGACCTCGCGAACCAGGCCCACCGCTACCGCCTCACGACGGACGACCGGATCGTGTTCGGCGGGTACGACGCCGTCCATCCCCATGGCGGGCGCGTCGCCAGGGCGCACGAGAACCGACCGCAGACCGCCCGGCGGCTCGCCGAGCACCTGCTCACGACGTTTCCTCAGCTCGAGGGCGTCCGGCTCACGCACCGGTGGGCCGCGGCGACGGCGCGGTGCACCCGGCCCGGCCCGCTGTTCGGGCAGGCCGCCGGCGGCCGCGTGCAGCACGCGACGGGACCGGGGAGCGCCGACGCGCACTTCGCGGCGCAGGTGGTGCTGGACCGTCTGGCCGTGCTCGACGGCGCGGCGGAGACCGAGCGCACCACGCTCCGCACGGTGCGCCGGGTCCCGGCCCCGTTCCCGCCGGGGCCCGTCGCCGCTGCCGGGATCCGTGCCGTGGACCGGTCCCTGGACCGCGCCGACCACAGCCACGGCCGGCGCGACGCGCTGCTCCGGTCGCTCGACGCACTTGGCCCGGGGCGCGATACCTGATTGGCTGCGGCGGACACCCGACGTCGAAGGAGCACACAGTGACCAAGCCCCCGGTCCCCGAGCACATCGCGACCATGCTCGAGCGCCCGAACCACGCCGTCATGGCGACCGTCCGGCCCGACGGCGCGCCCGTGTCGGTCGCCACCTGGTACCTGTACGAGGACGGGCGCGTGCTGCTGAACCTCGACGGCACCCGCAAGCGCCTGGAGCACCTGCGGGCGGACCCGCGGGTCTCGCTCACGGTGCTCGACGGCGAGAGCTGGTACCGGCACGTCAGCCTCCAGGGCCGCGTGACCATCACACCCGACGAGGGCCTCGCGGGCATCGACCGGCTCTCGGTGCACTACGGCGGCAAGCCGTACCCGAACCGCGAGAACCCGCGGTTCGACGCGTGGATGGAGATCGAGTCCTTCCACGCGTGGGGCTTCTGACCTACTTCTCCTGCGGCACGGGCTGTGCGCCCGCGGCGCCGAGCACGCGGCGCAGGTAGGTGTAGGTCAGGTCGCCCGCGGCCTTGTCGTACTGCTCCTCGTACCCGTGCTTGGTGTACAGCGCGAGGTTCTGCTTGGAGTCCTTGCCGGTGAAGACCCAGATCTCCGTGGTCTGCTCCGGCAGGTACGGGAGCACGGCGAACAGCATCTCGGTGCCGATGCCGCGGGCCTGCTTGTCCGGGGCCACGGCGAGGCGGCCGAGGGTGGCCTTCTCCCCCTCGATCTCGACGCGCACCGAGCCGATCATCCGGTGGCCCTCCCACGCGCCGATCGTCACCACGTCGTCCCGGGCGAGGTCCTCCCGGAGCTCCGCGAGCGTCTGGGTCAGCGGCGGGATGTGCGGGTCGTCGTACAGCTGGGCCTCGGTGACGAACGCGGCGCGGCGCAGCGTGAGGAGCTCGCCCGCATGGTCGTCCTCGACCAGGGCGATCGTCGTGGTGGAGTTGCTCATGGGTCCATCGTGTCAGAGGTGACACACCCGAGTCGACGACGACCACGGTCCGGTCGGGCATGTCGGTGGCTCCGCGTAGGTTCGGGGCATGGAACGCATCGAGGTACGGCCCGCCGTGGGGCGGTACGACGACTTCTACGAGGTGGTGGGCGTCAAGAAGCCGGGCGGCAAGGGCTGCTGGTGCATGGCCTACCGGGACAGCCGCGTGGCACAGGAGGACCGCCCCGGCTACATGCGGGACGAGTGCGCGACCGAGCCCGGCCCGGGCGTGCTCGTGTACGTGGACGACGTCGTGGCCGGCTGGTGCTCGATCGCGCCCCGGTCCACCTACCGGCGGCTGATGAACAGCCGCACCATCCCGTTCGTCGACGAGCGCGAGGCCTGGTCGGCGGTGTGCTTCGTCGTGCGGGCGGGGTTCCGGAAGCGGGGGCTCATGCACCACCTTCTGGCGGGCGCGGTGGAGCACGCGCGCGAGCACGGGGCCGAGGTGATCGAGGGCTACCCGGTCGACGTCGGCGCCGAGCGTGTCGACGTGATCAGCGGCTACGTGGGCACGGTGCGCATGTTCGAGGCGGCGGGCTTCACCCGTGCGGCCGAGACCGGCGGGGTGAGCGGCGGCCGACGGCGCTGGGTGATGCGCCGCGAGCTCGGACAGGGCGGGCTGCCGCAGGCCGTAGGGGGTTAGCCTGACCGCGTGAACGACGCGAGCGCAGCCACCCACTGGATCCTCACCCTGTCCTGCCCGGACCAGCCGGGCATCGTGCACGCGGTGGCGGGCATGCTCGCGGAGCACGGCGGCAACATCACGGAGTCGCAGCAGTTCGGCGACCCGGCGTCGGGCCTGTTCTTCATGCGCGTGCAGGTGGAGTCCGCCGCGTCGCGCGACGAGCTCACCGCGGCGATGACGCAGGTGGCGGGGGCATTCCGGATGACATGGACGCTCGACGTCGTCGGCCGCCGCATCCGCACGCTGCTCATGGTCTCCAAGGCGGCGCACTGCCTGGTCGACCTGCTCTACCGCGAGCGGTCGCAGCGCATGCCGATCGACGTCGTCGGGGTGGTGGGCAACCACCGCGACCTGGAGGACATCGCCGCCTTCTACGGCAAGCCGTTCCACCACGTGCCCGTCACCAAGGACACCAAGGCCGAGGCGGAGGCGACGCTGCGCGGCCTCGTCGCGGAGACCGACGCCGAGCTCGTGGTGCTGGCCCGGTACATGCAGATCCTGTCCGACGAGCTGTGCCGCGACCTCAGCGGGCAGATCATCAACATCCACCACTCGTTCCTGCCGTCGTTCAAGGGCGCCGGCCCGTACCGGCAGGCGCACGACCGCGGCGTCAAGATCATCGGCGCCACGTCGCACTACGTGACCGGCGACCTCGACGAGGGCCCGATCATCGAGCAGGACGTCGAGCGCGTGGACCACTCCCGCACCGTCGAGGACCTGGTCGGCATCGGCGAGGACGTCGAGCGCCGCACACTGGCCCGCGCGGTGCGCTGGCACGCGGAGCGCCGGGTCCTGATGGACGGCCGCCGCACGGTGGTCTTCCGCTGAAGGAGCCGGCGGGCGCAGCCGGGTGGTCGGCAGAATGTCAGGTGGTCGGCAGCTCGGACTGCCGACCACCTGACATTCTGCCGATCACCCGGGCCGGCCTACGCCGGCCTACGCCGGCCGGCCACTCAGCCCTTGACCGCGCCAGCCAGGGCGAAGGCCGAGCCCGAGATGCGGGTGACCAGCACGTACAGGCCGAGCACCGGGACGGCGTAGAGCAGCGAGTACGCGGCGAGCTGCCCGTAGGCGACCGACCCGTACTGCCCGAAGAACGCGAAGATGCTCACGGCCGCCGGCTGCTTCTCCGGGGAGAGCAGGAGCACGAACGGGACGAAGAAGTTCCCCCATGCCTGCACGAACACGAAGATGAACACCACGGCGATGCCGGGACGCATGAGCGGCAGCACCACCCGGCGCAGGGCCTGCATGGCGGACGCGCCCTCGGTCCAGGCGGCCTCCTCCAGCGAGATCGGCACCGAGTCCATGAAGTTCTTGGTCATCCAGATCGCCATGGGCAGTGACGTCGCCGCCATGAAGAAGATGGTTCCGGGCAGCGAGTCGAGCAGGTTGAGCTGCACGAACAGCGCGTACACCGGGACCATGATCGCCGTGATCGGCAGGCAGGTACCGAACAGCACCGAGTACAGGAAGTACTTCCCGAACCGCATCCGGTACCGGGACAGCGGGTACGCCGCGAGCACCGCGACCACCACCGTGATCGCACCCGACCCCGCGGACAGCACGAACGCGTTCCACAGCGGCACCCAGGTGAGCTCCGGTGTCATGATCGCCGCGAAGTTCGCGGTGGTCACGGCGTCGGGCAGCCCGAAGGAGAGCGTCGCCTCCGCGTCGAACGACGCGACGAGGACCCACGCCATCGGGAGCACGAAGCACAGGGCGATCACGAGCAGCACCACGTTGGCGGCTACCTTGGTGGCCGTGCCGCGGGGCGCGGCCAGCGTGCCGAGCCCGCTCCGGGCGGGCGCCGCGGGCCTCGTCAGGGTGTCCGTCATCAGTCCACCTCCGGTCGGAGCGCGCGGATGTAGATCACGGAGAAGATCCCGCCCACGATGATCATCACGGTCGCGATGGCCGTGCCGTAGCCGACCTGCGCGAACTTGAACGCCTCCTGGTAGGCCAGGATCGGCAGGGTCGAGCTGTCCGTGCCGGGCCCACCGCCGGTCATCACGTAGATGAGCGTGAACACCGACAGCGTCTGCAGCGTGGTCAGCATCAGGTTGGTCGAGATGCTGCGCCGGATCACCGGCAGGGTCACCCAGGTGAGCCGCTGCAGCCCGTTGGCGCCGTCGAGCTGGGCGGCCTCCGTGAGCTCCGGCGGCACCTCCGCGAGGGCGGCCGAGTAGACCATCATCGAGAAGGCCGTGCCGCGCCAGATGTTGGCAAGGATCACCGCGAGCATCGGGGTGGAGTAGAGCCAGTCCGGCCCCGTGATGCCGATGCCGCCGAGCAGCGTGTTGAGCGTTCCCTCCGAGTGGAAGAACGCGTACGCGGCGAACGCCGCCACGATCTCGGGCAGCACCCACGCGGCGACGACGACGGTCGAGGCGATCGAGCGCACCGGCTTGACCGCCGACCGGAGCAGGCCGGCGAGCAGGATGCCCATCACGTTCTGCCCCACGACGGCGGACAGGAACACGAACACGACGGTCAGCCACAGCGACTTGGGGAAGTCGGGGTCGCCGACCAGCGCCGCGTAGTTGTCGAACCCGATCCACTCCGGGCTCAGGGCAGCGGGCCCGGTCAGGGCGGCGTTGGTGAACGAGCCGTAGAACGACCAGACCACGGGGCCCAGCATGAACAGGGCGAGCAGGACGACGGCGGGCGCGAGCGGAACCACTCGCGCCACGCCGCGGGACGTGACGGCCATCAGGTCAGCCCTGGACCGTGTTCTCTTCGCCGACGATGCCGATCACCGCTTCGTCGTAGGCGGCGGCCGCCTCCTCCGGCGTCTGCTGGCCGGTCATCACGGCCTCCATCGCGACCATGATCTCGTTGGAGACCTTCGGGTAGTCGGACGTCGCGGGCCGGAAGTTGGTCACGTCGACCAGGCCCGTGAAGAACTCCGTGGTGGGGTTCGTCTTGGTGTACTCCGGGTCCTCGGCGACGTCGGTACGGACGGCGATCTGGCTGTTCGCGACGTCGAACCACAGGGAGTTCTCGCGGTCCAGCGCCATGGAGATGAACTCGAACGCGGCGTCCGGGTTCTTGGAGCCGGAGCCCATCGCGAGGGTCCAGCCGCCCGACATGCTGACCGCGCCGGGCGCGGCGCCGTCCTGCGTGGGCATGGGCGCGGTGCCCATCTTCTCGGACCACTCGGGCCACGGCGCAACCCCGGACTCGAGCCAGTTGCCCGCCACCCAGGAGCCGTCGAGCGCGATGCCGACCTTGCCCTCGGGCAGCCACTCGGCCTGCACCGTGTTGCCGATGTTGGTGTCGAGCGCCTGCTGCGGCGTCGGCGCCAGGCCCTCGGTGAACACCGTGGTGATGAAGTCGAGGCTGTCGACGAAGCCCTGCGAGCCCAGCACCCACTTGCCGTCCTCGTAGAGGGTGTCGCCGGTGCCGTACAGGAGCATCTCGAAGCCCTGCATCACGGCGGCCTCACCCTGGGGCTTGCCGGAGTACATGTTGAACGGGACCACGTCCGGGTCCGACTCCTTGATCGCCCGGGCGGCCTCCAGCAGCTCGTCCCACGACTTGGGCGCCCAGTCCTCGGGCAGGCCCGCCTTGGCGAGCACGTCCTTGTTGAACCACAGGCCGCGCGTGTCGGTACCCATGGAGACGCCGTAGGTCTTGCCGTCGTCGCCCGCGCCGGCCTCCTTGGCGCTGTCGACGAACTGGTCCCACTCGTCCCACTCCGCGAGGTAGTCGTCGAGCGGAGCCAGGTAACCGGCCTCGACGTCGGACTTGATCATGTACGTGTCCTCGTACATCACGTCCGGGGCGGTACTGGGTGACCGGTTCATGAGGGCGAGCTTGGTGAAGTAGTCGTTCTGCTGCGCCTCGATCGGCACGAGCTCGACGGTGATGTCGGGGTTGGCCTTCTCGTAGTCGGCCTTGACGTCCTTGAACAGCTCGTCAGCCTGCGTGAAGTTGCCGAACTTCTGGTAGGCGACCTTGATCGTGGAGGCGTCGGAGCCGCCTCCGCCGGAGCCGCAGGCACCGAGCGAGAGCGCGAGTGCCGCTGCCGTGACGGGTGCGATGAGGAATCGTGCCGTGCGCATGAAGCTCCCTTGCGTCGTGCGAACCCGGCAACACCGCCGGGCCAACTGACGCACACGATTCACCCCCGGCGGGCCCGAGTCAAGGTCCACCGCCGAACAGTTGTCAGCGCTGTCACCCGTCACTGTTCAGGGGAGACACCTGAGCGGGTGCTCAGCAGGCGGGGGGGGGGCCCCCCCCCCCGGGGGGGGGCCCCCCCCCCCCCCCCCCCCCCCCCCCCCCCCCCCCCCGCCGCCCCCCCCCCCCCCCCCCCAAAACCCCCCCCCCCCCCCCCGCGGGCCCGCGCCCCCCCCCCCCGCGGGGGCGGGGGGGGGGGGGGGGGGGGGGGGGGGGGGGGGGGCCGCCCCCCCCCGGGGGGGGGGCCCCCCCCCCCCCCCGCCTGGTGAGCCGCCGCTCAGCCGCGGGGGTCCGTCAGGACCGCCACCGTGCGAGGCGGGACCGTGACCGTGCCGGCGGCGTGGTTCCACGTGGTGTCCCGCACCACCGGGTCCGCCCCGCGCGCTTGCACGGGCGACAGCGCGTAGTCGCGGCCGGCCAGCTCCGGCACCTCGACCGTGGCCTCGTCCGGCGACGCGTTGAACACCACCAGCACGCCGTCCAGCTTGCGGTCGGCGTCGGTCCGGCCCGCCCGGTCGTCGACCGACATCGTGATGACGCCGGGGACGGCGTCCGGCCCGGAACCCGGGAACGTCACCTTCTGCTCGATCAGGTCCGCGGAGCCCAGCCGGAACAGCTCGGTCGAGTGCCGCAGCTCCAGCAGCTCGCGCGCCTGGGCGGCGGAGAACCCGATGTCGTCGGCGTCCGGCTTGAGCGCGGCGTCGGCGAGCAGGGGCCGCTGGTACGGCCACTTGTCCTCGTTGTCGGCCGCCATCGGCAGACCGCGCCCGAACCCGTTGTCCTGACCCGACCAGTCGATGGTGTTGAACCAGTCGCCGGAGTCGAACGAGTTGCGGTCCAGGGACTTCGAGCGCAGCAGGTCGGTGCCCGCGTGCCAGAACGACGGCGACTGCGACAGCGCTGCCGTGGCCAGCGAGACCGTGTTCATCCGGACGCGGTCGGTCATCGACGTGTCCGCCGGCAGCTTGAGCGTCAGCAGGTCGAACAGCGTCTCGTTGTCGTGGGCGTCGACGTACGTGACGACCTCCTCCGGCGAGTCCGCGTAGCCGGCGGGCGCGCCCCGGTAGTCGAGCTCGTCGCCCCGGACCCGCTCCCCCGACGCGGTCGTGACCTCGAAGGACCGCAGGTTGCCGGCCAGCCCGAGCTTGACCAGGTCGGTCTGGTGGGCCAGGTCCGCCGCCTCGTCGTCGCCGCCGTCGTTGACCGACGCCGGGTCCTCGAGCCGCGCGTCCCGCCCGTTCGGGTCGGTGAACAGACCGGTGCCGAAGCCCTGCGTGAACAGGGACGACCCGTCGACCGGCGAGCCGCCGTGGACGGCGTCGCGCAGACGGTCGCTGAAGGTGCCGATGCCGGTGCCGCCGAGCTGGCCCTGCGTGGCCTGCTCGAACCGGGCGTTGCCCGCGACCTCGCCGAAGTCCCAGCCCTCGCCGTACAGGTACACGCTCTTGCCGTCGATGCCGTCCCGGCGCGGGGTGAGCGCGTCGAGCCCCGCCCGGACGGCCTCCATGTTCGCGCGGGAGTGGTGCCCCATCAGGTCGAACCGGAACCCGTCCACGTGGTAGTCGCGGGCCCAGGTGACCACGGAGTCCACCATCAGCCTGCTCGCCATGGCGTGCTCGGTGGCGACGTTCTGGCAACAGGTGCTGGTCTCGACGGCGCCCGAGGTCGCGTTCTGCCGGTGGTAGTAGCCGGGTACGACGCGGTCCAGCACCGACCTCGGGTCCTGGCCCGACGCCGCGGTGTGGTTGAACACCTGGTCGAGCACCACCTGCAGACCGGCGCCGTGCAGGTTGCCGACCATCGAGCGGAACTCGGCCACGCGGGCGCCGCCGTCGGCCTCGACCGCGTAGGAGCCCTCGGGGGCCATGAAGTGGTACGGGTCGTAGCCCCAGTTGAAGGCGTCGCTCCCCTGCACCTCGGCGACGGCGGCCTGCTGCTCCGTGCCGTCGGGCGCGAACCCGGACAGGTCGCCGGTCGTGGCCTGGTCGGCACGGTCCTCGGGGATCGTCGCGATGTCGAACGTGGGCAGCAGGTGCACGGTGGTCAGCCCGGCGTCGGCGAGCGAGCGCAGGTGCTTCATGCCGTCGGAGCCCTTCACCCCGAACGCGCCGTAGGTGCCGCGGAGACGCGCGGGCACGGTCTCGTCAGAGCTGGAGAAGTCGCGCACGTGGAGCTCGTAGATGGTCTGGTCCACGGCGCGCTCCACGCGCGGCGCGGGCGTGTTCCGCCAGACCCTGGGCTGCCACGCCCTGTCGTCGAGGTCGAGCGCGACCGAGTGCGTCGAGTTCAGCGTGAGGCCCACCGAGTAGGGGTCGGTCACCACGTTGGTCTCGATCTGGCCCGTGCTCGGCACGTACACCTCGACGGCGTAGCGGTAGCGGGCGCCCTGCCAGTCGAGCCGGCGATCGGCGCGGCCGCCGTCGAGCGTCCAGGCGCCGTCCCGCTGCCGGGACATCGCGTAGGTACGCGGCTCGGCGGCCGGCGACCGGCCGGCGGGCCAGGCCTGCAGCGTCACGGTGCGGGCGGTGGGCGCCCAGAGCGCGAACGAGGCCTTTCTGCCGCCCTGCCAGGTCACGCCCAGGGCGCGGTCGGTCGCGAACAGGTCGTCCAGCACCCCCGGGATCTGCACGCCGGTGGCGGCGGTCAGGGTCTCGCCGTCGTGCCGGGTCAGGCGCAGCGCCCCGGTCAGGGCCGACGTCGCCTCGGCCCGGGTCAGGCCCTCGGCCTCCAGGGCGAGGTGGCCGGCCAGGTGGGGGAAGTCCTCGGCGACGTCCGCGGGCACGTCGCCCGTGCCGCCGGCCGGGACCAGCGGGTACGACCCCGTCTCTGTCTCCAGGGCCCAGGTGTCCCCGGAGCCGAAGCCGGCGGCCGGGACCAGGACCAGCCCTTGGCGCACCCAGTGCGCGGCCTGCTGCCCCTCGCCGGGTGTGCCCGGGGTGCCGACCCGCACGGACGGCACCTTGGTCTCCGGGTCCCACGTGAAGGTCACCGGACCGCCGCCCGTCGAGTAGGCGACGTTGGCGCCGTCCCGCACGCCGTCGGCGCCGTAGTTCTCGGCCCAGGAGCCGTTCAGCGCCACCTTGAACTCGTAGGAGCCGGCGGGCAGCTCGAACGTGCCGGTGTAGGTGCCGTCGTCGGCAAGGGTGAGGCGCGCGGCCTCGCAGTCCGGCGTCCAGTCCCCGGCGCAGCCCATCTCGCTGTTGTGCGAGCCGGGCACGGTGACCAGGTCGACGTCGGGGTCGGTGGGGTCGTCGACGACGCCGCTGACGTCCACACCGACCGACGCGTAGGAGCTGGCCGCGGCCCGGTCGCCGTCGGCGTCCCGGGTGACCGCGCGGTACTCGACGAGGGTGCCCTCCGGGAGGTCCGCCTCGGTGGCGACGTCGTGGAACACGCGCGGCGAGGTGTCCTCGGCGGTGCCGAGGTCGTGCCACTCGTCGGTGCCCACGGCGCGCCAGGCGAAGGAGGTCTCGGCCCAGGCGTCGTCGATGCCGGCGGCGACCGGTGCGACGCCGGAGAGAGCGGCGCCCGGACGGGCGCTGGTGCCCGGGACCACGGTGACGGTGCCCGCGGAGTCCGCGCCCACGGTGCGGTCGGCGACCAGCACGACGGCGGAGCGCGCCGGGACGGTCAGCGTGACCGCGCCGGCGGCGTCGGCCGTGACCGGGGCGGCGGTGCCGTACAGCGGCGCGAAGGCGCCGCCCGGGGTGAGCGTGTCGAGGGTGACCGTGCGCTCCTGCGCGGCGTTGTTGGCGGCGACGACGTACTCGATCTTCTCCTCGCGGTCGACGCGGGAGAACGCGTAGACACCGGCTCCGTCCTCGGCGTAGCGCTCGATCTGTGCGCCGGTCGCCAGGGCCGGGTGCTCCGCACGGAGGTCGGCCAGGGCGGCGATGTGCTCGTAGAGCGGCGCGTCGGTGGCGTACCGGTCCACGCTGCCGGCCCGCTCACCGGTGACCAGCGGCTGGTCGGCGTACTCGTCGACCTGGGTCGCGAACAGGGTCTGGCGGGCGTCCTTGTCACCGCCGGTGCCCGCGAAGCCCTGCTCGTCGCCGTAGTAGACGACCGGCTGACCACGGGTGAGGTACATCAGCTCGTGCGCCAGCTCGTCGCGCTCGAGCGGGTTCTCGGCGCCCGCGAGCATGTAGCCGACGCGGCCCATGTCGTGGTTGCCGAGGAACGTGGGCAGGGCGGACGCGCTGCTGTGCGGGGTGGTGTACAGATCGTCGGACGCGTACAGGTCGGCCAGGCGGCGGGCGCTGTTGCCGCTGGCGTAGCTCGTGGCCGCCGACTGGAACGAGAAGTCGAGCACGGAGCTCATGTCGGTGCGGCGCACGTACGGGGAGGTCTTGGCGGCGTCGGCGTCGTACACCTCGCCGAAGGTGAAGAACTCGTCCTTGCCCTGCGCGCGGGCGTACTCGGCGATCTCGGTGGACCACTCCTCCCAGAACTCGAAGTTCACGTGCTTGACCGTGTCGATGCGGAACCCGTCGATGCCCAGGTCGATCCACGTCTTGTAGATCTCCTCGAAGCCGTCCACCACGCGCGGGTGCTCGGTCATGAGGTCGTCCAGGCCGCTGAAGTCGCCGTACGTGACCGACTCCCCGGACCACGTCGAGTTGCCCCGGTTGTGGTAGAGCGTCGGGTCGTTGAGCCAGGCCGGGACCTTGACGTCCTGGTCGGCCGGGTCGACCACGGGGGTGTACGGGAAGCTCGTGGCGGCGTCGAGCTCGGGGAAGTCGCCCGTGCCCGCGAAGTCGGCGGGGTCGAACGGGTTGCCCTCGGCGTCCCGGTACGGGGCGGTCGCCTGGTCCACGTAGTCGTAGGCGCCCTCGGTGTAGTCGACGACGTCGGCCGTGTGGTTGGTGATGACGTCGAAGTAGACCTTGAGGCCCCGCGCGTGGGCGTCGTCGATCAGCGCCTCGAGCTCGGCGTTGGTGCCCAGGTGCGGGTCGATCCGCGTGAAGTCGGTGATCCAGTAGCCGTGGTAGCCGGCGCTGACGTCGTTGCCGGAGCCCTGCACGGGGCGGTTCAGGAAGCTCGGGGTGAGCCAGATCGCAGTGGTACCCAGGTCCTCGATGTAGTCGAGGTTCTGCCGCAGGCCGGCGAGGTCGCCGCCCTGGTAGAAGCCCTTGTCGGCCGGGTCGAAGCCGGTCGTGAGCCGGTCGCCGTCCAGCCCGCCGGTGTCGTTGGCCGGGTCGCCGTTGGCGAACCGGTCGGTCATCACGAAGTAGAAGCGCTCGTCGCCGCCCGGCTGGCGCACGGGGTCGTGCACCAGGGCGTCGTCGGCCTCCGTGTAGTCCCCGGCCAGGCCGAGCGGCGTCAGGGCGGTGCGGTGGGTCGTGTCGTCGTAGGTGACGCGAACCGTCGCGGGTCCGGCCAGGTGCAGGGGCGCGTTCTCGGAGCCGCCGTCGCGCCCGTACGACTCGTCCCACGCGTCGTCCAGGGCGACCTTGTACTCGTAGGTGCCCGCGGGGAGCTCGAACTCGGCCACGAAGGTCCCGTCGCCCTGGGCGACGAGCTCCGTGTCGGCGCACGCCGGGTCCCAGTCGGCGGCGCAGCCGAGCTCGTCCTGCAGGCTGCCGACCAGGGCGGCGGTGCGGTCCTGGGCGGCAGCCGGCTGCGATACGGCCAGGCCCGCCGTCGCCACCAGGGCGGCGGCAAGGGCGGCCGCGCCGACCTGTACGGAGCGCGGGCGCGCGGTGCGTGACATGGATGACCCCTTCGTCGTCCGGAACACCCCGAAATGTGATCCGAGCGCGACTGTAACGCTTGCAGAACGTTGCAGCAAGAGTGGGGCCGGGTGGGATCAGAGCGGCAGCTTGAACCCCTCGTGCGACTGCTCGTAGCCGAGGTTGCGGTAGAACCGGTGCGCGTCGGGCCGCTGCTTGTCCGAGGTGAGCTGGGCCAGCACGCAGCCGCGCTCACGGCCGCGCTCGTGGGCGTGCTCCATCAGGAGGCGGCCGATGCCCTGGCCGCGGTACGCCTTGTCCACCCGGACGGCCTCGACCAGGAGCCGGGAGGCACCGTTGCGGGAGATGCCGGGGATGAACGTCAGCTGCATGACGCCGATCACCTCGCCGCCGGACTCGGCGACGACCAGCTCGTTGTCCGGGCTCGCCGCGATGGCCTCGAAGGCCGCGACGTGGGGCGCGCCGTAGGTGCCGGTGCGGGTGGCGGCCACGGCGTCGTCGGCGATGAGCTCGACGACACGTTCGAGGTCGGCCAGGGCCGCCTCACGAAAGGTCAGTTCCATGACGCCACCCTAGGCTCGTAGCTGTGACCACCTCCCCAGTGCCCGCGGCCGCGGACAACACCCCTGACGCACCGCCCCGCAGCTCCTGGATCGCCCTCGCAGTGCTCATCCTCGGCGTCTCGATGGCCCTGCTGGACACGACCATCGTCAACGTCGCGCTGCCGACCATCCGGCTCTCGCTGGACGCCTCGGAGGGCACGCTCTCCTGGATCATCTCCGGGTACGCCCTGGCCTACGGCCTGGCCCTGATCCCCGCCGGCCGGGTGGGCGACCGCGTGGGCCACAAGTGGGTGTTCATCGTGGGCCTGGCCGGGTTCACGCTCGCCAGCCTCTGGTGCGGTCTGGCCGCAGGGGCCACCGAGCTGATCGTCGCGCGCGTGGTCCAGGGCCTGTGCGGCGGCATCTTCTTCCCGGCGGTCACGGCGCTCATCCAGCTCATGTTCACCGGCCGCACCCGCGGCAAGGCGTTCGCGGTGATGGGCGCGGCCATCGGCTTCTCGACGGCGCTCGGGCCGATCGTCGGGGGCCTGCTCATCGAGGCGTTCGGCGAGAACGAGGGCTGGCGGTCCATCTTCTTCGTCAACCTGCCGTTCGGCGTGATCGCCGTGGCCGCCGCGATCGCCCTGCTGCCCCGGATCGTGGTCGGGGGTGCCGCACGCGGCGTCGACCTCTTCGGGCTGCTGCTGGTCTCGGTGGCGCTGGTCGCGATCCTGGTGCCGCTCATCGAGGGCGAGGACGCCGGCTGGCCGTGGTGGACCTTCACGTCGCTGGTGGGCGGCCTGCTGCTGCTCGTCGCCTTCGCGTTCTGGGAGCGCCGGGTCGCGGCCCGCAACGGCAGCCCGCTGGTGCCGCCGCACCTGTTCTCGCACCCCGCGTTCACGGGCGGCGTGATTCTCGCGCTGGTCTACTTCGCCGCGTTCACCAGCATCTTCTTCACCATCTCGATCTTCTGGCAGTCCGGGCTGGGCCACTCGGCGCTGGCCTCCGGCCTGGTGTCGGTGCCCTTCGCCATCGGCTCGATCGCCGGCGCGTCACAGAGCGAGCGGCTGTCTCACCGCCTGGGCCGGACCGTGCTCGTGATCGGCACCGGCATGGTCGCCGTCAGCCTGGTCTCGGTGTGGCTCGTGCTCTGGCTGGTGCCGACCGGCGACCTGACCCACTGGCATCTCGCCGGACCGCTCCTGATCGGCGGCATCGGCAGCGGCCTGTTCATCGCGCCGAACGCCCAGTTCATCGTCGCGACGGTGGACCGCGACGAGGCCGGGGCGGCGTCCGGCGTGATCGGCACCATGCAGCGGATCGGCTCGGCGGCCGGCATCGCCGTGGTCGGCTCGGTGCTCTTCGGAGCCCTGACCTTCCCGCCCGGCCGCCCGACGCCGGAGGTGGTCGCCGACGTCTTCGCCCACGGCGCGACACTGGCGATGGCGACCAGCGCAAGCCTTGCCGTGGTGGCGTTCCTGCTGGTCTTCGTGCTGCCGCACCGGGCGGAGCCGCCGCGCTGACGGCGGCCCCGCGCGGTCACTCGTCGGGGAGCTGCCCCACAGCCTCCGCGTAGCCGCCCGTCGGCGGGTTCGGGTCCGGCGTGTAAACCAGGTGCAGCAGACCTGTGCGAAAGGGCGTGGCCGACAGGAGCTTCATGGGCCGGGACGGGTCGCCGTCCCGGAACAGCTTGAGGCCCCCGCCCGCGGTGGCCGGGTGCACGAACAGGTGCAGCTCGTCGAGCAGGCCGGCGTCGAGGAGCTGGCGTACCACCGAGATCGAGCCGGACAGGCCGATCTTCTGGATCGACGGGTCGTCCTTCAGCGCGGTGACGGCCTCGACCAGGTCACCCTGGAGCTGCTCGGAGTTGCGCCAGGTGAGCTCGAGCGGGCTGCGGGACCCGACGATCTTGCGGATGTCGCCGATCCGCTTGGCGAACCCGGCGTCCTCGCCACCCGCCGCCTCACGCTCGGGCCAGGCACCGGCGAACGAGTCGTAGGTGACCCGCCCGAACAGGAAGACGTCGGTGTCGTGCGTCTCGTCGACCGCGGCGCCGAGCTCGTCGTTGAAGTACGGGAAGTGCCAGTTGCCCTTGTCCGGCTCGACGACGCCGTCGAGCGCCATGAACAGGCTGGACACGATCTTCGCCATGGGGGAATCTCCTCGGTCGGTGCCGCACCGCGGCTCTCCCCGGTCCGACGACGGCGGGCGGGCTGACTCATCGCCCGTTCGGCAACGAGTCTGCCCGCCCGCCGTAGGGTCCGCGAGGTGATCAGCCCGCGAGGTGGTTCCAGCGCGGGGCGAGGCCCGCCCACGGGCCGACGTCGGCCACCGCGCCGTCGACCAGCACGACCACCCGGTCGGCGCGGGCGAGGGCCGCGCGCTTGGAGGTCGCGCCGACCACCGTGGTACCCCGCTCGCGCAGGGCGGCCCACAGCTCGATCTCGGTCGAGGCGTCCAGGGCGCTGGAGACGTCGTCGGCCAGCAGCAGCTCGGTGTCCGCCGCCAGCGCCCGCGCCAGCGCGAGCCGCTGCACCTGACCGCCGGACAGCCGCACGCCGCGGTGCCCCACGAGGGCGTGCGGGCCGCCGGCGTCGCGCATGTCCTGCTCGAGACGCGCGCCTCGGACCGGGCCGTCGATGTCGCGGGCATGGTCGAGCTGCACGTTGTCCGAGAACGAGCCCGACAGCACGCGCGGCACCTGGGCCACGTGCGCCACCTGGCCCGGGCGCAGGAACGCCTGGGCGTCGGTCACCTCGGTGCCGTTCCACCGGACGTGGCCGGTGTGCTCCATGAGCCCTGCCAGGGCCGAGAGCAGCGACGACTTGCCCGAGCCGACCTGGCCGAGCAACAGCACGAGCTCGCCCCGGCGGACCTCCAGGTCGACGTCGGAGACGCCGATCGTGCCGTCGTCGTGCACCGCCGTGAGGCCGCGCAGCTCCAGGCGGTCCAGGGGCTCGCGGGGCGACGGCTCCGGCGCGGGGGCGGCACCCCGCACGAGGTCCACGCCCTGCTGCCGCGAGACCAGGTCGGTGCCGCCTGCGAACCGGGCGGTCGCGACCTGCCAGGCGCGGGTACCGGGTGCCTCGGTGACCACGGCGCCCGCCACGACGCCGAACCAGGCGAAGCCGGTCACGGCGTTGGCGACGAGCAGCGTCGTGGCCAGGTCCCACCGGTTCGTCAGCAGGAACCCCCAGGCGACGACGACGCCGATGTAGAGGGTCACCAGCGGCACCGAGTCCAGCACCGCCTGCACCCGGTGCTCGAAGATCGCGGCCTTGACGCGCCCCGAGTCCACCTCGCCGAGGTGTCGACGCACGTCGGGCGTGCGGGCGGCGAGCTTCACCGTGCGCGCCGAGTCGAGCGCCGAGACGAGGGCACGGCCGAACCGCGCCCGGGCCGCCGAGGACCCGGCAGCCGAGCGGCCCGCGATGGGCCGGCCGATGGCCGAGGCCGCGGCAGAGACCACCATGACCGCGAGCAGCACGGCGCCGGCGGTCCAGGTGCCGCTGATCAGGGCCGTGACCGCCACGATCGCGAGGCCGTTGACGAAGTCGACCCAGCGGTCGGCGTACCGCACGAACCGGTCGGCGTCCATGGACCGGGCCACCACCTCGCCGGGCGGCGTGGCGGGCAGCCGGTACTGCCGGGTCTGCCCGTGCATGACCGACATCCGGATGCGCAGCAGCACCTCGACCCACCAGCGCGGGTACACGCCCAGCGCGCGGGAGATGAACAGCGGCTGCAGGAGCAGCAGCACGGCGAGCGCGACCAGCAGACCGACGGGCAGCTCGCCGGTGCCGACGACCTCGACCGTGCGGCCCCACAGGAACCCGCTCACGGCGCCCTGCGCCGCGACGAGGCTGGCCAGCAGGAACAGGACCGCGCCGAAGATGCCCCACCGGGGGCGGACGAACAGCGCGTGCAGCACGCCGCGCGCGAGGCTCGGGCCGTCCCCGGGCGGGGTCAGGTCGGGCGGGGTGCCGGTCCGTCGGCGGCCGCCGACGGCGTCGGGGGTGGCGGATTCGGCGTCGGGCGCGACCGTGTCGGTCGTGCCTGCGCGCGCCTCCGCGGCGACGGCCAGGGTGGGCTCGGCCGCCGGCTCGTCCAGCGACCCGTCGCTCGCGCCGGCCTCCAGCAGCGAGCGGAACGGTCCGGGCGTGCGGGCGAGCCGGGCCCGGGGGCCCTGCTGCACGACACGGCCGTGGTCGAGCACCGCCACCAGGCCGGCCCGCTCGATGGTGCCGAGCCGGTGCGCGATGAGCACGCCGGTACGCCCGCTGAGCAGCCGGTCGGACGCCGCGACCACGCGGGCCTCGGTGAGCGGGTCCATGCGCGCCGTGGCCTCGTCGAGCACGACGAGCTGCACGTGCCGCACCAGCAGCCGCGCGAACGCGACGAGCTGCTCCTCCCCTGCGGACAGCGTGGTGCCGCCGGGGCCGAGGAGCGTGTCGAGGCCATCGGGCAGGCCGGCGGTCCAGTCGGTCAGGCCGAGCTCGCGGACCGCCGCCTCGATGTCGGCACGCGGCACGTCGGCGAACAGCGCGATGTTCTCCGCGAGCGTGCCGGCGATGATCTCCGTGCGCTGGGTGACCACGCCCACGGCGCCGCGCAGCTTCTGCAGGTCCAGGTCACGCACGTCGGCACCGCCGAGGAACACCGACCCCCGCTCCGGCTCGACGGCGCGCGACAGCAGCGCGGCCAGCGTCGACTTGCCGGAGCCGGTGCGGCCCACGAGGGCCACGGTCTCACCGGCGGGGACCAGCAGGTCCACACCGCTCAGGGCGAACGTGCCCTCGTCGTAGGCGAAGGTCAGGTCACGCAGCTCGAGGCCCAGTGGCCCCTCGGGGAGGTCCTCGCCGCCCTCGGGCTCCGGCTCGACCTCCAGCATCTGGCGGATGCGCAGCACCGCGCCGAGGCCCTCCTGGATGTCGGGCAGGTGGTGCACCAGGTTGTCCATCTGCCCCACGAACATCGCGGTGACCAGGAACAGTGTGACGAGCTGCTCCACCGACAGGCCACCGCCGGCGGCCACGACCGCGCAGGTGACCGCGGTACCGGCGAGCAGCGCGTACATCACGAGGCCGGCCCGCCGCAGCAGGCGCTCCTCGACGCGCACCACGGCGCGGAACTTCTCGTGGACCATCGCCGAGAGCTGCGCGAGGCGCCGCACGGCGAACGCCTGGCCGAGGCTGGTGCGCAGGTCGTTCCGCGCGGCGACCGCCTCCTCGAAGGCGGCGGCATGGTCGGTCCAGGCGGCCTCCTCGATCACCTTGCGGCGCGCGATCTCGCCGAGCAGCGGCCGGGTGAGCAGGGCGACGATGCCACCCAGCACGGGGAACAGCAGCCAGGCGGGCCACCAGGTGATGCCCGCGATGATCCACATCGGGACGACGCCGACCACGGTGCGGCCGGCGCCCCAGAGCTGGCGGCGCACGAGGGTGCCGACGGCGTGCGTGTCGTCGTCGACCCGGTCGAGTACCTCGCCGACCGCCTGCTCGGAGAGCGTGGCGAGCGGCTGCCGCAGGGCGGCGCTGAGCAGGTCGCTGCGGAGCTTGCCCTCGGCGCGGTCCACGACGCTCGCCCAGGTCACCTGGCCGACGCCGTCGAACACCGCACCGCCGACCACGCACACGGCGAGCAGGACCAGCCCGACGACGGTCGCGTCGGCGGCCAGCCGGCCGGCCGCGACGGTGCCGAGCGCCAGGCCGACGGCGCCCGCGGTGAGCGCGAGCAGCGCGACGACGGCGGCCGGGCCGCGCAGCCGGCGCCAGTCGAGCCGGCGGGCCGGGTCGCTCGGCATCGGCGCAGGACGAGGCGACGCCTCGGGAACGGGCGTGGTCTCGGGGGTGCGGGGTGCGTCGATCATCGTTTCCTGAGGCTACGTCCAGGCACCGACACTCCCCGCCTCTTTTTCCACAGGAGCGACCAAGGTCACTCCGACGCGAGAGACCCTCAGGTCACCGGGGTGACCTGAGGGTCTTTCACGGACGAGGGGGCGGGCGTCAGAGCGACGCGAGCGCCTCGTTGAAGGTGGTGCTCGGGCGCATCACGGCGGTCGCCTTGGCGCCGTCGGGGCGGTAGTAGCCGCCGATGTCGGCCGGCTTGCCCTGGACCGCGAGCAGCTCCTCCACGATGGCCTGCTCGCCGCCGGCCAGAGCCTCGGCGAGGGGCTTGAACGTGGCCGCCAGCTCGGCGTCGTCGGGCTGCCCGGCCAGCTCCTGGGCCCAGTAGAGGGCCAGGTAGAAGTGCGAGCCGCGGTTGTCGATGGTGCCGAGGCGGCGGCCCGGGGAGCGGTCCTCGTTGAGGAAGGTGCCGGTGGCGCGGTCGAGGGTGTCGGCCAGGACCTGGGCCCGGGCGTTGCCCTCGGTCACCGCGAGGTGCTCGAAGGACGCGGCCAGCGCGAAGAACTCACCGAGCGAGTCCCAGCGCAGGTAGTCCTCCTCGACGAGCTGCTGCACGTGCTTGGGCGCGGAGCCGCCGGCGCCGGTCTCGAACAGGCCGCCACCGTTCATCAGCGGCACGATCGAGAGCATCTTCGCCGACGTGCCGACCTCGAGGATCGGGAACAGGTCGGTGTTGTAGTCGCGCAGCACGTTGCCGGTCACCGAGATGGTGTCCAGGCCCTGGCGGATGCGCGCGAGCGAGAACGCCGTCGCCTCCGCCGGGTCCATGACGTGCAGCTCGAGGCCGTCGGTGTCGTGCTCCGGCAGGTACTGCTCCAGCTTCTGGATCAGGTTCGCGTCGTGCGCGCGGCGCGAGTTGAGCCAGAACACGGCGGGCGTCTCGGACAGCCGGGCGCGGGTGACGGCCAGCTTGATCCAGTCGCGGATCGACGCGTCCTTGGTCTGGCACGCGCGCCAGATGTCGCCCGCACGGACCGCGTGCTCGATCAGCACGTTGCCGGCGCCGTCGACGACGCGGACGGTGCCGTCCGTCGCGATCTCGAACGTCTTGTCGTGCGAGCCGTACTCCTCGGCCGCCTTCGCCATGAGGCCGACGTTGGGCACGGAGCCCATCGTGGCCGGGTCGAGGGCGCCGTTGGCGCGGCAGTCGTCGATGACGGTCTGGTAGATCCCGGCGTAGGAGGAGTCGGGGATCACCGCGAGGGTGTCGGCCTCCTCGCCGTCCGGGCCCCACATGTGGCCGCCGATGCGGATCATGGCGGGCATCGAGGCGTCGACGATGACGTCGGACGGGACGTGCAGGTTGGTGATGCCCTTGTCGGAGTTCACCATGGCCATCTTCGGGCCGTCGGCCAGCGCGGCGTCGAACGCGGCGCGGATCTCGGCGCCGTTCGGCAGCGACTCGAGGCCGGCGAAGATGCCGCCCAGGCCGTCGTTCGCCGACAGGCCGGCGGCGGCGAGGTCCTGGCCGTACTTGTCGAAGACCGGCTTGAAGAACGCGCGGACCACGTGGCCGAAGATGATCGGGTCCGAGACCTTCATCATCGTGGCCTTGAGGTGCACGGAGAACAGCACGCCCTCGGCCTTGGCCCGCTCGATCGACTCCGCGAGGAACGCGTCGAGCTCGGCGGCGTCGAGGAACGTGCCGTCGACGACCTCGCCGGCGAGCACGGGCAGCGACTCCTTGAGCACGGTCACGGTGCCGTCGGCGGCGACGTGCTCGATACGCAGCGTGTCGTCGGCCTCGACGATCACGGACTTCTCGTTGGAGAAGAAGTCGTCGTGACCCATGGTCGCGACGTTGGTCTTCGAGTCGGCCGCCCAGGCGCCCATGCGGTGCGGGTGCGCCTTGGCATAGTTCTTGACCGAGGCGGGGGCGCGACGGTCGGAGTTGCCCTGGCGCAGCACCGGGTTCACGGCGGAGCCCATGACGCGGCCGTAGCGCTCGCGTGCGTCCTTCTGCTCGTCGGTCTCGACGCTCTCCGGGAAGTCCGGCAGGTCGTAGCCGAGGGCCTGGAGCTCGGCGACGGCCGCCTTGAGCTGCGGCACCGACGCCGAGATGTTCGGCAGCTTGATGATGTTGGCCGACGGGTCGTTCGCCAGCTCGCCCAGCTCGGCGAGCGCGTCCGCCTGGCGCTGCTCTTCCGTGAGCCGCTCGGGGAACTGGGCGATGATGCGGCCGGCGAGCGAGATGTCACGGGTCTCGACGTCCACACCGGCCTTGGCCGCGTACGCCGAGACGATCGGCAGGAACGAGTACGTCGCCAGAAGCGGGGCCTCGTCCGTGTGGGTATAGATGATCTTGGACATGGGTGTGGCTGACTCCCCGGGTGTTGGAATGTGCCGATCTCTCGATATCAAGATACCTGAGGGTGTCGTGCGGTCCTGAATCGCGAGACCCCCAGGAGTACTGCGGCAAGCGTGAATCCCGCCACGCCCCACCACAGCGCCGGGCGGTAGCCGAGATGATCCGCGAGCAGCCCGCCCAGCGGCGCACCGATCACGAGCATGGCGCGGTTCACGCTACGGATCGTCGTGTTGGTCCGCGCCTGGAGGTGGTCGGGCGTCACCGCCTGGCGGTAGCCCATCTCGTTCGCGTTCTCGAGCCCGGTCGCCAGCCCGTAGAGCGCCTGCCCGACGGCGATGCTCGCCACCGTCAGCCAGGCCGACGTCGTACCAGGTCCGCCCGACGACGGCGGCGCTGCCGGCGCGAGCGCGACGACTCCCCAGGCGAGGGGCATCGCGGCCCGCGCGGCGATCACCGTGCGCCCGGCTCCCCAGGCCCGGCCCACCCGCTCCGAGAACAGGGCGCCGACCAGCCCGGCCACGCCCGCCGCAGCGAGCGCCAGCCCGAGCTGGAAGGCCGACAGCCCCAGCCCGACGAGCGCGAACGGGGCCAGCACCGTGGTGACGATGCCGTTGCAGAGGAACCAGCCGTGGGTCGCCAGGGCCAGCGGCGCGAGCATGGTGTGCCGGTACACCCAGCGCAGGCCTTCGCGGACGTCGTCGCGCAGGCGACCGACCGCACCCCACGGGTCGCGTGCAGCGTGCGGCGTGGTGCGTACCGGACCTGGCTCGGGCACCCTCGCCCGCCAGACGGCGAACGCGGCGAACAGGTAGGTGGCGGCGTCGACGAGCACGGCGAGCGGCGCGCCGAGCGCCGTCGTCAGCGCGCCGCCGACAGCCGGCCCGGACGCCTGGGCGACGGCGCCCGTCTGGTCGAGCCGGGCATTGGCGCGGACCAGGGAACCGCGGGGTACGAGGCGGGGTACGAACGACTGCGACGCGGCGTCGTTGAGCAGCGCGGCCAGGCCGAGCACCACCATCAACCCGGCGAGCACGGGAATGTTCAGCGCCCCGGCCCACCAGAGCACGGGCACTGAACCGAGCAGGAGCCCTCGGATCAGGTCGGTGGTGATCAGGAGCGGCCGGCGCCGCCAGCGGTCCACCACCGCACCCAGGACGAGGCCGAGGACGAGGTACGGGACCCAGCGGGCCGCGTTGACGACGCCCAGCTCGGTGGCGCTCGCCCCGAGCGTGACGACGACGAGCACCTGGAGCGCGACGGTCGTGACGTACGTGCCCAGCTCGGACACGGCCTCGCCCGCCCAGAACCATCCGAAAGCGCGGCCGAGCAAGCGGCGTCCCCCTTCGTCGGTAGTGGGCGGGCTGACGGGCCGGGTCAGATCAGACCGAGCGCCCGGACGGCGTCGCGCTCCTCGGCGAGCTCCGCCACGCTGGCGTCGATCCGGCTGCGGGAGAACTCGTCGATGTCGAGACCCTCGACGATCTTCCACTCCCCCGTGCCGTCGGACGTCACGGGGAACGACGAGACGAGCCCCTGGGGCACGCCGTACTCGCCGGAGGACCAGATACCGGCCGAGGTCCAGTCGCCCTCGGGGGTGCCGTGCGTCCAGTCGCGCACGTGCGCGATCGCCGCGTTGGCCGCCGACGCCGCCGACGACGCCCCGCGCGCCTGGATGATCGCGGCGCCGCGCTTGGCGACGGTCGGGATGAAGTCGTCGGTGAGCCAGGCCGTGTCGCCCGCGACGTCGGCGCCGGGGCGGCCGCCGACCTCGGCGCGGAACAGGTCGGGGTACTGGGAGGCCGAGTGGTTGCCCCAGATGGTGAGCCGCTTGATCTCGGAGACCGGGGTCCCGGTCTTGGCCGCGACCTGCGAGAGCGCCCGGTTGTGGTCCAGGCGGGTCATCGCGGTGAACCGCGTGGCCGGCACGTCGGGGGCGTTCGAGGCCGCGATGAGCGCGTTGGTGTTGGCGGGGTTGCCCACCACGAGCACCCGGACGTCGTCGGCGGCGCCGTCGTTGATCGCCCGGCCCTGGGGGCCGAAGATGCCGCCGTTGGCCTCGAGCAGGTCGGCGCGCTCCATCCCGGCGCCGCGCGGGCGGGCGCCGACGAGCAGGGCGACGTCGACGCCGTCGAACGCCTTGACCGGGTCGTCGAAGATGTCGACGCCGGCCAGGTTCGGGAAGGCGCAGTCGTCGAGCTCCATGGCCGTGCCCTCCGCGGCGCCGACGGCCTGCGGGATCTCGAGAAGGCGGAGCCGTACCGGCGTGTCCGCGCCGAGCATCTCGCCGGCGGCTATGCGAAAGAGGAGCGCATACCCGATCTGGCCAGCGGCTCCGGTGACGGTGACATTCACGGGTTCAGTCATGACCCCACTCTTGCATCGACCGGCCTGCCTCGCCCAGCCCCTGGGCCGATCTGTGTCTTGCCTGGTACCGGTACCCGGGTACGGTGAAGAAAATACCCGCGCGTATTCAGGTTTTGCCCAGGCGGGTAATGGCAGGATGTGCGCGACATCGCACTGCACGCCGCCATGACGCGCACCGAGAAGGTGTGCCACTGAAAGGAACAGACTTCATGTCCCAGGACCTCGCCGCGACCAGCGGCGTCACCGAGGTCGAGGAGCGGTCGCCCAGCCTGCTCTCCCGCCTGCTCGCCGAGACCTTCGGCACGTTCCTGCTGACGCTCGTGATCGTGGGGGTGCTCGTCTACAGCCCGCTGAACACGGTGGGTGGGCTCGGCGTGGCCCTCGGCGGGGCCTTCGCCTACATCGCGGGTGCCGCGACCGTCGGCCGCGTCTCGGGTGCGCACTTCAACCCGGCGATCTCGCTGGGCTCCTGGCTGAGCGGCCGCATCACGGTCAGCGCCATGTTCAGCTACTGGGGCGCGCAGCTCGTGGGCGCGATCCTGGCCGCCGCCGTGCTGTTCGCGACCGTCCCGCAGCCGCTGCTCGCGCTGCTCGGCAAGGAGAACACCCCCGACGCCTTCGACGCCGCCGTCAACGGCTTCGCGACGCACTCCCCGCTCTACCTGCAGACGCAGGGCCAGGCCCAGTTCGACTGGCTGCCGGCGCTCCTGGTCGAGGTCATCATCTCGGCGATCCTCGTGGGCGTGTACCTGGGCGTCAACGACCGCCGCAGCCGCATCGCCTACGCCCCGGTCGCGGTGGGCAGCGCCATCGCCGCCCTGACCCTGGTGTCGTGGTTCGTCACCAACGCCGGCATGAACCCGGCCCGTTCCACCGCCGCCGCGCTCTTCGCGAACGACTGGGGCGGCGACGGCTCCGGCCGTCAGCTGTGGCTGTTCTGGCTGGCCCCGCTGGTCGGCGCCGCGCTCGCCGCGCTGTTCTACCGCGCCTTCGCCTCGGTCGAGCCCGAGGAGCTCGAGCTCGACGAGGACGACGACGAGGACGACGAGGCGACCGTGGTCGTCGCCGAGGAGTCGGCCCCGGTCGCCGCCACTCCGGCCGCCGCCGTCACGGACGAGTCCGCGGAGAAGACCGTCGAGGCAGAGCCGGCCGCCGAGCCGGAGAAGAAGAGCGACGAGAAGGCCTGACCCCTCGCCGCACCCGTACGACGCCGGGGCCGCACCTTCCGTGGGGGAGGTGCGGCCCCGGCGTCGTACAGGCCCGGTGTCGCGGGCCCGGCGGGCCCGCGGGTGAAGTCGGCTTACGAAACGGTCACGCCACCCGGACGGTGGCGGATCACCTGATAGAGATCAGCCGTGACCGTCCCCGCACCAGCTCCTCAGGTGCCCCTGCACCGTGGCTGGATCACCGCCTGCGCGATCCTCTTCTGGCCACTCGCGCTCGCCGCCGTGCTCGCCGCCAACCGGGCGGCGCGCGCCGTCGGCGCCGGCGACGTCGCGACCGCCACCCGGGAGGGAGCGACCGCACGCGGCCGCGCCCGGCTCGGGGTGCTGATCGGCTCGATCTGGACGGTGCTCGCCCTCGCGGTCGACGTCACGCTCGTCGTGGTGGGCCTGCACTACGGACCGGGCCTGCTCGACCAGGCCGGCCTCAGGACGGAGGCAGCGGCGCCGGTCGCCGAGTCGTACCGCACGCCCGCGGCGCCGGAGCGGGAGCCGATCTCGGTGGACCCGCTCGACCTGCAGACCGGCGACTGCTTCATGACACCTGACTGGGACTCACCCTGGGCAGGTATCGACGTCATCCCCTGCAGCCGGCCGCACGACGGGCTGGTGATCGGCGTCGTCGATCACCAGCAGACCGAGTTCCCCGGCGCCGCGGCCCTCGAGGACGACTTCTGGTACGACTGCGAGTCCCGGTACGAGTCCTACTCGGGGCGAGCAGCCGTGGACAGCTCCCCCGTCTGGTTCTTCCAGCCCACCCAGGAGGACTGGCTGGCGGGCGACCGCACGAGCGTGTGCTTCATCGAGGCGCTGTACCCCGTCGAGGGTGAGTTCTCGGCACACCCACAGGTCTTCGAGCTGAAGGTCAACTGATGAGCAACCACGACCTGCCGCCGCTGGTACCGCCGGGCGGGCCGGCGACCACGCCGCCACAGCACCACGAGACCCGCTCGCCCCACGTTCCCGACCCGTACGCTCCGCTCCCGCTGCGCCCCGGCACCCGCGTACCCGGTCCGGCCACACCTCTGCCGGCGCACCGGCCCGTGACCGAGCCGTCCACCGGAACGGGCTGGACCGTGGTCGCACTGCTGACCTGGTGGCCGTTCGGCATCGCGGCCTACCCGCACACCCAGCGCGCGACGGCGGCCCTGGCCGCGGGCGACCGTGGGCAGGCCACCACGGAGGGAGCGAAAGCACGCAGGGTCGGGATCACCGCCCTCGTGTTCGCGATCGTGCTCACCTGCGCGACGCTGGTCGCGACCATGGTGGGGGTCTTCGCGCTGGCCTTCTGGGCCGAGTCGCAGCCCGACCGGACGGAGCCGGCGACGAGCTACGCCGCCGACGACGGAGCCGGGTCGGGCCCGGCCGACGGGACCAGCGTGTGGGAGCTCCGCGAGGGCGAGTGCTACCTCACCGACGGCCTGACCGACGTGGTGCGGACCGTCGCCGTCGTGCCGTGCGACGAGCCGCACGGCGGCGAGCTGTACGACATCACGTACGTGGCCGACAAGGTGCTGACCAAGAACGAGGACGGCAGCTATCCGGACTACCCGGGCGACGCGTGGATGGCGGACTACGCCGACGAGGTCTGCCGCGCCGAGCTCGAGGACCAGACCGCGGCTCCGGTGGAGCAGTCGGGACTGCACCACTGGCACATGGCCCCCGACGCGTGGGACTGGCGCGGGCAGGACCGGCGGATCGCGTGCCTCGTCGAGTCCGACACCGCCCTGACCGGTCGGCTCGGGAGCCGGTAGGGAACAGTGGCCGTCTTCCACCTCGAAACCTCCCCCCGCTACGATCCCGCATCATGGCCGACACCACGCACAATCCCCGCGCCGCCAGCAAGCCCGACGGCACGGATCCGCAGGTGACGGAACCAGCCGGCGAGAAGACGGAGACGGAGGCCGGGTCGGCCGAGCAGACAAAGGCCGAGGCGACGGCGACCGACCCGGTCGAGGCGTCGGTGGACGGGCCGGACGGCGACGACACGGCCGAGGACGCCGAGCCGGACGCGACCGGCAAGGAGCCCGGCAAGGCCCGTAAGCGATGGGGCGGCTTGCGCAGGAAGCGGCGCGACGCCGAGCCCGGCACGGACGCGCAGGCCGAGGACGAGGCCGGTCCGGACGAGAAGACCGTCGACGAGGCCGGTCCGGACGAGAAGACCGTCGACGAGGCCGGGCCCGCCGCAGGGGGCGACGAGGACGCCGACCCGAACGAGCTCCCCTACCCGACCCGCACCGGCTGGGTGGTCGCGGCGTTCCTGCTCTTCTGGCCGCTCGCGATCCCCGCGCTCGTGCACTCGATGCGCACCGCGGAGGCCAACGGCACGGGCAACGTGCGCCGCGCGAAGAAGTCGTCGGTGCGCACCCTCGACTTCTCCCTGGGCGCGGTCACCGTGGGCGTGCTCGCCGTCGTCGGCCTGGGGATCGCCGTCGCGGCGGCCCCGACCTACGCGTCGTCGCTGCCGCCCGGGCTGGTCTCGACCGCGAAGTCGTTCGTGCCGCCGGCCCTGGCGGGCCCGCTCGGCATCACGCTGCCCGACGACGGCACCGCGCTCACCGCGCCGACGTCGTCCCCGAGCCCCACCCTCGACCCGTACGCGACGACGGACCCGTACGCGGACCCCTACTCCGACGACCCGGCCGACGGCCTGGAACCGCTGCCGACGCAGGAGGCCGGCGGGCAGGTAGCGCCGTCCGAGGAGCCGACGCCGGACGCGGACACCGCGGCGACCGCCGGGGCCGAGATCCCCGACCTGCAGGTGGGCGACTGCATCGACACCGCCGCGACGTCGGGCCAGACCACGCTGTACCGGATCCCGGTGGTGCCCTGCACGACCGCGCACGGCGGCGAGATCTACGCGGAGACGACGGCGGAGGACAGCCTCGCGAAGGACGGCGAGGCCCCCACGCAGCAGGCGCTGTGGGACGCCGCCGACGCCTTCTGCTACCCGCAGTTCACCAAGTACGTGGGACTGCAGTGGGCCCGGTCCGAGCTGCTCTACTGGCCGATCGCGCCGTCGGAGGAGAGCTGGGCCGAGGGCGACCGGCGCATCCTGTGCGTGGTCGAGTCGGAGCAGCCCGTGACAGGCTCGCTGAAGGGCGCGGACCGCTGACGGCGGTCACGCCACGCACAGGTCGCTCGCCGGGAAGTCCCGCCGGGAAGGTCAGATGCTCGGCGTCGCCACGGCGAGGACGCCGATCAGCACGGCGGTCGCGCCGTACAGGATGATGTCGACGGTCCGGGTGCGGATGACGAGCCCGACAGGGCTGTCGAGCACCGCGCGGAAGATCGCGCAGACCACGAGGACCACCCCGATGCCGATCGCTCCGGCGCGGGCGCCGGCGACCATGCCGAGCAGCACGGAGATACCCACGCCGGCGAGGACGAGCCAGATCGCGAGGTTGCTGCGCTGGGGCTCCGCCGGACTCATGTCGGAGTCCTCGCCGCTGGCTGGCTCACTGCGGTCGAGCTCCTGGCTGGTCGTCGTGGTGGCCGTCATCAGGTCGGCCCGTCCGGTGCGGTCGAGCGTAGCCGTTCCCGCCGAGCCCGGCTCGAGAAGGGTCGTGGCACCGCCCGGTGCGCCAGGGACAGTCCGCATCTCGCTGAGATCCACGGGACGAGGGTACAACCGAAACGTCGCGATTCTGCAGGACCGTGACCTGCTTGCAACCTGACGCAGAGCACATTCCCAGGTTGGCGGCCTGCGAGCTACCGTGAGGTCCATGCCGTCGACTCCAGGTCAGGTCCCCAGCAGCGTGGTCGTCGTGGGTGCGGGGCTGGCGGGCGCGCAGACCTCCGCCGCGCTGCGGCAGCATGGTTTCGAGGGGCACCTCACGGTGCTGGGCGCGGAGGGACTGCCGCCGTACGACCGCCCGCCGCTGTCCAAGGAGCTGCTCAAGCGCACCGAGCCGGTCTGGCTCGCCGACGACCTCGGGATCGACCTCACCGCCCTCGTCGACGACCTGCGGCTCGCCGACCCGGCGACCCGCCTGGAGGTGGACCGCGAGCAGGTGGTGGTGCGGACGGCGTCGGGCGACGACGTCGTGGCCGACGCCGTGGTGCTCGCCTGCGGGAGCGCGCCGCTGCGCCCCGCGGGCTGGGATGCCGTCATGACGCTGCACACCGCCGGGGACGCCGAGCGGCTGCGCGCCGCCGCCGTCCCGGGGACACGGATCGTGGTGGTCGGCGCCGGCTGGATCGGTGCGGAGGTCGCGGGCGTCGCCGCCGGCGCGGGCGCACAGGTCACCGTCGTCGAGGCGGGACCCGTGCCGCTGGAGCGACAGCTCGGCCGCCGCGTGGGCAGCCTGCTGGCGCCGTGGTACGACGCCGCCGGGGTCACGCTGGTCACGGACGTCGCCGTCGAGAAGGTGCTGCCCGGACCGGCCGGCGGTGAACCCGGCGGCAGCGTCGTCCTCGCCGACGGCCGCGTGCTGGAGGCCGACCTCGTGCTGGCCGCCGTGGGCGCGCGTCCGGCGTCGGGCTGGCTGGCCGGCTCCCTGCCGCTGGAGTCGAACGGCGGGCTCCGGGTCAACCGCGCCGGCCGGCTGACGGGCCTGCACTCCCCGACCGACCCCGCGGGCCGGCTGCACCTCGACGCGCTGCGTCGCGTCTGGGCGGTGGGCGATATCGCGACGCGCGAGCACCCGGTGTTCGGGCCGGTGCCCGGCGGGCACTGGTCGGCCGCGCTGCACGACCCCGAGGTCACCGTCCGCGCCCTGCTGGGGCTCGACGAGCGGGCCGCCGAGCCCGAGCACGTGCGCGAACGGCTGGGGCTCGCGCCGATCCCGTCGCACGCGCCGTACGTCTTCTCGCAGCAGCTCGGGCACGACCTGGCGCTGTTCGGTGTGCCGTCCCCGTTCGACGAGGTGGTGCTGCGCGGCACCCCCACGGCGTCGGGCGGCTGGGCCGCGCTCTACCTGGAGAACGCGCTGGACCGGCACCCGCGCCGCACCCCGGACGGCCACCGCGTGGCGACCGTCCGGGCGGTGCTGCTGGTCGACTCCCCGCGCGAGGTGGGCCAGGTCCGCAAGCTGATGAACCGCGGGGTGCCGCTGACGGTCGACCTGGACCGCGCGCTGGACCCGGCGGTCAAGCTCAAGGACGCCGCCGTCTGAGCCGGAGTCGCAGGTTCAGCACTCCCCTTCGAGGCCTAAGTTTCTTCGCTTTGCGGCTGCCGAAAGCGAAGAAACTTAGGCCTCGAAGGGGATGAGCCCGGCCCAGCCTCAGTGGGCGAAGTGCCGCGTGCCCGTCAGGTACATCGTGACGCCGGCCGCCTCGGCGGCCTTGACGACCTCCTCGTCGCGGATCGAGCCGCCCGGCTGCACGACGGCGGTGACCCCGGCGTCGAGCAGCACCTGGAGACCGTCAGCGAACGGGAAGAACGCGTCGGACGCCGCGACGGCGCCGCGGGCGCGCTCCACGGGACCCGACTCGCCGTCGGCCAGGGTGTTGGCACGCTCGACCGAGAGGCGGCACGAGTCCACGCGGTTGACCTGGCCCATGCCGATGCCGACGGCCGCGCCGTCCTTGGCCAGCAGGATCGCGTTCGACTTGGCGGCGCGCACGGCCTTCCACGCGAACGCGAGGTCGGCGAGCACCTCGGGCGAGGCGGCCTCGCCGGTCGCGAGGGTCCAGTTCTCGGGGGCGTCGCCGTCGGCCTGGAACCGGTCGGTGGCCTGCATGAGCAGCCCGCCGGAGATGGGCCGTGTCTCGACGGCGCCGGCCGGTGCCTCGGGGACCACGAGCAGCCGGATGTTCTTCTTGGCCTGGAGGATCTCCAGCGCCTCCGGCTCGAAGCCGGGGGCCACGACGACCTCGGTGAACACCGGGGCGATCTGCCGCGCCGCGTCGGCCGTGACGGTGCGGTTCGCGGCGATCACGCCGCCGTACGCGCTGACCGGGTCGGTCGCGTGCGCCCGGGCGTGCGCCTGAGCGATGTCGGTCCCGACCGCGATGCCGCACGGGTTCGCGTGCTTGATGATCGCGACGGCGGGGCCGGCGTGGTCCCAGGCGGCGCGCCACGCGGCGTCGGCGTCCACGTAGTTGTTGTAGCTCATGGCCTTCCCGTGCAGCTGCTCGGCCTGGGCCAGGCCCGTCACGCCGTCGCCGCGGGTGTACAGGGCGGCGCGCTGGTGCGGGTTCTCGCCGTAGCGCAGCACGTCGGCCCGCTCCCAGGTGCCGCCGACCCAGGCGGGGAAGCCGGAGTGCTGCGGCTCGCCGTCGACCGTCACCTCGTCCGTGGGCGACACGACGCTGCCCATCCACGAGGCCACGGCGACGTCGTACGTCGCGGTGTGCACGAAGGCCTCCGCGGCAAGCGCCTTGCGCTGGGCGTAGGTGAAGCCGCCCGCGCGGACGGCGTCCGCCACGGCCGAGTAGGCGGCCGGGTCCACGACCACGGCGACGGACGGGTGGTTCTTGGCCGCGGCGCGCACCATGGACGGCCCGCCGATGTCGATCTGCTCGACGACGGCGTCCGGCCCGGCGCCCGAGGCGACGGTGGCGGCGAACGGGTAGAGGTTGACGACGACGAGCTCGAACGGCGCGATGTCGAGCTGCGCGAGCTGGTCCAGGTGGTCCCGCTTGCGGGTGTCGGCCAGGATGCCGGCGTGCACGCGCGGGTGCAGGGTCTTGACCCGGCCCTCCAGGCACTCGGGGAAGCCGGTGAGGTCCTCGACGGGGGTGACGGGGATGCCCGCGTCCGCGATCTTCGACGCGGTGGAGCCGGTCGAGACCAGCTCGACTCCGGCGTCGTGCAGCGCGGTGGCGAGCTCGATCAGGCCGGTCTTGTCGTAGACGCTGAGCAGCGCGCGCCGGACGGGGCGCTGCGAGTCGTCGGTGAGCTGGACGTCAGGGGTGGACGGGGCGCCGGACATGGCGGTTCTCCTCGGAAGTAGCTTCGTGGAAAACCCTGGCACCCAGGCGGGCGGCGCGCATCACGGGTCGCTCGGCCGCTCCCCGGTGGTGACCCACCCTCGCCAGTCACGGCCAGGTGCAGTCTAGCGGCCGCTCTCCGCGGGGATCCGCACGTCCATGCCGAGCAGCTCCCAGGCACGCCGCGCGCGGCGCACCCGGTCCTCGCCCTCGGCCTGGGACAGTCCGCCGGCCGTCATGGCCACCGCGAGCAGCAGGTCGTCCGGCGTCATCCCGGCCGGGACGACACCGGCGGCCGTCGCGTCCGCCAGCCGCGTGCCCAGCGCGGCGGCGACCCGCTCGCCCAGGGCGACGATCCGCTCGTCCGCGGGTACCCGCGACCGGACCAGGTCGACGAAGCCCACCGAGTCGATCGCGTTCCGCGTGACCAGCCCGAGCAGGTCGGCCAGGTCGGCACCCGGGGTCGCCGCGAGCTCCTCGACGGCGACCACCTGCTCCTCGAAGACGGCCACCACCAGGTCCAGGCGGTCCGGGAAGTGCCGGTAGAGGCTGCCCTGGCCGACGCCGGCCCGCTTGGCGACCGCGCTGAGCGGCGCGCCCGTCCCGGCGGAGCCGAAGACCTCGCGGGCGGCCGCCAGCAGCGCCGCGCGGTTGCCCGCGGCGGCACGGGGGCCGAGGTTGGGCGCCCCGCCGCGACGCGTCGTGCCGTGCGGGACGGCCGTGCCACGGGGCACGGCGCCGGGTCGGGGATCGCGAAGCACGCCGGTCATGGGGCTATCGTAGATACCGGACAGCGTTGTCCGGTATCCACCACGTCCGAGGAGCGCACCATGGCACTGACCACCCACTCGACCGTCGGCGACTGGCTCGACCACCCCGTCGGGGGCCGGATCCTCGCCGACTTCCTCGCCCAGGGCGGCGCGACGCCGGACTCGCTGGCCCCCGCCCGCGGCCTGGCGCTCGAGCAGCTCGTCGCGATGTCCGGCGGCAAGTTCCCCGCCGAGGCGCTCGACGCGCTGCTCGCGGCGTACCGGGAAGCCGCGCCCGAGGAGGCAGCCGCCGGCGATGCGGCGGACGACGAGCCGGCCGCCGCCGGCTGGAGCGAGCAGATCACCCCGGGCCGGTTCGCCGGCCAGACCGTCGTCGTCACCGGAGCGGCGTCCGGCATCGGCCGCGCCGTCGCCTCCCGCGTCGCCCGCGAGGGCGGGCGCGTGATCGCCGCCGACATCTCCGCGGAGAGGCTCGACGAGCTCGCCGCCGGCCTGACCGGGCTGCCGTCCGGCGCCGAGATCATCCCCGTGGCGGGCGACATCTCGGCCCAGGACGACGTCGACCGCATCGTGGCGACGGCCGGTGGGCGTGTGGACGCCCTGGCCAACGTCGCCGGGATCATGGACGACATGTCGGCGGTCCACGAGGTCACCGACGCCCTGTGGGAGCGGGTGCTGCGCGTGAACCTCGAGGGCACCATGCGGCTCACCCGCGCCGTCGTGCCAGGGATGCTGGCCGCCAAGGAGGGGCGCATCGTGAACGTCACGTCCGAGGCCGGACTGCGCGGCTCGGCCGCCGGCGTCGCCTACACGGCCTCCAAGCACGCGGTGGTCGGACTGACGAAGTCGACGGCCGTGATGTACGCGAAGCACGGCATCCGCACCAACGCGGTGGCGCCCGGCGGCGTCGCCACGGGTATCCAGCTGCCGGGCCAGGCGGAGTTCGGTGCCCCGGTGCTGCGGCCCTACCAGGCCAACATCCTCAGCCTCGCCATGCCCGAGGAGCTCGCCGCGACCATCACGTTCCTGCTGTCGAAGGACTCGGTGAACCTGAACGGCGCGATCATCGCGTCGGACGGCGGCTGGTCGGCCGTCTGACGGTCTGGCGGCCGAGGACGGTCAGGTGGCCGACGGCGCGCGCGTCGTCGGCCACTCGACGACGTCGGCCGCCCAGGTGTCCGGGAGGCCGACCCGCCACAGCGGGCGCACCAGGAACATCGCCAGGAACAGCACGGTCCACGCGGCGGCGAAGCACCACAGCGCGGCGCTGATCCCGACGCCGTCGAGCAGCAGGCTGCCGACGAGCGGCGCCGCCGGCCCGGCCACCAGGCCGGTCAGCCCCATCGTCGCGGCCATGCGCCCCTGCATCCGCCCCGGGGTGATCGCCGTGACGTAGGAGAGCACCCCCGCGTTGAGCGCGGGCGCGAAGAACATCGCTCCCGTGAGCGCGGCGACGAACCCCCAGTAGGTCGGGAACAGCGCCATCACCACGACGGCGACGCCGGACACGCCGAGCGTCAGCACCGTCAGCACACCCACGCGTACCCGCTGGACGAGATGGGCCGCGAGGACCGAACCCAGGAGTACGCCCACGCCGACCGCGGTGTTGATCAGGCCGATGAGCGCGGGTGCCGTCCCGATGCTGACCAGGTGCAGGTTGATCGCGACCATCATGCCGTTCAGAACCACGTTGACCAGCATGAACAGCCAGAGCGACGCCCGGAGCAGGGGCACGCCGAACACGAAGCGCAGCCCTTCCCGCAGGGCGGCGACGGGATGCTCCGCGCGCGCGGCGTCGAGGTCGCCGTTGAGCGGCTCCCGGACCAGGGAGGTGGCCACCACGGACACGAGCCGGCCCGCCGCGGACACCGCGAACGGCAGCACGGTACTCATGCCGTAGAGCAGCCCGCCGAGCGGACCCTGGAGCAGCGTGGCGGCGGCGTCGCGCCCCTGCGCGACGGACATCGCCTGGCCCAGGTGTTCCGTCCGCACGACGGCGTGCAGGGCGGCGGTGCCGGCCGGGTCCATCAGGGAACCGACGGCGGACGACACGAACAGCGCCCCGGCGAGGTGCGGGGCGGTGATGGAGAGACCGTCAACCAGGCCCGCGACCACCACGGTGGCCCAGGCGACTGCCGCGACCGCGCCCCCGGCCATGATGAGCCGGCGCCGGTCGACCCGGTCCACGATCACCCCGGCCGGGAGCGTCATGAGCACCGACCCGAGCTGGCCGACGAACGAGATCACCCCGGCCTGGACCACGGAACCCGTGATCGCGAACGCGGCGAGCGGCACCGCGAAAGCGCCGACCGCGGCGCCCACGTCCTCGGCCGTCGCGCCCGCCAGGAGCAGGCGGTAGGAGCGGTTGCGCCAGAGGCTCGGCGCCGTCTCGGTGGGCAGCTCGTCCGGCAGCCGGGCCTCGTCCGTCGTCATGCCGCACACCATAGTTGCGCACTTCCAGTTGCGCAATGATTCTTGCGCAACTGGAGATGCGCGAAGTTGCTAGCCTGTCGGCATGCCGAAGGAGCCTCTCCAGATCACTGACCCGGAGACCCTGCGCGCGATGGCGCACCCGCTCCGGCAGCGGATCCTGGTCGAGCTCAATGTCCGCGAGCACGCAAGAGCGGCCGACCTCGCCCGGTCACTGGGCGAGCCGGCCAACTCGATCAGCTTTCATCTCCGGGTGCTCGCGAGGCACGGGTTCATCGAGGAGGCGCCCGAGCTCGCCCACGACAAGCGCGACCGGGTGTGGCGGCCCGTCGTGGACCGGTTCGTCGTCGACCGCAACATCGCGGGCGCCGAACGCGCCATCGAGCCGTACCTGCACTGGCTGCGCGACATGTTCCTCCGCGACCGGGACGCGCCCGGCGCGCGGGACGACCTGCACGAGGGCGTCGCGTCGGCCGGCTTCTTCACGCGGGACGAGGCAGAGGAGATGACGGCCGAGGTCCTGGCGGTGCTGGAGAGATGGTCGGAGCGCACCAGCGCCGCCAAGCGTGCCGATCCCGACGACCCGGGGCGCCGGTACTACCAGATCCTCTTCGCCGTCGGGCCTCGGGCCGTGGGCTCCACGACGGAGGCTGTGGGCGCCACACCGGAGGCATGAGCCGGCTCAGCCGTCGTGCTCCAGCGCATCGGCCGCCCAGGTGTCCGGCTTGCCGATCCGCATCAGGGGACGAGTGAGGCTGAGCGCCACGAGCACCGCGGCCATGGCGCCCACCATCACCCACAGCGTGCCGCCGATGCCCCACGCCTCCAGCAGTGCGCTGCCCAGCACGGGCGCGGCCGGCGCGGCGATCAGGCCGGTCAGCCCGAGCAGCGAGGTGGCGCGGCCCATCATGCGGTCGGGGATGATCACCGTGAGGTAGCCGGTGAAGCCCGCGTTGAGCGCCGGGTAGAGGAACACGCCGACGGCCAGCATCGCGACGAACACCCAGTACGTGGGCGCCAGCGCCATGACGACGAGCGCCGCGGCGAGGAGGCCGATGGTCCCGACGCCGAACCGGCCCACGCGGACGCGCCGCACGATCGGCCCCGCGACGACAGCGCCGGCCAGCATGCTGACACCCGCGCACGCGTCCACGAGGCCGATGAGACGGGGGTCCGTGCCGGTGCGCACCAGCTCCAGGTTGATCGCCACGACCAGGGCGATCGACGTGAGGTTCAGCAGCGTGATCAGCACCAGCACCGCGCGGAACAGGGGCACGGCGCCGACGAAGCGCAGGCCTTCGCGCAGGTCGGCGAGCGGGTGGGTCCGCTCGGTCCGCTCACCGTTGAGCGGCCTGCGCACGAAGGAGACTGCCACCACCTCGATCACGTGCCCCAGCACGGACGCGACGAACGGCAGCACGTGCGCCATGCCGTACAGGAACCCGCCGACCGGCCCCGCGAACAGCGCGACCGCCGCCATCCGCCCCTGGTTCACGGCCATCGCGTTCGGCATCTGGGCGGTGGGGACGACGGCGCGCAGCGCACCGCCCGACGCCGGGTTCACGAACGCACTGACCAGCGAGGAGCAGAAGAGCACCGCCGCGAGGTGCCAGGCGCCGAGGGTGCCAGCCAGCCCCGCGCCGACGACCGTGGCCCACAGCGCGGCGCCCGTCGCGGCGGCGATCACCAGGAGTGCGCGGCGGTTGACCCGGTCCGCGACGACGCCCGCCGGGAGCGTGGCCAGCAGTGCGCCGGCCTGGCCGATCCCGCTGATGAGGCCCGCCTGACCTACCGAGCCCGTGACCTCGAAGGCCAGCAGCGGGATCGCGAACGTGCCGACGCCGGCGCCGATCGCCTGCGCGAACCGGCCGGTGGTGAGCAGCAGGTAGGCGGCGTTGTGCCGCAGGGGGAGGTCCGGCGTCGGCCGGTCCGGGTTCACCGTTGCCGGACCCTCGAGGTCAGCCGAACCCGCCGCCGTCGTCGTCTCCCCAGTCACGCCGCACAACGTACCGGGTGAAATGTCCGCCTGCTGACGCCCCGAGACCGGCCGTCGTCGCCCCTTTCCCCCTTTGAGGCCTAAGTTTCTTCGCTTTGGGTCGCCTCAAAGCGAAGAAACTTAGGCCTCAAAGGGGCGACCGGTTGTCCACAGGGCAGCCCCAGAACATAGGCGATGATGTTGTTTGCATGCTGATATTGGCTCATGCGACCACTGAAAGCCCTGCCCGTACAGGTGGACGTCATCGCTTCCCGCCAGGAGGGGCTGATCTCCGCCGCGCAGCTCGACGGCATCGGGGTCGACGCCCAGTGGCGGTACCGGCTCGTCCGGCAGGGCCGGCTGATCCGGGTCACCCAGGGCGTCTACGACACCGACGTCGTGCCGCCCGACCAGCGGTCGCGTGCCGACCTGCTGGACCACCTGCGACGTCGTCCCGCGTGGCTCGGCCTCCTCGCGGCCGGTCCGGGATCGACCGCCGTCGGCCTGTGCGCGCTCGCGCTGTACAAGGTCAAGGGGCTGCCGCGCACCATCCGCTCGGAGGTGGTCGCGCCCGACGGGCTGTGGCGGCCGGCCCGGGACGGGATCACGTTCCGCAAGATCGGCGGCATCGTGACCGGGCGGTTCGGCGGCGACTTCCGGATCGCGAGCGTCGCGGACGCCCTCGCCCTCGGCGTCGGGCAGATGTACCGGGACGACGCCGTGGCCGTGATGGACGACCTGCTGCACACACGGTCCGCCACGGCTGACGACCTGGCCCGGGCCCACGACCTGGCGCGAGGGCACCGGGACGTCGAGGCGACACATTCCTGGTGGCGGCTGCCGGACGGCCGGTCGGAGTCGCCGCTCGAGACCTCCGCACGGCTGGCCTGCCTCGACGCGGGGATCCCGCCGGACACCCTCCAGCTTGTGGTCCGCGATCCCGACGGTGCGCACCTCGGCCGGGTCGATCTCGCCTGGCGGCTGCCCGATGGAACCTGGCTGCTCGTCGAGATCGACGGCGTCTCGGTCCACAGCGCGCCGGCCGCGGTGTTTCGCGACCGCACGCGGCAGAACGCGCTGGCCTCGGCAGGCGGCTCGCGCCTGCTGCGCTTCACCGCGAAGGACCTCCGGGGCCGACTGGTCCAGACCCTGGAGCCGTTGCTGCGGGAAGCCGGCTGGGCGCCCGGCTGCTACGACGACGTCGGCCAGCCGGCAGTCCTCGGCCCGTCGGCTGTTTCGACCGGTAAGGCCGCTACGGCCGCTTTGTCGGTCCCCTTCGAAGCCTAAGTTTCTTCGCTTTGAGTCGCCTCAAAGCGAAGAAACTTAGGCCTCAAAGGGAAAGGGTCAGGACGGGCGACGGGCGACGGGCGAGCCAGCCGGGTCAGCGGCCGATCGACGCCCTGCGGCCCGTGACGTGGAGGCCCTCGCGGGACAGGCGGCCGACCGTCTCGACCAGCAGCGCGCGCTCGGCGACCTTGATGCGCTCGGTCAGCGTGGGCTCGTCGTCGGTGTCGAGCACCGGGACGGCCGCCTGGGCGAGGATCGGGCCGGTGTCCACCCCGTCGTCGACCACGTGCACCGTGCAGCCGGTGACCTTGACGCCGTGGGCGAGCGCATCGCGCACGCCGTGCGCGCCCGGGAAGGCGGGCAGCAGGGCCGGGTGTGTGTTGATCATCCGCCCCTCGAACCTGCGGACGACGCCGGGCGCCAGGATCCGCATGAAGCCCGCGAGGATCACGTAGTCGGGCCGGAACACCGAGATCGCCTCGAGCACGCCGTCGTTCCAGGCCGCGCGGTCGTCGAAGTCCTTGAGCGCGACGACGGCGGAGGCGACCCCGGCGTCCCGGGCCAGGTCGAGCGCGCCCGCCGTCGGGCGGTCCGTGACGAGGCCGACCACGCGCGCGCCGTAGGCGGCGTCGTCGTGCGCGGCGAGCAGCGCCGCGAGGTTGGAGCCGCCGCCCGAGGCGAGCACCACCAGGCGCTTGGCGGATGTGGACTCGACGGGGTGACCGGAGGGCGTCTGCACGGGCCCCAGCCTACGTTCCCGGGCGCGCCTCGGGCGTCTCGTCGTCGTCAGCCGGACCGGTCACCGGCCGGACGTCCGGGTCAGGTTCCGGGTCCGAGACCGCGTACGCGTCGGTCCTCGCCCAGTCGCCGGACGAGCCCGGGTTCTCTGCGCCCCGTGCACCCGGGTCGCCGTCCGGCCCCCCGCCCGCAGGCACACCGTCGCTGTCCGGCCCCCCGCCCGCGGGCACACCGTCGCCGCCCGGGTCCGGTGAGCCGGCGAAGCCGAGCTCCGACGCGAGGTCGCGCGCCGCCCCGCCCGGCCCCTCGTCCCGGTCCCGCCCCTCGTCCCGGTTCCCCTCCCCGTCGACCGAGGCCGGACGCCTCAGCCACGCCACCAGGTCGTCGCCGATCTCGCCGCGGCGCGCGACCACGTCGAGCTTGGCGCCGAGCAGCACCGCCGCCGCTCCCCCGGCCACCTCGGCGGCCACGAGGCCGGCGCACACGAGCGGGTCGGCCCCGATCTGGGACAGCCGGCCCGGCCCGACGGCACCCGCAGCGGCCCACTGGCCCAGCAGCACGAACAGCCCGGGCACGACGACGATCCCGCCCAGCACCCAGCCGACGTCGGACCAGCGGACCAACGACGGCTCCAGCCGGCGCCACACGAACACGCCCGCCGCGACGCCGCACGCGACCACGAGCAGGGGCACCCAGGCGCTGACGGGGTTGGCCCAGTCCTCGCCGGGCAGTGCCCCGAGCAGCGGCACCGCGGGCAGCGGGCCCGAGGCCGTGCCGAACGGCGTGAAGCTGGTGCCCTCGCCGACGGCAAACCCCGGGCCGGCAATCCAGGCGAGCGCCCACAGCAGCAGGTTGGGCAGCAGCGCGAGCTGGGCCACGGCGAACACGACGCCGCCGGTCCAGCCCGGTTCCAGGGCGGTCACGATGTCCGACGACGTCGCCCGGCCCGCCAGCGCCCACGCCGCCACCAGGAGCGCAGCGCCGCCGGTCAGGAACGCGACGACCACCGCGCCGCCCCGCACCCCGAGGCGGAGGGTCGCGGGCACCAGGTCGACGCCGGTCAGCCGGCGCGCGAGAGCCTCGACGCGCTCGCCGATCTCGGCAGGCATCGGTGCGTCCGGGCGCGCGAGGATCCCGAGTCCCGTGCCGAGCCCGCCCATCAACAGGCCGGCGAGCGGCGCCAGGGCCAGCGACCAGCCCGGGGCGCTGCCAGCGAGCAGCGCGACGCCCGTGGTACCTACGCCGTACGTCACGGCGCCCGCGACCCAGGCGCGGGCCGACGTCGCGGCGAACCGCTTGGCCGAGGCGTACGTCGCGAACAGGGCGAGCGCCGCGATACCGAGCGGCGCGAGGGTGACGGTCACGGCGTCGGTCGTGAGCGGGACGCCGTGCCCCAGGAGCCAGAGGCCCGTGGCGACGTCGATCGCGGAACGCACCTGGACGCCGTCGTCCGGGGTCTCCGGCGCGGAGGTGAGGGTCGCGTTGCCCACGAGGTAGGCGACCACCGCCGGGAGCACCACGACGGCAAGGGACAGGACCAGGGCCTGGGCCGCGGCGAGCGCGCCGGACACCATGTGGGCGAGCGCGAGCGACCTCGGCTCCGGCGTGGGCGGCTCCTCGACCAGGCGGCCGCGACGAGCCGTCGGCCGGTTGCCGGCCGGGCGGGTCGTGCGGGCACCTGAGGTGCGGGAAGCCGTGCTCGGGCGGGGCGGTGCGCTCACCCGGCAATCTTCACCCGCGCCCGGGGGCCATCCCGGGGACCTGCCTCGGCGTGGCCCGGGTGAACTTCGGGAGATATTACGGCCGGGTATGGAGTTCGCCGGGGGAAGTGGTGTAGGAACGCCCGTTTTGCGAACCGGGAGGGGATCGCACACAGACGACTTCGGTCGGTTGCCTTGAGACCGGTCCGCTGTTGGACCGATCTCAAGACAACCGACCGAAGTCGATGAGTGCGGTCGGTTGCCCGACCGAACAACCACCCAGCGGCGGGCGGAGGGTCAGAGCCCCTGCAGGATCTCCCGCATGAGGTCGGCGGTCTCGGACGGCGTCTTGCCGACCTTCACGCCGACGGCCTCGAGGGCCTCCTTCTTGGCGGCGGCGGTGCCGGCCGAGCCGGACACGATCGCGCCGGCGTGGCCCATCGTCTTGCCCTCGGGGGCCGTGAAGCCCGCGACGTAGCCGACGACCGGCTTGGTGACGTGCGCCTTGATGTACTCGGCGGCCCGCTCCTCGGCGTCGCCGCCGATCTCGCCGATCATCACGATCGCCTTGGTCTCCGGGTCGTTCTCGAAGGCCTCGAGCGCGTCGATGTGCGTGGTGCCGACGATCGGGTCGCCGCCGATGCCGATGGCGGTCGAGAAACCGAAGTCCTTCAGCTCGTACATCATCTGGTAGGTCAGCGTGCCCGACTTCGACACGAGACCGATCGGGCCCTTGCCCGTGATGGTGTGCGGCGTGATACCGGCGAGCGACTCGCCCGGGGTGATGATGCCGGGGCAGTTCGGCCCGATCATCCGGGTCTCCTTGCCCTGCAGGTACGACCACACCTCGGCGGTGTCCTGCACCGGCACGCCCTCAGTGATGACCACGAGCAGGCCGATGCCCGCGTCGATGGCCTCGATGGCCGCGTCCTTGGTGAAGGCCGGCGGCACGAAGACGACGGAGACGTCCGCGCCGGTCTCGGCCATGGCCTCCTTGACGGTGCCGAACACCGGGAGGGTCACGTCGGCGCCCGAGGCGTCCTTGTGGGTCACCGTGGTGCCGGCCTTGCGGGCGTTCACGCCGCCGACGATCTGCGCGCCGGAGTCCAGCATCAGGGCGGTGTGCTTGGCACCCATGCCGCCCGTGATGCCCTGGACGATGATCTTCGAGTCCTGGTTCAGGTAGATCGACATTGTCTTTGTGTCTCTGCTTTCGAAGTCTTCAGCGGGCGATCAGGCGGCGGCAGCCTTGGCGGCGGCAAGGTCGGCGCCGCCGTCCATGGTGTCGGCGAGGGTGACGAGCGGGTGGTTGCGCTCGTTCAGGATCTGGCGGCCGAGCTCGACGTTGTTGCCGTCGAGCCGGACGACCAGCGGCTTGGACGCCTCGTCGCCGAGGATGTCCAGCGCGCCCACGATGCCGTTGGCGACCTCGTCGCACGCGGTGATGCCGCCGAAGACGTTCACGAAGACCGACTTGACCTGTGCGTCGTTCAGGATGACGTCGAGGCCGTTCGCCATGACCTGGGCGTTGGCACCGCCGCCGATGTCGAGGAAGTTGGCGGGCTTGACGCCGCCGTGCTTCTCGCCGGCGTAGGCGACGACGTCGAGCGTGGACATGACCAGGCCCGCGCCGTTGCCGATGATGCCGACCTCACCGTCGAGCTTCACGTAGTTGAGGTCGTTCTCCTTGGCCTTCGCCTCCAGCGGGTCGGCCGCGGCGGAGTCCTCGAGCTCGGCGTGGTCCGCGTGGCGGAAGCCGGCGTTCTCGTCGAGGGTGACCTTGCCGTCCAGGGCGACGATCTCGCCGTCCTCGGTACGGACCAGCGGGTTGACCTCGACCAGCGTGGCGTCCTCGGCCTTGAACACGGTCCACAGGCCCTGGATGACCTCGGCGACCTTGCCCTTGATGTCGTCGGCGAAGCCGGCGGCGTCCACGATCTCGGCGGCCTTGGCCTCGTCGATGCCGACGGCCGGGTCGACGGCGATGCGCGCGAGCGCCTCGGGCCGCTCGACGGCGAGCTGCTCGATCTCCATGCCGCCCTCGACGGAGCACATGGCGAGGTAGTTGCGGTTGGACCGGTCCAGCAGCACGGAGAAGTAGAACTCCTCGGCGATCTTGGCGCCCTGGGCGATCATCACGCGGTGCACCGTGTGGCCCTTGATGTCCATGCCGAGGATCTCGCCGGCCTTCTCGGCCGCCTCCGCGGGCGAGTGAGCCAGCTTGACGCCGCCCGCCTTGCCGCGGCCACCGGTCTTGACCTGGGCCTTCACGACGACGGTCCCGCCGCCCAGCTTCTCGGCGCCCTCGCGAGCCTCTTCGACGGTGGTCGCGACGACCCCGCCCAGCACGGGCACGCCGTGCTTCTCGAAGATGTCGCGCGCCTGGTATTCGAACAGGTCCACCCTGCTGCGTCCTTCCATCGGGATGCGGCCCTCGGACGTCGTTGTCGCCCGGAGCCCGGCTGAAGCGATGTCTCGACGTCAAGACATCCCCGTACAGAGTAGCCCTGGATCGCTTGTGCTTCCGAACGAAGCGGCGGTTTTCCGCGGCTCATCGGCGCGGTTGCCGCACATGTGGCGCATCTCTCGGGAACCACGTGCCGGACGCACGGATCACCCGACGGATCTCCGCGTCCGGCAGGGGTGCGGCGCGTCAACCATGGTTGACAACGGGCAGACTGTCAACCATAGTTGACGCATGACCCAGCAAGCACTCGCCGCATCCGCAGCCGGGGACGACCCCGCCGAGGGCCTGCGCGCCGTGAAGGCCATGCGCGAGCTGGCCGACCGCCTGGAGACCCTCCAGGTCGAGCGGGCGCGTCGCCTTGGCTGGTCGTGGCAGGAGATCGCCGACGCCCTCGGTGTCACCCGGCAGGCCGTGCACAAGAAGCACAACAGGAGGATCTGATGTTCGAGAGGTTCACGAAGGACGCCCGCTCCGCCGTCGTCGACGCCCAGCAGGTCGCCCGCGACGCGCACAGCGACCAGATCGACAGCCGGCACCTGCTCGTCGCGCTCGCCGAGAGCGGCGGCCCGGCCCGGACCGCGCTGACCGACGGCGGGGTGGACACCGCCGCCCTGGTCGAGAGCGCCCGTGCCCGGATCGAGGCGGGCGACGCGCTCGACCCGGACGCGCTGGCCGCCGTCGGCATCGACCTGGACGAGGTGACGCGGCGCACCGAGGCCACGTTCGGCGAGGGCGCCCTCGCCCGTGCGGGCCGCACCCTGCGCGGCCGGCGCAAGCACATCCCGTTCACCCCGGACGCCAAGAAGTCGCTGGAGCTGGCGCTGCGCGAGGCGATCCGGCTGGGCTCCAAGGAGATCCACGGCGGGCATCTCCTGCTCGGCCTCACCCGCGCCGAGTCCCCGGCACGCGGCCTCCTGTCCGACGCCGGCGCGGACCTCGACCGGGTCCGTCGCCTGGCGGAGGGGCAGAGCAGGGCGGCCTGATCCACGCTCACGCCACGCCCCGCACCCGTTCTCGGGCGCGGAGCGTGGCCGTTGCCTGCCATCTGTCCGGAGTTGGCCAGGAAATGGCGGCACCGTTACACGGGCGAAACCCAGCGCACCGCGTCAGAGGGTTAGGAAATGGGCACACCACTGTCGAAAGGGACAACTGTGTTCACCATCTCCACCCGCGCCAGGGCGCTGGTCGCCACCGGCGTGGCCGCGGCCCTCGCGGTCGGGGCCGCGTCGGCGTCTGCCGCGGCCCTCGCGAGCCCCGCCGGCCCGGCAGTCCCGCCGGGCGGGTCTGCCACCGCGCTCCCGCCATCGGCGGCGGGGTCGCGCAGCGTCACCCTGATCACCGGTGACACGGTCACCATCAGCACGGCGGCGGACGGCACGAGCGTCACCAACGTCACCGGCCCCGGCGGGACGGCGTCGTCCTACCACCGCACGGAACGTGACGGCAGCACGTTCGTCTACCCGGACGCGGCGCTGCCCTACGTGACGGCCGGCACCCTCGACGACCGCCTGTTCGACGTCACACGGCTCCTCGCGAACGGCTACGACGACGCGAGCACCGACGCGCTGCCGCTGATCGTCCGCTACACGGACGCGGCCGCCCGGTCGCGCGGCACCACGCCGCTCGACGGTTCCGACGTCGTGCGCGCGCTGCCCAGCGTGGACGGCGCCGCCGTGACGCAGGACCGCGACGACGCGGCCGCGTTCTGGACCGCCCTGACCGACGGTCCGGCGGCGGGTGCCCGCACCACCGACGGCTCCCCCGCGTTCGCCGGCGGCATCGAGAAGATCTGGCTCGACGGCCCGGTCACCGCCGACCTCGCCGAGTCGACCGCCCAGATCGGCGCGCCCGACGTCTGGGCCGACGGCAACACCGGCGAGGGCGTGGACGTCGCCGTGCTCGACACGGGCATCGACCCCACGCACCCCGACCTGGCCGACCAGGTCGCCGCGAGCGCGAACTTCGTCGAGACCGAGGACTACGTCGAGGACTACCAGGGGCACGGCACGCACGTCGCCTCGACGATCGCGGGCACCGGCGCGGCCTCCGACGGGCTGGAGCGGGGCGTCGCCCCCGGCGCGCGGCTGCACGTGGGCCGGGTGCTCGACAGCAACGGGCGTGGCATGGAGTCCTGGATCATCGCCGGCATGGAGTGGGCCGCGCGTGACCAGGACGCCCGCATCGTCAGCATGAGCCTGGGCGGCGAGCCCGCCGGCGCGGACGACCCGATGGCGACCGCCGTGGACGAGCTCACCGCCGAGACGGGGGCGCTGTTCGTGACCGCCGCCGGCAACGGCGGCCCGCACACCATCAGCACCCCTGCCCTGGCGGACTCCGCCCTGGCCGTCGGCGCCGTCGACGCGACCGATACCCTCGCCGACTTCTCCAGCACGGGCCCCGCGATCGACGGTGGGGTCAAGCCCGAGATCTCGGCGCCGGGCGTCGACGTCCTCGCGGCCCGCTCGCAGCTCGTGCGCGGCTCCGGGATGTACACGACGATGAGCGGCACCTCGATGGCGACCCCGCACGTGGCGGGCACCGCGGCGCTCGTCGCGGCGGCCCACCCGGACTGGACGGGGGAGCAGATCAAGGAGGCGATCGTCAGCACCGCCGTGCCGACCCCCGCCTATACCCCCTACGAGGCCGGCAGCGGCCGCCTCGACGCGCCCGCCGCCGTGGCCGCCACGGTGTTCGGCACGGCGAGCGCCGGGTTCGGCTTCCACACGTTCGGCGACGGCACGGACGAACCGGTGTCGAAGCCGGTCACGTACACGAACCTGGGTGACGTCCCGGTCGACCTGCACCTCGCGGTCGACGGCGCGGTCCCGGCGGGCTTCCTCACGCTGTCCTCGACGACGGTGACCGTGCCGGCTCAGGGCACGGCGTCGGTGGACCTCACGGCGGACCTCTCGCTGCTGCCGGCGGAGGTGGACCTGAGCGCCACGGTCGTGGCGACGGACGACGCCGGGGCCGTGCGGGCCCGCACGCTGACGGGGGCGACCCGCGAGGGGCAGCGGCAGAAGCTGACGGTGACGGTCACCGGCGACGACGGCCGGCCCGCGACGGGCAAGCTGCTGGTGACGTCGGACCAGATCTTCGCCGGGGCGGACCTGGACGAGAACGGAACCGCTGTGCTGCGGATGCCGGTGGGCAGCTACAGCGGCTGGCTGTCGGTCGACGTCGAGGGTGCGAACGGGCCGGGTTCGCTCGGCACGGCGCTGCTGAGCTTCGTGGACGTGGACCTGAGCCAGGACCGCGACATCGTGCTGGACGCCCGCAAGGCGGTCCAGGTGCGGGCCGAGGTGCCGCAGGACACGGACCCGGGTGCCATGCGACTGGACATCATCCGGCAGTTCCCGAACGGCGGGTACACGGCGAGCTCCATGTTCCCGGCGGGCGAGTACGACAGCCTGTGGGCGCTGCCCACCGGCAAGAAGGTCACCGAGGGCCTGTTCGAGTTCGGGGCGCAGTTCCGGCTGGAGCAGCCGGCGCTCACCGTGCTCGCGGGCCGGGGCGGCTTCGACGGCCTGGACGACCTGCGGGTCAAGCGGGGCGCGACGCCGCTGCCGGCGGGGAAGCGCACGCTGCGGGTGGTCGAGGTCGACGGCGCGTCCGACCTGACGCGGCACGGGCACGGCCTGAAGGACACCGCCGTCGTCGTGCACGCCGCCGACACCGACGAGATCGCGGGGCTGGCGCAGGCCGCGGCCGACGCCGGCGCGCGCGTGCTGTTCGTGGTGCACGACGGCGCCGGGCGGCTGGCGCCGTGGGACGAGTCCCCCTGGATCCCGGGCGAGCCCGCCCCGCTGACGGTCGCCACGCTGACGTCCGGGCAGGGTGCGGAGCTGCTGGGGTCGCTGGACCGCCGCCGGCCGGAGGTCACGGTCTCGGCGGAGCCGACGACGGAGTACACCTACGACGTGGTGCACCACTGGACCGGCGCCGTGCCGGCCCGGCCCACGTGGACCGCGACCAAGGGCGACCTGGCCCGGGTGGACATGTCGTTCCGCCACTACCGCCAGGGCCCGGCGCTGGAGGCCCGGTTCGACGTCTGGCACGGGTGGACGGCGGGCAACCAGCTCGCCGCGACCGCTCAGGGCGAGCGGACCGACTGGGTCACGGCCGACGTGCCGTGGACGCAGAGCGCGTACCTCCCGGGCGAGATGGGGCAGGAGAACGTCGACGTGCTGGAGTACGAGGCACGCACGACCAGCGAGGTGACGTGGTTCGGCCCGGTCCTGCGCCCCCGCATGGGGCTGGGCTCCCAGCCGATCCGCTACCTGGACCAGATGTACGTGCCGGTGCCGGGCTGGGGCGACTCGGGCGGCGGGCACGTCGGTGCCACGGGCGGCGGCAACTTCGACGTCCGCAACCGGGCGACGCTCTACCAGGGCGACACCGAGCTGCTGTGGGGCAACGCCGAGTTCCTGCCCGTGAACGGCGGCCTGCCCGCCGAGCGCCTGCCCTACCGCGTGGTGGCCGACAACGACCGCGCCGACTGGGCGGGACCGTACTCGACGCACACGCTCACCGAGTGGGCCTTCATGTCGGAGGCGAGCGGGCCCGACGCCGTCGAGCCGCTGCCGCTGATCCAGCTCGACTACGGCGTCGACACCGACCTGGCGGGACGGGCATCCCGCACGACCCGGCTGACGGTGACGCCGTCGCACCTGCCCGGGATCGAGGCCCGGGTGGGGCGGCCCACGGTCGAGGTGTCGTACGACGACGGGGCGACCTGGAAGCGGCTCGACCTCACGCGGGACCGGCAGTCGCACGGGCCGAACACCTGGTCGGCCCGGCTCTCGGCGCCGCGGGGCGCGCAGTTCGCGACCCTGCGGACCGTCGTCGAGGACAGTGACGGCAACGCCGTGTCGCAGACGCTGACCAGGGCGTTCGGCCTGCGCTGACGCCCGGGGCTCGTCCAGGAAGTGCGCTTCTACCCAGCGGTCTAGCCCGGAAACCGCGTGTTTTCCGGCCGGATCGCTGGGTAGGCGGACGGCGCGCCGGAGCCCCGCCGAGCCCCGTGGACTTTCGCCCGGTTGGTCCGTGATGCACCGCTACGATCGTGCGCCATGAAGCATGCCCGCAACGGCGGCCCCGACATCGCGTTCCGGGTGGGCCGCCGCGTCGTCTCGGCCGTCGCCGACGACATGTCGACGATGCAGCGCGTCGGCGCCGGCGTCGTCGCCGCGCTCGTGGCCGTCACCCCGTTCGGGGCGTGGAGCAAGGTCGAGGCGCAGGCCGACCCGGTCGTGGCGGGCGCCGCCATCGAGGTGGGCCCGTTCGACCTGACCGTCGTGCGCGCCGTGAAGACCGGCGACCTCGGCTACCTCACGCCCGCCCCGGGCAACCACATGCTCGCCCTCGTCGTGGACGTGACCAACACCAGCGACGTCCCCGAGTACAGCAGCACGCTGGGCAGCGCGATCCCCGCACCGAAGGGTGTCGACGTCGTGCCCCAGGAGTCGCTGACCGACCTCGCTGCGGACCTGGGTACCGATCTCGGCACGGACGCCGGGGCCGAGCCGGGGGCCGAGCCGTCCGCGAGCGCCTCGCCCGAGGCCGGGGAGGATGCCGAGGAGGAGGAGCCCAAGCTGCCGCCCGCGACCATCGTCAACGTCGCCGACGCGACCACGGTGCGCATCCTCAACCCGGGCGTCACCTACCAGCTCGCGCTGATCTGGCAGCAGAGCGACGAGTTCACGGGCGACGAGATCCCGGTCGAGGTGGTGGGGCTGGACTGGATCGACGAGAGCCGGCTGACCCTGGACAACGGGTACTGGCTGCCCGCCGACGTCGCGTTCCAGGGCGACATCCCGCTCAAGGACAACACCGACCGGACCGCTGCCCCGGAGGAACAGCAGTGAGGCACGGACGCCGCCGGATCACGTGGAAGGGCTCGCTGCTCGTCGTCGGCGGCGTGGTCGCGGGCTGCGCGCTCGTCGCCACGGTGCCGCAGGAGGCGGTCGTGGAGACGCCGTTCGTGGTCGAGGGCGCCGTCGGCGAGACCCTCGACCTCACGTATGCCGACCTCACGGTGACCGAGGTCCGCGTGGCCGACACCCTGGAGAGCTTCTCGGAGACCGCGCAGGCGGGCGGCACGTTCGTCGTCGTCGACGCGACCTGGCGGGCCACGCAGGGCGCCACGTCGTTCCTGGGCGCCGAGATCGCCGACACCGAGGGCCGGGTGTTCTGGCCCACCGACCAGGCCGGCTGCTCGACGTCGGCCAAGGCTCAGCCAGGCTACGCGTGGCACGTCACGTACTGCTTCGACGTGCCGAAGGACGCGCTCGCGGGCGCGACGGTACGCCTGGCGCGCGGCGGGCAGGCCGAGGAGTACGCGGGCCAGCGGCGGGACGCCGCCGGCGTCGTCGACCTGGGCATCTCCGCCGCGGACGCGAAGGAGCTCTGGGAGGCGACCGAGACCGTGACGACGGAGTCGCCGGGCTACGCCACGGCACGTGCGGAAGGTAGTGAGGAATGACGACGCTGGTGACCCCGGCGGTGCCGGGCCCCGGTCAGGACCCGTACCCGAGCCTGCCGCCCGGCGGCGCCCCGAGCCTGCAGCCGGGCCTGCTGCCCGGTTCCGTGCCGCCCGACGTCCCGGCGGCCGGGCGGCCCAGGGGCTGGTGGCGGCGCAACGCCGTCTGGCTGGTGCTGCTGCCGATCGCGGTCGTGGTGACCACGGCGGCGTCGTCGTTCCGGGTGTGGGCGTTCTGGTGGCCGGACGGCGTGCACTACGAGTCCCAGCGGGTCGCCCTCGGCGAGCCGGCACACCTGGCGAGCGAGTACCTCGACAGGGGCTTCGACGTGCCGGAGCGAGCGAACACCTCCGTGCTGCGGGAGCTCGACGTGACGGTCACGGGCGTCGAGCAGGTGGACGAGCTGCCGGAGCCGGCGTACGGCATGCCGGTGGAGATCCCCGAGGGATCGGTCGCGTACGAGGTGCGGCTGCACTTCGCCGCCGAGCTCCGGACGGACCTGTCGCTGTGCACGATCGCCCTCGTGTCCGACGACGGCACGCGCTACGGCGAGGCTTCGCCGGACGTGCTGGGCAACTCCAACCGGTGCCTGCCCGACGGCGCCGACGGGTTCGTCAGCGAGCAGCCCGAGTGGGACGTGAGCTCGTTCGTGCTCGTCGATCCGGACGCGACGATCGAACAGGTGCGGCTGTCGTTCGGGGGGCCCGACTACCTCGCGGTCGAGCTGCCGTAGCAGCCCCGCCCGCCGCGGCCCTGCCTAGGCGGGGCGCGCCACGACGCGGTTGCCGGCCACGGGGGTGGCGTCGTCGTCGAGCTCGCGGACGGCGAGGCCGCGCTCGACCAGCACCTCGACGGTCGCCGCGACGAGCGCGGCGGCGAGCGCCAGGGCGAGCGCGAGGCCTGCGGCGGCCTCGAAGGGGCTGAACGCGATCCACGCGTTGGTCTCGACGGGGCCGGTCACGGCGCGCACGAGCCAGCCGACGGCATGGGGAGCCCGCATCACCACGAGGTAGCCCAGGCAGAAGACCAGCATGGGGCCGAGACCGCCGTGCACGATCATCTTCATCCCGTTCCACAGGGCGGAGAAGCGGGCGCGCAGGTCCTCGGTGAGCGACTCCAGGAGCGAGCGGAGCCCGGCCGGCAGCCAGGTCATGCGGTCGAGCCACCGGTGCTCGGCCGACGGCGGCTCCATCAGCTTGTGTCCCAGCACCACGGCGCCGATGGCGAGCCAGGCCAGGGGCGCGACGAGGACGACGTCGAGCGACTCGAGGATCGTCACGAAGCCGTCGGCGACGAAGGACGCGGCGTCGTTGCCTGCCTCGCCCACGCTCTCCTGGGCGGCGCCCACAGTGCCGACGGCGGCCGCGACGAGCTCCCGGTCGCTCGCGGTGTTCCACAGCAGCCTCTCGATCGTCTCGATCTGGCCGGCGGCCTGGCTGGTCCAGTAGATCTCGAGACAGCCGCCGAGCACCGCGATCCCGAGGAACTGGACCTTGCCCTCCAGGCGGCCGAGCAACCAGCGCAGCACGAACGCGCCGGCCACGATGGCCACGAGCGTCCAGCCGGACCAGACGCCGACCCGGGCGGCGAAGTCGACCCCCTGGGTGCTGAAGGTGTCGTTGAACAGCTCGTCGGCCGCGGCCTCGTTGGTGAACCGCATCCGGTCGGCGTCCATGAGGCCCTCGACCTCGTAGACCACCAGGAACGGCACCAGCACGGACAGGGCGATGTCGATGAGGCGCCGCTCGCGCCGCTCCGAGGGCATCATCGGGGCGCGCCGGGTGGGCAGCATGCCGGGGATCGCCGCCTGCGCGGCGCGCTCCCGACGGCCGAGGTCTGAGCCGCCCAGGCTCGGCAGGCTGTTCCGGCAGACCCACAGCATGCCGACGACCGGGGCGAGGTAGCCCAGCGGGCTCAGGATCAGCAGGAGCTGCGCCACGAACGAGTTCCACTGGCTCAGCTCGACCGCGCCCCACATCGCGCCGTTGCGGACGGCGACGCCGAGCAGGCCGAGCGTCAGGAGCGCAGGCCAGTGCGCCACGAACAGGCGACCGGCGGAGACCAGGATCCTCATGGCGACACATAGTGGCCTAAAGCGGGCAGGGCGCGCCAAGCCATGTCATCCCGGCGTGGGGTCGGGGTTACTCGAGGGTCGCGAACGACTCCTCGACCAGGTCGGTGTAGGCCTCGACGCCGTCGAGGTTCGGGTGCGTGGCGTCGGCGTGCAGCAGGCCGGGGTGGCGGTCCACGAGCGCGTGCCAGTCGGCGACCGCGACGTTCGCGCGGCCCGCGGCGATCGTGTCGAGCGTCGTGTTGGCGTCCGGCACCCAGTAGCTGATCCCCACGCTGTTGACGAGCACCACGCGGCGGTCGGGGCCGATCAGGTCGAGCACGTGCCGGGCGGCGTCGGCAGAGCCGTCGAGCTGGAAGCCCGAGTTGGTGCCGAAGTTGAGCAGTACCGTCTCGCGCAGCCGGCCCTCGCGCTTCGCGACCTCGACCATGCGCTCGGCGTCGAGCCAGTCGGTGCTGACCACGCCCTGTACCTGGGCCCGCGGATAGCGCTCGAGGATCGCTGGCGTGGCCGCCGCCAGCACGGAGTCGCCGAAGGCGGAGACCTGGGCGCCCTCCCGCGCGCCGAAGGGCAGGCGGTCCGGGGCCGGGCGGACGGTGCGAGAGGTCGGGGCGTGGTCGCCGCCGCCGGGGCGGTCGGTGATTTCGGCCGCCCCGGTGGCGGCGTGCGTGGCCGCGGCGTCGCGGCCGGCCTGGACGCCCGCGGCGATGGCGAGCTCGGTCGCCGTCCGCTCCGGCGCGGAGGTGACAGCGGCCCCGGTACCGACCAGGGCGAGCACCGCGACCACCACCGCCCCCTTCGGCACGACGGCGGGGGTGCGCACCGCCGCGAGCAGCGCCCGGCCAGCGCCGCCGAACCCGAGCCGCCGCACGGGCATCTCCACCCACCGGTACGACGCCGCCGCGAGCACGACGGTCAGCAGCACCGTGAGGCCGGTGCCGACGCCCCACCAGACGGTGCCAGGCTGTGCCCCGACGGCCGCGGTGACGATGCAGGCGACCGGCCAGTGCCACAGGTAGATCCCGTACGACCGCTCCCCCACCCAGCGCAGCCCCGGCGCCTCCAGCGCGGTGACGAACCAGGTGGGCTCGGTGCGGGCCGCGTCGCACGCCAGCACCAGCACGAGGGCCAGCAGCGACGCGGTCAGCAGCCCGAGCGGGTAGGTGAGCGGCGAGTCGCCGCGCAGCACCAGGAACAGCACGACCAGACCGGCCAGCGCGAGCGGCGGGAGCAGGCGGGCGCGCCCGCCCCGCAGCACGGGCCCGGCCTTGGCCCAGCGCAGCGTCACGGCCGCGCCCAGGAGCAGGCCGAAGGCGTGGGTGTCGGTGCCGTAGTAGACACGGGTCGGGTCCACGCCCTCGCCGTACGCCGGCATGAACAGCAGCGCCATCGCGGCCGCCGACAGGAGGGCGCCCGCCACGACGAGCCGCACCCGCCAGGCCGCCGAGCGCACCGCGATCAGCAGCACCACCAGCAGCACCGGCCACGCCAGGTAGAACTGCTCCTCGATGGCCAGCGACCACAGGATGCGCAGCAGCTCGGGCTGGGACTCGTCGAAGTAGTCGCTGCCCGCGGAGATCTCCACCCAGTTGGTGCTGAACGTCAGCGCGCCCAGCAGCTGCCGCCCGATGCCGACCGTCAGGTCCGGCTCGACGAGCCGCGCCACCGGGATGCTCGCGAGCAGCACCAGCGCGAGGGCGGGCAGCAGCCGGCGCGCCCGGCGCACCCAGAACCGCGGCAGCCGGATCCAGCTGGTGCCAGCGACCTCGCGCAGCAGCAGTGTGGTGATGAGAAACCCGCTGACCACGAAGAACACGTCCACGCCCAGGAACCCGCCCGGCACCCAGGCGGGCGCCAGGTGGAACGCCACGACAGCGAGCACCGCGACGGCGCGCAGGCCGTCGAGCCCGGGGATCCGGAGGCCGGGGACGGGGGCGGGGGCGGGGGCGGCGGGGGTCGCGGTCGCGGTCGCGGTGAGCGTCGGGGCTGGCTGCGCCGGGGCCTGCGACGTCGGGGCTGGCGGTGTCGGGGCCGGCGGTGTCGGGGCCGGCGGCGTCAGGACGCCCGCCGCCGTCAGGACGCCCGCCGCCGTCGGGCCACCTGTCGCCGTCGGGTCACCTGTCGCCGTCGGACCAGTTGCTGATGCCGAAGCTGCGGCCGTGCCGGCCCCGGCGACCAGACCGGGCCGGGCGTCGTCGGTCAGGGCCATGAGCGGACGGTATCGAACCTCTGCAGACCGAAAAAGTCCGGAATGTGAAGCTGCTGGCCACCGCACGACCAGGCGCCGCCCACGCTCGGCGGAACTTGACTCGCACAGGGCTTCCGACGGCCCGCCCCTCTCCTTCGAGGCCTAAGTTTCTCCTCTTTCGGCCACCCCAAAGACAAGAAACTTAGGCCTCGAAGGAGAGACCCACCCAAGCCCCACCCAGCCGACTGGGCCGGCCGTGGCCGGCCAGCCAGGCCGGCCGGCCGGGCGGCCGACGGCCACGGGCGGGCGGGGCGGCCACGGGCGGGGCGGGCACCGGACCGCCGGATCAGGCGAGCCAGGTCGGGGCATCCGCTTTGAGGCCTAAGTTTCTTCGCTTTGAGCCTTGTCCAAGCGAAGAAACTTAGGCCTCGAAGGGGAGGCGCGGCCGCAGCCCGTCAGAGCTTTGTGATCGCCGTGTACTTCAGCGCGATCCGCTTCGTGCCATTGGTGCCGAAGTCGATCTTGACGACGGAGTTGGCCTCGACGTCCACGACCGTGCCGAGCCCGTACGAGTCGTGCGTGACGCGGTCGCCGATCTCCAGGCTCGGGATGTCCTTCTGGACGTTGATGCCGCCGAACCCGCCCTTGGCGCCCGCCTTCTTCTGCGGGGAGAACGGGTTGGCCTGCCCGCCGCCCGACGACGTCGTGGTGCTGGTGCGCACGGGCCCCGACCTGCCCGAGGACCAGCTCGACCCGGAGCCGGAACCCGAGCCCCGGCCGCCGGAACCGTAGCCGCCCGAGCCGTACCCGCCACCCCAGCCGCCGCGCCCCGAACGGATCGCGGCCGTGGACGACTCGCGGCGACGCCAGTCCCACAGCTCCTCGGGGACCTCCTGCAGGAACCTGCTCTCCGGGAACTCGTTGGCCATGCCGAAGGCCGCCCGCACCGACGACCGCGTGATGTAGAGCCGCTCCCGCGCTCGCGTGATGCCCACGTACGCGAGCCGGCGCTCCTCGGCGAGCTCCGTGTCGTCGTGCAGCGAGCGCATGTGGGGGAACGTGCCGTCCTCCATGCCCGTGAGGAACACGACGGGGAACTCCAGGCCCTTGGCGGTGTGCAGGGTCATGAGCGTGACGACGCCCTGGTTCTCCTTGGGGGCCTCCTCCGCGGCGCCGTCGGCGACGTCCTCGTCGGGGATCTGGTCGCTGTCCGCGACCAGCGAGACGCGCTCCAGGAAGTCGGCGAGCGAACCCTCGGGGTCGGTCTCGCCGAAGTCGACGGCGACGGCGTGCAGCTCGGCCAGGTTCTCGACGCGGCCCTCGTCCTGCGGGTCCTCGCTCGCGCGCAGCTCCGCGAGGTAGCCGGTCTTGTCGAGCACGGCGCCGAGCACCACGGCGGGTGCCGCGCCGTCGTCGACCAGGCCGCGCAGCTCGCGCATCAGGTCGCGGAAGGCGAGCAGGGGCTTGAGCGAACGGTTGGTCATGCCCGGGATCTCGTCGGCGCGCTCCAGGGCGGCACCGAACGAGGTGCGCTCGCGCTCGGCGAACGACGCCACCAGCGACTCCGCCCGGTCCCCGAGCCCGCGCTTGGGCACGTTGAGGATGCGGCGCAGGTTCACGTCGTCGTCCTCGTTGGCGAGCGCGCGCAGGTACGCGACGGCGTCCTTGACCTCGCGGCGCTCGTAGAAGCGCGTGCCGCCGACCACCTTGTAGGGCAGTCCGACGCGGACCAGCACCTCCTCCAGCGCACGCGACTGCGCGTTCGTGCGGTAGAAGATCGCGACGTCGCCCGGCCGCACGCCCTCGGCGTCGCCCAGCTTGTCGATCTCGTCGGCGACGAACCGCGCCTCCTGGTGCTCGTCGTCGGCCACGTAGCCCACGATCTTGGCCCCGGCACCTGAGTCGGTCCACAGGCGCTTGGGCGTGCGGCCGGCGTTGCGGGAGATCACCGCGTTGGCGGCGCTCAGGATGTTCTGCGTCGAGCGGTAGTTCTGCTCCAGCAGGATCGTCGTGGCGTCCGGGTAGTCCTTCTCGAACTCCAGGATGTTGCGGATCGTGGCGCCACGGAACGCGTAGATGGACTGGTCCGAGTCGCCCACGACGGTGAGCTCGGCCGGGTCCAGCCCGCCGTCGTCGTCGGCGCCGACGCCGGCGAGCTCACGGACCAGGGTGTACTGCGCGTGGTTCGTGTCCTGGTACTCGTCCACCATGATGTGCCGGAACCGGCGGCGGTAGTGCTCCGCGACGTTGGGGAACGCCTGGAGCAGGTTCACCGTGGTCATGATGATGTCGTCGAAGTCCAGGGCGTTCGCCTGGGCCAGGCGCGCCTGGTAGCGGGTGTAGACGTCGGCCAGCACCTGGTCGAACTTGGGCACGGCGGTGTTGCGCTCGTCGGCCGACTGCCCGCCCCACGGCCGCCGGATGCCGCCCGCCGACGCCGCGGCGGCCTCGGTCTGCGCCTCCTGCTCCGCGTGCGCCATGGCCTGCCGGGCGTAGGTCTCGGGGTCGACCAGCTCGTTCTTCAGGTCGCTGATCTTGTTCGACAGCCCGCGCGCCGGGTACTTCTTGGGGTCCAGGTTGAGCTCGCGCGTGACCAGGGTGATGAGGCGCTGGCTGTCCGCGGCGTCGTAGATGCTGAAGCTCGACCTCAGCCCGAGCGTCGTGGCCTCCCGGCGCAGGATGCGCACGCACGCCGAGTGGAAGGTGGACACCCACATGCGGTTCGCGGCGGGGCCCACCAGTCCCTCGACGCGCTCGCGCATCTCGGCTGCCGCCTTGTTGGTGAACGTGATCGCGAGGATCTCGCCCGCCCGTGCCCGCCCCGTGGCCAGCAGGTAGGCGATGCGGTGCGTGAGCACACGCGTCTTGCCCGAACCGGCGCCCGCGACGATGAGCAGCTGCCCGCCCTCGTGCACGACGGCGGCGCGCTGCTGCGGGTTGAGCCCGTCCAGCAGCTCGTCCGGGTTCAGGTGCGCGTACGCTCCGCCGGCGCGCGGCGCCTCGGACTCGTGCGGCAGGCCCGCGAGCCACTCCGGCTCGGCCGGCACGGCGGCCTCGCCGGGGTCGCCGTCGCCCCCGCCGTCGTCCCACCGCGGGGCGGTGCGCGGCAGGCGCGCCTCGTCACCCGGCGGGGCTGGGTCGAGGCCGGGCAGGGAGAGGCTGTCGAAGAGGGAAGTCATCGCCCCTAAGCCTAGGCGGGCTCACCGACACTGCCGACGGGCAGCGTGGTATCCGCCGTCACAGACCGGGCCTCGGTCCGGTGAGATGGTTGACGGTGTGCTGGAGCAGCACGGGTTCGTGCCGGACCTGATCGTGGGCACGCCCGTGGGCGCGTTCAACGGAGCCGTGGCCGCCGCGCACCCCGGCACCGCCGCGCGGTCGCTGTCCCTGACCTGAACAGGGCTGCGACGCCGGGAGGTCTTCCCGTTCGGCCTGCGGTCCTTCCGGGCCGGCCTGTTCGCAGATGGCGGCCTGGGCCACCGGAAGGACGGCGCCTCGCACGAGGGCCGCTGCGACCGCGGCGCTCCGGGAGGCCGGCGGTCCCCAGGCTGGTCAGACGCGGTCGTGGAGAGTGATCTGGTAGCCGTCAGGATCGGCGAAGGTGAACGTTCGGCCGAAGGGGCCGTCGATCGGTGCGGACACGATGGGGTGACCGTCCGAGACGAGTGCATCGTGAATGGCCTGGACGTCGGTGGCATGGAGCCAGATCGCGGCACCGACGCCGGGCTGCGCGACCGATGCGAGATCGGTGCCGGGAAGGACCTCGCGGAGTGCGAACGCGATCGGTCTCGTCTCGAAGACGACCGCGTGCGGAGGTCCAGCCGGCGAGCGCACGAGGCCGAGGTACTGCTCGTAGAACGCCTGCGAGGCGTCGAGGTCGCGCGCTTGGAGCGAGATGAAGTCGGGTCCGGTGGCGGGCATGGTGCTCCTTCGGGTGCGTGTCAGTTATCTGACATGGAGGACGCTATGTCAGAATGCTGACATGAGTCAAGACGGCGTCGGCATCGACCTGGACAGGTCGCTGGGCTACCTGCTGAAAGAGGCGTCGAGCGCGCTCCGGTCAGCGATGGAGGAGGTGCTGCGGCCGCTCGGCATGAACGTGACGCACTACTCCTGCCTGGAGCTGCTGGCTCAACGACCGGGCTTGTCCAACTCCGAGCTCGCGCGAGGCGCGTTCGTGACACGGCAGTCGATGAACGTGCTGCTCCAGGCGCTGGAACGAGACGGCTACGTCACCAGGCCCGCGGAGGCACGCGTCGGGAAGGTTCTTCCCACACAACTCACCCCGCTCGGCCGACGGAGCCTGGAGAGGGCGACCGCGGCAGTCCGGGCCGTCGAGGTCAGGATGCTGGCCGGCATGACCGAGACCGAGCAGTCGGACGCGTTCCGGATCCTGCGAAGCATGATCCGTTCCCTGCACGACGGCGACCACGACGCACGGCCCGCTCCCCGGCCCTCGTCCGCGACGAGCCGGTAATACACCGGATGAAATAACAGGAACTACTTTCGAGGACGCTGCCGCGAACGCCCGGACAACCCGGCGAATATCAATGGCCGAGCAGGGTGAGATCTGGGTGATATCTCACGCCAGGGGATTTCTCGGCTGCACCGGGTGAATCACCGTGTTCACCCGCTCCCCGGCTTTCTGGCAGAGGCTGCGGGAGCAACACTTTCCTCATGCATTCCGACGCTCCGCACGTTCTGGTGATCATCCAGAACCTGCCGTTCCGGATCGACCGCAGGGTCAGGTCCGAGTGCCGCGCCCTGACGGACGCCGGCTACCGGGTGAGCGTCGTCTGCCCGCAGGAGAACGGCGACGAGCCGGCCCGGTTCCAGGTCGATGAGACGACCGTGTACTCCTACCCGCCGCCGCCCGAGTCGCGCGGCGTCATGGGGTACGTGCGCGAGTTCATGGTCTGCTGGTGGCGCACGGCGCGCGCCGCGGCGCGGGTGCACCGCGACGCACCGTTCCAGGTGATCCAGGCCTGCAACCCGCCGGACACCTACTGGCTGCTCGCGCTGCTGTGGCGGCTGCGCCGAGGGGTGCGCTTCGTCTACGACCAGCACGACCTGTGCCCCGAGGTGTACGTGGCCAAGTTCGGCCGGCGCGACCTCCTGTACAAGGCCCTGCTCCTGCTGGAGCGCGCGACGTACCGCACCGCGGACCACGTGATCTCCACCAACGGCTCCTACCGGCAGATCGCGCTGGAGCGCGGGAGCGTCGACCTGAGCCGCAGCTCCGTGGTGCTGAGCACGCCCGACGCCGGCCTGATGCGCCGCGGTGACACCGAGCCGGGGGCCCGTGACCTGGGCAAGCACCTCGTCTGCTACGTGGGGATCATGGGCTCGCAGGACGGCGTCGACCGGCTGCTGGCGGCGATCGAGCACGTGGTGAAGGTGCGCGGGCGGACCGACGTGCGGTTCGCGCTGCTCGGCTTCGGGGACGCGCTGGAGGAGCTGCGCGCGGACTGCACGCGCCGCGGGCTGGACCTGTGGGTGCACTTCACCGGGCGGGTCGACCACGCCGCCATCGGGCGGTGGTTGTCCAGCGCCGACCTGGGTGTCACGCCCGACCCGCCCAGCGAGTTCAACGACCGCTCCACCATGAACAAGACGCTGGAGTACATGGCGCACGAGCTGCCCGTCGTGGCGACGGACCTGACCGAGACCCGGCGCAGCGCGGGCGACGCGGCGCGGTACGTCGCCGGGAGCGACGCCGCGCCGTTCGGCGACGCGATCCTCGAGATCCTCGACGACCCCGACCGCGCCCGTGCCATGGGCCTGGCCGGTCGCGCCCGGATCGAGGGCGAGCTGGCCTGGTCCCGCCAGGCGGAGACGTACGTGCGGGTTTTCGACGGTCTGACGGGCCGCTCCCGAGCATTGTCCGAGGAGCGCGGCTGAATGCTGGTCACGGCATTCTGAGCGGCCGCGCCCGCATTCATCTTTCACCTCCGGGTGAAACTCCCCTCCGGGTGAGAAAAGACCGGGCAGGGGTGAATTCGAAAGGCACCGGCCGGTTCGCCTCCACGCCGGGACGTACATTGATCGGAGCCAGGATGACAACACTCCGGGCCGATCCGAGCTGATACCGGAAGAAGGCAGCATGGACCAGAGAACCTTGCGGGCGGCCGTGGTGGGCGCCGGCTACTGGGGACCCAACCTGGCACGCAACTTCGCGGCGTCCGACCGCTGGGAGCTGGCGGCGGTCTGCGACCTCGACGCGGACCGGGCGGCCCGCGTCGCCCGCGCCAACGGCCGGGTCGACGTCGAGACGTCGCTCGAGGCGCTGCTGGAGCGGGACGACGTCGACGCCGTGGCCATCGCCACCCCGGCCCGCACGCACCACGCGATCGCGCTGGCGGCGCTGCGGGCCGGCAAGCACGTGGTGGTCGAGAAGCCGATCGCCGACCGGGCGGCGGCCGCGGGCGAGATGGTCGCCGAGGCCCGGTCCCGCGGGCTGGTGCTGATGACCGACCACACCTACTGCTACACGCCGGCGGTCCGCAAGATCCGCGAGCTGGTGGCGGGCGGCGACCTGGGCGACATCCTGTACATCGACTCGGTCCGGATCAACCTCGGGCTGGTCCAGCCCGACGTGGACGTGTTCTGGGACCTGGCGCCGCACGACCTGTCGGTCCTCGACTTCATCCTGCCCGGCGGCCTGCAGCCCGAGTCGGTGGCCGCGCACGGCGCCGACCCGATCGGCGCGGGCAAGTCCTGCGTGGGCTACCTGGTGCTGCCGCTGCCCGGCGGCGCGGTGGCCAGCGTGCACGTGAACTGGCTCAGCCCCACCAAGGTGCGGCGGATGACGATCGGCGGGTCGCGCCGCACGCTCGTGTGGGACGACCTGAACCCGCAGCAGCGGATCAGCGTCTACGACCGCGGCGTGGACCTGGAGACCCAGGCGTTCGACAGCCTGGAGCGCCGGGCCGCGACCATCTCCTACCGCCTGGGCGACACCTGGTCGCCCGCCCTGGAGGAGCGCGAGGCGCTCGGCTCCATGGTGGGCGAGCTGGCCGCGGCGATCCACGGCGAGCGCCCGGCCCCGACCGACGGCGCGGCGGGCCTGCGCGTGCTCGACGTGCTGGAGGCGGCGGACCGCAGCCTCGCCGCGGGCGGAGACGTCTCCCCCGTCGGGACCGGTGCACGCACGCCGGTGCTCGCGGGCGAGCCGGCCGGGAACGGTGTGGCATGAGCGGGCTGAACGGGGCGCGCGTCCTGGTCACGGGCGGCGCCGGGTTCATCGGCAGCCACCTGGTGGACGAGCTGGTCCGCCGGGGCGCCGCATCGGTCACCGTCGTGGACAACCTGGTCAACGGGCGGCGCGAGAACATCGCGCACCACATCGCCGACGCCGCGGCTGACGACGCCACCGTGCACCTCGTCGCCGACGACATCCGCAGCGAGGGTGCGCTCGCGCTGGTCGACGACGCGGACGTCGTCTTCCACCTGGCCTGCCTGGGGGTGCGGCACAGCCTGCACGACCCGCGCGAGAACCACGAGGTCAACGCGACCGCCACGCTGGAGCTGCTCGAACGGGCGCGCGCGGCAGGCGTGCGGCGGTTCGTGCACGTCAGCTCCAGCGAGGTGTTCGGCACCGCGCAGTACGCGCCGATGAACGAGGAGCACCCGACCTGGCCGGAGACGGTCTACGGCGGGTCCAAGCTGGCCGGGGAGGCGTACGCGCGCGCCGCGTACCGCACGCACGGCATGCCGGTGGTCGTGGTCCGGCCGTTCAACACGTTCGGCCCCCGGAGCCATTTCGAGGGCGACAGCGGCGAGGTGCTGCCGCGCACCATCGTGCGGGCCCTGTGCGGGCTGCCCGGGTTCGTCTACGGCGACGGCGAGCAGACGCGCGACTTCCTGCACGTCAGCGACACCGCGCGGGCCCTGGCGGAGATCGCGGAGTGCGACGCCGCGATCGGCCGCACGGTCAACGTGGGCTCGGGCGCCGAGGTGACGATCAACGAGCTCGTGGAGACGGTCGCCCGGCTCGCCGGCCGGCCCGACCTCGAGCCGGTGCGGCTGGAGGCACGTCCGGGCGACGTGCGCCGCCTGCTGGTGGACAACACCCTGGTGCGCGAGCTGACCGGGTTCGCGCCGCGCACCGGCTTCGAGCAGGGCGTCGCCGACCTGGTCGACTGGTTCCGCACCCGGCCCGAGAGCCCGGAGGAGATGCTGAGCCGCATCGAGGACCGCAACTGGGTCGCGCCCGAGCCCGCCCCCGCGGGGGTGACCTCGTGACCGCCGTCGAGGAGGGCCTGCAGCGGGTCGACGTCATGAAGCCGTGGCTCGGCGCCGAGGAGGTCGCCGCGGTCACCGAGGTGATCGAGTCGGGCTGGGTGGCCCAGGGCCCGCGCGTCGCCGCGTTCGAGGCGGCCTTCGCCGAGGCGATGGGCGCCCGCGCCGCGGTGGCGACGTCCAGCTGCACGACGGCGCTGCACCTCGCGCTGGTCGTGGCGGGCGTCGGCGCCGGGGACGACGTCGTCGTGCCGTCCTTCTCGTTCGTCGCCACGGCGAACGCGCCCACGTACGTGGGTGCGCGCCCCGTGTTCGCGGACGTGGACGCCGCCACCGGCAACGTGACGGCCGAGACGGTGACCGCGGCGCTCACCCCCGCGACCCGCGCGGTGATCGCGGTGGACCAGGCCGGCGTGCCCGTCGACCTGGCCGCGATCCGCGAGGTGTGCGACCCGCTGGGCATCGTGGTGATCGAGGACGCTGCCTGCGGCGCGGGCTCGACCTACCACGACCGCCCCGTCGGGGCGGGCGCCGAGATCGTCGCGTGGTCGTTCCACCCGCGCAAGATCCTCACCACCGGCGAGGGCGGCATGATCACCACCAGCCGCCCGGAATGGGCCACCCGCGCCCGCCGCCTGCGCGAGCACGCCATGAGCGTCTCGGCGGCGGACCGGCACGCCTCGCTCGTGTCGCCGCCGGAGGAGTACGACGAGGTCGGGTTCAACTTCCGGATGACGGACCTGCAGGCCGCCGTCGGCCTGGTGCAGCTCGGCCGGCTGCCGGCCATCGTGGCCCGGCGGCGGGAGCTCGCCGCCCGCTACCGTGCGGAGCTGGCGGACGTGGCCGGCCTGCGCCTGGTCGAGGACCCGCCCTACGGCACCGGCAACGTGCAGTCGCTGTGGGTGGAGGTGCTGCCGGGATACCGGCTCGACCGGGAAGGCCTGCTCCAGGCCCTGGCCGCCGCGAGCATCTCCGCGCGACGCGGCATCATGGCCGCGCACCGGCAGCCCGCGCACGCCGCCCGGACCCACGTGCCGCTGCCCGTGACGGAGCGGCTCACGGACAGCACGCTGATCCTGCCCCTGTTCCACCAGATGACGGACACCGACCTCGGCCGCGTGGTCCAGGTGCTCCGCGGGTACGGGGGGCAGTGACGTGGCGGCGAGCTGGGGCGGGCCGCTGCTGCTGGTCGGGGCGAGCGGGCTGGCCCGTGAGGTGCTTCCCGTGGCCGCCGAGGCCGGGCACGAAGTGCTCGGGATCCTCGACGACCGCCACGCCGACCTGCCGCCCGCGATCGGCGGCGCCCCGGTGCTGGGGCCGGTGACCTCGGCCGGGGAGCATCCTGGCGCGCGCCTGCTGCTGTGCGTGGGTCCGAGCCGGAGCCGCGCCGCGGTGCACGAGCGCCTGGGCACCGGCGTGACCTACGGGCGCGTGGTGGACCCGTCGGTGCGCAACCCGGGCGGGTGCCCGGTCGGCGCGGGCTCGATCCTGCTGGCCGGCGTGACGATCACCGCCGACGCGACCCTCGGCGCGCACGTCGTCGCCATGCCGAACGTGACGATCACGCACGACTGCGTGGTCGAGGACCTCGCGACGCTGGCCGCCGGGGTCTCCCTCGGCGGCGGCGTGCGGGTGGGCCGCGCGGCCTACCTCGGCATGAACGCCTCCGTGCACCCCGGCGTCCGGATCGGCGCGGGCGCCGTGGTGGGCATGGGCGCCGTGGTGCTGACCGACGTGCCCGACGGCGAGACGTGGGCGGGCGTGCCGGCCCGCCGGCTCCTGTCCGGCAGCCCCGTGGGAGCGACCCCGTGAGAGTCGTCGTGTACGTGCACCACATGGAGATCGGCGGCAGCCAGCTCGGCGCCCTCGAGCTCGCCCGGGAGACCATGGCCCGCGGCCACGACGTGCTGGTGCTCGCTCCGCCGGGCGGAGCCCTGTGGGAGGTGGCGGACCGGTTCGGGCTCGACACCGTGACCCTGCCGACCCACCTGACCTGGCCCTCCCCCCGGAACATGGCGCAGGTCGCCTCCGCCGTGCGCCGGACCCGCGCCGACGTGGTGCACGCCTACGAGTGGGGCCCCGCCATCGACGTGGCGCTCGGTACCCACCTCCTGCGCGGTACGCCGGCCGTGGTGACGACGATGTCGATGTACGTCTCCGGCTACATCCCGCGGCACCTCCCCCTCGTGGTCGGCACCCGCCGGCTCGCCCAGGAGGCGGAGGACCGGGGCTGCCGGCACGTCGAGCTCCTCGAGCCGCCCGTGGACACCGCCGCCAACGCGCCGGGCGTCGCCGGCGGCCGTGCGGCCCGAGCACGGTGGGGGTTCCGGCCCGACGACGTCGTCGTCGCCGTGGTCTGCCGCCTCACCGACGACCTCGACAAGACGGCGGGCGTCCTCGAGGCGATGGACGTGGTCGAGCAGGCCGGTCCCGCAAGCCCGCTCCGCCTGCTCGTGGTGGGCGACGGCCCCCGGACCGACGCCGCCGCGGCGCGGGCCGAGAAGGTCAACGCCGAGCTGGGGCGGCCCGCGGTCGTCGTGGCGGGCGCACTCGACGACCCGCGGCCCGCGTACGACGCGGCCGACGTCGTCATCGGCATGGGCAGCTCCGTCCTCAAGGGGATGGCGTTCGGCAAACCGGTCGTGGTCCAGGGCGAGCGTGGGTTCTGGCGCGGCCTCGACGAGCCGGGCCTGGCCACGTTCCTCGACCAGGGCTGGTACGGCGCCGGCGGCGCCGGAGCACCGGCGCTGGCGGCCGCGCTGGACCCGCTGGTCCGCGACGCCGGTCTGCGGGCGGAGCTCGGCGCGTTCGGACACCGTGTCGTGACCGGGCGGTACTCGCTCGCGGCGTCGGCCGAGCGGATGGAGCAGATCTACCGTGCCGCGGCGGCGACCGGACGCCGCTCCCCGCGCGCGCTGGCCCGGCTCGCGGCCCGCGTAGCGCTGGACGTCACCCGCGGCAGACTCCGGGAGAGGCCCACCCGTGACTGACACAGGCACCCTCAGCGGCCGGGTCGGCCGCGCCCTGCGCTGGAGCACCACGGGCACCGTCGTGGTGCGCCTGGGCAACCTCGGGCTCGGCATCGTCATCGCCCGCATCGTGTCGCCGGAGGAGTTCGGCCTGTACGCGATCGCCCTGACGGTGCAGAGCGTCGTGATGGCCCTGGCCGACCTGGGCCTCAGCGCCGACCTGGTGCGCAGCCCGGACTTCGAGCGGCGCACCGGCCCGGTCGCGGTGCTCGGCCTGGTCACCGGCGGCACCCTGACCCTGCTCACGGCGCTGTCCGCCCCCGCCCTCGCCTCCGCGATGGGCGGCCCCGGCGCGGCCGGGCCCATCGCGATCCTGGCCGCGACGTTCCTGCTGGCGGGCGTGGGTGTGGTGCCGTTCGCCACGCTCCAGCGCAAGCTCGACCAGCGGGGGCTGTTCCGCTCCAACGCCATCGACTTCGGTGTCGGCGCCGTGGTGACCCTGGTGCTCGCCGCCCTCGGCTACGGCCTCGTCGGGCTCGCGGTGGGCCGGGTCGCCGGCCAGGCGTGCGGCGTCGCCACCCAGTTCTGGCTCACCCGGGCCCGGCTGCGGTTCTCGTGGGACCGCACCGTGGCCCGCTCCGTGCTCGCGTTCGGCCTGCCCGTCGCGGCCGCCAACCTGCTGTCCTGGGTGCTGCTGTCGGTCGACCGCGTGGTGCTCGGCAACCTGGCAGGCGCCGTCGAGCTCGGGTTCTACGTGCTGGCCGCGAACATCTCGACGTGGCCCATGACGCTCGTCGGTCAGGCGCTGCGGTCGGTCACGCTGCCCGCGTTCTCCCAGGTGCGCGAGCGCGCACGGGCCGCGCTCGTGCCGCTGCTCGGACCCGTCTGGTGGGCTGTCGCCGCGGCGGCCGCGATGCTCGCCGCGCTGGCCAACCCCGTCGTCGTGCTCGTCTACGGCGCGCGCTGGGAGCCGGCCGCGCAGATCCTGGTGCCGCTCGCCGTGGTGGGCGCCGTGCGCGTGGTCTCGGACGTGCTCGCCGGGTACCTGTACGCGCTCGGCCGCTCGCGCGGCGTGCTCGCGGTGCAGGTGGTCTGGCTCGTCGCGCTGGTCCCCGCGACCGTCGCGGGCGCCCGTCTGGGCGGGAGCATGGGCGTCGCGACCGCACAGGCGGTCGTCGCCGTCGGTGTGCTGGTGCCCGCCTACCTGGTGCTGCTGCGCCGCTCCCGCGACGAGGTCGCTGCCCTGGCCTGGGCCCTCGCGGTCCCGGGCCTCGCCGCCGTGGCCGCCGTCGTCGCGGGCACGGCGGCCGCGGACCGCGTCGAGAGCGCGCTCCTCGGCGGCCTGCTCGCCGGGGCCGTCACCTTCGTGCTGTACGTCGGCACCACCTTCGCGTGGGTACGGCCGCGCTGGCGCGCCGCCCGCACGGCCCTCGACGGGCCGGAGGAGGACGACCAGGCCCCGGACGAGACGCCGGCCGAGGCCGGGGCTCCGATCACCCTGCCCGTGCCCCAGCTCGATCCACCGGAGCCCGCGGTGGCGCACGCCGTCCCGGCTGCCCGACCGAGAGGAACCACCTCATGACCGAGACCCTGACCACGACCTCCCCCGTGCCCGCGCCGGAGCCCGTGCCGTTCCTGGACCTGGGCGCGCAGACCGCCGAGGTCGAGGCCGACGTCCGCGAGCGCTGGGACGAGATCCTGCGCACGTCCGGTTTCGTGCTCGGGCCCGACGTCGAGCGGTTCGAGCGCGAGTTCGCCGCCTACTGCCAGGCACGGCACGCCGTGGGGGTCGGCAACGGCACCGACGCGCTGGAGATCGGCCTGCGGGCGGCGGGGATCAGCCGCGGCGACGAGGTGATCGTCCCGGCCAACACCTTCTTCGCGACGGCGGAGGCCGTGCTGCGCTGCGGCGCCCTGCTCGTCCCCGCCGACGTCGACGACGACTTCCTGCTGGACCCGGAGGACGTCGCCGGACGGCTGTCGGCGCGCACGCGCGCGGTGATCGGCGTGCACCTGTACGGGCAGATGGCGCCCGTGGCCCAGCTGCGCGAGCTGGTGGGCCCGGACGTCCTGGTGGTCGAGGACGCCGCCCAGGCGCAGGGCGCGAGCCGGGACGGGCTGCGCTCCGGCGGCGCCGGGGACGTGGCGGCGACCAGCTTCTACCCGGGCAAGAACCTGGGCGCGTTCGGCGACGCGGGCGCGGTCATGACGTCGTCGGACGACGTCGCCGAGCGGGCACGCCGGCTGCGCAACCACGGCGGCGTCAACCGGTACGAGCACCTGGAGGTCGGCGCGAACTCGCGGCTCGACTCCCTGCAGGCCGCCGTGCTGTCCGCGAAGCTCACCCGGCTGGACGCGTGGAACCTGCGGCGGTCCGAGGCCGCGGCCCGCTACGGCGCCCTGCTGGCCGAGGCGTTCCGGGACGTCCCGGAGGTCGTGGCGCCGCGCGAGCTGCCGGGCGCCGCGCACGTGTGGCACCTCTACGTGGTGCGGGTGCCGGACCGGCCCGCGGCGTCGGCGGCGCTGACGGCGGCCGGGATCGGCCACGGCATCCACTACCCGGCCCCGGTGCACCTGCTGCCGGCGACGGCGCACCTGGGCTTCCGGCCCGGCACCGCACCGCGGGCCGAGGCGCACGCCGACCAGATCCTCTCGCTGCCCATGTTCCCGGGGATCACCGCGGCCCAGCAGGAGCGCGTGGTGGCCACGCTGCGCGACTCCGTGACGGGACGGGGTCCACGATGAGCGGCGGGCCGCTGGACCGCACGGCCACCGCGTGGCGCGCGTGGGTGGACCGCGGTGCGGTGGGCGACGGCGCGGGCACGCGGGTGGTCCGGACGCTCGGGTCCTGGGTCTCCTCGCCCCTGGCGCCCCGCTCGTTCCGCCGGCGCCCGGCCGCCGCCCCGCAGCTGCGCCCCCGCGTCTCGGTGGTGGTGCCGTGCTACGGCTACGGCCGGTTCCTGCCGCAGACGATCGGCAGCCTGGTGAGCCAGGAGGGCGTCGACGTCGAGGTGATCGTCGTGGACGACGCCTCGACGGACGACAGCCTCGCCGTGGCGCGCGCACTGGCGGCCGAGCACCCGGGCGTGACGGTGCTGGCCAACGAGCGGAACCTGGGCCAGGTCGCGTCGTTCAACCGCGGCTGGGAGCACAGCACGGGCGAGTTCGTGGTGCGGCTGGACGCCGACGACATGCTGCCGCCCGGCGCGCTCGCCCGGGCCACGGCCCTGCTGGAGCAGCACCCGGAGGTGGGGCTGGTCTACGGGCACCCGCAGCACTTCGAGGACGGCACGCCGCCCGTGCCGGCGCTCGGCGAGCTGTCCTGGACGGTCTGGGACGGACGCGCGTGGCTGGCCGAGCGGTGCCGCACGGGAGTCAGCTGTATCACCTCCCCCGAGGTGGTCATGCGCTCCGACCTGCTCAAGGACGTGGGCCCGCTGGACCCGCGGCTGCGGTTCACGATGGACGTCGAGATGTGGCTGCGCCTGGCCGCCGTGTCCGACGTCGGCTACGTGGGCGGGGCCGACCAGGCCCTCCACCGTGAGCACGCGGCCAGCCTGAGCGTGAACGAGGGGTCCGGCGCGCTGCTGGACCTGCGCGCCCGCGTGGACGCCTACGACCGGCTGTTCGCCAACGTGGGCGACCGGATCGCCGGCGCCCACGGGCTGCGCGACCGGGCCCGGTCCGCGCTGGCGCAGGACGCCCTGCGGTACGCGGCTGCAGCCGCCGACCGCGGTGAGTCGCCCGCGCCCTACCTGGACCTTGCGACCGAGGTCTGGCCGGCCTCCCGCCGGTGGCGCTCGACGGCGCGCGTGGTCGCGCGGGCGGAACGCGCCGAACGGACGGGCCGGGCCGGGTACGGCGCCGTCGTCCGCCGGCTCGCCCGCCGCGGGCGGGTCGAGCTCATGTACCTCCGCTGGGCGACGTCCGGCCTGTGACCGCGCCCATGACCGCGCCTGTGACGAGGGAGAACTGCCGATGAACCGGCTGACCAAGGCCACCGCGAAGCTCCGCCGCCTGCGCCGTGTGGGCGCCCGCGGGCTGGCCCAGCGCGCCGCCGCCCGCGCCTACCGGAGCACGGACGCGGCCTCCCTCGGCTTCCAGCTCGACCCGGCGGACATCGTCGGCGACGTGCCGCACGTGCTGCCGACGCCCGACCCGGTGCTCGGCGGCCGGCCCCTGACCGTGGGCTGGGTGACGTCGCCGCCCGCGGCCGGCTCCGGCGGCCACACCACGCTGTTCCGCATGGTCGAGGGGCTGGAGGCGCGGGGCCACAAGTGCGTCGTGTTCCTCTACGACCGGCACGGCCTGGACATCGTCCAGCGCACCGCCGAGCTGCGGCAGGGCTGGCCCGGGGTGCGCGCCGAGGTGCGGGACGCCCGCGCGGGCATCAGCGGCATGGACGCGGTCGTGGCGTCGTCCTGGGAGTCCGCGCACGTGATCGTGTCGCGGGGCCTGCGCCCCGCCCACCGGCTGTACTTCATCCAGGACTACGAGCCCTACTTCTACCCGCGCGGGTCGGAGTACGAGCTGGCGGCCATGACCTACCGGTTCCCGTTCCGGCGCATCGCGCTGGGCGACATGGTAGGCGGCTGCCTCACCTCCGAGCTGGGGCAGGACAGCGACGTGGTGCCGTTCGGCTGCGACACGGACACCTACCACCTGCCCGACGCCGAGCGGCCGCGGTCCGGCGTGGTGCTCTACGCCAAACCGGACGTCGGCCGCCGGGGCTACCTGCTGGCCCGGCTCGCCCTGGAGCGGTTCCACCGCGCGCACCCGGAGCAGGAGATCCACGTGTACGGCTCGCGCCCCGCCGACCTGACGTTCCCGGTAACGTTCCACGGACGCCTCACGCCCGCGGAGCTGAACGACCTGTACGGCCGCGTGCTGGCGGGCCTCGCGATGTCGTTCACCAACATCTCGCTGGTCGCCGAGGAGATGCTGGCCGCGGGCGTCGTGCCCGTCGTCAACGACTCCCCGCTGGCGCGCGCCGACCTGCCCAACCCCTACGTGGGCTGGGCCGAGCCGACGGCGGCCGGCATCGCGGCGCAGCTCGCCGCCGCCGTCGAGCGGCCGGACGCCGGTACGTACGCCGCCAAGGCCGCCGCGAGCGTCGTGGGCCGGTCCTGGGCGCCGACGCAGGAGGCGGTGGCCCGCATCGTGGAGGACGAGGTCCGTGGCGCGGCGCACGGCTGACGACCCGCGGCCCGGGTCAGCCGGCGACCGCCGGTTCCGGCTCCGCGGGGGCGGGCTCGGCGGGCGACGCAGCGGCGCGACGGCGGGCGCGTGTCTCGAGCACGGCGATGACCGCGAACGTGGCGCTCGCGCCGAGCAGGCCCGCCATGCCGGCGGCCCGGAGGCTCGAGCCGCCCACCTGGTGCACCACGGTGGACTCGGGGGCGACCGTCACGGTGATGTCGTTGACGGGCGCCACGCCGGCGTCGCGCTGCAGGCGGTCGAGCTCGTGGGCGATCTGGTCGATGATCTCCTCCTGCCGCGCACCGACCTGCTCGGCCGTGGCGCCGACGACCTCGACGTACAGCACCTGCTGGGCGAAGTTGGGGGCCCACTGGCCGCCGGTGTCAGGCAGCCGGATCGACCAGCCGTCGCGGATGCCCTCGCCGACCAGCGTTGCGTCGGGCGAGGCGTACTTGGTGACCGCGGCGGGCCCGGAGACGGCCTTCGCGACCGCTCCGGCCGTGATGATCAGGTCCTCGGACGTGGTGCGCAGGGCGTTCGGGTAGGCCTTGCTCGCCGGCGCGAGGAAGACGACCTGGGTACGGCTCCAGTAGACACCGTCGTCCAGCGTGGTCGCGTACACGAGCCCGAGGGAGGCGACGGCACCGGCCAGCAGGACGGGCCAGCGCCGCACCGCCGCACGTATCAGGTCCCACACCGTCATCGATTCCCCGCAATTTCTCGGAGCGGGCGAAATTCCCGTCGGAGTTCCGCAACTCGTTCCTTTGCCCGCCCTCGGCACGATACCTTTGTCGAGCGCGGCGTGATACGCCCGGAAAGGGTGAACAAATGTCATTCCTCGACGTGATAGCAGCCTTGGGCCGCCGGTGGTACGTGACCGTCGCGGGCCTGTTCGCCACCGCCGCCCTGCTCCTCGGAGCGAGCACCCTGGAGCCACCGGTCTACACCGCGCGCGGGCTCGTCCTGCTCGTCCCGTCCCAGCAGATGGTCGGCAAGGGCGGCAACCCGTTCCTGGCCCTCGGGGGCCTCGACCTGCCCGCACGCGTGGTGGTCGCGTACTACGAGAGCGACGTGGCCAAGGCCCGGTTCACGTCCGGCTCGCCCGACTCCGAGTACGTCGTGGCCATCGAGGAGTCGACGCGCGGTCCGGTCATCTCGGTCGATGTGACCGACAGCAGCCCACAGGGCGCCCTGGCGACGCTGGAGCTGCTCACGACGTCGGTCCCCGTGGAGCTGCGCCGCCTCCAGGAGGAGGTCGACGCGCCGGAGAAGGCCATCGTCTCGACACTGGTCCTCGCCAAGGACGAGAAGGCGCAGGCCGACAACAGCGGCACGGTGCGCATGATCATCGCCGCGTCGGGCGTCGGGCTCGTGGTGACCGTCGTCGGCGCCGTGGCGGTCGACGGGCTGGCGCGCAGCCGGGTGCGCGGGCGCAAGCGGGTGGGCCTTCCGGAACCGGTGCCCGGGGATCCACCCGTCGCGGACCCGGCGACGCCGGACGCGAAGGCCGGGGCGAAGCCCTCCGGGCCGAAGCAGGCCGACCCGGAGGCGGAGCAAGCCCAACGGGCGGACCCCGGCACGCACACCGTGAAGCCGTTCGTGGCCAGGCCGCCGACCGTCAAGCTGCCCACCCTCCGCCCGCCGTCGGTACAGCCGCAGCCCGGCGGCGGCTCGGACGACCGGACCCTCCCGCCCTGGCACAACCCCTCACCGGAGTCCCGTGAGCGACGCCGCGACGAGGCGGCCGCCCGGGCCTCCTCCGCGGAGTCCCGGTGACCCAGGCCCGGCCCGCCGCCGTCCAGCGGCACGCCGCACCCTCGCAGCCGCTGCTGCGCGGGGCGGTGCGGTTCGACGTCGTCACCTGGCTCTCGGTCTACCTGCTCCTCCTGTTCGCCATACCCTCCAAGCTGGTGATCGGGCCGCTCGGCAGCGCGGGCGCGCCCTCCATGGTGGTGGGCCTGGCGAGCCTGCTGCTCTGGGTGCTCATGGGCGTCGGGAGGGCCCGGCCCACGCTGAGCGGCCCGCGGCTGATCCGCGTCTCGCTCGCCGTGTTCCTGTTCAGCGTCGGGGTCACGTACGTCCTGGCGATGTCGCGGCCCGTCGTGTCGAACGAGGTGAGCCCGGCCGACGTCGCGATCCTGGCACTGCTCGCCTGGTCCGGGGTGCTGCTGCTGGCGCACGACGGCATCACGTCGGCCGCCCGGCGCGACCAGCTCGTCTGGCGGCTGGCCCTCGCCGGGGGCGCCCTGGCCGTGCTCGGGCTGGCGCAGTTCGTGCTCGGCGAGCTCTTCGTGGACCGGCTGACCCTGCCGGGGCTCACCCTCACGTCGCCGTACGAGCTGGGGCAGCGCAACGGCCTGTTCCGTCCGCAGGGCACCGCGACCCACCCGATCGAGTACGGCGTGCTCGTCACCATGCTGCTGCCACTGACCCTGCACGTCGGCTTCGAGCACACCGAGCGCAGGCCGCTGCTGCGCTGGGCGCCCGCCGCGGCGACGCTCGTCCTGGTCCCCGCGACGGGCTCCCGGTCCGCCTACGTGGGCGCCGCCGTCGCCCTGATCGTCATGCTGGTGGGCTGGAAGGGCTCACGGCGCCGGGTCATGCTCGCCGTCACCGCCGTCGGCGCCGTGGCGGGCATGGTGGTCGCGCCCAACATGCTGTCCTCGATCCTCGGCCTGTTCACCGGAGCCTCGGAGGACCCGAGCGTGACCTCCCGGACCGGCTCGTTCGAGCTGGCGGGCGAGTTCATCGCGCGCGACCCCCTGTTCGGGCGCGGCCTCGGCACCTTCCTGCCCACCTACCGGATCTTCGACAACCAGTACCTGCTGCTGCTGGTGACCGTCGGCCTGATCGGAACGCTGCTGTTCCTGGGCATCTGCGTGGCCACGGTCCGGGTGCTCGTGCGGGTGCGCAGGCGCAGCGCGGGGACCGACGCCCGGACCTACGACCTGGCCCTTGCCCTCATGGCGGCGGTGCTCGTCGGGTTCGTCAGCCTGTTCTTCTTCGACGCCTTCGCGTTCCCGATGACGATGGGCGCGCTGTTTCTCCTGGTCGGTGTCGCGGGTTCGCTGCGCACCCGGGCATAGGTCTGCCGACATGCCCCGAGAATCACCCGGAGAATCACCCGGTAATACATTCCGCGGTGCCGGCCCTTCGTTCACGATAAACAAATGATCAATCTCTGCTTTCACGGTATCGGGACGCCGCCGGACGACGTCCCGGCCGAGGAGGCGGCCTACTGGATCAGCGCCGACACGTTCCGGCGCGTCCTCGACCTGGTCGCCGTCCGGCCCGACGTGCACCTCAGCTTCGACGACGGCAACACCTCCGACCTGACGGTGGCGCTCCCCGAGCTGGTCGAGCGCGGGCGCGCCGCCGAGTTCTTCGTGATCGCCGGCCGGCTCGGGCGCCCGGGCTCGCTGTCGGCCGCCGACGTCCGGGCACTGCGCCGGTCGGGGATGGGCGTCGGGTCGCACGGCATGGACCACCGCGTCTGGCGCCGGCTGACCCCACCGCAGGTGCACACCGAGCTCGTCGAGGCCCGGGACCGGCTCCAGGAGGTGCTGGACGAGCCCGTGGTCACCGCCGCCTGCCCGCTGGGCCGGTACGACCGGACCACCCTGGGGGCCCTGCGCCGGCTCGGCTACGCGCGGGTCTACACGAGCGACCGGGCGCTGGCCCGGCCCGGCGCCTGGCGGCAGGCCCGGTTCAGCCTCCGCGCGCACGACACGGCCGACGACGTCGCCGGCTGGCTCCGGCACGGCGAGCGCTACCCGGTCCGCGCGGCGGACCAGGTCCGCACCTTCGTCAAGGGCCTGCGCTGATGGGGGCCGAGGTCGCCGCCGTCGTCGTCACGTACAACAGCGCCAGGCACATCGACGCCCTGCTGGACAGCCTGCCCGCGGCCTTCGGCGACGTCCCGTACACCACGGTGGTGGTCGACAACGGGTCCACGGACGAGACGCTCACGCTGCTGCGGCGCCGGGGCGACTGCAGCGTCGTCGAGAGCGTCAACGACGGCTACGGCGCGGGGATGAACAGGGCGGTGCGGTACGCACCGGAGGCGGCGGAGATCCTGGTGCTCAACCCGGACGTGGAGCTCGACCCCGACTCCGTTCCGCGCATGCTGCGCGTGCTGCGCCGGCCCGACGTCGGCATCGTGGTGCCGCGCACGCGGGAGGTGGACGGCAGCCTGTCCCCGACGCTGCGCCGCACGCCGACCGTCGCGCGCGCCGGCGGGCTGAGCTTCACCCGCCTGCCGGCCTTCGCCGAGCGGATCGAGGACCCGCGGGCGTACGCCACCGAGCACCCCGTGGACTGGGCCGTCGGCGCGATCTGGCTCGTGGACCGCGAGTGCTTCGACGCCCTGGGCGGGTTCGACCCGTCGTACTTCCTCTACTCCGAGGAGACCGACTTCGCGCTGCGCGCCCGCGACCGAGGCTGGCTCACGGTGTACGCGCCGGCCGCCGGGGGCATGCACGTGGGCGGCGGCTCGGGCACCAGCCACGAGACGCACACCATGATGATGGTCAACCGGGTGCGCCTCGTCCGGCGCCGGCGCGGGGTGCGCGCGGCCTGGATGTACTACGGGATCACCCTGCTGGTGGAGCTGCGGCGGGGCCTGCTCGGGCACCGCGCGTCGTGGCCGACGCTGCGGGCGCTGGTCCGGCCGTCCCGGCGCCCGGTGGCGCTGGGCGCCAGCGACGCGGTGCTGCCGCGATGACCGGCCCCGTGGCGTCCGTCGTCGTGCCGGCGCACGACGAGGAGCGCACGATCGGGCGGCTCCTCGCCGCCCTGTGCGCCACCCCCGGGCTGCTGGAGGTGGTGGTCGCGTGCAACGGCTGCACCGACGGCACGGCGCGGGTGGCCGCGGGGTACCCCGTGACCGTCCTCGACCTGCCGGAACCGTCCAAGTCCCGCGCGCTCCGCGCGGCCGACGCGGTGGCCACGACGTTCCCGCGTGTGTACCTGGACGCCGATGTCGAGATCACCGCCGACGGCGTCGCCCGGCTCGCCGCTGCCGTCGGCCCCGGGCGCGCGGCCGTCGCGGCGCCGTCGCGCACGGTCCCCCGGACAGGGGTCGCGCCGCTCGCCCGCTGGTACCTCGACGTGTGGGAGGCGCTGCCCGCGGTGCGGTCGGGCCTCTTCGGGCGCGGGGTGCTGGCGGTGTCGCGGGAGGGCGCCCGCCGGGCCGCCGCGCTGCCCGAGGTGATGGCCGACGACCTGGCGCTCTCCGAGGCGTTCGCCCCGGACGAGCGCGTCGTGGTGACCGACGTCGCCGTCGTGGTGCACCCGGCACGCACGACGCGTGACCTCGTCCGCCGTCGGGCACGGGTGACCACGGGCAACGTCCAGGCGGACCGCGCCGGGCTGCGGGGGGACGGCGCCCGCACCTCCATGGGCGACCTCTGGCGGGTGGTCCGGGAGCGGCCGGCGCTGGCGCCCAAGGTCCTCGTGTTCGTCGGGGTGGTGCTGGCCGGGCGGCTGCGTGCCCGCTCCGCCGTCCGGGCGGGCGACTTCACGACCTGGGAGCGGGACGCGAGCTCGCGCGCCTGAGGGGCGGGCCGCCCCCTGCCCTTCGAGGCCTAAGTTTCTTCGCTTTCCGCGGTCGGAAAGCGAAGAAACTTAGGCCTCGAAATGGATGCCGCCCAGGGAGGAAAGGGGCAGATCGCGGCAGAGCAGACACCGACGTCCGTCGAGTGTCGTCCCGGCCGTCAGGCGCCGACCGTCAGTTGCCGCTGCCGGCGCACTCGATCGGTTCGCCCGGCCGCGTGGCTCCCCTGCCGACCGTCACGGTGTGCGCCTGCCACTCGGTGAGGGCGCCGCACAGGACGTCGACCGGGCCGTAGCCCCACGCGTCCTGCACGATCTGGAGGTTGCGCACGCTGCCCGGGGTGCCCGCGCGGAACGCGTAGCCGCCGCCCTCGACCAGCAGCCCGTCGACCGTGAGCGACGTGTTGCCCTGGCCGCTCGGGTAGAAGAACGGCGCGGTCCCGTAGCAGTCGGGCGCCTCCTGCATGATGATCCGGACGTTCCGGACGGTCACACTGCCGCCGCCGTAGCCCTGGATGCCGTCGCCGTGCCAGTCCTCGCAGACGTCGGGCGGGACGATCCGGACGTACGTGTCCTCGACGACGACGTCGCCGCACTCCTTGGCGCCGACCCGGATGCCCTCGGGCAGCTCGTCGATCACCACGTCGCGCACGGTGAACCCGCCGTTCCCGATGATGGGCTGGTCGGTGTCGCGGGTCTGGACCGAGCTGCGGACGAACTCGGACTGCTCGACCACCATCCCGGACCCGCACACCCCCGGGGTCGCGTCGTTGACGACCCGCGACCCAAGGGCCTGGACCCGGCGCAGTGTCACGTTCTCGGCCTCGACGTAGATGACGCCGTCCGTGATCCGCAGATCGCTGACGACGGTCCCGGCCTCGCGGATGAAGAGGTCGCCGGTGTGCGTCTCCTTGGGGGTCCAGCCCTCGGGCAGGCCCGCGGTGTCCGGCGTCGGGAAGGTCAGGGGCTCGCCCTCCTCGACCACGCTCGCGGGCGGCGACGGCGCCTCGGTGGACGCCGGGCTCTCCGCGGGCGCGGGGGCGCCGGACCCGGCCGGGTCCGTGCCCGGTGCGGTGGTGGCGACGGTGGTCAGCGCGGCGGCGAGCAGCGCGCCGACGGCCAGACGGAGCGGTGACCGCCACGACAAGGTACCCATGCCGGTCATCGTCACACGCCGGTCGTTCTCGCTCATCCGGACGCCTGTGATCCCGAGGTGAGCCGCGTCGCGGCGACCTGCTCGTACAGCTCCACCATGCGGTCGACCTTGCGCTCCCACAGGTGCGTGGCCGCCACGTGCTCGCGCGCCGCCTCCCCCATCTTGAGGCGCAGGTCGGGGACGGCAACCAGGCGGCGGACCGCCCCGGCCACGTCCCGCGCGAGCTGGTCCGGGGACTGCGCGGGCACCCGGACGGCGCACGCGTCCGACACGTTGGCCCCCGGGCCACCCCGGTCGCAGACGACGAGGGGCAGCCCGTGCGCCATCGCCTCCAGCACGACGGCGCCGCCCGGCTCCCGGTAGCTGGGGAACACGAAGATGTCGGCGCGCTCGTAGAACCCGTCCACCTCGGCGCGGGGAACCGCGCCGTGCACCGTCACCCGGTCGGTCAGCCCGAGCTCGCGCACGAGGTCGTCGCACGCCTGGCGGTCGTTGCCGTCTCCCACGACATCGAGCACCACGGGCAGGTCACGGAGCTGGGCCATGGCTCGGATCGCGTCCCGGGCCCCCTTGGTACGCACCAGGCGGCCGACGTGCAGCAGCCGGACCGGCCCGGTACGCCCCGTGCGGTCGACGGCGGGCCGGACGGCGTCGACGGACACGTCGCCGATCGTCTCGAACCGGCGCAGACGCAGGTCGCCCAGGAGCTCGCGCACATAGGGCGCGATGCCCACCACGCAGTCGGCCTGCTCGTAGGTGGAGCGCAGGAGCGGGTCGTGCCGCAGCCGCACCCCGTCGAGCCGGCGCAGCTGCTGGTACCAGGGCGTGGCCGCCTCCTCGGCGGCGAAGGCGGGCGGTGACTCCAGGCTGCCGCCCACCGGGCCGATCAGGAACGGGATGCCCAGTCCGACGACGGGCGAGGGGTACCGCAGCGCCACGGGCGTCGCCTGGTGCGCGACGTCGAACCGCTCGCCCTCCGCGAGGCGCGCGCGGACCCAGCGACGGGCCCGCCCGTAGAACGGCACGTACGCCGGCTGGAGCAGGCTGTTCAGTCGTTCCGCGCGGTGCACCAGCGGTGGCTCGGGCCACTCCACGACCCGCACCCCGGGAAGCTGCCTGGAAGGCGGTACGTGGCCCTTCTTCCAGGTGGACAGCAGGGTCACCTCGAACCGCCGCGACAGGCGCTGCGCCCACTGGTGGGCGAGCCACGACTCGCCCACGTCGTTGCCGTCGCACGCGGGTGCGACCAGCAGCACGTGGGCCCTGCGGGCGGACCCGGCCCCATCGAAGACGACCACACCCCGATAGTGACGTCTGGCCCGTGCCCGAGGCACCCCCGGGCCGGGTGAACACAGGGGTGAGAAATGCGCCCGCGGCAACTGTTAGGGAATTACCGGATGAAATCAGCGCCAGGCGCCCCTTTCACCCCGGGAACCCCCGCCCGACGCCTTTTCCCGGGGTCATACTCACCGACGTGGCACATTCGAAAGAGGCCGGGCTCGCTCCCGTCACGACAGCCGATCTGCCGCGCGTGGGCGAATTCCTGCATGCGCATCTGGACAGCCGGCTGAGCCCTGCGGTATGGGCCCGTTCGCTGCGGCCCACCTGGAGCACCAGCCATTCCGACCACGGGTTCCTGCTCGAGTCCGAGGGCCGGGTCGTGGGCGTGTACGCGGCGCTCTACTCGGAGGCGGACGGCCCCGACGGACCGAGCGCCGTGTGCAACGTCGCGGCGTGGTGCGTGCTGGACGAGTTCCGCCACCACTCGCTGCGGCTGCTGCGCGCGATGCTCGCGCAGCGCGACCGGGAGCTCACCGACCTCTCCCCGAGCGGCACCGTGATCCCTCTGAACGAACGGGTCGGTTTCCAGCACCTGGACACGGCCGGAGCACTGGTGGCCAACCTTCCGCTGCCCACTCCCGGGGTGCGGCTGCTGACCGGGCGGCCCGACATCGAGTCCGTGCTGCGCGGCGCTGACCTGGCCGCATACCGCGACCACGCGGAGTCTCCCGCCGCGCGGCACGTCGTGGCGGTCGTCCGCGGCAAACCGTGCTGGGTGGTCTTCCGCGCCGTGCGGCGCAAGCGCCTGCGGCTGTTCGCCTCGGTGCTCCACGTGAGCGACCGCGACCTGTTCCGCGCCGCGGCGCCCGCGGTCTACCGGCACGTCCTGCTCACGCACGGGCTGCCGTTCACCCTGCTGCAGGACCGCGTGAGCGGACCCCGGCCGTGGCACTCCGTCCGCCTGCCCGCGCAGCGCCCCACGATGTACCTGAGCCGCACGGGCCGGCCGCCGGAGTCGGTCTCGTACCTCTACAGCGAGCTGACACAGGTGCCGTGGTGAAAACCGGCCGGGTGAATCCCGCAAGGTGAAAAGGGTGCGGAGAAGCGCAATTCACTATGCGCTTTCCTTGAACAGGGGATGACATCCGGTCCATGCACGGTAATTCACCTCCTGCACCTCCTGGGGGTGATTGGCATAGCGCTGCGCACGTGGTGTCGCCGCGCTTTTTTCACCTCTCCCCCGGTTCACCCGCTTTTCGGCCCTATTCACCCTCGCTCGGCCTGCCGAAAATGATCGTGCGCGCTTTACCGTGATGTTCGTGACCACCATCCATCAGCATCTGGAGCATCAGGCGCGCCTGAGGCCCGGCGCACCCGCGCTGTCGGCCCGCGACGCGACCCTGACGTACGCCGAGCTGTGGCGCGCCGTACGGCAGGCCGGCGCCCGCTTCGCCGGGCTCGGCATGGCCCGGCACGACCGGGTGGCGGTCTTCCTCGAGAAGCGGTTCGAGACGGTCGCGGCCCTGTGGGGCACCTCCGTGGCCGGCGGCGTCTTCGTCCCCGTCAACCCGCTCCTGAAGGGCAAGCAGGTCGCGCACGTGCTGCGCGACTCCGGCGCCCGCGTGCTCGTCACCTCGCCCGGCCGGCTGAACGCCGTCCGCGACCACCTCGGCGACACCGGCCTGACCACCGTGCTGCTCGTGGACCCGGCCGACGGCGGCCTGCCGCACGACCTGCCCCACCTGCCCGAGCTGCCGGGGCTGACCGTGCTCCGCTGGGCCCCGGCGTCCGACGACGACGCGGAGCCCGCCGCCGCCCCCGCGGGTGCGCCGGCCCCCGACACCGACATCGCCGCGATCCTGTACACGTCCGGCAGCACCGGCGCCCCCAAGGGCGTGGTCCTGTCGCACCGGAACCTGGTCGTGGGCGCCACCAGCGTGTCCGGCTACCTGCACAACACGGCCGAGGACGTGCTGCTCGCGGTGCTGCCGCTGAGCTTCGACGCCGGCCTGTCCCAGCTCACCACCGCGTTCGCCGTCGGCGCCCACGTGGTGCTGCACGACTACCTGCTGCCGCGGGGCGTCACGGCCGCCTGCGAGCGGTACGGCGTCACCGGCATCACGGGCGTGCCGCCCCTGTGGACGCAGCTGGCCGGCGTCGAGTGGCCGTCGGGCGCCCGCTTCGCCCTGCGCTACTTCGCCAACACGGGCGGCCGCATGCCCGCCGCGCTCCTGGGCGAGCTGCGCGAGCTGTTCCCCGCGGCCGCCCCGTACCTGATGTACGGCCTCACCGAGGCGTTCCGCTCCACCTACCTCGACCCCGCGCAGGTCGACGCGCGCCCCGGCTCGATCGGGCGCGCCATCCCGAACGCGGAGGTGCTGGTGCTGCGCCCGGACGGCACGCCGTGCGGGCCCGACGAGCCCGGCGAGCTGGTGCACCGCGGCAGCCTGGTCGCGCTCGGCTACTGGAACGACCCGGAGCGGACCGCGGCCCGGTTCCGCCCCGTGCCCGGGTACGACGAGCCGTGGCGCGCCGTACCGGAACCCGCCGTGTGGTCGGGCGACACCGTGGTGCGCGACGCCGAGGGCTACCTGTACTTCGTGGGCCGCGAGGACGAGATGATCAAGACCTCCGGGTACCGCGTGAGCCCCACCGAGGTGGAGGAGGCGGCGCTGAGCACCGGCCTGGTGCGCGAGGCCGTCGCGATCGGGGTGCCGGACGAGCGGCTCGGCCAGCGCATCGCGCTCGCCGTGCTGGCCCCCGAACCCGTCGACTCCGAGCGGCTGCTCAAGGAGATGCGTCAGTCGCTGCCCACGTTCATGCTCCCGGCCGAGGTTCACGCGGCCGAGTCGTTCCCCCGTAACCCCAACGGCAAGCTGGACCGTCCGGCCATCCGCGCGGGCCTCGTCGCGGAGGTGGCCGAATGACCGCGCAGGTCGCCGAGGCGACGACGACCCCGACCGCACCCGCCCCGCACCCGGCCGTCGCGGCGCTGCCCGTCGTGGGGGACGAGGTGCTCGTGGGCGGGGTGCCCCTGACCCGCCTGGCCGCCCGGGTGGGATCCACGCCCTTCTTCGCCTACGACCGGCGGCGCATCACCGACCGCGTGGCCGAGGTCAGGGCCGCGCTCGGCGACGCGGTGCGCCTCGGGTACGCCGTCAAGGCCAACCCGATGCCCGCCGTCGTGCAGCACCTGTCCGGGCTGGTCGACGCGCTCGACGTCGCCTCGGCGCACGAGATGCACACGGCCCTGGACACCGGGACCACCCCGGAGCGGATCAGCTTCGCGGGACCGGGCAAGACACCGCAGGAGATCCGCTCGGCGGTCGCGGCGGGCGTGCTGGTCGAGCTGGAGTCGTCCACGGAGGCACGCCGCGTGGTCGCGGCCGGCGAGGAGCTCGGCATCGTGCCGCGCGTGGCGATCCGCGTGAACCCCGACTTCGCCGTTCGCGGCTCGGGGATGCGCATGTCCGGCGGCCCGCAGCAGTTCGGCGTCGACGCCGAGCAGGTGCCCGACCTGCTGGCCTATCTCGGCACCACGGGCGCGGACGTGACCGGGTTCCACGTGTTCGCCGGCTCGCAGAACCTCGACGCGGAGCTGATCGCCGGCGCGCAGCGTGCCACGGCCGACCTCGTCGTGGCACTCGCCGAGCACGCGCCCGGCCCCGTGCGGTACGTGAACCTGGGCGGCGGCCTGGGCATCCCCTACTTCCCCAAGGACCGGCCGGTCGACCTGGCCCGCGTGGGCGAGAGCCTCGCAGCCGTGGTCGCGGAGCAGATCGCCCCGGCGCTGCCCGAGGCCGACGTGCACATCGAGCTGGGCCGGTACCTCGTCGGAGAGGCCGGCACCTATGTGACCCGCGTGGTGGACCGCAAGGTCTCCCGCGGCCGCACCTACCTCGTCGTCGACGGCGGCATGCACCACCAGCTCGCCGCGTCGGGGAACCTCGGGCAGGTGATCCGGCGCAACTACCCGGTGCTCGTGGGCAACCGGATGGCGGCGGCGGAGCTGGAGCAGGCGACCGTCGTCGGCTGCCTGTGCACCCCGCTCGACCTGCTGGCCGACGACGTCCCGCTACCGCGGGCCGACCCCGACGACCTCGTGGTGGTGCTCCAGGCGGGGGCCTACGGCCTGACCGCCAGCCCCACCGGGTTCCTGGGCCACCCGGCGCCCGCCGAGGTGCTGGTTTGAGTACGACCCCTTCGACAGGAGATCTGATGAGCAGCGACGTGACAGACAGCCCCGCGGGCAGCGCGACGGACGACGTGACGCTCGCCGACGTGCTCGAGGTGCTCGGCAAGGTGCTCGGCATCGAGGACCGCGTGCTCACGTTCGACGCCGGCACCCCGCTGTTCGGCGACGTGCCCGAGCTCGACTCGCTGGCGGTGCTGGAGCTGGTGACCGCGCTGGAGGACCGGTTCGCGATCACCGTTGAGGACGACGAGCTGGCCGGCGGCCTGCTGGAGACCGCGGGCAGCCTGCACGCGTTCGTCAGCGCGCGGGCGCGGTGACGGGACGGGGCATGCCATGACCATCGACGAGCAGGGGGCGGCGCGGGTCCAGGACTCGGCCGACGTCGACGACCGCGCCACGATCGGCGCGGGCACCACCATCTGGCACCTGGCCCAGGTGCGCGAGGACGCCGTCGTGGGGTCCGGGTGCATCGTGGGGCGGGGCGCCTACGTCGGGCCCGGGGTGCGCCTGGGCGACGGCTGCAAGCTGCAGAACTACGCTCTCGTCTACGAGCCGGCGGTGCTGGAGGACGGCGTGTTCGTCGGACCGGCCGCCGTGCTGACCAACGACCTGTACCCGCGGGCGGTGACCCCGGACGGCACGGTCAAGACCGGCGATGACTGGCAGGCTGTCGGCGTCACGATCCGCACCGGCGCCGCGATCGGCGCCCGGGCGGTGTGCGTGGCCCCGGTGACGATCGGCCGGTGGGCGACCGTCGCGGCGGGCGCGGTCGTGACGGCCGACGTGCCGGACTTCGCGCTCGTCGCAGGGGTACCCGCCCGCCGCATCCGGTGGGTCGGCCGTGCCGGCGTGCCGCTCGAGCGCACCACCGGTGACGGCTGGCGCTGTCCGGTCACCGGGGACGAGTTCACGGAGACCGACGGGGTGCTGCACGAGACCTCGTCCAACGCGTCTTTTCGCCGCTGAATGAAGCTCGGTTATTTCTTTCCCCGGCTACTGTCTCACCCCTTCACCGAAAAGGGTGAAGTGCCGGGTGAAGGGCCCGGAAAAAGCCGTCCGGCAGACGACAGAATACGGTGACCCTCATATTATCGTGATCAATAAGTAGCAACGAGAACCGGGCACACACCACGCCCCGAGGCTGCTGTCGCAAGGCCCGGACCACCACCCCCCGGCTCCACCAGGGCGCGTAGACGCGCCGCGATCCAGTGCGCCCAAAGCTCATTCCTGGCCAGAGGGAAGGAAGGAATCGACGTGGCGAGCCAGACGATAGGTGGCGGTTTCGAAATTCGCCCGCAAACCGCAGAGAAAAGGGTGAAGAATGCGACGTCGCGTGGTTTTCACGACGTCCGCGCACGGCGCGCTCACCCGCAGTGGCAGGTGCGTTATCGCGCACGGCTGCGCTACACCGACACGGCCGTCGTCCTCGCCTCGGTGATCCTCGCGTCCGTGCTCGACGCGACCCTCCTGGCCGGCACCCCCGGGCACCCCGGACTGCTCGGTTCCCTCGCCGTGTCGGCCCTGGTGGCTGTGGTCTGGATCGGGGCCGTGGCCGCGCGCAGCTCGTACGACCTGCGGGTCGTGGGCCGCGACCACACGGAGTACCGGCGTATCTTCGCCGCCACGTGCACGGCGGTGAGCGTGCTCGTGCTCCTGGCCTGGCTCACCGGGGCGGTCGAGCCCCGGGACGTGCTCGCGCAGGCGATCGTGCTGCCGCTCGGGCTCGCGGGGCTGATCGGCTCCCGCTACGGCTGGCGCCAGTGGGTGGCCCGCACACGGAGCCGCGGCACGGGCTGCATGACGCCCGTCCTGGTGGTGGGTCACCGCGAGCAGGCGGAGCGCGTGATCCGCCGGCTCAACGGCGCGCCGCACCGCGGGTTCGTGGTGGTGGGCGCCTGCCTGCCGTCCGGCGAGACGCCCGCCGGCGAGACCGCACCCGGCGAGGCCCCGCCCCGCGACGGGCTGCCCGGCGACGAGGTGGGCGGGGTGCCCGTGCTGGGCGACCTGTCCCGGGTGGGCGAGGCGGCCGCTCTGGTCCGCGCGAGCGCCGTCGCGGTGAGCGCGTCGGGGAGCATCACCTCCGACGTCGTCCGCCGGCTCGGCTGGCAGCTCGAGCGTGTGGGCGTGGACCTCATGCTCACCACCGAGCTGGCCGACGTCGCCGCCTCCCGGATGAGCGTGTCCCCGACGTCGGGCCTCTCGCTGCTGCACGTGGACGCGCCGCGGTTCCGGGGGGCCAAGTTCCGCGTGAAACAGGGCATCGACTGGGTGCTCGCCGCCCTGATCACGGTGCTCGTGTCGCCGATCCTGCTCGGCGTGGGGCTGGCCGTCGCGTTCACCAGCAAGGGCGGGCTGTTCTACCTGTCCGAGCGCGTGGGCCGCGACGGCAAGATCTTCCGGATGTTCAAGTTCCGCACCATGCGTGTGGGCGCCGACCGCGAGGTCAAGGCCCTCACGGCGGGGAACGACGGCGCGGGCCCGCTGTTCAAGATGCGCACCGACCCGCGCATCACCCGGGTGGGCCGCGTGCTGCGCCGGTACTCGCTCGACGAGCTGCCCCAGTTGTTCAACGTGCTCGGCGGCCACATGAGCCTCGTCGGACCCCGGCCGGCGCTGCCGCACGAGGTCGCGGCGTACGAGGAGCGCATGCGGCGCCGGCTGCTGGTCAAGCCCGGGATGACGGGCATGTGGCAGGTCTCCGGCCGCTCCGACCTGCCGTGGGAGGAGGCGGTCCGGCTCGACGTCTACTACGCCGAGAACTGGACGCCGATGCAGGACCTGGCCATCCTCGGGCAGACCGCCCGCGCCGTGGTCTCGGGGCGCGGGGCGTACTGACGCCCCGCGGCCCGAGCCCTGCCAGGCCTGGCAGAGCGTGGGGTCAGACCTTCTCCCACACCGAGACGTGGTTCTCGGAGTCCGCGGTGAACGGCGACCGGTCCCAGCCCGCCCAGCGGTGCCGCAACCGGAGCCCGGCGATCCGCGCCATCAGATCCATCTCGGCGGGCCAGGCGTACCGGAACGGCACCGAGCGGAACCGGCCGGTGCCGTCAGGCCGCACGGTCACGTGGTTCGACGTGAACAGCTGGGTCGCGACGTCGTACCGGTCGAACCCCACGTAGCCGGTGTCCCCCGGGCCGGGCACGACCGTGAACGGGACGGTGTCCTGGCCCGGCGGCAGGCGGCGCAGGCCCGGCACGCCCACCTCGATCAGGAACAGCCCGCCGGGCCGCAGGTGCGCCGCGGCGTTGACGAAGACGTCGACCTGTCCGTCCTGGGTGGTGACGTTGCTGATCGTGTTGAACACCAGGTAGGCCAGGGCGAAGTCACCTGGCCCGACGGCGCCGCCGAACCCGTCGAACCGGGTGGACGTCATGTCGCCGATGGTGACGCCGACGTCCGCCCCGCCGGGCTTGCCGGCGATCCGCGCGGCCATGGCCCGGCTGAGCTCGATGCCGCCGACCCGGACGCCGCGGGCGGCGAGCGGCGCGGCGATACGCCCCGTGCCGACCGCGAGCTCCAGCACGGGGCCGCCGTCGGCGAGCTCGGTCAGCAGGTCCACGGCGGGTGTCACGACGGCGGCGTCGTTCGCGCCGCCCGGGTCGTCGTAGCCCGCGGCCACGCTCTCGGGGAACTGGCCGTCGGCGGGGTCGTCGCCGGGGTGGTGGGCGCGGAGGTCCGCGGTGTGTGCGTCATCGGTCACGGCACCGAAGCTATGCCCGACGGCGGGGTCGGCTCACCTCTTTTCCGGCGCCGGGCCGGCGCCGGCCGCCAGGATTCAGGCCGAGGCGTGCACCGTGCGACGCATCGGCGTGTGCGGGATGCCGTCGTCGAGGAACTCGTCGCCGTCCGCCACGAACCCGTGCTTGCCGTACCAGCGCGTGAGCGGCGACTGGGCGTCGAGCACGATGTCGCGTTCGTCGCCGGCGGTCTCGATGTACTCGATGGCCGCTCGCATCACGTCGTCGGACAAACCCTTGCCGCGGGCCTCCTTGGCCAGGGCGACCCGCCCGATGCGCCAGACGGCGCCGTCGTCGAGCACGCGGGCCGTGCCGAGCACGCGGGTGCCGCCGTCGGACACCGAGTCGGGCGCGGCCTCGGCCAGCAGCACGACCTGCACGGCGCCCGGCTCGACGTCGCGGCCGTCGAGGTCGTGGTACGGGCAGTCCTGCTCGACGACGAAGACGTCCTGACGCAGCTTCCAGACCCCGTAGGCGATGACGACGTCGAGCTGGGCGAGCGGGGCGGTGATGATCTGCACGGATCGATCCTCGCACGCTCCCACCCCTACCGTGTCAGGCGACCGGCAGGTACCGCCTCCACCAGTCGAGGATCACCTCGAAGCGCTGCTGCCGGTGCCGCGGGCGACCGGACCGGGACAGCTCGTGGTTCTCCCCGGGGAAGACCACCAGCTCGGTCTCCACGCCGTGCCCCTTGAGCGTCGAGTAGTAGCGCTCGGCCTGGGACAGCGGGCAGCGCAGGTCCAGCTCGGAGTGCAGCACGAGCGTGGGTGTCGTCACCTGGCCGGCGACGGCCTGCGGCGACTGCGCGGCCACCTGCTCCGGCTTGTCCCCCACGTACTCCAGGCCGAAGAACGAACCGATGTCGCTGGTGCCGACGAACACCTCCGGGTCGAGGAACCCGCGCTCCACGACCGCGCCGGCGAACCGGTGGTCGTGCGCGATCGTCCAGGCCGTGAGGTACCCGCCGTACGAGCCACCGAGCACGCCCACGCGCGAGCCGTCCAGCCTGCCGTCCGACGCGACCGCGCCGTCCAGGAAGTCGAGCACGTCGTGCAGGTCCACGGTGCCCATGGCCTGCTTGATCGTGCGGCCGTGCGCCTGCCCGTAGCCCGCCGAGCCGCGCGGGTTGCAGTAGACGACGGCGTACCCGGCGTCGACCAGCACCTGCGTCTCGTCGAACAGCCCCGCGGTGTAGGACGCATAGGGGCCGCCGTGGATCATCAGCAGGGTCGGGTGCGTGCCCGTGCCCTCCGGCACCGCGACCCACCCGTGCACCGGGTACCCGTCCCGGCCCCTGACCGTCAGCTCCGTGGGCGTGACGACGCCTGCCGCCCGCAGCGGCGCGGAGAAGTCGGTCCGGCGGTGGATCGCGCCGTCCGCGACGACGCCCACCTCGCCGTAGGTGCCCGGGTCGCCGTACGCCACGGCGACCGTGCCGCCGCCCACCCCGATGTCGGAAACGACGACGTCTCCGCCGGTCAGCCGGGTTGTGGTGCCGTCGTCGTCGACGCGGACCACGTGCTGGGTGCCGCGGCTCGCGAGCACGAGCAGGACGCCGCCGTCGGGCAGCGCCACGGGCTCGTGACCGAGCTCCTGGGTCTCGGGATCGGTGAGGCGCCGCGGCTCCGGGTCGGCCCACGCGGACAGCACGTACAGGGCCGCGTTGCGGGCCACGAAGTCCTTGCCCTCGGGGCCGTGGTCCTGGGCGAGCACGTACAGCTCGCCGCCGGGGCCGAACGCCACCGCCTGCGGGCCGAGCGTGCCGAGCTCCACCTCGGAGCCCCCGCCCTCGACGCCGGCGCCCAGGGGCAGCATCCGCAGCACGCTGCGGCCCACCTGGCCCGCGCCCTGCTCGCGCTCGGCCAGGACGGCGATCGAGCCGCCGTCGGGCGTGAACGTGATCCCGCTGTGGTCGACGTCGTCCGTGGTCACCCGGCGCGGCTGGGCCACGGTGGGCCGGGGCTCGGCCGGACCCTGCGCCGTCGGGGCGGGCTGGACCACGGGCTCGCCCGCGACGTCGGGCACGTCGACCAGGTACACGTGCTGCGGGCGGTCCCGGTGGTAGCCCAGGCCGTTGCGCGTCCAGCTCCACTCGGTGATGCGGCGCGGCCCCTCGGCGGCCGGCGTGATGCCCTCGACCGAGCCGTAGCGGCCCGCCTCGGGCTCGCGGCTCAGGAACGCGAGGCGCTTGCCGTCGGGCGACCAGCGGAACCCGCTGACGCCGAGCGTGCGGTCGGTGACCTGCACGGCCTCACCGCCCGCGACGGGCAGCACCCAGAGCTGCGGGGCGGCCTGGGGCTGGGCGCGCAGGAAGGCGACCAGGGCGCCGTCGGGCGAGAAGCGCGGCTCGGTGTCGCGGAACCCCCGGGTGAGGCGGCTGGGGGCGGCCTCGGCGTCCCCGCCGAGCGGCACCCGCCAGAGCTGGCCCACGACGGCGTCGGCGTCCAGGTCGGGGCGGGTCACGGCCACGACGGCCCAGGTCCCGTCCGGGTGGACGGCGGGCCGGGAGACGGTGCGGATCAGGGGAAGGTCGGCTGCCTGCATGGCCCGGACACTACCCTTGCGGACATGTCCGAAACACAGCAGACCGACGCCCCCACGAGTGCTCACGAGGCCTGGGGCGCGCCGCGGACCCGCGAGCTGACCTGGTACGACCCCATCCAGACCGCGGCGCAGGCGCCGCTGATGACCGGGGTGGAGTTCCTGCGCCGGATGCGCGACGGCGTCATCCCGCCGCCGCCGATCGCCGCGCACTTCGGCCTCGACATCGACGAGGTCGAGGGGGGGCGCGTGACCTTCCGGTGCACGCCCGACGAGTCCGGCTACAACCCGATCGGCACGATCCACGGCGGCGTGCTCTGCACCCTCCTGGACACGGTGTGCGGCTGCGCCATCCAGTCGGTGCTGCCGCAGGGCAAGGGCTACACGTCGATCGAGATCAAGGTGAGCTACGTCAAGGCCGTGCGGGGCGGCGGCGGGCCGCTCAGCGCGGAGGGCACCGTGATCAAGGCGGGCTCCCGGGTCGGCTTCACCGAGGGCGTGGTGCGGGACGCGACGGGCGCGGTGGTCGCGACGGCGTCGAGCACCCTGCTGATCTTCGACCTGCCGACGCCGGGCGCCTGACCCGGCCCACCGCCGAGGTGCGCTTCTACCCAGTCATCGGGCCCGTAATTCACGCTGTTTCCAGGCCGAATGGCTGGGTAGAAGCGCACTTTCGTCGCCGACCCGCCCGGCCCCGGCGTCAGCCCGTGATGAAGAGGCCGACCACCCACGCGCCCGTCGCGATCAGCGAGCCCACGAGCTGGACGCCGATCGTGATCAGCGTGGCCTGGACGGCGGCCTTGGTGGCGCCCCAGGCGGCCGACACGTCCTTGCGGCGCGCCCACTCCAGCAGGAAGATCGCGGCGACGAAGAAGAGGAACAGGCCGATCACGGGCACCACGAAGAAGCCGACGATGCCCGCGATACCGCCGACGGCGAGCGTCAGCACGGGTACCTCGGCCTTGCGCATGTGCTTGCCGGCGAGGATCCACTGGAACACCTCGGCGATCGCGATGGCGACCGCGGCGATGCCGAACACCACCCACGCCTCGACGCCACCCGTGAAGATCGCCCAGACGAGGATGCCGCCCAGCACGAGCACGGCGCCCGGCAACACCTGGACGACGATGCCGATCAGCCCGACCAGGATTGCGACACCGACGAGTACCTCTGCCCAAACGTCCACGCCCGCACACTAGCCTGCTGGTGCAAATCGGACACCGAGTCCGGCGGATATCCTGCTGGCCATGACGCACGCGGCGGCCGGATACCTCGCCCGGCTGGGCCTGGACGAGCGGCCGCCGGCGACCGTGGCGACCCTGTTCGAGATCCACCGGCGGCACGCCGAGCGCATCCCGTACGAGAACCTGCACACCATGCTCGGCAGCCCGCCCGCCGTCGACGTGCCGTCGACCCTGGCGCGCGTGGCGGCGGGCGGCAACGCCGGCTACTGCTTCCACCACAACGGCGTGCTGACCGCGGCGCTGCGGTCGCTCGGGTACGACGTGGTGCCCGCCTGGGGCCACAACTGGGACTCCGCGGCCGAGCGCGCCGACGTGTACGTGGGGCACCTCGCGCTGTCCGTGCGGGGACTGGCCACCGCGGAGAACCCGGGCGGCGTCTGGTGGCCCGACGTCGGCTGCGGGGACGGCCTGCACGAACCCCTGCCACTGGTCGCGGGCACCTACCGGCAGGGCCCGTTCACCTACCGGCTGGAGGTGCGCGCGGACGGCTGGACGTTCCACCACGACCCGCAGGGCAGCTTCGGCGCGGTGGACCTCTTCGACGAGGTGCTCACGCCGGAGCAGGAGCGCGGCGCGCACCGGAAGCTCACCGCGCCGGACGGCGGCGCCTACGCGCGCAGGCTGGTGGTGCAGCGCCGTCTGCCCGACGCCGCGGAGACGCTACGCGGGTGCCAGTTCACCCGGACCGGCGCGCGCGCCGAACGGGTCGGGCTGACGGCGTACGACGACTGGCGGGACGCACTCCGGGCGCTGGGCATCTCGCTGCGGGGCGTCGACGGCGACGCCCTGCGCGGCCTGTTCGACCGCAGCCTGGCCCAGCACCGGGAGTGGTTGGCGTCCCGCTCGCCGTCCTGATGCGGAAGGGTCAGTTCCAGAAGACCGCGACGCCGATGTTCACCAGGGTGAGCCCGAGCACGGAGCCCTTGAGGCCCTGCGACACGTTCTCGCCCTTGCGCACCGCGAGCACGGCGAGCACGGCGACGGCGAGCGCGATGATCAGCTTGACGCCGATCTTCGCCATCGACGGGCCGCCGTCGTCCCAGAGGCCGCCCATCTCCGCGACGCCGACCATGATGACGCCCGCGACGACGGCACCCATGGCACCGTGCGAGACACCCTTGTAGAGGGCCTTGGTGCGCAGCGACGCGATCGCGCCGCCGAACACGAGCGCCCAGCTCGCGAAGTGCAGGAACACGAAGACGTTGTAGAGGAATTCCATGCTCGGCAGCCTATCCGCGCCAGGGGTGCAGAGCGCCTGAAAACCGCGCGTCCGGGCCATTAGTGACAATTTTCACGAGCCCGCCGCGCGCGCGGCAGTTTGCCTCGCAGACTCGGCACTTGGCATTGAGATCGGTTCAGGCCTGTGCCGATGTCGATGCCAACTGCCGACCCTTGAGGCCGACTGCCGAACCGGAGCGGCCATCCGGCGGCCCGCCACCCCCGCCGGCCCACGCGCCACTACCTGCCACGCCTTGGATCAGCCAGTTTCCCGACCTTTCCAGTAGGGAAATACATAGGCAACATTGATGCACCCAATAGACATCCACTATATGGACATGGTCTTCCACCCGTCCGAACCCGCGGTTACGGTCTTCGCCATGACCAAGGCAGCGCGCATCTCCCTCGTGACATCCCGTCACGAGATGCCCATGTGTGCCACGCCGACCTGTGCCTGCGACCGCTGTCGCAGCTGTCAGCCCTGACGCGCCCCTCGCCCCCTGCAAGGTCAGCGCGCGCCGCCGGCCCGCAGCGCTGAGTCCCTGGTCATCCCGGGAACCGGCTACCTGTGCCCGCACGACGCGCACCACTCCCCCCAGCAACGCTCCACGCCCGCGCGCCCCGCACCGAACAGGACCCCGCACATGGTGAACACGGCTCCCACCCCGCCCGAGACCCGCACCCCGGCACGACGCACGCCGACGACGTCGAAGCGCCCCGCCCGGCCGAACGGCCAGTGGAAGGTCGACGGCACCGCGCCGCTGAACCACAACGAGGAGTTCAAGCAGGAGTCGGACCCGCTGGAGGTGCGCGACCGCATCGAGCGCATCTACGCCAAGGAGGGCTTCGACGCGATCCCCGGTGACGACCTGCACGGCCGGTTCCGCTGGTGGGGCCTGTACACGCAGCGCAAGCCCGGGATCGACGGCGGCCGCACCGCCCAGCTCGAGCCGCACGAGCTCGAGGACAAGTACTTCATGCTGCGCGTCCGGATCGACGGCGGGGCGCTGACCACCGAGCAGCTGCGCACCATCGCGGGCATCAGCACCGAGTTCGGCCGCGGGTCGGCGGACATCACCGACCGGCAGAATCTCCAGCTGCACTGGATCGAGGTCGAGTCGGTGCCGGAGATCTGGCGCCGGCTGGAGGCCGTGGGGCTGAGCACCACGGAGGCCTGCGGCGACGTTCCGCGTGTCATCCTCGGCAGCCCCGTGGCCGGCGTCGCCAAGGACGAGCTGATCGACCCGACGCCCGTGATCGAGCAGATCCAGGAGCGCTTCATCGGGGACCCGGCCCTGGCCAACCTGCCGCGTAAGTTCAAGTCGGCCATCACCGGTCACCCGAGCCTGGACGTGGTGCACGAGATCAACGACATCTCGTTCGTCGCCGTCGACCACCCGGAGCTCGGCATCGGCTACGACCTGTGGGTGGGCGGCGCGCTGTCGACGGCGCCGCGCCTCGCGGAGCGCCTGAACGTGTTCGTCACCGAGGAGCAGGCGCCCGACGTCTGGCACGGCGTGGTGCGGATCTTCCGCGACTACGGCTACCGCCGGCTGCGCAACAAGGCGCGCCTGAAGTTCCTGCTCGCCGACTGGGGCACGGAGAAGTTCCGCCGGGTGCTCCAGGACGAGTACCTGGGCTACGCGCTGCCCGACGGCGTCGCCCCGCCCGCGCCCGCCTCGCTCGGGCTCGACGAGCGTGGCGACCACGTGGGTGTGTACGAGCAGTACGACGGCCGGTTCTACGTCGGGGCCGCACCGACCGTCGGCCGAGTCTCGGGCGAGACCCTGGCCGAGCTGGCCGATCTCGCCGAGGCGCACGGCAGCGGCCGGGTGCGCCTGACGCCGCAGCAGAAGCTGCTCGTCCTGGACGTCGCGCAGGAGCAGGTCGAACCCCTGGTCGCGGGCCTGGCCGACCTCGGCCTCCAGGCCCGGCCCAGCCCGTTCCGCCGCAACACCATCGCGTGCACCGGCATCGAGTACTGCAAGCTCGCGATCGTCGAGACCAAGGCGACGTCGGCCGCTGCGATCACGCAGCTCGAGGAGCGCCTCGGCGACCTGAACCACCTCAAGCCGCTGAGCCTGCACGTCAACGGCTGCCCCAACTCGTGCGCGCGGATCCAGACGGCCGACATCGGCCTCAAGGGTCAGCTCGTCATGGACGACGACGGCAACCAGGTGCCCGGCTTCCAGGTGCACCTGGGCGGCGGCCTGGCCTCGACGGACCGGGACGACGCCGGGCTCGGGCGCACCGTGCGCGGGCTCAAGGTGACCGCCGACGGCATCGGCGACTACGTGGAGCGGGTCGTGCGCCGGTACGACGCCGACCACGACGGCGACGAGACGTTCGCGCAGTGGGCGCACCGCGCCGACGAGGAGGCCCTCCGATGACGGCCCTCAACGAGGCGCCGACGTCGTCCGCCGCGCTCTCCCGGGTCGGTGCCGGCGAGAACCCGCGCCTCGCGCGGGTGCGTGCCCGAGCCGCGGCCCGGGCGAGCATCCGCGACGCGCGCCGGGACGCCCGGGCCACGCGCCGCCGTCGGACGCCGGAGGAGCTGCGGGCGGTCGTGGAGCGCGGGCAGGCCCAGCTGCATGCCTCCCCCGGCAACCCCGAGGCGGACGCCGAGGCGGTCATCGCCTGGGCAGTGCGCGAGTTCGGGCCGTGGCTGACCGTGGCGTCCTCGATGCAGGACACCGTGCTGTCGCACCTCGTGGCGCAGCAGCTCCCGTTCGTCGACGTGCTGTTCGGCGACACGGGCTACCACTTCGCCGAGACGCTCGGCACGCGCGGCGCCGTCGACCTGGAGCTCGACGTGAACGTCGTGGACGTGCGCCCCGAGCTGACCGTCGCCGAGCAGGACGCCGCCTACGGGCCGAGGCTGCACGACCGCGACCCCGAGGCCTGCTGCGCAATGCGCAAGGTCGCCCCGATGAAGAAGGCCCTGGAGGGCTACGAGGCGTGGGCCACCGGCGTGCGCCGCAGCGAGACGGCGGCCCGTGCCAACGCTCCGCTGATCACCTGGGACGAGCGCAACGGGGTGGTGAAGATCAACCCGATCGCGGCGTGGTCCGACGAGCAGGTCGCCGAGTACGCCGCCCGGCACGGCCTCGTGGCGAACCCGCTCCTGGCCGACGGCTACCCGTCGGTCGGCTGCGAACCCTGCACCGCCCGCCCGCTGCCGGGTCAGGACGCGCGCTCGGGCCGCTGGGCCGGGCGCGACAAGGACGAGTGCGGTCTCCATGTCTGACGCCGGACGTTCTGCCGCCGCGGGGTCCGATGCCGCACGCCCCGGCGCCGCACGGTCCGACGCCGGCCAGATCTATCCGCTGGGGCTCCAGGTCGCCGGGCGGCTCGTCGTCGTGGTCGGCGGCGGGCCCGTCGCCGCGCGGCGCGTCCGCTCCCTGGTCGACGCCGGCGCGCGGGTGCGCGTCGTCGCTCCGCTCTCCGTGCTCGCGGAGCAGGGCATCGCCGTGGCGCCGGAGTCCTCGGGCAGCGAGCCCGTCGGCGGTGAGCCCGAGCCCGGAACCGTGCAGTGGGTCCGGCGGGAGTACCGGGCGGGCGACCTCGACGGGGCGTGGCTCGCGCACACCGCGACGGGTTCGGCCGCGGCCGACCAGCAGGTGGCCGACGACGCCGAGCGCGCCCGGATCTTCTGCGTCACCGCGGGCGACGCGTCCGTGGGCAGCGCCTGGGTCCCCGCGGTCGCCCGCACCACCCTGACCGACGACGCCGAGGTGACCGTCGCCGTGACCGCCGGCCGGGACCCGCGGCGCGCACGGGCGATCCGGGACGCGGTCGCCGCCGACCTCGCCGCGGGCACGCTCCCGCTCCGCCGCCACCGCCCGCGCAAGACCCCGCCGGGCGAGCCCACCCTGCCGGTCGAGACCCCGGTTTCGACGGGCTCAACCCGCGCAGGCTCAACCCACGTGGCCCCAGGCCGTGTCTGGCTCGTCGGCGGAGGCCCGGGCGACACCGGCCTCATCACCGCCCGGGGCCGGGGCGTCCTGGCCCAGGCCGACGTCGTCGTCGTGGACCGGCTCGGTCCGCGTGCCCTGCTGAAGGAGCTGGCCCCCGACGTCGAGATCGTCGACGTCGGCAAGACCAGCGGCAACCACCCGGTGCCGCAGCACGAGATCAACGCGCTGCTGGTGCAGCACGCGCAGGCGGGGCGCGACGTCGTCCGGCTCAAGGGCGGTGACCCGTACGTGTTCGGCCGGGGCGGCGAGGAGCTCGCGGCATGCCGCGACGCGGGCATCGAGGTCGAGGTGGTCGCCGGCGTGACGTCGGCGGTCTCCGTGCCGGCGGCCGTGGGCATCCCGGTGACGCACCGTGGGGTGGCGCGCGGCTTCAGCGTCCTGACCGGGCACGACGGCGCCGCCCATGTGCCGGGCGGACCCGACCACACACTGGTGCTGCTCATGGGCGTGACCCACCTGGCCGAGACGGCGTCCGCGCTGACCACCGCCGACCGCCCGCCGGACACACCGGCCGCCGTGGTCGAGGACGGCTACGGCCCGCGCCAGCGGGTCACGGTCGGCACCCTCGAGACGATCGCGTCCCGCGCGACCGCGGTCGGCGTCAAGCCGCCCGCGATCATCGTGGTGGGCGACGTCGTCCGTCTCTCCCCGGCCTGGCAGGCCCACCAAGCTCGTTGAGTGCTGGGTATTTGTGGCGCGAAGGCCATCAACCCAACAGATACCCAGCACTCAACGGAACCTCAGAGGAGGCGGCGGGCCACCGCCCAGCGCGTCAGCTCGTAGCGTGAGCTGAGCTGCAGCTTGCGCAGCACCGCGCTCACGTGCGTCTCCACGGTCTTGATCGAGATGAACAGCTCGCTCGCCACCTCGCGGTAGGAGTAGCCGCGCGCGATGAGCCGCATGACCTCCTGCTCGCGCTTCGAGAGCCGGTCGAGCTCGTCGTCGGCCACGGCGATGTCGTTGGCGGACGCGCCGAACGCGTCCAGCACGAACCCGGCCAGGCGCGGCGAGAAGACGGCGTCGCCGCCCGCCACCTGCACCACCGCGGACGACAGCTCCGACGGCGCGATGTTCTTGGTGACGTAGCCGCGGGCGCCCGCCCGGATGACGGAGACGACGTCCTCGGCGGCGTCCGACACGGACAGCGCGAGGAACCGGACGCCGTCGGTGAGCAGGTCGGCGCAGCGCTGCACCACCTCGGCGCCCCCGCCCCCGTTGCCGCCGGGCAGGTGCACGTCCAGCAGCACCACGGGCGGCCGGTGCTCGTGCACCTGCGCCACGGCGCTGTCGACGTCGGAGGCCTCGCCGACCACGGTGACGCGGTCGTCGAGCGAGGCGCGTACGCCCGTGCGGAACAGGTGGTGGTCGTCCACGAGCACCACCGGCACCGGGAGCGGCACCAGCCCGCCGCCGGACGCCGTCGCCTGGGTTGTCATCTGGTCGCGCCTTCCGCTGTGGTGGGTACGGTGGCGGGGGTCGTCGCGGCCCGCGCCCGGCCGTTCTTCTCGGTCTTCTTGTCGCCGCTGCCGGGCTTCTTGTCGCCGTTGCCCGGCTTCCGGTCGCCGTTGCCCGCCTTGCGGTCGCCGTTCGCGGGCTTGTCCAGCGGCATCCGCAGCCGCACCTCGGTGCCCCAGCCGGCCCGGCTGACCACCTCGGCGGTGCCGCCGCGCCGTCGGACGCGGCCGAGGATCGACTCCCGGACGCCGAACCGGTCGACCGCGATCTCGTCGAGGTCGAACCCCTCGCCGCGGTCGCGCACGAACACCTCGGCCACGGAGTCGGTGACCTCCAGGTACACCGACACCGGCGGCTTGCCGTGCTTGAACGCGTTGAGCAGCGCCTCGCGTGCGGCCTGCAGCAGCGCGGCGGTGCACTCGGTGGGCGGGCAGTCGCCCACCACGACGGTCTCGACGGTCAGGGGCGCGACGGCGTCCTCGATCTCGGCGACCAGGTCCTTGAGCTCGGTGGCCACGGAGGTGCCGGGCTCCTGCCGGTCGTCGTACAGCCAGCCGCGCAGCTCGCGCTCCTGGGCCCGGGCCATCCGGGAGACGGCCTCGGCGTCGCCCGCCTGCGACCGGATCAGGGCGAGGGTCTGCAGCACGGAGTCGTGCAGGTGGGCGGCGATGTCGGCGCGCTCGGACTCCCGGGCGCGGGCGGCGCGCTCGTCGCCGAGCTGCCGCACGAGCCGGATCCACCAGGGCACCGAGACCAGCACGAGGCCCGCCACCATGGCGATCGAGGCGACCGTGGCCTGCATCAGCACGGTCAGGGGGGTGTCCTGGCCCACGAGCATCAGCACGCCGAGCATGGTCAGCACCACGCCCCCGGCGAGCCGGAGCAGCGCGGTGCGGGAGCGCAGGAGCGAGCCGGTGCCCGACCCGCCCACCCAGCGGTCCCGGTCGGTCGCGTCGATCTGGCTCCAGGCCAGGGCCACGCCGCCGAGCCCGATGAGAGCGGGCAGCACCCAGGAGGCGACCGGGTCCCAGCCCGCGCGATAGGCCACGAGCAGGGCCGCGCCCGAGAGCAGGGCGACGCCGAGCCAGATGTCGCGGGCCGCGAGCCGGGACACCGGCCCGGACAGGCGCATGCGCTCGGCCAGCGAGGCGGCGTTCCGTTCCTGCGCGCCGGCGTCGGCGTCCGCGTCGGTGGTCAGGCGCGGCGCGAGCCGGGCCCGGTCGGTGGGCACCGCGGCCACGGGCACGGTCGGCACGCCGGCCGGCACGGTGACCCACCAGAAGACGTAGGCGACGGCGCCCGCGCCGGCGAAGCCGGTGAGGATGACGAACGCGAGCCGGACCAGCCACACGGGCAGGCCGGTGTGCGCCGCCAGGCCGGCGGCCACGCCGGCCAGCCACCGGCCGCTGTAGCCCGGCCCGGCCTTGCCGGGTCTGCGAAGGGTGAGTCTTTGGTCCACACCCTGATCGTCACACGTCAGGGCTCCCCTGAACACGCCTGAGCCGGGATCTCAGGGTGTCGCGCGGGGGTAACCAGGGTCGGTTCAGGGCAGGTCCCGATGCCGGATCCGCCGCCGGTCGACCAGCATTGCTGTCATGAGCACCGACGAGACGCGTCCCGAGGACGCCACGAACGAGCCGGGCGGCCCGGCCGACGCCAGGTCCGGCGGACCGGACCCGGTCGACCCCGCGCCCAGCACCGCACCTGACGCAGCCGCCGACCCGAACGTCGGTCCTGCACCCGCCGCTCCCGGCCAGCAGCCGTACCCGGAGACCGGCTTCTTCGCCTCGATCCGCCGGGGCCTGTTCCCCCGCTCCGACCAGCGCTGGGTGGGCGGTGTGGCCGGCGGTCTCGCCGAGCGCATCGGCTGGGACCCGCTGCTGGTCCGCGGCCTGCTGATCGTCAGCTTCTTCCTGGGCGGCCTCGGCCTCATCGCGTACGGCGTGGGCTGGGCACTGCTCCCCGAGCGCGACGGCCGCATCCACCTGCAGGAGGCCATTCGCGGCAACTTCGACGTCGCCATGCTGGGCGCCGTGGCCGTGTTCCTGGTCGGCTTCGCGTGGGGCGGCCCGCTGGGCTGGTGGGACGACGGCGGCTGGCACTGGCTGGTCATCCTCTTCTGGCTGGCCGTCCTGGGCGTCATCCTCTACCTGATCGTGCAGGGCGTGCAGCGGGCCCGCGACAACAACGTGGCCCGGAGCCAGGGGCACGTCCCCGGTGCTCCCACGGTCCCGGGCGCCCCGGTCGGCACGCCGACGCCGGGCACCTCCGCGCCGGGCACGCCGTCCGGCCCCGGTGCCGGTACAGCCGCGCCGTTCACACCGGCGCCGCCGGTCGACTACCGCCGCACCGAGGGCCTGGTCTACGCGACCGGCGCCGGTCCCCGGCACCAGGGCCAGGCGCTGCAGGCCCCGTACCGCCCCGCACCCAACGCGGCGTACCAGCCGCAGCCCGTCTACACCGCACCCCCGGTCCGCACGTCGCGGGGCCCGGGCGGAGCCGCCGTCGGCATCACGCTCGGCGTGATCCTGCTGGCGGGAGCCCTGCTCCTGGCGGCTCACCGCCTGGACGGCGGCAGCTACCTCCTCGACGGCGGTGTGACGTTCCTGGCCGCCTGGCTGGGCATCGGCACCGTGGCGCTCGGCGTCGCGATCCTCGTCTCGGCGCTGCGCGGCCGCACCAGCGGCGTGCTCGGCTTCTTCGCGATCATCGCCCTGCTGTTCGGCCTCGGGTACGTGGCCATCGCCGGCACGACGACGCAGGACTGGGCTGAGGACGCCGTCGTGAGCGGCCGCGAGATCGAGGGTCTCGTGACCGACAACAACAACCCCGACGCCGCCACCATCACCGAGGGCACGATCGCCGTCACGACGGTGAGCGAGGCCGAGAACGGCTTCTACGTGCAGTGGGGCGACCCCACCATCGACCTCTCCGAGCTCGACCTGTCCGACGTCGAGCCCGGCGACCCGGTCGTCGTGCCGATCCAGCTCGGCGCCGGCTCGACCGTCGTCGTCGTGCCGCAGGACGCGGCGGTCGAGGCGAACGCCTACGTCGCCGCCGGGGTCGTCCAGTGGAACGTCGACGAGCAGGACCGCTCCACGAGCGGCGTCGGCTCCGACAACTACTTCGCGAGCGACGAGGTGGGTGACAAGGGCGCCGTGCTGAGCCTCGACATCGAGGCCGGCGCGGGCGAGGTCATCGTCGCCGAGAGCAACTGAGGGAGCACGCCATGAGCGAGCAGACGAACGACCGGAACGACCGGAACGAGATCCACGGCGGGCCGCAGGCCCAGGACACGAGCGAGAACATGGACGAGAAGACCACGCACGACCCGGACATCACCGAGGTGCTGCCCGCGCAGGCGACCCCGCCGACGCAGAAGATCACGCTGGGCGACACGCAGCAGGTGGCCGCGACCTCCGTCCCGGAGGGAGAGGTGCACCCCGCCTACGGCATCGCCGCGGCGCGGGTCGAGGCCGAGGAGCGGGCCGCGGCGGGCGGCGTCCACGACGCACCCGTGGCGGACGACTCCGACCCGCTGGCGCCGCTGCGCGAGCCGGCCGTGCCGGCCCAGCCCGCTGCCGGCCCGGTGGTGAGCCCGGCCGCGCAGCACACGCCGCCGCGGCAGAGCACGCGGCCGGCGCACCCGGCGCCGGGCGCCCAGCCGGCGCACCCCGCCCAGCAGCCGGCCCAGCCGGCCCAGCCGCAGGTCGCGCCCAAGCGCGGCCCGCGCGTGGGCACGGCGGTCTGGGGCCTGATCGTCATCGCGGTCGGGCTGGGCATCCTCGCGGTCGCGGCCGGGGTGGTGTTCGACCTGGGCGTCGCCCTGATCGTGCTGCTGGGTGCCGCGGGCGTGATCCTGGTGGCCGGGTCCGTCATCTCCAGCGTCCGACGGCGCTAGGGGGTCCGGGCCAGCCGGCGTAGTGCTCCCCCGATCACGCCCAGGACGATCCCGAGCCCGACCACCAGGGCACAGACCCCGAACGCGACCACCGAGGTGAACAGCGACGCACGCAGGAACGACGCGTCCATCACGGTGTCGCGGACGGGGTCGTCCTGTTCCAGCTCGGCGTAGGTGGCCCCGCCGGACGCCTCGAGCGCGTGATGGTTGATGATGTCCGCCTGGGCGTAGGCCGTGAGCGGACCCTGCACCTGCTGACCTGCGAAGACGCCTCCCATGAACGTGGAGTCGTCGGACACGGTGATCTTCTCGGCCGACAGCTGCGTCGCCACGAGGATCCACACGGCGATCCCGGCCACGATCATGATGATCCCGGCCACGATCACGAACACACCAGCACCCTTGACCCCTTTTGCGGGGACATTCGTGTAGTCGGTCATCTTTCCACGCTAAGTACGAACTACCCGGACCGCGCGGCGTAGCGCCCTGCGGCGACCCCGCCGGTGCGAGGATGTCGGGCGTGCGCATCACCCACGTCTCCGACACCTACCTGCCGCTGCTGGGCGGGATCGAGGCCCAGGTGAGCCGCCTGGCCGCGCAGCAGGCCGCGGCGGGCCACCAGGTCGAGGTCCTCACGACGACGCCCGCCCGCCCCGGTGCGCACGGGGTGAGCACCGCCGTCGAGGACGGCGTCACGGTGCACCGCATCGCCGCCCGCGTCCCGGGCGGCTGGCCGATACACCCCCGTTCCACCGCCCACGTGACCACGCACCTGCGCGCGGCGATCGCCCGGGGCGAGCGGCCCGACGTCGTGCACCTGCACATGGGGGTGCTCGCCCCCACCGCACAGGCCGCGCTGCGCCCGGTGACCCGGCTGGGGCTGCCCGCCGTGCTGACCGTGCACAGCGTGTGGGGCGGGGCGTCGCGCCTGTTCGCCGCCGCCGACGTCGTCACGGGCTGGTCGCGCTGGCCGGTGCGCTGGTCCGCGGTCAGTGAGCTGACGGCGGAGCCGCTGCGGCAGCTGCTGCCCGACGGCGGCGACGTCGCGATCCTGCCCAACGGCCTGGACCTGGAGTCCTGGCGCGTGCCGCGGACCGAGCGCGGGAACCGGCCCGAGGGTTCCGCCGTGCACGTCGTGGCGGCCGCGCGATTCGCACCCCGCAAGCGCATGCTCCCGCTGCTGGCCGCCGTCGCCTCCGCGGCGGGCCGGCTGCCCGCGGGCGCGCTGTTCGTGACGCTGGCGGGCGACGGGCCGCAGCGCACGGCGGCCCGGCGGTTCGTCGCCGAGCACGGCCTGCGCGACGTCGTCTCACTGCCCGGGCGGCTCACCGCCACCGAGCTCAAGCGGCTCTACGCGCGCGCCGACGTGTTCGCCGCGCCGTCCTCGGACGAGGCCTTCGGCATCGCCGCGCTCGAGGCGCAGGCCTCCGGGCTGACCGTGATCGCCCACTCCCGTTCGGGCGTGGCCGAGCGCGTGGTAGATGGCGCCACCGGCCTCCTGGTGCCCGACGACGCCGCGCTGACCGAGGCCCTCGTGCGGCTCGCGACCGAACCCGGCCTGCTCGACCGCCTGCTCGCGGCCGCCACGACGCCGCCGTCCGGCATGGGGTGGTCGGAGGTGCTGGCCGTGACGGACCGGACGTACGCGGAGGCGGCGGCCCTGGCCGCGAGACGGTGACGAGGCTGGCCGGGCCCCTCGGCCCGGAGGCGACCGACCTCGGGCCCGGGCCCGGGCCCGGGGCCCGCTCCGACCGCACCACCGCCCTCCCCTTTGAGGCCTAAGTTTCTTCGCTTTGGTCCGCCGCAAAGCGAAGAAACTTGGGCCTCGAAGGAGAATGGGCCGGCCGCCCGGCCTGGACCGCGCCCGGATTGCGGCCCGACGGCGGCCCGACGGCGGCCCGACGGCGGCCCGACGGCGCCCAGGCCGCGCCGAACCCGGGCTGTGAACTGCTGCGCCCGACCGGCTCCGCCGGTTAGCCTCCCCGGGTGAGCACCACCGACCCAGCCGCGACGAGCCCCGCCGAGCCCTTCGTCGTGCGCCAGTACCGACGCGCGCGGGACGAGGTGGCGCCCTTCGCGCGCGCCTCCGCCGTCGTCGCGGTGCCGGCCGTGGTCTGGGCCGGCTGGGCGAGCGGCCCGGGCTGGCTCACGCCCGCCTACGTGGTGCTCGCCGTCGTGGGCGCGGCGCTCGGGGTGATCGACGGGCGCACGCACCGGCTGCCCAACGCGCTGGTGTTCCCCCTGACCTGGGCCACGGCCGTACTGCTCGCTGTGGCGGCCCTCGGCACCGGGTCGTGGGCCGACCTCGGCCGGGCCGCGCTGGGCGCGCTCGCCTTCTTCGCGCTCTACCAGGTGCTGTACCTGGTCTCGCCGCGCGGCGGCATCGGGTACGGCGACGTGAAGCTCAGCCTGACCCTGGGCGCCGTCCTGACCTGGCACTCGTGGGGCACGCTCCTGCTCGGTGTCTTCGCCGCACACCTGCTGGCCGGTGTGGTCGCGATCGTCCTGGTGCTCGGCCGGCGCGCGGGCTGGAAGACGGGCATCGCGTTCGGCCCGTACCTGCTGCTCGGCACCATGCTCGGGCTGACCTGGGCGCGGCTGGTCGGCTGACGGCGGGCCGCAGGTCCACGACCCGACGGCCACGGCCGGGAGCTACGGCGCGACGGGCGACGGTGTCGCGCGGGTGTAGCGCCCGGCGAGCCCGCGCAGGTGCGTGACGAGCTCCGGCGGCCCGGTCACGTCGAAGTCCTCCCCCAGCAGGCCCAGGTAGACGCCGAGGGTCTCGACCGTGTCGGCGCCGGTGTGCAGCGTGCACGTGCGCTCGTCGACGGGTTCGACAGTCCCCACCGCCGGGCTGATCCGGGCGGCGACGACCTCGGCCGGGGCGTGCACGGTGACCTGGGACCGATACCGCCATGCGGCGGCGGACACCCGGCTCGACACGTACGCGGCGACGTCCTCGGGCAGGTCGCGCGGGGCGAACCGGGGCCCGGTCGGGACGCGCGGCCGCATCCGGTCGACGCGAAAGGTCCGCCAGTCGTCGCGTTCGACGTCCCAGGCGAACAGGTACCAACGTCGGCCCCAGCTGACCAGGCGGTAGGGCTCGACGGTGCGCACGGCCGCCGCACCCGCATGGTCCTCGTAGTCGAAGCGGAGCCGCTCCCGGTCGCGGCAGACCGCGGTCAGCGTCGTCAGGACCGAGGTGTCGACGCTCGGCCCTCCCGCATCGCCGGGAACCGGCACCGTGTAGCTCTGCAGGGTGTTGACCCGGCGTCGCAACCGGGCGGGCAGCACCTGCTCCAGCTTGGCCAGCGCCCGCAGCGACGCCTCCTCGATGCCCGCGACGGCGCCGTCGGTCGCGGTCCGGAGGCCGACCGCGACGGCCACCGCCTCGTCGTCGTCGAGGAGCAGCGGCGGGACGTCGGCGCCGGCGCCGAGGCGGTAGCCGCCGATGTTCCCACGGGTGGCCACGACCGGGTAGCCGAGGCTGCGCAGGCGCTGGACATCGGTGCGCACGGTCCGCCCGCTCACCCCGAGCCGCTCGGCGAGCTCGACGCCCGTCCACCCACGCGGAAGCTGCAGGAGGGAGAGCAGTCGCAGGAGGCGGGCCGAGGTATCCAACATTGCTCAAGCCTCGCAGACCATGCGGAAGCAAGTCGTCCTAATAGCCGGGCAGAGTTGTCCGCATGAGCATCCACGAGTTCCGGATCGACATCCCCCAGGCAGACCTCGACGACCTCACGCAGCGCCTGTCGCGGGTGCGCTGGACCAACGAGCTGCCCGACGGCGGCACCGACTACGGCGTGCCGCTGGAGTACCTGCAGAGCCTCGTCCAGCGGTGGCGCGACGACTACGACTGGCGCGCCTGGGAAGCGAGGCTCAACCAGTACCCGCAGTTCACCACGACGATCGACGGGCAGAACGTGCACTTCCTGCACGTCCGGTCGCCCGAGCCGGACGCCACGCCCCTGCTGCTGACACACGGCTGGCCGACGACGGTCGTCGAGTACCTGGACGTGATCGACCGGCTGAGCGACCCGCGGGCCCACGGCGGCGACCCGGCCGACGCGTTCCACCTCGTGATCCCGTCCGTGCCCGGGTTCGGCTTCTCCGGCCACACGACCGAGCGGGGCTGGAACCGGTACCGCGTCGCCAGGGCCTGGGCCGAGCTGATGAGCCGCCTCGGGTACGAGCGGTACGGCGCGCACGGCAACGACGGCGGCTCGCTGATCTCCCCCGAGGTGGGTCGCTGCGACCCGGACCATGTACTCGGGGTCCACGTCACCCAGGTCTTCTCGTTCCCGTCGGGCGACCCCGCCGAGCTCGAGGGCCTGTCCGAGGAGGACCGGAAGCGGGTCGAGTTCCTCGGGTGGTGGACGGAGAACGGCGGGGCCTACGACAAGCTGCAGTCCACCGCGCCGCAGACCCTGTCGCACGCGCTCGCCGACTCGCCCGTGGGGCAGCTCGGCTGGAACGCACAGCTGCTCGGGGCGAACCTCGACCCCGACTACGTGCTGACCAACACGATGATCTACTGGCTCACGAACACGGCAGCGTCGTCGGCCCGCCTCTACTACGAGGACTTTCACGCCACCGACAAGCCGACCGAGCCCACCACGGTGCCCCTCGGGCTGGCCAACTTCGCCTGGGACTTTCAGTCGATCCGCGTGTTCGCCGAGCGCGACCACAAGAACATCGTGTCCTGGAACACCTACGACACGGGCAGCCACTTCGCCGCGCACGACGCGCCCGATCTGCTGACCGACGACATCCGTACCTTCTTCCGCCGGGTCAGCTGACCCCCGGCCGACCCGGGAGAACGACCGCGGCCCCGCCCCTCGGAAGGGACGGGGCCGCGGGACGTCACTCCCACTCGATGGTGCCCGGCGGCTTGCTCGTCACGTCGAGCACCACGCGGTTGACCTCACGCACCTCGTTGGTGATGCGGGTCGAGATGGTCGACAGCACGTCGTAGGGCAGGCGCGTCCAGTCGGCCGTCATGGCGTCCTCGGACGAGACCGGGCGCAGCACGATCGGGTGGCCGTAGGTACGGCCGTCACCCTGGACGCCCACCGAACGGACGTCGGCGAGCAGCACGACCGGGCACTGCCAGATCTCGTTGTCCAGACCGGCCTTGGTCAGCTCCTCGCGGGCGATCGCGTCGGCGCGCCGCAGGATCTCCAGGCGCTCGGCCGTGATCTCGCCGACGATCCGGATGCCCAGGCCCGGGCCGGGGAACGGCTGGCGCGAGACGATCTCCTCGGGCACGCCGAGCTCGCGGCCCACCGCGCGGACCTCGTCCTTGAACAGGGTGCGCAGGGGCTCGACCAGCTCGAAGTCCAGGTCGTCGGGCAGGCCGCCCACGTTGTGGTGGCTCTTGATGTTGGCCGCGCCCTCGCCGCCGCCGGACTCGACGACGTCCGGGTACAACGTGCCCTGCACGAGGAACTTGACCTCCTCGCCGTGCGCACCGGCCTCCGCGACGATGTCGCGCTGCGCGTCCTCGAACACGCGGATGAACTCGCGGCCGATGATCTTGCGCTTGGTCTCCGGGTCGCTGACGCCGGCGAGCGCCGTCAGGAAGCGCTCCTTCTCGTCGCGGATCACGAGGTTCACGCCGGTCGATGCGACGAAGTCGGTCTCGATCTGCTCGACCTCGCCGGCCCGCATGAGGCCGTGGTCCACGTGCACGCAGGTGAGCTGGTCGCCCACGGCCTGCTGCACGAGCGCGGCGGCGACGGCGGAGTCGACGCCACCGGACAGCGCGCAGATGACGCGCGCGTCGCCGATCTGCGCCTTGATGGCCGCGACCTGGTCGGCGATGACGTTGCCGGGGGTCCAGTCGGGCTTGAGCCCGGCCCCCTCGTAGAGGAAGTGCTCCAGCACCGTCTGGCCGTGCGCGGAGTGCTTCACCTCGGGGTGCCACTGCACGCCGAACAGGCGGCGGCGGGTGTCCTCGAAGGCGGCGACGGGCGCGCCCTCCGACGTCGCGAGCACCTCGAAGCCGACCGGCGCCTTGTGCACGGCGTCGCCGTGGCTCATCCACGCGGTCTGGTGCTCGGGGGTGTCGGCGAGCAGCACGCCCGAGGCGCACACCTCGACCTCGGTGCCCCCGAACTCGCTCAGCCCGGTCTGCGCGACCTCGCCGCCGAGTGCCTGCGCCATGGCCTGGAACCCGTAGCAGATGCCCATGACCGGGACGCCGGCCTCGAACAGCTTGGGGTCCACGAACGGGGCACCGGCCGCGTACACGGAGGACGGACCGCCGGACAGGATGATGGCCGCGGGGTCCTTGGCGAGCATCTGCTCGACGGTGAACGTGTGCGGCACGATCTCCGAGTACACCCGGGCCTCGCGCACGCGGCGCGCGATCAGCTGGGCGTACTGCGCGCCGAAGTCGACGACGATGACCGGGCGGGGGGTCTGCGGCTGGTTCTCAGGGGCAGTGGACGACACGCGGCAAGTCTATGTGCCCGACGGCGGCCCGGCGCCCCACGGTGGAGTTGGGCTCACCACTCGGCGAACGACCCGTCGTCGTGCCGCCAGACCGGGTTGCGCCAGCGGTGCCCCTCGACGGCGCGCTCCCGGACGTAGTCCTCGTCCACCTCGATGCCCAGGCCGGGCCCCTGCGGGATGGCCACGGAACCGTCCTCGTAGGCGAAGACTCCGGGGTCCACGATGTAGTCCAGCAGGTCGTTCCCGGTGTTGTAGTGGATGCCCAGGCTCTGCTCCTGGATGACGGCGTTGTAGGCCACGGCGTCGAGCTGCAGGCAGGCCGCCAGTGCGATCGGCCCGAGCGGGCAGTGCGGCGCGACGGCGATGTCGTACGCCTCGGCCATGGCGGCGATCTTGCGCACCTCGGTGATGCCGCCCGCGTGGGACAGGTCGGGCTGGATGATGTCGACGACGCCCGTGGTGATGACGTTCTTGAAGTCCCACCGGGAGTACAGCCGCTCCCCGAGTGCGATCGGCGTCGTGGAGTTGCGCAGCACGTCGGCGATCCCGTCCACGTGCTCCGAGAGCACGGGCTCCTCGACGAACATCAGGTGGTAGGGCGCGAGCGCGTCGAGCAGCACGCGCGCCATCGGGCGGTGCACGCGCCCGTGGAAGTCGACCCCGATGCCGATGTTCGGCCCGACGGCGTCACGGACGGCCGCGACGTTCGCGACCACCTTCTCGACCTTGTCGCGCGAGTCGACGTACTGCAGCTCCTCCGGACCGTTCATCTTGACCGCCGTGAAGCCCCGCTCCACGGCGTCCTTGGCCTGGGCCGCGGTCTCCGCGGGCCGGTCGCCGCCGATCCACGAGTAGACCTTGATCCGGTCGCGCAGCCGCCCGCCGAGCAGATCGTGCACCGGCACGCCGAGCGCCTTGCCCTTGATGTCCCACAGGGCCTGGTCGATCCCGGCCAGCGCGCTCATGTGGATACCGCCGCCGCGGTAGAACCCGGAGCGGTACAGCACGGTCCAGTGCTCCTCGATCCGGCGGGGGTCCTTGCCGATCAGGTAGTCGGACAGCTCCTCGACGGCGGCGGCGACGCTGGCCGCGCGTCCCTCCAGCACCGGCTCGCCCCAGCCGACGATCCCCTCGTCGGTCTCGATCTTGAGGAAGAGCCAGCGCGGCGGCAGGACGAATGTCGTCATCGACGTGATCTTCACGGCATACCTCTCAGTTGTACTGCCTTCGGTTCAGCCGGATCAGTGCTGCTGCCAGACCCGGACCAGCTCGGCGGCCCGCGCGCCGACCACGTCGGGCTGGTCGCCCGGGCGGTACAGCGACGTGCCGATCCCGGCGCCCGCCGCGCCGGCGCGGGCCCAGTCCGCGAGATTGCCGACGTCGACGCCGCCCACCGGGACCAGGGCGGTGCCCGCGGGCAGCACGCTCGACCAGGCCCGCATCCCGTCGATGCCGACCGCCGAGCTGGGGAAGAGCTTGATCGACCGAGCGCCGGCGTCGAGCGCCGCGAACGCCTCGGTCGGTGTGGCCGCACCAGGGCAGCTCTCCAGGCCGAGCCGCACCGTCTCGGCGATCACGTCGGGCCGGGTGTTCGGCGACACGACGAGCGACGCCCCGGCGTCGGCCGCGCTCCGCACGTCGTCCGGGGTGAGCACGGTCCCCGCCCCGACCCGGCGGTGGGCCGGGCCGGCCGCACGGATCCGGCGCACGGACTCCAGCGGGTCGGGGGAGTTCAGCGGCACCTCGACGGCGTCGAACCCCGCGGCGAAGACGGCCTCCGCGACGGCGACGGCGTCGTCGGGCGTCACGCCGCGCAGGATGGCGACGAGTCCGGTGGTGCGCTGGTTCATGCGAGCTGCTCCTGGGTGGGTGCGAGCGGGGCCAGGCCGGCGTCGAGGGCGACGCGCCAGAGGCCGCGGGCGGTGGCGTCCTCGCCGACGGCGCGGACCGCGACGCCGGACCGCTCCAGCGCGACGCGGTAGCGGTCCGTGGTGGTCGCCGAGCCGCACAGCGTGACGGCGTCCGCCGGGTCGGCGCGTAGCGCGTGCCGCACCTCGGCTCCGATCAGCAGACCGGAGAGGTAGTCGGCCACCTCCGTGCCGGCGAGGCGGCCGGCCAGTACGAGCGTGCGGGCCGTGAACAGCAGCGCCGGCAAGCCACGCTCGTCGCCCTGCTCGGCCTCCGCCTCGAGCCCCCAGGTGAAGGCGGCCGACGCCGCGGTGCCGGTCTCCCCCTCCGCCAGGCGCGCGAGGATGCTGTCGCCCATCAGGAGGCCGTAGAGCTCGCCGGTCATGGCGGTGGTGAAGCCCGTGACCCGGCCGCCGTCCAGGCGTACCCACTTCGAGTGCGTCCCGGGGAGCACCACGGTCTGCCTGCGGTCGGCGGTGCCGAGCTCCGGCGCTGCGCCGTGCTCCGGCGCGGCCGCAGCCGGCGCGGTCGCAGCCGGCGCGGTCGCGGCCAGCGCGCCGACGAGCTGCACCTCCTCGCCCCGCATGACGTCCGGGTGGGTGCCGGTGGCCCGTAGCCCGGGGACGAGGTGGACCACGGAGTCCCCCGCGGGCACCACCGTCAGGCGGTAGGCGAGGGCGGTCAGCTCGGCGGGCACGTCCAGGTACCCGGCCTCGGCCCAGCCGTGGTTCGAGCCCGCCATGCCGGAGCACAGGACGGGGATGCCGGGGTGCTCGTCGAGCCACAGCCGGCACAGCCGGCCGAACGTCGCCTCGAACGCGGCGGCCCGCGCCCGGGCCGGGTCCGCCCGCTGCGAGAGGGTGAGCGCGCCGTCTGCCGACCGGACCTCGTCCAGCACCGCGCCCGTGGCGTCCAGGAGCCAGGCCCGGAACGTCGTCGAACCCCAGTCGAGGGCCACCAGCGCGGCGTCGCGCCTCGGTGCGTCGTCAGCCATGTGCTGGACGCTAGCCGCTGGTCCCGATAGTTCGAACCGCATCCCTATTATCGGGATACGGTGGGCCGATGACCGACGCCGCTCCCCCGGGCACGCAGACCCTCGCGCGGGGCATCGCCGTCGTCAACGCCGTCTCCCGTGGCCGCACGCGCCTGCGGGAGATCTCGGAGGAGACCGGGGTAGGGCGCAGCACCACCCACCGCCTGCTCCAGCTGCTCCTCGCCACCGGCTACCTGCGCCAGCTCGACGACGGCGCCTACGCGCTCGGCCCCGCGCTGATCGAGCTCGGCTACCAGGCGATGCAGGAGAACCCCGTGACCGGGGTGGCCGCGCCGGTGCTGCGGGTCCTGGCCGAGCGCGTGCACGACACCGTGCACCTCGCCATCGAGGACCGCGGGCAGGTGCTGTACCTCGACAAGATCCCGGGCACGCGCGGGGCGGTGATGCGCTCGCAGATCGGACACCGCATGCCGCTGACCCGCACCGGCATCGGCAAGGCGCTGCTGCTCGACGAGCCGGCCCGCTGGAGCGAGCGGTTCCTGGCCGAGCGGCCCGCCGGCACGGGGCAGGGCCTGGAGCGGGACGTGCTCACCGCCGAGGAGTTCGTGCAGGTCATGAAGGCTTCGGCCGGCCGGGGCGTCACCTTCGACCTGGAGGAGAACGAGCCGGGCATCCTGTGCGTCGCGGCGCCGGTGCGCGACACGTCGGGCTCGATCGTCGCCGCGATCAGCGTCACGGCGACCCGCCCCTACATGCCCCCGGAACGCCTGGAGACGCTGACCCCGATCGTCCGCGACGCGGCGGCCCGCATCTCGGCGGGGCTGGGCCGGCGCCCTCGGCAGTAGGCACGCAGATTCGGCAGTTGGCATCGAGATCGGCTCAGGGCTGTGCCGATCTCGATGCCAACTGCCGAACGCCGGACCAGCGCCGCTACTCGTGCTGCCAGCTCTGCCAGAGCTTGGCGTAGTCACCACCCGCGGCGACCAGCTCGTCGTGCGGGCCGATCTCCGTGATGCGGCCGCCGTCGAGCACCGCCACCCGGTCGGCGTCGTGTGCGGTGTGCAGCCGGTGCGCGATCGCCACGACCGTGCGCCCGTCGAGCACCGCGTTGAGCGAGCGCTCCAGGTGCCGGGCCGCACGCGGGTCCAGCAGAGACGTCGCCTCGTCGAGCACGAGCGTGTGCGGGTCGAGCAGCACGAGGCGCGCGAGCGCGATCTGCTGCGCCTGCGCCGGCGTGAGCTTGTACCCGCCGGAGCCGACCTCGGTGGCGAGGCCCTCGTCGAGCGCCTCCACCCAGCCGTGGGCGTCGACGGCGCGCAGCGCGTCCATCAGCTCGGCGTCGTCGGCCTCGACCTTGGCCAGCCGCAGGTTGTCCGCGAGCGACCCCACGAACACGTGGTGCTCCTGGGTCACGAGCGCGACGTGCTTGCGCAGGTCCTCCAGCGGCAGGTCGACCAGCGGCACGCCGCCCACCTGCACCGAGCCGCCCGTGGGCGGGTGGATGCCGGCCAGCATGCGGCCCAGCGTCGACTTGCCCGACCCGGACGGACCCACGATCGCCAGCCGCTCCCCCACCTTGAGGTCGAGGTCGATGCCGTGCAGCACGTCCGTTCCCGAGCGGTAGGCATACCGCACGTCGGTGCCGCGCACCTCCTCGTCGGCAGGCTCGGCCTCGGTCGCCGTGCGGTCCATCGGCACGAGCCGCACGCCGATGATGCGCGACAGGGAGGTCGCGGCCACCTGGATCTCGTCGAGCCAGAAGATGAGCTCCCAGACCGGGCCCTGGAGCTGGTAGGTGTACATGACGATCGTGGCGACCATGCCGATGGTCACCGTGCCCTCGGAGGCCAGGTAGCAGCCCCACACCAGCACGGAGATCGGCGCGATCATGAACGCGAAGTCCACTCCAGGGAACAGCACGGTCCGCAGGTTGAGCGTGCCGCGCTCGGCCTGGAACGCCTCGTGCAGGTCCTCGTCGCCGCGGTCCGTGCGCCGTCGGCCGATCTTGAGGGCGTCGATGGTGCGCGCGCCCTCGACCGACTCGGTGACGGTGCCGTCGAGCAGTGCGTACGCCGCGGACTCCCGCTGGTAGGCGGGCGTGGCCCGTTTCAGGTACCAGCGGGCGACGCCGACCAGCACGGGCACGCCGACGAACATGGCGATCGCCACCAGGGGCGAGACCACCAGGCTGGCCACCGACGTCAGCACGAGCGTCACGACCGCGATGACCAGCCGCGGCACGCCGAAGCGCACCGCGTTCTGGATCCGGCTGACGTCACGCGTGGTCCGTGCGATGAGGTCACCGGTGCCCGCGGTCTCGACCGTGGACAGCGGCAGAGCCGTGACCGTGTCGACGAACTCCTCGCGCATGTCGGCGAACACCGTCTCGCCGAACACCATGGCGCGGCGCTGGGCGAACCGGGTGATCAGCGACTGGAGCACGACCGCCGCGACGGCCACGAGCACCAGGTTGCGCGCCACCTCGAGGGTCGCCCCGTCGGTCACGGCGTCGACGAGCTTGCCCAGCACGAACGGGCCCGCCAGGCCCGCGACCGCGGCCACCGTGTTCGCCACGGTGATGATGATCAGCGGCCTGCGGTGCCGGCCGAGCAGCGTGCGCGTGTAGCGCCAGGTCTCGGCGGCGTCGGCGATCGGCAGGATCTTTCCGGTGCTCATGCCTTGCCTCCTTCCCCTGCGTTGGTGGGCCCTGTGTTCGAGTTGGCGCGCAACAGCTCGTCGAGCTCCGCGTCCAGGTCGTCGTCGTCCATCGAGCGGCCCACGACCCTGCGGTAGCGGGCGGCCTCGCGCCCGCCCTCCGCCTGGGTGGGCAGGTCGAGCAGCTCGCGGTGGGTGCCGTGGGTGACCACGGTCCCGCCGTCCAGGAAGATCACGTCGTCCACGTGGTCCAGCACCAGCGGGCTCGCGGTGACGATCAGCGTGGTGCGGCCCTGACGCCACGCGGTGAGCCGCTGCGCGATGCGCGCCTCCGTGTGGGCGTCGACCGCGGAGGTCGGCTCGATCAGCACCAGGATCTCCGGGTCGGTGAGCAGCGCCCGGGCGAGCGCCACCCGCTGCCGCTGCCCGCCCGACAACGAGCGCCCCTTCTCGGGGATCTCGCCCTCGATGCCGTCGGGCAGCGACTCCAGCACGTCGTGGGCGTCGGCGATGTGCATGGCCCGCAGCAGCGCCTCGGCGTTCGCGGAGTCGCGCACGTCCAGCTCACCCGCGAGGCGGCCGGAGAACAGTGCCGGGGTCGCGTCCGCGACCACGATGCGTTCCCGCAGCTCCTGCTTGTCGAGGTCGGCCAGCCGGACGCCGCCGAGCGTGACCGGGGTGCCGGCCTCCGCGTCGTCGTCGAACCGGCCCATCCGGATCGCGACCTGTGCCGACTCGTCCGGGTCGGCGCTGACCAGAGCGACCACGCGGCCGGGCGGCAGCGTGACGCCCGTCGTCTCGTCGACCAGCGGGACTCCGGCGGGCGGCATCTGCGCGGTGGACCCCGCGGCGCCGGTGGCGGGCACGACCTGCAGCACCTTGACCACCTTGCCCGCCGCGACGTGCGCCTTGGTGACGACGTTGACCGACTGCACCAGCAGGTGCACCGGCCAGGAGAGGAACGACGCGTACCCGTAGAACGCGACGAGCTGTCCCGTGGAGATGCGCCCGGCGATGGCCTCGGCCGCGCCGAGGTAGACCACGAGCGCGATGAACAGGCCCGGCAGGAGGATCTGCAGCGCGTCGAGCACCGACTGGGTGCCCGCGACGGCCACGCCTGCCTCCCGCACCTTCTGCGACTGCACCTGGTAGCGGCCGGTGAAGACCTTCTCGCCGCCGATCCCGCGCAGGATGCGCAGGCCGGAGACGGTGTCCGCGCCGAGCGTGGTGAGCCGGCCCTGCGCGTCGCGCTGGTTCTTCTGGTGCTTCTGCAGCGGCTTGACGAGCAGCGCGAGGATCGCGGCGACGACCGGCAGACCGAGCGCGATGACGAGTCCCAGCCGGAGCGACTGGTCGAGCATCAGCACCACCACGATGCCGTAGGTGGCGACGCTGCCGATGGTCTGCGCGGCGATGGCGAACACCTCGCCGATGCGCATGGTGTCGTTCGCGACCGAGGACACGACCTCGCCGGTGGGGAGCTCCTTGGTGATGTTGTGCCCGGAGCGGGCCACGGTGCGCGTCACGAGCTGTGAGGTTCGGAACGCCGCGTGCATCCAGGCGGTGATGTCCCACCGGTGGCCGATGGCGTTCGAGGCGATCCAGACGAGGCCGACGGCGACCATGATCCCGGCCCACGTCCACGTGTCCCGGCTCAGCCCGGAGGCGGTGGCGCTGTCGATGATCTTTCCCAGCAGGAACGGCTGGAAGGCGCTGCAGGTGAACCCGAGCACACCGAAGAACATGGCGACGAGAAGCACCCGGAGCTGCTTGCGGGCGAGCCACAGCAGCAGGGTGAGCGGACCGCGCAGCGGCGGCGTGCCGGGATCGGCGAAGGGGAGGGAGCGCACGACAACCACCGTACGGAGCACCACTGACATTCATCCACGCTTTATCCACAGCGTCGGACGGCACCCCGTGGACGGCATATCCTCGATGCTTGTGAGCACCCCGCAGACCACGCCCGAGATCTCCACCGAGGCCGCCGCCACCGCCATCCGCAAGGCCCGCGGTGCCATGTCCCGCTACCGCTTCATGGCTCTGGTCACCGGTGTCATGCTGCTGATCCTCTGCGTCGAGCTGGGCATCAAGTACGGTCTCGGGGCGCTGGTGGACGTCGACGGCGTCATGCCGTTCATCGCCTGGGTGCCGTTCGCGCACGGCTGGATCTACGTGGTGTACCTGGTCACCGTGGCCGACCTGTGGTCCAAGATGCGCTGGGGCTTCGGCCGCCTCGTCACCATGGTGATCGCCGGCGTGATCCCGGTGATGTCGTTCGTGCTGGAGAAGAAGGTGCACACCGAGGCCGAGGCGAAGCTCGCCGCGCTCGAGGCGCGCTACCTCTCCTGAGACCCTCCTGAGACCGGAGGCACCATGGGCCGCAAGATCGCCGTCGCGCTGGGCGTGCTCGTCGTCCTGGCCGCCCTCGGGTTCCTCGCCACCCGCATCTACGCCTCGATGCAGACCGGCGACGACGTCCCTGCGCCCGCCGTCGGCTCCTCCGCGCCCGCGGCCACGGCCGACGTCGCGGACCTCGACGGCGACTGGACCGTGGCCGGCGGCTCCGAGGCCGGCTACCGCGTGGACGAGGTGCTGTCCGGGCAGGACGTCACGGTCGTGGGCCGCACCGAGGAGGTGACGGGTTCCGGCACGGTGGCCGACGGCGAGCTCACCGCCGCGACCGTCGAGGTCGACCTCGCGAGCATCACCACCGACGAGTCCGCGCGGGACGGCCAGTTCCAGGGCATCCTCGACACCCGCGCCTTCCCCACGGCCACCTTCCGGCTCACGGACCCCGTGGACGTCGCAGCGGTCGCCGACGGCGAGACCGTCACAGTGGACGCGCCCGGGTCGATGACCATCAAGGACGTCACCCGCGACGTCACGGCCGGGCTGGAGATCCGCCTGGTCGCCGGCGACGGCGGCGACGTCGTCGCCGAGCTCGCGGCGACCGTGCCCGTCACCTTCGCGGACTACGGCGTCGAGGCCCCCGACCTGGGCTTCGTCACGGTCGAGGACACGGGCTTCGTCGAGGCCGAGCTGACCCTGTCCCGCTGAGCGCGACCGGGCCCAGCAGCCCCGGGAGGTCCGGCATCCCGGACATGGGCACCCGTACCGGCCCCGCGCCCGTACCTGATTCAATGCCTGCGTGAACGACCACGCTTTCGACGCCCTCACCGCCGACCGCCTGCGCGCGAACGGCAGCCTCAAGTGGACGGCCTTCCCGGGCACCATCGGCGCCTGGGTCGCGGAGATGGACTTCCAGGTCGCGCCTCCGATCGCCGCAGCGCTGCACGACGCCGTGGACCGCGGCCTGCTCGGCTACCTCCCGCCCGCGCTCGTGACGGGGATGTCCGAGGCGTACGCGAGGTTCGCGGCCGACCGCTACTCCTGGTCCGTGGACCCGGCGCGGGTCCGGCCCGTCTCCGACGTGCTGACCGCGCTGGACGAGGTCATCAAGCACTTCTCCCGGCCCGGTTCGCCGGTGATCGTGCCCACGCCGTCGTACATGCCGTTCCACACCCTGCCGGGCGAGCTGGGCCGCAAGGTGATCCAGGTCCCGATGCTGCGGGACGCCGACGGCCGGTACGCCTACGACCTCGACGCGCTGGACGCCGCGTTCGCCGCGGGCGGGCACCTGATGATCCTGTGCAACCCGCACAACCCGATCGGCCGGGTGCTGGAGCCCGCCGAGATGCTCGCGATCGCCGAGGTGGTCGACCGGCACGGCGGCCGCGTCTTCGCCGACGAGATCCACGCCCCGCTGGTGCACCCGGGTCGCCGGCACGTGCCGTACGCCTCGCTGAACGAGACGACGGCGGGGCACACCGTCACCGCCACGTCCGCGTCGAAGGCGTGGAACCTGCCGGGCCTGAAGTGCGCCCAGCTCGTGCTCTCGAACGAGGCCGACGCGCGGGTGTGGCACCAGGTCGGCGAGCGGGTCGAGGAGGGCCCCTCGACGCTCGGCATCCTGGCCAACCAGGTCGCGTACGACGACGGCCGCGACTGGCTGGACGACGTCGTCGCCTACGTGCGCGGCAACGTCATGCGGCTCGGCGAGCTGCTCGACGGGACCGGGATCGGCTACCGCGCACCCGAGGGGACCTACCTGGCCTGGCTGGACTGCCGGGGCCTGGACCTGCCGGGGGAGCCCGCGAGCGCCGCCGCGTGGTTCCAGGAGCACGCGGGCGTGGTCCTGGTCGACGGGGCCGCGTGCGGGGACGCGGGCCGTGGTTTCGTGCGGTTCAACGCGGGCATGCCGCGCCCGCTCGTCGAGGAGGCGGCGGCCCGGATGGTGTCGGCGCTCAACCGCTGAGGTTCCCCCTCCTTCGAGGCCTAAGTTTCTTCGCTTTCGGCTGTCTGAAAGCGAAGAAACTTAGGCCTCGAAGGGGAGGGTCACGCCGCCGGCAGCCCCGCGATCCCCGTGTCGGCGTCGGTCGGGGCGCCGCCGCGGCGTCCGCCCGCCATCTCGTCGCGCACCAGGCGGAGCCACAGCAGCACGGCGAAACCGCCGAACAGCCACCACTGCAGCGCGTAGAAGATGTTCTGCAGGTTGGCCCCGGAGCCGCCGTCGATCGTGGGGCGTGGCAGGGCCGCGACCCCGCCCTCCTCGGGCGACCCCGGCCCGGACGTCAGCACGGCGTACCCGGTGTAGATGGGCCCGCCCCACTCGTTGACGAGCGCGCTCAGGGCGATGTGGTCGGTCTGCCCGTCCACGACGGCGGCGCTGCCCGACGTCGACTCGCCCGCCTGGAGCCAGCCCGTCACCGTGACCTCGCCCGAGGGCAGCGTCAGCGCCGCGGCGTCGGCGGGTTCGGCCACCCAACCCTGGACGAGCGCCAGCACGGGCGGGCCGGACAGGTCGGCCCAGGACGCGCCGCCGGTCCCGTCGTCGGACACGCGGAAGGGGGTCAGCACGAGGTAGCCGACGCGTCCCTCCAGGGCGCGGCCCGGAACCAGGAGGGTGCCGGACGGGTCGTACTCGCCGGTGACGCGGACCTCGCGGCCGACCAGCTCGCCGAGGAAGCTCTCCTGCGGCGCGAGCACGTCGCCCAGCCAGGCGGGCCCGGCCGCCACGGCCTCGGCCGCCTCCTGCTGCGCGGCCAGCTCCGCCCGCTCGTAGGCGCGGTCGAGCTGCCAGGCGCCCAGCCGCCCGCACACGAACGCCGCCAGCACGAACACGAGCAGCAGACCGATCATCCGGGGCTGCTTGGCGACCTGGAGAAAGGTACGGCGCTGCGTGGTGGTGTCGACGTCGATCACCTTCGAAGGGGGTGTGCTGGGGGCACTGACAGGCATAACCTCAACGGTAGCCGCCGCCGGCGGGTGAGCGGCACAGGTCACCGGCAGGTTCTGTCGAACACGTCACAGATCCCCGGGCCGCGTGGTCGTCTCGCGTGTACGGCGGTTCTGCGTTCGAATGAACGGGCAGCAGACCGGCACGGATCCACACGTAACCGCAGGGTTCACACGCAGACCGCAGTAGGAGCGTGAGTGATGACGACGACCACAGTCCCCGACTCCCCCGCCACCGGATGGCGCACGACCGGTGTCACCGAGCTGGCCCCCGCCGACCTGGAGCGCATCGACGCCTGGTGGCGGGCCGCCAACTACCTCTCGGTCGGCCAGATCTACCTCCTGGACAACCCGCTCCTGCGCGAGCCCCTGACGGCGGACCACGTGAAGCCGCGCCTGCTGGGCCACTGGGGCACCACGCCGGGCCTGAACTTCCTGTACGCGCACCTGAACCGCGCCATCAAGGAGCGGGAGCAGCAGACGGTCTACGTGACGGGGCCGGGCCACGGCGGTCCGGGCCTGGTGGCCTCCGCCTACCTGGACGGCACCTACTCCGAGGTGTACAGCGACATCACGCAGGACACGGAGGGCGTCAAGCGCCTGTTCCGGCAGTTCTCGTTCCCTGGCGGCATCCCGAGCCACGTGGCGCCGGAGACGCCGGGGTCGATCCACGAGGGCGGTGAGCTGGGCTACGCCCTGAGCCACGCCTACGGCGCCGCCTTCGACAACCCGGACCTGCTGGTGGCGGCCGTGGTGGGCGACGGCGAGGCCGAGACCGGGCCGCTGGCGACGTCCTGGCACTCGAACAAGTTCGTCAACCCGGTCCAGGACGGCGTCGTGCTGCCGATCCTGCACCTGAACGGCTACAAGATCGCGAACCCGACGGTCCTGGCGCGTATCCCGCAGGAGGAGCTGCACGACCTCATGGTGGGTTACGGCCACAAGCCGTACTTCTTCGACGGCGGCTACGACGAGAACGAGTCGCCGCTGGACACCCACCGCCGGTTCGCGGCGCTGCTCGACGAGGTGCTGGACGAGATCGCGGCGATCAAGGCGCGCGCGGCCGACGGCGACCCGATCCGCCCGCGGTGGCCGATGATCGTGTTCCGCACGCCCAAGGGGTGGAGCGGCCCGGCCGAGATCGACGGCAAGAAGACGACCGGCTCGTGGCGCGCGCACCAGGTACCGCTCGCGAACGCCCGGGACACCCCGGAGCACCTCCAGGTGCTGGAGACCTGGCTGCGGTCCTACCGGCCCGAGGAGCTGTTCGACGACGACGGCCGCGTGCTGGCCGAGATCGGCGACCTGGCGCCCCGCGGCACGCTGCGGATGAGCGCCACCCCGCACGCGAACGGCGGGCTGCTGCTCAAGGACCTGCGCCTGCCGGACTTCCGCGACTACGCGGTGGACGTCCCGGTACCCGGCGGGTCGACGTCGGAGGCGCCGCGCGTGCTGGGCCAGTGGCTCACCGACGTCATCCGGCTCAACCCCGACAACTTCCGTATCTTCGGCCCGGACGAGACGGCGTCGAACCGGCTGCAGGCCGTGTACGACGTGACCGACAAGCAGTGGAACGCCGAGTACATCGGCCCCGAGGTGGACGAGCACATGGCCCGCGTGGGCCGCGTCATGGAGATGCTGAGCGAGCACCAGGTCCAGGGCTGGCTGGAGGGCTACCTCCTGACGGGCCGGCACGGGCTGCTGACCAGCTACGAGGCGTTCATCCACATCATCGACTCGATGTTCAACCAGCACGCCAAGTGGCTCAAGGTCACCAACGACATCCCGTGGCGGAGGCCGATCGCGTCGCTGAACTACCTGCTGTCCAGCCACGTGTGGCGGCAGGACCACAACGGGTTCAGCCACCAGGACCCCGGGTTCATCGACCACGTGGTCAACAAGAAGGCGGAGATCGTGCGGGTCTACCTCCCGCCGGACGCCAACACGCTGCTGTCCACCTACGACCACTGCCTGCGCAGCCGGCAGTACGTCAACGTGGTGGTCTCCGGCAAGCAGCCCGCGCCGAACTTCCTGGACATGACCACGGCGATCGAGCACTGCACGCGCGGGCTCGGCATCTGGGAGTGGGCGGGCACAGAGGTGGCGGGTGAGCAGCCCGACGTCGTCCTGGGCTGCGCGGGCGACGTGCCCACGCTGGAGGTGCTCGCCGCGGCCGACATCCTGCGGCAGGAGCTGCCCGGCCTCAAGGTGCGCGTGGTCAACGTCGTGGACCTTATGCGGCTGCAGGACGCCAAGGAGCACCCGCACGGCCTGACCGACTCGGAGTTCAACGGCCTGTTCACCACGGACCGGCCGATCATCTTCGCGTACCACGGCTACCCGTGGCTCATCCACCGCCTCACGTACCGCCGCGCGGGCCACCCCAACATCCACGTGCGCGGGTACAAGGAGGAGGGCACCACGACGACGCCGTTCGACATGGTCATGCTCAACGACCTGGACCGGTACCACCTTGTGATCGATGTCATCGACCGGGTGCCGTCGCTCGGCAGCGCGCAGGCGGGGCTGCGCCAGCGCATGCAGGACGCGCGGCTTCGTGCGCGTGCATGGACCCGGGAGCACGGCGACGACGTCCCCGAGGTGCGCGACTGGGTGTGGCCGGACGCCCAGGACCAGTCCGACAACGGCCAGGTAGACGCTACGCTCGGCACCGGTGGAGACAACGAGTAGCAGCAAATCCCACGAAGTGAACACGGAGCGACACGTGACCGGCGCAACCCGCAGCATCGTCATCGCGAGCCCGGAGGGCGAGAGCGGAAAGTCGACGGTCGCGCTGGGCGTCCTCGACCTGCTGGTCCGCAAGGGCCAGCGGGTCGGGGTCTACCGGCCCGTCTCGCGCGCGAGCGAGACCGAGGACTCCGCGGGCGAGCGCGACCACGTCCTGGAGCTCCTCCTGGAGCACGACGGCGTCGACATCTCCTACGACGACGCGGTGGGCGTGACGTACGCCGACCTGCACACCGACCCCGAGGACGCGCTGAGCCGCATCGTGGCCCGGTTCCACGACCTCGCGGCCCGCTGTGACTCGGTGGTGATCCTCGGCACCGACTACACCGACGTCGCCGGGCCCACCGAGCTGTCGTTCAACGCGCGCATCGCCGCGAACCTGGGCGCGCCGGTGCTGCTGGTCGTCGCGGGCCGGGAGCGCACCCCCGACGGCGTGCGCGCGCTGGTGGACGTGAGCGTGGCCGAGCTGGCCGCGCACCACGCGCAGGCGATCGGCCTGGTGGTCAACCGCGCGGACACGCACAGCGCGCGGGAGGTGCGGAGCGTGCTGGCCGAGGCGCAGCCCGACCTGCCGGTGTGGACCATCCCCGAGGAGCCGTTCCTCCAGGCCCCGACCGTGGGCCAGCTCCTGGAAGCGGTCGACGGCACGCTCGTCCTCGGCGACCCCGAGCTGCTCGGCCGCGAGGCGCTGGACGTGCAGGTGGGGGCCATGAGCTTCGAACACCTCCTGGAGCGGCTGACCGACGGCGGCATCGTCATCACGCCGGGCGACCGCACCGACCTGCTCATCGGCCTGCTCGCGACGCACATGACGCCGTCGTTCCCCTCGCTGGCCGGGATCATCCTGAACGGCGGGTTCTACCCGCAGGGCCGGCCCGCGCAGCTGCTGGAGGCCATGCGCCCCAAGCTGCCGATCATCACCACGGAGCTGGGCACCTACCGCACGGCCCGCGCGGCGGCGACCACCCGTGGGCGCGTGGACAAGAACTCGGTGCGGAAGGTCGAGACGGCGCGTGCCCTGTTCGAGCGCAACGTGGACTCCGCCGCGCTGGCCGCGCGCCTGGACCTGCCGCGGCCGGAGGTGGTCACGCCGCTCATGTTCGAGTACCAGCTCATCGAGCGGGCGCGCGCCGACCGGCGGCACATCGTGCTTCCCGAGGGCTCGGACGACCGAATCCTGCGCGCGGCGTCGACGGTGCTCGCCCGGCAGATCGCGGACCTCACGATCCTCGGCGACGAGGAGCCGATCCGCGCCCGCGCCGCCGAGCTGGGTCTCGACATCGAGGCCGCGCGGGTGCTGTCGCCGCACGACCCCGAGTACGTCGAGAAGTTCGCCACCGAGTACGCCCGGCTGCGTGCCCACAAGGGCATGACGGTCGAGCGGGCGCGCGAGATCGTCACCGACGTCTCGTACTTCGGCACGATGATGGTGCACCTCGGCCTCGCCGACGGCATGGTCTCCGGCGCCGCCCACTCGACGGCGCACACCATCCGGCCGTCGTTCGAGATCATCAAGACGAAGCCGGGTACGTCCTCGGTCTCCTCGGTGTTCCTCATGTGCCTGGAGGACCGGGTGCTCGTGTACGGCGACTGCGCCGTCATCCCGGACCCGACGTCGGAGGAGCTCGCCGACATCGCCGTGTCATCCGCGGCGACGGCCCGTCAGTTCGGCGTCGAACCGCGCATCGCGATGCTGTCCTACTCGACGGGCGAGTCCGGCACGGGCGCCGACGTCGACAAGGTGCGTACCGCGACCGGCCTGGTGCGCAAGCGCACCCCGGAGCTCGACGTCGAGGGCCCCATCCAGTACGACGCCGCCGTGGACGCCTCGGTCGCGGCGTCCAAGCTGCCCGGGTCCGACGTCGCCGGGCGCGCCACGGTGTTCGTCTTCCCCGACCTGAACACCGGTAACAACACGTACAAGGCGGTGCAGCGCTCGGCCGGTGCCGTGGCGGTGGGCCCGGTGCTGCAGGGCCTGAACAAGCCGGTCAACGACCTGTCACGCGGGGCGCTGGTGCAGGACATCGTGAACACCGTGGCGATCACGGCCATCCAGGCGCAGACCAAGGAGTCCGCATGAGCACCGTCCTCGTCCTGAACTCCGGCTCGTCGTCGCTGAAGTACCAGCTGCTCGACCCGGCCACGGGCGAGGTGATCATCACGGGCATCGTCGAGCGGATCGGCCAGGAGGGCGGTTCGGTCACCCAGAAGGCGAACGGCGAGAAGCTGGAGCGGGAGCTGCCCGTCCCGGACTACCGCGAGGCGCTGGCAATCCTTGGTCGCCTCTTCACGGAAGCAGGGATGCCGCTCACGGAGGCGGGCATCACTGCCGTGGGCCACCGAGTGGTGCACGGCGGCGACGTGTTCTCGGCCCCCACCCTGGTGGACGACGACGTCGTGGCCGCCATCCGCGACCTGATCCCCCTGGCGCCGCTGCACAACCCCGCGAACCTGACGGGTATCGAGGTGGCCCGCGAGTTCCTGGACGTGCCGCACGTGGCGGTGTTCGACACGGCGTTCTTCGCGGACCTGCCGGCCGCCGCGTCGACGTACGCCCTGGACCGCAAGGTCGCCGCCGAGCACGGCGTGCGGCGGTACGGCTTCCACGGCACGTCGCACCAGTTCGTGTCGGACGCCGTGGCCGCGCACCCCGCCGTCGTCGCGAAGCTGGCGGCTGAGGGCCGCGGGCCGGAGACGCTGCGGCAGGTGGTGCTGCACCTGGGGAACGGCGCGTCGGCGTCGGCCATCCTGGGCGGCCGGCCCATGGACACCTCGATGGGCCTGACGCCGCTGGAAGGGCTGGTCATGGGCACGCGCTCGGGCGACATCGACCCAGGCGTCGTCTTCCACCTGATGCGCGGCGGGATGTCCGGGGAGGACGTCGACACCCTGCTCAACAAGCAGTCCGGCGTCCTCGGACTGTCCGGGGTGAGCGACATGCGCGAGCTGCGCCGCCTCGTGGCCGACGGCGACGCCGACGCGCGTCTGGCCCGGGACGTCTACCTGCACCGGCTGCGCAAGTACGTGGGCGCGTACGCGGCGGTGCTCGGCGGCATCGACGTGCTGACGTTCACCGCGGGCGTGGGCGAGAACGACCACACCGTCCGGTCGGGCGTGGTGCGCGAGCTCAAGTTCCTGGGTCTCACGATCGACCCCGCGGCCAACGAGGCGGCGTCGGGCGAGGCGCGGGTGATCTCGGTCAGGCCGCAGGTCGAGCCTGCCGGGACCCCCCTCGTCATGGTGGTCCCCACCAACGAGGAGCTGGCGATCGCCCGGCAGGCCGCCGCGCTCGTCGCCGCCGGCTAGGCCCCAGCCCTCGGGCTCCCCCCGGCAGCGGTGACCGGAGGAAGCCCGAGGTGGGCGCGCAACGCCGTCGTCGCCTCGCCCAGCACGTCGAGCTGCTCGTCGGTGAACGCGTCGAGGAAGGTCTCCTTGATCGCCTGCAGGTGCGGCACGGTGCTCGCGCGGAACGCACGCGCCCCCTCGTCGGTGAGCACCACCTGCGAACCGCGGGCGTCCTCGGCGCACGGCTCGCGCCGCACCAGCCCGCGCTTCTCCATCCGGCCCAGGTGGCCGGAGAGCCTGCTGCGCTCCCACTCGATGTGTGCGGCCAGGGCGGACGAGCGGAGCGTGTGCTCCTCCGCCTCGCTGAGCGCCAGCAGCACCCGGTAGTCGCCGTTGGAGAGCTCCGAGTCCTGGTGCAGGCGCGCCTCGAGGCGGTTGCGGAGGATGTCGTAGGTCTCGATGTACCCCCGCCAGATCGCGAGCTCGCGTCGCGTAGGCATGCTCCGGCGCTTCGACGTCGCCATCGTCCCCTCCTCCGTGGGTTATTGACATGTGAACTATATGGAGCGATGATTCACGTGTCAATCAAATGGGCACCCAGAAGGGGCTGGTCATGGTGGATGTCTCGCAGATCGAGTTCGGTATCGACAGCTTCGGCGACCTGCCGCGCAATGCGGACGGCGACGTCGTCTCGCACCCGGAGGCGATCCGGGCCGTCGTCGCCGAGGCGGTCCTGGCGGACCAGGTGGGCATCGACGTCATCGCGCTGGGCGAGCACCACCGCCCCGAGTACGCGATCTCGAGCCCGGAGACCGTCCTCGCCGGCATCGCGACGGCGACGAAGCGCATCAAGCTCGCGTCGGGTGTGACGGTGCTGTCGTCGGACGACCCGGTCCGGGTCTTCCAGCGGTTCGCGACCGTCGACGCGCTCTCGAACGGGCGCGCCGAGGTGATCCTCGGCCGTGGCTCCTTCACGGAGTCGTTCCCGCTGTTCGGGTACGACCTGAAGGACTACGACACGCTGTTCGAGGAGAAGATCGACCTCTTCAGCCACCTCCTCGACGAGAAGCCGGTCACGTGGGAGGGCACCATGCGCGCCTCGCTCCACGAGGCCGACGTCTTCCCGAAGACCGAGTCCGGGCGGCTTACGACCTGGGTCGGCGTGGGCGGTACGCCGCAGTCGGTGCTCCGCACCGCCTACTACGGGTTCGGTCTCATGCTCGCCATCATCGGCGGCCCGCCCGACCGGTTCGCGCAGTACGTGGAGCTCTACCGACGGGCGCACGAGAAGCTCGGCACCACGCCTGGGCCCGTGGGCATGCACTCGCCGGGCTTCGTCGCCGCGACCGACGAGGAGGCGAAGGAGCTGTTCTACCCGGGGTACCGCGAGATCCGCGACCGGATCGGCGCGCTCCGCGGCTGGCCGCCCCTGCGCCGCGACGAGTTCGAGGCCGACGTCGAGCAGGGCTCCCTGTACGTCGGGTCGGTCGACACGGTGGCGCGCAAGATGGCGCGGGCGATCCGCGTCCTCGACGTCGGCCGGTTCGACATGATCTACTCCTCGGCCGGCGCGGTGTCGGCCGACGCGCGGCTGCGCTCGGTCGAGCTGTACGGCACCCAGGTCATCCCGCGAGTGCGCGAGCTGCTCGCCGAGCAGCCCAGCACGGTCGGGGCGGCACTTTGAACCCGGCCAGGACGACCATCGGGATCCTCGGCGCCGGCAAGGTCGGCACCGTCCTGGCGCGGCTGGCTGTCGCCGCCGGCTACCGCGTGCTGATCTCGGGGTCGGGCGATCCGGAGAAGATCGCGCTGACCATCGAGGTGCTCACCCCCGGCGCGACGGCGGTGTGGCCCGCCGAGGCGGCGTCCGCCGACGTCGTCGTCCTCGCGCTGCCGCTCGGCAAGCACCAGGGGCTGCCGGTCACGGAGCTGGCGGGCCGGCTCGTCGTCGACGCCATGAACCACTGGTGGGAGATCGACGGTCCGCGCGACGGGATTCTCCCGGGTGACCTCTCGTCGAGCGAGTTCGTGGCACGGCTGCTGCCGGGCGCGCGTGTCGTAAAGGCCTTCAACCACATGGGCTACCACGACCTCGAGGACGGTGCCCGCCCCGCGGGTGCCGTCGGGCGGAAGGCGATCGCGCTGGCCGGGGACTCCCCCGCCGACCTTGCCGTCGTCGCCGAAGTGGTCGACGCTCTCGGGTTCGACCCGTTGGTGATCGGCGATCTCGCCGAAGGTGTCCGGCTCGAACCCGGCACCCCGGCGTTCGGCGCGAACGTGGGTCTGGACGAACTCCGTACGCTGGCCGATACGCCCGCGCCCACGATCGTTCTGGAGGCCTCATGAAGGACAGGACCGGTGCGCCCGTCACCGTCACGCTGAACACGGGGCGCCCGATCGGGGCGTACGCCGTGCAGGTCGACGGCTCGCCCGTGGTCGGGAGGGCCGACTTCGTGGACGGGCCCGCGGGTTCCGGCGGCTCTGCCGGTGCTGACGACGCCGCGGGCGGTGGAGACCGGATCTTCTTCCACACGGAGGTCGACGAGGAGTACGGCGGGCGCGGCCTCGCGGGCATCCTGGTGCGCGAGGCCCTCGCCGACAGCATCCGCAAGAACATCGTGGTGGTCCCTGTGTGCCCGCTGTTCGCGGCGCACCTGGCGAAGCACGGGGACGAGTACGTGGCGGCGGGCGGGGCGATCCGCCAGCCGACCAAGGACGACATCGCGCAGGTCACCGAGGCCGTGAAGGCGCAGCGGGCGGCGGCTCGGGAGGCTCGGCGGGCGGGGCGGGCGGGCGAGTAGACGACGCGGCGTTCGCCGCCGACGCCGTCGCACTACGGCTTCGTCAGCGACAGCCCATCAACCGGCAGCTTCTCGACGAACCAGTGCTCACGCGCCTGCGGGATGACGATGCCCAGCTCCTGACCGTCGGAGGTGGTGGCGTCCCAGACCGGGGTGCCCGGGTCGAGGAACCACAGGTCGCTCTTGTCGCGCGGACGGGACTCCTGGCTACGCAGCGTCAGCGCCACGGCCTCGCCGGCAGGCTTGACCCAGACCAGCCGACCAGCCTCGTCGGCGGTCGCCTTGGCCTTGATCCACTTCTTCTTCCGGGCGAGCCCGGGGACACGGCCGGCGCGCGCCCAGACGACGATCTCCACGGTGCCCGATCCGGCGCGCTTGGCAGCGCGGCGCCGGAAGATCCACTGCACCACCAGGCCGCCGAGCACGATGCCGCCAAAGATGAAAAGTGGTCCAACAACTTCGTCAGGCACGATCGTTCCTTTTCGTAGTACCGGGTAGTGCCGCTGAGCATGAGCGGCCTGGAGGACCATAAGGGGCGCGCGGGGGCCACCAGGACCAGATCAACCGCCCTGCGGGTGTTCCTGCAGAAGATCACCCGCACAACCGGCTCCCCCGAGCCCGGCAACCGCCCAGCCCTCCCAGGAGCGCTAGCCTCACCCCGTGACCCTCTTCATCGACCCGCCGGCCTGGCCCGCGCACGGGACGCTCTTCTCCCACCTGGTCTCCGACAGGTCACTCCAGGAACTCCGGCTCTTCGCGCGAGCCGCCGGCGTGCCCGACCGCGCCCTCGACCTCGACCACTACGACGTCCCCGCCGAGCGGTACGACGACCTGGTCGCGGCGGGCGCCGTGCCCGTCGACGGCGGTGACCTGGCCCGACGCCTGGCCGGCTCAGGGCTGCGCGTCTCCGGCGCCGAGCGGAACCGCGCCAAGCGCGCCGCGCTCCTGAGCCGGTGGGACGCCCTGTGGGCCGACCCGAGCCTGGCCCACCACGCCGGCACCGACCTGGTCGAGCGCTGGCGCGAACCGCACCGGGTCTACCACACGACGTTCCACCTGGCCGCTGCCCTCGACGCCCTCGACGTCGTCGCGGCCGGGAGCCGCATCGACGACCGCGGTCTCTGGCACGCCCGGCTCGCGCTCTGGTTCCACGACGCGGTGCACGACGGCGTCGCCCAGCAGGACGAGGAGCGGTCCGCCGAGCTCGTCGCCGAGCTGCTCGGGCCGCTCACCAACGCCGGCGTCACCGCAGAGGACATCGACGAGACCGCACGCCTCGTCATGGTCACGGCCACCCACGATCCGGCGCCCGACGACGTCGTCGGCGGCCTGGTCAGCGACGCCGACCTGGCGGTGCTCGGCGGCAGCCCTACCGTCTACACGCGGTACACGCACCAGGTCCGCGCCGAGTACTGCGACGTCCCCGACTCGCTGTTCCGCGCCGGCCGCTCCGAGGTGCTCCGCGGCCTGCTGGCGGGCGGCCCCCTGTTCCGCAGCACCCCGGGCACCACCCGCTGGCAGGACGCCGCGACGGCGAACCTCGCCGCCGAACTGGCCCTGCTGGCCGCCTGATCCCGGTCGGCAAGACGTCGGGCGGTCGGCAGAATGTCAGATGGTCGGTTCCTCGGAATGCCGACCACCTGACATTCTGCCGACCACCCACCCGCGGCCCCAACCCCGCCCCGCGACAGCCCACCGCCCCGCACGCGGTAGCCTTCGCCGCGTGACTCCCCTCAAGGTCTCCGCCGTCGTCGCGGGCGTGCTCGCCGTCGCCTTCACCGTCCCCGTCGTCGCAGTTCAGGCCACCGGGAACGCCCGCGTGCGCAACGGCGCGAGCGAGATCGAGAAGGCCGACGCCGTCATCGTGCTCGGGGCGGGCCTGCGCACGGACGGCACGCCGTCGACCTACCTGCGCCGCCGCGTCGAGGGCGGCGCCGAGCTGTTCCGCGCGGGCGTCGCGCCGACGGTGATCCTGAGCGGCGACGCCCACGACAACCCCGACGGCACCCGCTACGACGAGCCGGGCTCGATGCGCGCCTGGCTCCTGGACAACGACCTGGGCGTCCCCGACGACGCGATCGTGCTGGACCGCGAGGGCTTCAACACCACGGCCACGTGCCGCCGCGCGTACGACCTGTACGGCGTGCGCACCGCCGTCGTCGTCACGCAGGACTACCACCTGCGCCGCACCCTCTATTCCTGCGTGGAGGCCGGGCTGGACGCCGTGGGTGTCGGCGTCAGCGCCGCGAGCGTCCAGCCGGCGCAGTGGGCCTGGTGGCACGTGCGCGAGCTGCCGGCGAGCTGGAAGGCCGCGGTCCGCTCCCTCGCGAGGCGCCGCCCTCGCTGACTCACTTCTTCTTCGGCGTCACCCACAGGTGGATCGTGCCCTCGACCACCACGGTGCCGTCGGCCAGCACGCCGCGCACGCGGACGGGCAGGTCCTTGTCGTCGCCGTCCCACTGCGCCTGGTCGGTCTCGGCCACGCAGGTGACATCGCCGGTCGACTTCGCGAGGTAGTGCACCTCCATGCCCTTGGGCAGCCACCGCTTGTCGTCCGGCACAGTGGCCTCGGCGAGCGAACCCATGGCCATCTCGAGCCCGTTGCAGACGGCGATCGCGTGCACCGTGCCGATGTGGTTGCGGTTGCGCCACCGGTTGGGGACGACGACCTCGCCGTAGTTCGGTCGCATGTCGACCACGCGCGGGGCGATGGTGCCGAAGTACGGGGCCTTGAGGCTGTACGCCAGGCTGAAGATCCGCTTCCCGAGCAGGCCACCGACCACCGGCAGCGAGTTGGCGGACTTCCAGAAGGCATGGAGCTGCGTCGTCATGCGGGTGAGCGTACTCGCCCCGGTGACGACCGTTCACTCCTTCGACGACCATACGGTCGTCGCCCCGACCCCGAGGAACGTCGAACCCCTCAGGACATGCGCAGCCTGCGCATCGCCCCCAGCGCCGTGGTGAGCACCCGGCTCGGGGTGTCCCCGCCCAGCCCGTAAAGGCTGTCAAGCGTCGCCCCGATCCGGGCGCCACGCGACGTCACCACGGTCTGCTGCCGGGTCATGCCGGTGATCGACGCCGCGCCGTGCCGCCCGCCGAGCCCCGACGACTTCCAGCCGCCGAGCGGCGCGGAGACCGAGCCCCAGGTGAGCGTGTACCCGTCGTTGATCGCGACCGACCCGCACTCCAGGCGCGCCGCCAGGCGCCGCGCCCGCGCGACGTCCCGGGTCCAGACGGCGGAGTGCAGCCCGTACTCGGTGTCGTTGATGACCGTGACAGCGTCCTCGTCGCAGTCGACCCGCGTGATCGTGACGACGGGGCCGAAGGTCTCCTCGCGCGCGACGACGGCCTGGGCCGGCACGTCGTCGAGCACGGTCGGCGCGTAGAAGTACGGGCCGACGTCGGCGCGGTGCACCCCGCCCGCGAGCACCCGGGCGCCGCGGGCCAGCGCGTCGTCGACGTGCGCGGTCACCTTGTCGAGCTGCGCGGCGGAGGTGAGCGAACCGATGTCGGCCGAGTAGTCCAGCGCCGGGCTGAGCCGCAGGTTGCGCACGGCGCGCACGAACTTGGCCACGAACTCGTCGGCGATCGCCTCGTGCACCACCAGTCGTTCGACGGACACGCACAGCTGCCCGGCGTTCGAGAAGCAGGCCCGAACGATGCCCGGAACTGCGGCGTCGACGTCGACGTCCTCCGCGACGTACAGCGCGTTCTTGCCGCCGAGCTCGAGCGTCGCCCCGATGAGGCGCTCCCCCGCGCGTGCGGCGACCTTGCGCCCCGTGGCGGTCGAGCCCGTGAACGCGACGTGGTCGACGTGCTCGATCAGCGCCTCGCCCACGTCCGGACCGCCCGCGACCACCTGGAACAGGCCCGCCGGCAGGCCGGCGTCGTCCAGGGCCTCGGCCGCCCACAGGGCGGTGAGGGTGGTCTGCGGGTCCGGCTTGAGCACCACCGCGTTGCCGGCGAGCAGTGCGGGCAGAGCCTCGGACAGTGCGAGCACCAGCGGGAAGTTCCAGGGAGCGATCGCGCCGACGACGCCGACGGGCCGGCGGTGCACCTGTACACCCGCCAGGAGCGGGACCATGCCGCGCAGACGACGGGAAGCCAGGTAGCGCTCACCGCGGACGGCGTAGTGCCGGGCGACCTGCGCGATGTCCGCGATCTCCTCGAACGCGGCGCGCCGCGACTTGCCTGTCTCGAGCTGGATCAGGTCGAGCGCCTCGGACTGTCTCTCCAGGACGATGCGACCGAGCCGCTGGAGCACCCCGGCACGGTCGCGCACCGAGAGGCGCGCCCAGCCGCGCTGCGCCACCCGCGCGCGGACAACGCTGGCGGCGACGTCGTCGGCGGAGGAGACCGGGAAGGTCACGAGGGGAGCACCCGTGAACGGACACATCGAGCGGTGCGTGCCGGAAGCCTCGGACGTCGCGATCCGAGCCACGAGCGGCGCCATCACGCCGGGCTCGAGAACGAAGGTTCCCTGCGGGTGCTCGGGGTCGAGCACCGCGCCGACGGCACCACTCGCTGCTGCGTCGGCTGCTGTGTCGTCGATCATGGCGGCCACCCTACGCGCAAAACCCTGCACCATGTATTGATAGATGTGTGAAACTGACTTTCATGGCGCTTGGTCGCGACGGCCGCGATCTCGCCCCGCGGCGGCGGTCGTGGCTAGTTCTGCTCGACCCAGCGACCCAGGACGGTGGTCTCCTGATCGCCGTAGCCGAGCCGCTCGTAGAAGCCGAGCACGGCGGTGTTGGTGGTGCGCACCATGAGCTGGATCTTGCGCGCGCCACGGGCCACCAGCCAGGCCTCGGCCGCGACCACCGCGGCCCGGCCCAGGCCCGTGCCCTGCAGCCCGGGTGCGACCGCCACGTAGTACAGCCAGCCACGGTGCCCGTCGAGCCCGGCCATGGCGGACGCCGCCACGCGGCCGTCGGCCCGGGCGACCAGGACCGTCGAGGTGCTGCCCGCGCGGGCGTCGGCGATGTCGAGGTGCGGGTCGTTCCAGGGCCGGATGAGGCCGCACTCCCGCCACAGCTCGACCACCTGGTCGACGTCGGTGTCCGTGATCTCGACGAACTCACCATCGGCCACGGGCGCTGCGGCCAGGACCGGGGCGAGCGGCTCGGTACCCGACACGGGCGTCACCGTGGCTGGTACGGCGACACGACGACCTCGACCCGCTGGAACTCCTTGAGGTCGGAGTAGCCGGTCGTCGCCATCGCGCGGCGGAGGGCACCCACGAGGTTGAGCGTGCCGTCGGCCTGCTTGCCGGGCCCGAAGAGGATCTCCTCCAGGGTGCCGACCGTACCCACCTCGACGCGCTCGCCGCGCGGCAGCTGCGGGTGGTGCGCCTCGGGACCCCAGTGGAAGCCCTTGCCGGGGGCCTCCGCAGCCCGCGCGAGCGCGGCACCGAGCATGACGGCGTCCGCGCCGCAGGCCACGGCCTTGACGATGTCGCCGGAGTGGCCCACGCCGCCGTCGGCGATGACGTGCACATACCGGCCGCCCGACTCGTCGAGGTAGTCGCGGCGGGCCGCGGCGACGTCGGCCACCGAGGTGGCCATGGGCGCGTGGATGCCGAGGCTGACACGCGTGGTGTGGGCGGCGCCGCCGCCGAAGCCGACGAGCACGCCCGCGGCGCCCGTGCGCATCAGGTGCAGCGCGGCCGTGTAGGTCGAGGCCCCGCCGACGACGACGGGCACGTCGAGCTCGTAGATGAAGCGCTTGAGGTTGAGCGGCTCGGCGTTGCCCGAGACGTGCTCGGCCGAGACCGTGGTGCCGCGGATGACGAACAGGTCGACACCGGCGTCGACCACCGTCTTGTAGAACTCCTGGGTGCGCTGCGGGGTCAGCGCGCCGGCGACGGTGACGCCGGCCGAGCGGATCTCCTTGAGGCGCTGCGTGATGAGCTCAGGCTTGATGGGCTCGGAGTAGATCTCCTGCATGCGGTGCGTCGCCTCGCCGACGGGCAGCGCCGCGATCTCCGCGAGCAGCGGCTCGGGCGACTCGTAGCGGGTCCACAGGCCCTCGAGGTCGAGCACGCCCAGGCCGCCGAACCGGCCCAGCGCGACCGCGCTGTCCGGGGTCATCACGGAGTCCATCGGGGCCGCGACGATCGGCAGGTCGAAGTGGTACGCGTCGATCTGCCAGCCGACCGAGACGTCCTTCGGGTCGCGTGTGCGCCGGGAGGGCACCACCGCGATGTCGTCGAAGGAATAGGCGCGCCGCCCACGCTTGCCGCGTCCGATCTCGATCTCGTTGCTCACCCGCCAAGCCTACCCATCGCTGCTGACCCGGCGCGCAGTGTCTCGGTGATGTGCGGGGTGGCACGAACCACAGTGTCAGTGAGCGGTGGCAGGGTTCTCCCTGGACGCACCGGTGAACCCGGACGAGCAGGGAGGACACCATGAACGAGACCTGGATCCACAGGCCGCTGCTGGGCTTCGACACCGAGACCACGGGGGTGGACGTCACGGGTGACCGCATCGTCACCGCGGCTCTCGTGCTGCGTACGCCCGGAGTCGGCACCGAGGTGCGCACCTGGCTGATGGACCCGGGTGTGGAGATCCCGCAGGAGGCCGCCGCCATCCACGGCATCTCCACCGAGCACGCCCGGGCCCACGGCGTGGCGCCCCGGGAGGCGCTGGAGGAGATCGCCGCGGAGCTCGCCACCCACCTGGCCGACGGCGTCCCGGTGGTCGCCTACAACGCCGCCTTCGACCTCTCGCTGCTCGACTCCGAGCTGCAGCGCCACGGGCTCAAGACCCTGCCCCAGCGCCTGGGCCGGCCCGTCGAGCCGGTGGTCGACCCGCTGGTCATCGACCGCTGGCTGGACCGGTACCGGCCGGGCAAGCGCCGCCTGGGCGACCTCTCGCAGTGGTACGGCGTCACCTCCGACGGTGACCTGCACACCGCCGAGGTGGACGTGCTGGCGACACTCGACGTCCTGGAGGCGCTCGCACGGCGGTTCCCACAGTTGTCCCGCATGTCCCTGGCCGACCTGCACCAGCAGCAGATCGGCGCGCACCGCCAATGGGCGGTCAGCTTCAACGAGTGGCGCCGCGACCAGGGCCTGACCGGTCCCGACGCGTCGGGCGCCTGGCCGGTACAGCACGCGACGAGCGCCTGACGGGCGGGGCGGGCGGCCTCGCCCCGGGAAGTGTCCGGGGCGAGGCCCTGCTCAGCCCGCTGCAGCTCAGCGCGGGTAGACGGCGTCGACCTCCACCTCGACCAGCCAGCCGTCGACCGGCAGGTTCTCGACCTCCAGCGCGAAGCGCGACGGACGCGCCTCGTTGACGACCATGGGCTCGGTCGTCGCCGAACCGAGCTGCACGTCGAGCACCTCACCGGTGGCCAGATCCGTGTTCGCGAAGAACTGGCGGTAGGCCCGGTTCCACCCGGCGAAGTCCATCTTCTCGGCGCCCCGGGGGTTCTGCAGGAACACGCGCATCGAGACGACGTCGTCGTACGACAGACCCGCCTTGTCCAGGTTCTCGCCGATCCGCATGAGGGCGTTGATGCCCTGGGCCTCGGTGAGGGTGACGCCCGCGGGCAGCTCCCCGCCGGGGAACACGTCGGTGGGGATGTACCGCTCCTCGGCACTCACCCCCGGCGTGGTGTTCCGGGCGGCCGGGCCGAGGCCGGAGGACTTGTACCAGGACACGTTCTTTCCGATCGCCACGCCGTCGGCGATGAGCGGGGTGTCCCCGGTGACGAACGAGTGGGCGCGCGTGGGGTCGGGCCGGAAGGCGTGGGCGGCCGCGAACGCGGTCCCGGGGACCGCGATCGCGGCGGTGACGACGACGGCGGTGATCAGCGCGGCACGGTTCTTCATGGTGCTCCTCCATCTGGCCGGGCCGGGTGCCGCGAGGGCGCCCGGATGCGGTGTGGCCCGGCGGACGGCACCGGGTGGCGCGGACGCTAGCCACGGGGAGTTTCGGCGGGATGTCCACTTCGAGTCGGGTCGGGAACGACTCCGCAGCGCGGTTCGAATCGTTCCTGCGGAAACGCTGACCTGCGGCGGAACCCGGAAACACCATGGTTACTACGCGCAACTGCGCAGTAACGGCGGAGACTCGCAGCGGTGACCTTCGGTCCATAGCGTCCGGCGCGGTGCTGACGGCGGCCCCGGCTTCTTGCCGAGGTTCGCGTGCGTCAGGCCTGTCGACACGAGAGGTAGGGACCGTGGTCACCGAGAAGAGCACCCCAGGTGTCTCCCGCCGTAACTTCCTGCAGGCCGTCGGCGCCGGCTCCAGCGCCGGTGTCATGTTCGCGACGATGGGCGCGATGGGTCTGGCCCCCAGCGCCGCGGCCCAGCCGAGAGCCGAGTCCTGGGTCCCCCCGAAGGCCGGCGACTTCACGCTGACCGGCCGGTCCACGAAGAAGGTCGTCGTCGTCGGCGCGGGCCCCGCCGGCCTCGCGACCGCGTACGAGCTGCAGAAGGCCGGCTACCGCGTGACCGTGCTCGAGGCGCGGCACCGCCCCGGCGGACGGACCCTGACGATCCGCGGCGGCGACAGCGAGACCGACGTCAACGGCGTCAAGCAGACCGCGCGGTTCGCCGACGGCATCTACATGAACGCCGGGGCCGGCCGTATCGCGCAGTGGATGGTCACCATGGACTACATCCGCGAGCTGGGCGTGCCGTACGAGGTGTTCACCAACGCGAACGCCGACGCCTACCTCTACAACGAGCGGACCGGCGCGACGCCGGGCAACCCGGTGCGCTACCGCACCGCCAAGGCCGACGTCTTCGGTTACACGTCCGAGCTGCTGCACCACGCCACCGACCAGGGCGCCCTGGACCAGAAGCTGACCGCGGAGGACAAGGACAACCTGCGCTCGTTCCTGCGCAGCTGGGGTTCGCTCAAGTCGGACGGCACCTACGCCGGCGGCAGCAACCGCGGCTTCGAGGTCTACCCGTCCGCCTGGAACGAGCACGGCACGCCGTTGCCCGGACCCGGCACGGTCTCCGAGGTGCTGGCCTCGAAGGTGGGCCAGTACTTCCCGTTCGAGATCAACTGGGAACAGTCGATGCTCATGTTCCAGCCCAAGGGCGGAATGGACACGACCTACCGGTACCTGGTGCGGGCCATCGGCAGCCAGAACGTGCACTTCCGCTCCCCGGTCACGGGCGTGGAGAACACGAGCCGCGGGGTCAAGGTCACCTACACGCCCGAGAACGGGCGGGAGCGTCAGATCGAGGCCGACTTCGCCGTCGTCGCGGCGCCGGCGGGCCTCATGCGCCGGTGGGACACCAACTGGGGCCCGCAGATCGACGCGGCGCTCGGCGAGTTCGCCGTGGGCTCCCCCGCGGGCAAGATCGGCCTGCAGTACAAGTCGCGGTTCTGGGAGGACGACCACCGGATCTTCGGCGGGATCACGGAGACCGACATGGACCTCGCCCACGTCTGGTACCCGTCGTACGGGTACGGCGAGCGCAAGGGGCTCGTCGTGGGCTACTACAACACCGGCGCCAACGCCCGCACGTACGCCGACATGACCCCGAAGCAGCGCGAGCTGCGCGCCGTCGAGCAGGGCGTGAAGATCCACGGGGAGAAGTACCGCAGCGAGCTGGACACGTCGTTCTCGATCGCCTGGCACAAGGTGCCCTACATCGAGGGCGCCTGGGCCTACCCGAACACCAGCTCCGCCGGCTTCCGGCTGCTGCAGCAGGGGGCCGGCAACGTGTACTTCGCGGGCGACTGGATGTCCGAGGTCTCCGCGTGGCAGCACGGCGCGTTCTGGTCGGCCCGCTACGCGGTGCAGGCCCTGCACGCCCGCGTCATGGCGAGCTGACGGGTTCGATTCGCCGCGGTGGAACCGTGGCGAGACGGAGCTGGGGCCGGAGCACTGATCAGTGCTCCGGCCCCAGCTCCGTCTCGCCGCGTTCTGCTTCGGCAGGGTGGCAGGATCAGAAGCCGCTGTAGTTCGGCGCCTCGACCGTCATCTGCACGTCGTGCGGGTGGCTCTCCTTGAGCGACGCCGACGTGATGCGGACGAACCGGCCGTTCTCCTGCAGCTCCGGGACGGTCCGCGCACCCGTGTAGAACATCGTCTGGTGCAGACCGCCGATGAGCTGGTGCGCCACGGTGGCCAACGGCCCCTTGTACGCGACCTGGCCCTCGATGCCCTCGGGCACGATCTTGTCGTCGCTGGTGACCTCGGCCTGGAAGTACCGGTCCTTGGAGTAGGACTTCTTGCCGCGCGAGGACATGGCGCCCATCGAGCCCATGCCGCGGTAGGTCTTGAACTGCTTGCCGTTGACGAGCACCAGGTCGCCCGGGGTCTCCTCGCAGCCCGCGAACAGCGAGCCCAGCATCACGGACTCGGCGCCGGCCACGATGGCCTTGCCGATCTCGCCGGAGTGCTTGAGGCCGCCGTCGGCGATGACGGGCACGCCCGCCGGCTTGCAGGCGAGCGACGCCTCGTAGACGGCGGTGATCTGCGGCACGCCCACGCCGGTCACGACACGGGTGGTGCAGATGGAGCCCGGCCCCACGCCCACCTTCACGGCGTCGGCGCCGGCGTCGACGAACGCCTGCGCGCCCTGGCGCGTGGCGACGTTCCCGCCGATCACCTGGACGTCCTTGGTGGCCGGGTCGGTCTTGAGGCGCTTGACCATGTCGATCAGCATCCGCACGTTGCCGTGCGCGGTGTCGGCCACGAGCACGTCCACGCCGGCGTCGATCAGGGCCGTGGCGCGCTGCCACGCGTCGCCGAAGTAGCCGATCGCGGCACCCACCATGAGGCGGCCCTGGCCGTCCTTGGACGAGTTCGGGAACTGCTCGGACTTCACGAAGTCCTTGACGGTGATGAGCCCGGTGATGCGGCCGTCGGGGTCGATCAGCGGCAGGCGCTCCAGCTTGTGCTTGCGCAGCAGCAGCGTCGCGTCGTCCCGGGAGATGCCGGCCGGGCCGGTGATCAGCGGCTGCGGCGTCATCACCTCGTCCACCTTGGTGGTGGCCCACTCGGCGACGGGCGTGAAGCGCAGGTCGCGGTTGGTGACCATCCCGATGAGCTTGTTGTCGGTGTCGACCACCGGGAAGCCGGAGATCCGGAACTGGCCCGCGAGGGTGTCGAGCTCCTCGAGCGTGGCGTCCGGGCCGATCGTGACGGGGTTGGTGATGATGCCGGTCTGCGTCCGCTTCACGAGGTCGACCTGGGTGGCCTGGTCCTCAATGGAGAGGTTGCGGTGCAGCACGCCGAGGCCACCCTGACGCGCCATGGCGATCGCCATGGCCGACTCGGTGACCGTGTCCATCGCCGCTGAGATCAGCGGGATCTTGAGCGAGATCTCGCGCGTGAGGCGAGACGTCGTGTCGATGTCCGACGGCGCCAGGTCGGAGTAACCCGGCAGCAGCAGGACGTCGTCATAGGTGAGCCCGAGGAAACCGAACGGGTCGCCCGGCGAGGTCTGGTCCGTCATGCAGCAAGTCTACGGCCGCCGCGACCACAGATCTCGGCCGGGCCGTGGTACCGGCCGAGGCGTGCGTCACCTCGACTTGATGACGGCGAGCACCTCGTGCAGCAGCCCTGTGAAGGAGCGCACCCGCTGCACCGTGGGCCCGAACGGCAGCTCCGTCGCGGCGGCGTCGGCCCGCAGTCCGACAAAGATGGGCAGCTCCGGGTAGCTCTCGTTCACCGCGTGCACGACGTCGAGGTCCGGCTTGTTCTGCGTGGTGGCCAGCACCACCGCCGTCGGGCGGACCATCGTGACGAGTTCCACCGACCGGTGCGTGCTCGCGGGACCCGTGACGATGCGCGCCATCGAACCCTGGGCGGCCAGCGCGGCGGCGAGGGCGTGCGCCGAGAGCGGCACCACCTCGTCCGGGGCGGCGAACACCAGCACGATCTTGCGCATCCGGCTCGGGTGGTTGGCCGGGGGGCCACCCGCCTCGACCATGACCCGCTCGAACTCCTCGATGTAGTTGCGCAGGGCCCGCAGCGCGGACGTCGCGAGCACGACCTCGGGCATCTCACCAGGGCCGGCCAGGACCGTCCGCTCCGACAGCCGGAGCCAGGCGGGCTCGACGAGCTCGGTCCACCACGTGGCCGGGTCGCCCTCCGGGCCCAGCACGAGGAGGTTGTCGCAGGCGGTCCGGCTGTAGGCCAGCGCGGCGTCGACCAGGGCGGACACCCGGCCCGACGTCGGCGCCGGGGAGGCGGCGGACCGCGGACCGCCGGCCGGCGCCGGGGCCGCGGCCCCGCCCGTTCCGCCACCGCCGGACGCGCCTCCGGGCAGCGCCCGCAGGTGCGCGCGGCCGCGCGGCTCCTCGGGGCGGTCATCGTCCGACGCCGGCGCGGGGTCGTCGGTCTCGTCGTCGAACTGCGGGTCGCCCTCGGGCCCCGGCTCGTCGTCCTCGGCCGGGGCCTCGACGGTGCCGACGAACCTCTCGGCGAACTCGGCGTCGTCGACGTCGTCGTCGGCGAACTCGTCGACGTCGTCGGCCTCCAGGTCGCCCCCGACCTGCACCGCGGGCAGCGCGGGAGCGGTCTTGGTGGCGACCTGGAGCTCCGCGTCCCCCGCCTCGACAGCGGCGCGAGCCGCGTCGACGGGGGCCACGCCCTCAAGGGTCAGCCGGCGCATGACGAGGAGCCGGGCGACGTCGTCCGGTGTGTAGCGGCGGTGCGATCCAGCGGTGCGGCCCGACGGGCCGAGGCCGTAGCGGCGGTCCCACGTACGCAGGGTCGCGGGAGCGACCCCGAGGCGCCGGGCTACCGCGGCGACAGCCAGTCCGGGGCTGGATGTACGTGACCCGCCCGAGTTCTGGGCGGGTCGCGAAGAAGTCATGGACTCGATTCTGCCGACCGGACCCTCTCCGCGCCACTGCGAAACCCGGCGTGCCGCCGATCTCGGTGGATTCCAGTCCAGATTGGAACAAATCCGGTCAGGGCCGAACCGCTTCGGGCTGACTCGATTTGATCGAGATGAAACGAAATTGCCCCTTGAACAACTTCTGCACAACTTGTAGGTTGTTCGCCATGACGGAGATCTCGAGGCTTCCCGGTCCGGTGATGGAACTGTGGGAATGGCAGTACCAGGGTGCGTGCCGCGACGCGGACGACACCCTCTTCTTCCACCCCGAGGGTGAGCGCGGGTCGACCCGCCGGCGTCGCGCCGAGGCCGCGAAGGCGATCTGCCGCTCCTGCCCCGTGATGATGCAGTGCCGCGAGCAGTCGCTCCGCGTGCGCGAGCCATACGGCGTGTGGGGCGGGCTCAGCGAGGACGAGCGGTCGGCGATCCTCGCCGGCAAGTCCGTCTCCGCCTGACAGAGCCTGCCTGACCAGGCCGAACAACTTCTGCCGCACGATGTCGCGCGGCAACCTGAGGCAGCGCGCCTGAGGAAGCAGCACCCCACCGGGACGGGCGTGCGCCGAAGCACGTCGGCCGGGCGCCAGGCGCGCGGGCACGCGCACCAGGAACGGCACCGCAGACAGACAGCACCAGGGCTCCGCCACGACGAAGGCCCCGCACCGACCGGTGCGGGGCCTTCGTCTGTAGCTGTCGCGGACTGGGATCAGCCCACGACGACCGCGAGGACGTCGCGGGTCGAGAGCACCAGGTACTCCTCGCCCGCGTACTTGACCTCGGTGCCGCCGTACTTGGAGTAGATCACCTTGTCACCGACGGCGACGTCCAGCGGCACACGGTTGCCGTTGTCGTCGATGCGGCCCTGGCCCACGGCCAGCACCTCGCCCTCCTGGGGCTTCTCCTTGGCGGTGTCCGGGATGACCAGGCCGGAAGCGGTCGTGGTCTCGGCTTCGAGAGCCTTGACGACGATCCGGTCCTCGAGCGGCTTGATGGGGACCGACACGTCGGACCTCCTCTTTCGTGAGCGGATCGAGTGATCAGCTGCGTGGTTGACTTAAGGGGCTCGAACGTTCGACGGTCCGCCGTCGTCGCGGGTGCCGGCGGGCACGAACGTCTGGGTCCTCCGCCGCGACGCCCGCTGTCGGGTTCCGCGCCGGTGAACAACCCCAAATCTAGGTCGGCGCTAGCACTCGGTCAAGGCGAGTGCCAATCGCGTGGAGTCGCTCACACGCCTGGAGGCTGACTCGCCGCCAGGACGTCGAAAACTCGTCATCTCCACCAAAAGGTTGCGTCCGGATACTCGTCATGACCAGGACAAACGTGGAAAGATCTTCCCATGGATGCGGCGATTCTGAGCAAACTCCTCAGCCCTGAGGGCTGGGCCCTGCTTGCGGCACTTCCGCCGTACGACGAGCGCGACGCGATGCGCACCGTCTCCACACTGCGCTCCCAGGGCGTCGCGGCGGATCTCGCCGCCGCCGTCGTCACCCAGTCCCGGCTCCGCACGCGGGCCCGGGCCAAGTTCGGCGACTTCGCCGACGGGATGCTGTTCACCGCGGACGGCCTGGAGCAGGCGACGCGGCTCGTGGTCGCGGCGCTGCACGCCCGGCGGTACCTCGACGCGGGCATCACCGCGCTCGCCGACCTCACCTGCGGGATCGGCGCCGACTCCCTCGCATTCGCCGGCACGGGCCTGCGCGTCGTCGCGACCGACCTCGACGAGTGCACGGCCGCCATCGCGCAGTGGAACCTGCGCCACTTCCCCGAGGCAGAGGTGCGGCACGCGGACGGCCTGACGCTCGACCTGCGCGCCGAGGGCATCGAGGGTGTCTACGCCGACCCCGCCCGGCGCGTGCGCGGCGGGTCGGGCGGCCGCAGCCGCCGCATCTTCGACCCGCACGCCTACGAGCCCCCGCTCGACTCGGTCTGGGCGCTGCGCGAGACCGTGCCGGCCGTCGGCATCAAGGTGGGCCCGGGAATCGCGCACGAGGGCCTGCCCACCGACGCCGAGACCCAGTGGGTCTCCGTGAACGGCGACGTGGTCGAGGCCGGGCTCTGGTTCGGCCCGCTCGCGCCCGACGGACCCGGCCGCTCGGCCCTCGTGCTGCGCACCTTCACCGACGGCGACGGCAAGGAGCACACCCTCAGCCGCACCGTGCGCGGCGACGACGTCGAGCCGGAGGTCGGCGGCGTCGGCCAGTTCTTCTACGAGCCCGACGGCGCCGTCATCCGCGCCGGCCTGGTGGGTCAGGCCGCCGCCGAGCTGGGCGGGCGCCTCGTCGACCCGACCATCGCGTACGTGACCACGGACGAGCCGGCCGCCATGCCGTCGGCCAGGCCCGCCGACCCGGCCGGGGCGCAGGCCCCGATCGCGACCGGATACCGGGTGCTCGACACCATGCCGTTCGGCCTGAAGCGGCTCAAGTCCTACCTGCGCGACCGGAACGTCGGGCGCGTCACGATCAAGAAGCGGGGCACCGCCGTGGTGCCTGAACAGCTTCGCAAGCAGCTCGTACTCACCGGAACCGAGGAGGCGACGATCGTGCTCACCCGTGTTGCAGGCAACCAACAGATACTGCTCGTCGAACCCCTGGGAGCCGTATGAGCTCGCCGGCCCAGCTCGGCTTCGGCGAGTCCCCACGGTCGACCGTGGGGATCGAGTGGGAGATCGGGCTCGTGGAGCCCGGCACCGCAGACCTGTCCCAGGCGGGACCCGAGGTGCTGGAGGCTCTGGCCCGCGACGGCGGCAACCGGCAGCGCGGCTCCGGCGGGCTGATCCCGCACGTCACGGGCGAGTACATGAAGAACACGATCGAGCTGGTCTCGGGCGTGGGCAGCACCGTGGCCGACGCCGGAGCCGACCTCACCCGCACGCTCGAGCACGTGCGCACGGTGACCGACCCGATGGGCCTGGAGCTCATGGGCGGCGGCACGCACCCGTTCGCCCGGGGCGCCGACCAGGAGATCGGCGACAAGGAACGCTACGCCCGGATCCGCGAGCGCACGGGGGTGTGGGGTACGCAGCTGATCATCTGGGGTCTGCACGTCCACGTCGGCATCGAGGACCGGGAGAAGGCGCTGCCGCTGATGCGGGGGATGCTCAAGTACTTCCCGCACCTGCAGGCGCTGTCCGCCGCCTCGCCGTACTGGGCGGGTGAGCACTCGGGCTACGCGTCCAACCGGTCGCTGTTGTTCCAGCAGATCCCGAGCTCGGGCCTGCCGCTCGCGTTCCGGACCTGGCAGGAGCTGGAGGCGTACGCGGGCGACATGATGCACGTGGGCGCGGTCGAGGTGTTCAACGAGGTGCACTGGGACATCCGCCCGTCGCCCAAGTTCGGCACGCTCGAGGTCCGGGTGTGCGACGGCCCGACCAACCTCACCGAGGCGCTGACGCTGGCCGCGCTGGTGCACTGCCTGGTCGAGCACCTGTCCACGCAGCTCGACCAGGGCCGGGACCTGGTCGAGCTGCCGCCCTGGTACGTGACCGAGAACAAGTTCCGCTCGGCACGCTACGGGCTGGACGCCACAGTGATCCTCGACGCGCACGGCAACCAGGGCCACGTCGTCGACGCGATCGGCAAGCTGCTGGTCGAGCTCGAGCCCGTGGCGCACCGTCTGGGCTGCGCCGGGGAGCTCGCCGGTGTGCGGGACATCGTCCGCACGGGTCCGTCCTACCGGCGGCAGCAGGAGGTGGCCGCGGCGCACGACGGCGACCTGGTGCCGGTGGTGCGCGCCATGATGGAGGAGATGCGCGCCGGCCGGCCGCTGGCCGGCTGACGGCGCCGCGCCGGGGTCAGACGACCCGCGCGGCGTCGTCGAAGCTCAGGCGCGGGGCGCGCGGGCGGGTGGTGTCGGCGCCGTCGGCCGCGCTGACGTTGACCACGAGGAAGCCCTTCCAGCCGTTCTCGGCGAAGAACTCCGCGTCGATCCCGGCGTAGTCGCCGTTCATCGGGCCGACGGCCAGGCCTGCGGCGCGCAGGCCGACGAGGAGGTAGCCGGCCTGGAGCAGGGCGCTGGTGCGCGCCGCCCCGGCGCGCATCTCGGCGTCCCCGGCGAACATCTCGCGGGCACCCGGCATGTGCGGGATCAGCACGTCGAGCCGCTCGTGGAAGTCGGTGTCGTAGGCGAGCACGAGCGTGACGGGGGCCTTGGACACCCGCTCCTGGTTGTTCTCGGGCATGTGGCCGACGAGGCGCTGCCGGGCCTCCGGCGTGCGGACGACGAGCATCCGCAGCGGGCTCGTGTTCATCATCGTCGGGCCCCACTTGATGAGGTCGTAGACGGCGGTGAGCTGCTCGTCGGTGACCTCCGACTCCGCGAAGGTCGTCACGGTGCGCGCGGTACGGAACAGGCGGTCCGCGGTCGCGTCGTCGATGGCGAGCGGTGCGGTGGCCTCGAGTGCTTGAGTCATGCCCGGTGGAACAAAGTTGCCCTGAGCGATAGTTCCAGATTCAACCGTGACGTCCCGCACGTCCGCGTGTCACATCCCAGCCGGTTCCACGCTCACCGCCGCCGGGGAACTAGGCTGGAGCACATGGCAGATCCACTGGTGCTCGGTATCGAGACCTCCTGCGACGAGACCGGCGTCGCGCTGGTCCGCGGAAACGACCTGCTGGTCGACGCCGTCGCCAGCTCGATGGAGGAGCACGCCCGCTACGGCGGCATCATCCCCGAGGTCGCCAGCCGCGCCCACCTCGAGGCGATGATCCCCACCATCCAGAAGGCCCTCGGCGAGGCGGACGTCGACCTGTCCGAGGTCGACGCGATCGCCGTCACCGCCGGGCCCGGGCTCGTCGGGCCGCTCACCATCGGTGCCTCGGCCGCGAAGGCCCTGTCCATCGGCCTGAACAAGCCGCTGTACGGCGTGAACCACGTGATCGGTCACGCGTGCGTGGACCAGCTCGTGGACGGGCCGCTGCCGGAGCGCGCGATGGCGCTCGTGGTCAGCGGCGGACACAGCTCGCTGCTGCTGGTCGACGACATCGCCACCGACGTCACCGAGCTCGGCTCCACCCTGGACGACGCCGCGGGCGAGGCCTTCGACAAGGTCGGTCGTCTGCTCGGCCTCCCCTACCCCGGCGGTCCGCACATCGACCGGCTCGCGCGCGAGGGCGACCCCACCGCCATCCGGTTCCCCCGCGGCCTCACGGCCGCGAAGGACCAGGCCAAGCACGCCTACGACTTCTCCTTCTCGGGTCTCAAGACGGCGGTGGCCCGCTGGGTCGAGGCCCGCACGGACGCCGGGCAGGAGATCCCCGTGCACGACGTCGCGGCGTCGTTCGCCGAGGCCGTCGCCGACGTCCTGACGGCCAAGACCATCGCCGCGTGCCACAAGCACGGCGTCGAGACGCTGGTGGTCGGCGGCGGGTTCTCCGCCAACAGCCAGCTGCGCGAGATGGCGGCCAAGCGCTGCGCCGAGGCGGGCATCGACCTGCGCATCCCGCCGATCCGCTACTGCACGGACAACGGCGCGATGATCGCGGCGCTCGGCTCCGCCGTCGTGCGGGCCGGGTTGGCGCCGAGCAACCTGGACATCCCGGTGGACTCGTCGATGCCGCTCACCACGATCACCGTCTGAGCCGGAGGTGAGCGCAGGCGGAGCGCCGAGGAACGAGGCGCACCGCCCGGAGCGAACCGCAGGCTCGGACGGCAACGTCACCGTCTGAGCCTCTGAACCTCCGGCCGCGCTGTCGGTGGATGGCTCTACGCTGCGTGCCGTGACAGTGATCCCGCTCGAGAAGCTCGAGCCCGCGCCCGTCATCGAGACCGCGCGCCGCCTGCGCGAACGCATCGGCGCGCGGTTCCCCGACCGGGGCATCCACCGGGTGGCCCAGGAGCTCGCGACCCTGACGGAGCAGGTGGCGGACACCTCGGCGGGGACCCGACGGCGCAGCCGCCTGGTGCGGGCCGGCTCGCGTCTCCTGATCGCCCTCGTGGTGCTCGTCGCCCTGGTCGCGTTCGGCTTCGCCGTCGAGGCCGCGGGCACCGATGCGCCGGACAACGGCCTCGACTGGTTGCCCCTCATCGAGAGCGCCGTGAACGACATCGTGTTCGTCGCGATCGCCGTCGTCGTGCTGCACTCGGTGCCGCAGCGGGTGCAGCGGTCGGACCTGCTGGCCAAGCTGCACCGGCTGCGTTCCCTGGCGCACATCATCGACATGCACCAGCTCACCAAGGAGCCGGAGATCCTGCGGGACGCCTTCACGGGCGAGTCGGAGAACAACGACGTCGACCTGACCCCCGAGCAGATCGAGTACTACCTGGAGTACTGCACCGAGCTGCTGTCGATCGTGGGCAAGGCGGCGGCGCTGTGCGCCGAGGAGTCGCAGGACGACATCGTGCTGAACACGGTCTCGACCATCGAGTCGCTGACGGTCGGCATGGCCCGCAAGGTGTGGCAGAAGATCCTCGTGCTCAACGAGGTCAGCCCCACGCCCTGACGCGGTCCATGCCTGCCCGGCGCACGGTCGGTCAGCCCACCGCGACGGGCCGCGCGGGATCGTTCGACCACTGCGACCAGGAGCCCGGGTACAGCGCCGCGTCCACACCGGCGATCGCGAGGGCCGCCACCTCGTGCGCCGCCGTGACACCCGAGCCGCAGTACACGCCGACGGTCGCGCCGTCGGCGGCGCCCAGGGCACCGAACCGCCGCCGCAGGTCCCCGGTCGGCAGGAACCGGCCGTCCGCGCCCAGGTTCTCGGCCGTCGGCGCGCTGACCGCGCCCGGGACGTGCCCGGCTTGCGGGTCCACCGGCTCGACCTCGCCGCGGTACCGCTCGCCGGCCCGGGCGTCCAGCAGCACACCGGCGCCGTCGGCCAGCTCTGCCGCCTGGTCGGCGTCGAGCACGGGCATGGCCCCGGGTCGGACGACGACGTCGCCCGGCTCGGGCGTGACGTCCCCCGGCTCGACGGCGGAGCCCTGCGCGGTCCACGCTGCGAGTCCGCCGTCGAGGATGCGGACGTCGGGCACGCCGAAGTAGCGCAGCAGCCACCAGGCCCGGGCGGCCGACGTGCCGCCCACGGAGTCGTAGACCACCACGCGCGAGCCGGCCGAGACGCCCCAGCGGCGCGCCGCCGCCTGGAACGCCGCCGCCGAGGGCAGCGGGTGCCGCCCCTCGGCGGGCGAGCCGTGCGCGGCCAGCTCCGACTCCAGGTCCACGTACACGGCACCTGGCACGTGCCCGGCGCGGTACTGGTCGTGGCCGTCGGTCATGCCCAGCGCCCAGCGGACGTCGAGCACGACGGGCCGACCCTCGGCCGGGTCCGGCACGCCGCCGACCTGCAGGTCGGCCGCCAGCGTCGCGGCGTCGACCAGGACTTGTTTCCTCATGCCGCGTCTCCCGTGGCGTCGTCCGGGGTGTCTGCAGCCGGGGCGTCCACCGGCGACTCGACCGCGGCGTCCGCCGTCGGGTGCTCCACCTCGGACAGCTCCAGGCGCATCGTGTACGCGTCCATGTCCTCGGGCTGGTAGTAACGCTTGCGCACGCCGAGGATCTGGAAGCCGAAGTCGCGGTACATCTCGATGGCGGGCGCGTTGTCGACGCGCACCTCCAGCAGTACGGCCTCTGCCTTGACCTTGCGGGACCGCTCGATGAGGGCGTTCATGAGCTGGCGCCCGACGCCGTGCCGCTGCACGTCGGGGTCCACGCCGATGGTCATGATCTGCGTGACGTCGCCGTCGAACCACAGCCCGGCGTAGCCGACGACGGGCTGGTCCCCGGCGCGGTCGAGCCGCTCCGGCTCCGCGACGACGTACCAGCGGCCCAGGCCGGCGAGCTCGTCGGCGAGCATCCCGTAGGTCCAGGCGCCCCGGCCGAAGAGCTGGCGCTCGAGCTGCAGCACACGGTCGAAGTCGGCGCTGCGCAGCGGGCGGAGCCGCACCTCGGTGATCATGCGGCACCGCCGGTGGCGGCCGTCGCCGGACCGGCCCCGGAGCCGGCACCCGAGCCCGTCGGGGAGCCCGGCTCGTGCACGTCCGGACGCCGCAGGTACAGCGGCTCGGTCGGCAGGTCCTCGCCGGCCGCGCGGCGCACGAGGGCCAGCCGGGCGAGCACGGTCGCGTCCGGGACCAGCGGGGCGTCGTCGGCCACGGGCAGGAACTCCGGGTAGAGCATGGCGCCCTCGCCGACCACGACGGGCAGCGGGGCGTCCCCGGCGTCCGGTGTGGGGAGCTGGCCCTGGGCGACGAAGCCGGCCCGGTCGACGTCGGGCCCGGCGGTCCGCTCCACGACCGGTACGCCGTGCGGCCCCTCGTGCGCGACCACGCGGTAACGCGCCCAGTAGACCTCCTTGCGGCGGGCGTCGGAGGTGGCCAGGATCTCCTGCCCCGCCCGGAGCCCGAGGTCGCTGACGGCCTGCACCGCCAGGGCGTCGAGGCTCGGCACGCCCAGCACGGGGATGCCGAGGGAGAGGGCGAGCGTCCGGGCGGTCACGAGCCCGACGCGCAGCCCCGTGAACGGGGCGGGACCCGTTCCGGCGACGACGGCGGTCAGGTCGGCGCGCTCGATCCCGGCCTCGTCGAGGACCTCCGTGATCAGGGGCGCGAGCGACTCGGCGTGCCTGCGGCGCTCGTCGGAGGAGCGGGACGCGAGGCGCGCACCGTCCTCGTCGACGAGGGATACGGCGACGGCTGCTGAGGTATCGAGAGCAAGAACGGCCACGCCACCAGGGTATTACGGCCCCAGGCGGCCGCAGGGAATGATCGGCGGTTCGTCAGGTGATCGGCAACCCGGGCTGCCGATCACCCGACGAGCTACCGATCACAGCAGGGAACGCAGGTCCACCCCGGCCCAGCGTGGCCCCACCGCGCGGATCGTCACCTTGCGCGTCCCCGCCTCCGGGTCCTCGGCCGCCTCCACGCCGGGGTCGAACGTCGGCGCAGCACCCCGCGGCCGCTCCAGGTCGATCTCCAGGCGGTCGTCGGCGAGGGCCTCGGCCAGGCCGCGCCCCCATTCCACGACGGTCACGGAGTCGTCCAGCGATGAGTCCAGGTCGAGCGCGTCGAGCTCGCCGAGCCCGCCGAGCCGGTAGGCGTCGACGTGCACCAGCCCCGGCCCACGCGTCCCGTCCGGGCGCGGCAGCGGCGGGTGCTCGCGCGCCACGATGAACGTGGGCGATGCCACCTGCCCGCGCACGTTCAGCGCCGCCCCGATCCCCTGCGTCAGGGTCGTCTTGCCCGCGCCGAGGTCGCCGGTGAGGATCACCAGGTCGCCCGGGCGCAGCACCCCGGCGAGGGCCGCTCCGAAGGCGCGCGTCGTGTCGGCGTCCGGCAGCTCGATCACCACCGCCTCCGACGTCGTGATGTCGCCCGGTCCGCTCACTGCCCCGCTCACGCGGTCTCCCTTCCTGCCGTGCCCACGTACACGCGTGGCACGCGCGCGCCGAGGCGCGTCACGATCTCGTAGCTGATGGTGCCGGCGGCCTGTGCCCAGTCCTCGGCGTTGGGCGCGCCGGCACGGGCGAGCCCGTCGGACGCCCCGAACAACGTCACGACGTCGCCCGCCTGCTCGGACGCGTAGGGGCCGAGGTCCAGCATGATCTGGTCCATGCACACCCGGCCCGCGACACGCAGCACGCGCACGGTACCGAGACCGGTCGCGGGCGCGGCGACGTCGTCCACCGCGCCCCCGACCAGCACCGGTCCGCCCGGGCCGAGCGAGCCGCCCGACGCGTGCCGCGGGATGCCGTCGGAGTAACCGAGCGGGACGACCCCGAGCACGGTGTCCTGCGGGGTGACGTAGAAGTGCCCGTAGGAGACGCCGTGCCCCTCCGGCACCCGCTTGACGGTCGCGAGCCGCGCCTCCAGCGTCATGGCGGGCCGCAGCCCGTAGTCGCCCGGGGCACCCAGCTGCGGCACGGGCGAGAGCCCGTACACGGCGATCCCGGGCCGCACCAGGTCGTAGTGGGCGGCCGGGTTGGTCAGCGTCGCGGCCGAGTTGGCGATGTGCCGCACCTCGAGGTCGATCCCGGCCGCCTCGACGGTCCGGAGCGCCTCCTCGAAGACATGGGTCTGCATCTTGACCGACGGGTCGTCGGGCTCGTCCGCGAGCGCGAAGTGCGACATCAGGCCGACGACGGCGAGCGTCCCCTCGGCCCGCAGCGCCGCGGTTCGTTCGAGCACGGCGGGCAGGTCCGCTGGCATGATCCCGTTGCGGCCCAGCCCGGTGTCGACCTTGAGGTGCACGCGGGCGGTGCGGCCCGCGGTGCGGGCGCCGTCGGCCACCTCGTCGAGCGCCCAGGCCGCGGCGACGGCCACGTCGACGTCGGCGCGCACGAGGTCGGCCAGGGGCGCGCCGGGCGCGTAGAGCCAGGTCAGGATGCGTGGGCCGGGTCCGACGGCCGCGCGGATCGCGAGCGCCTCGACGCTCTGCGCCGCGCCCAGCCAGGTAGCACCGCCCGCGAGCGCCGCCCGGGCCGAGGGGGCCAGCCCGTGCCCGTACGCGTCCGCCTTGACGACGGCCATGACCTGGGCGGTCGGGGCGGTCGTCCGCAGGGCGCGCACGTTGTCGCGGATCGCGTCGAGATCGACGACGGCGCGGGCGGGGTAGTCGGGGGCGGTACTCATCGCACCGATTCTTGCACCTGTCAGATGCGCACGGACGTGTCAGCCGCTCAGTTCCCCGGAGGGATCCGTGGGTCTGACCCGTCGCGCGCCGGCTCGCCTGTCCATTCGCGCAGGTCGCGGCGGGACTCGAAGCGGCGCAGCCGGCCCGACAGGGGGTCGGTGAGCTCCAGGGAGCGGGACAGGAGCTGCAGGGGCCGGTCGAAGTCGTCGGGCTCGCTGCGCAGCTCCGGCCAGAACGGGTCGTGCAGGATCGGCAGCCCGAGCGAGGCCATGTGCAGCCGCAGCTGGTGGGTCTTGCCGGTGTGCGGTTCCAGGCGGTAGAGGCCCAGGCCACGGGCGTCGTCGACGGCGGTGAGGGTGATCAGGGACTCCGCGTTGGGCTCGCCGGGCACCTCCTCGGCGCGGGTCACCCCGCGCCGCTTCACGATGCGGTTGCGGAGCGTGACGGGCTCACCCAGGGCCAGGCGCGCGCCCGGTTCCGGGAGCGGGGCCACGGCCTCGTAGACCTTGCGCACCACGCGGCGGGCGAAGGCCTCCTGGTACGCGCCGCGCACCTCGGGCCGGACCGTGAGGACGAGCACACCGGCGGTGCCGCGGTCGAGGCGGTGGGCCGGGGAGAGCTCGGGCAGGTCGAGGGCCACCCGGAGGCGGACCAGGGCGGTCTCGCGCACCCACCGCCCGCGCGGCATCGTGGCGAGGAAGTGCGGCTTGTCCACGACCAGCAGGTTCTCGTCGCGGTGCAGCACCTCGGGTTCGAACGGGATCGGGTCCTCGTGGGCCGGCGGGTCGCGGTACAGGTAGAGGAACCCGCGCGGCTCGTACGGCGTCGTCGGGGTGAGCGGCTCGCCGTGGCCCGTGACCACCTCCCCCTGGGCGACCTTCTCGAGCAGCCGGTCCGCGTCTTCGCGGAACCGGTCCAGGAGGTAGTCGAGCGCGTACGGGAACCGCACGACGACGGCGGGGTCGTGCGGGAGCACGATCCGGGTGGGGTTGAGCCCGTCCCGCACGGGCAGCGGGGGCCGGTGCTTGGCGGGTCCGGGCGTACGGGTCACGTCGTCAACCTAACCCGGCGAGCGCCGTCTATCGCAGTCGAAGATGCCAGGTTGCCCATCACCAATAGTTGCCTAGCCTTGTGGAGGTGCTTGGGCCTGCTGGGCCGACGAACGTCTCGACGTACAGAAATGTCGACAGGTACGTTATACCTGTCGACATTTTTGTACGGAGGCACCATGACGCCCACGACACCGTTCCTGATCAGACCAGGATCCACCGCCGACGACACCCCGACCCGCCGGGCCGTCGAACGCCTGGCGGCCGCGGGCGAGTACGAGAAGATCGCGCCGGGCGCCTACGTCCCGACCGGGTCCGTGGACGACACCGTCGCGGCCTGGCTGGCGCTCGCCACCCGCCGTCCCGACGTGACGATCTGCCTGATGAGTGCGGCCGCGCTCCACGACCTGACCGACGAGATTCCCCGGACGAGCCATCTGGCGCTCCCACGGCCCGCCCGCGCACTGAAAACCGAGTTCGCTCCGATCACCTGGCACTTCTTCGCCAAGAGCACGTTCGACATCGGTCGGGATCCCTACCCGCTGCCCGGTGGGCAGTCGATCGGTCTGTACAGCGCCGAGCGCACGATCATCGACCTGTTCCGCCTCCGTCACACGCATGGCGAAGACCTCGCGGTCGCCGCGCTGAAGACATGGCTCGGGCGTCGGACGAGCCGTCCGGGCAGCCTGCTGGCAATGGCCGGGAGCTTTCCGACGGCGCGGCCCGAGATCCGCCGGGTCCTCGAGGTGCTGCTGTGAGCAGGGCCGTCCAGCGGGGCACACCCGCCGCCGACGCGACGCTCGCCCTTCGAGCACTCGCTCGCGCCCGGGGTACGGACGTCCAGGAGCTGCAGACGCTCTACGCCCTGGAGTGCCTGCTCGCACGAGTCGCTGCGTCCCCGTTCCGGGACGACTTCGTCCTCAAGGGCGGTGCGCTGCTCGCGGCGTACGCCCTGCGCCGCCCGACCAAGGACCTCGACCTGAGTGCGACCAGGCTGGCCAATGACGTGGACAGTGTGACAGCACGGATCCGGGTGATCTGTGAGGTGCAGCTCCCGGACGGCGTCGAGTTCGACGCCGGGTCGATCAGCGCTACCGAGATCCGCGACGACGACGAGTACAGCGGCGTACGGCTGAGGATCTCCGGTGCACTCGGTCCTGCTCGTGTCCGGGTCGGGATCGACGTGAGCTTCGGCGACCCGATCTGGCCTGCCCCGAACATCGTGCGGGTACCGCGGCTGATCGACACGGGCCTTGACCCGGTACTGGTACTCGGCTACCCGCTCACCATGGTGCTCGCCGAGAAGATCGTGACGGCGGTCGAGCGGGGCGAGGCGAACACACGTTGGCGCGACTTCGCCGACGTCCACCTCGTCACCCGCCGGCACCAGATCGACCGTGGCACGCTCCGGTCCTCCGTGCACGAGGTCGCCCAGTACCGCGAGGTGGAGATGGTGCCGATGACGGAAGCGGTGGGCGAGCTGGCTGACCTGGGCCAGGCGAGGTGGAGCCGTTGGCTCCGCCGTGTCGACAGGACCGACCTTCCGGAGAACCTGGCGGAGGTGATCGGGACGATCGCGCGGTTCATCGATCCCGTGCTCACGGAAGCCGACCACCGTGCCAGTTGGTCGCCGGAGGCGCAACGCTGGGTCGAGACCGTTGACGCGGAAGCCGGCGCGTGACGCCACCGGCCCCGAAGGGTTCCGTCGACTCGGACAACGGGTGGAAGATGACCGGGTGACCCTCTACGACATTCCTTTCCACACGATGGACGGCACCGAGATCTCGCTGGCCGATCACAAGGAGGACGTGGTCCTCGTGGTGAACGTGGCCTCGCGGTGCGGCCTGGCCCCGCAGTACGCGACCCTCGAGGAGCTGCAGAAGAAGTACCAGGACCGCGGCTTCACGGTGCTGGGCTTCCCCAGCAACCAGTTCCTGCAGGAGCTGAGCTCGAACGAGAAGATCGCCGAGTTCTGCTCCATGACGTACGGCGTCACCTTCCCCGTGCTCGACAAGATCCGGCTGAACGGGCGCAACGCGCACCCGCTCTACGTCGAGCTCAAGAAGACCGAGGACGCCGAGGGGCACTCGGGCAAGATCCGCTGGAACTTCGAGAAGTTCCTGGTGCTGCCCGGGGGCGACGTGCGCCGGTACTCGCCGAGGACGCTGCCGGACGACCCGGCGATCATCGAGGAGATCGAGGCGCACCTGCCCCGCTGAGGGCCCGGCGCCCGGTCACCCGTCGCTCGGCGCGAGCGTGAGCCGCATCGCGACCGGCACGATGTCCGAGGCATCGCCGAGCCAACCGGTCCAGACCCGGGTCAGACCCAGCTCCCGTCCCGGGTCCGGTACCTCCGGTGACAGCCGGTGCCTGCTCACGAGCGGCATGGCCGTGAGCTCGCTGACCGTCAGTATCTCGATGACCAGCACGTCCACCCTGTCGAGGCCGAACGCCAGCCAGTCCTGACTCACCCGCAGCGAGAGCGTGTCGAGCGCCGAGAGGCGGGACATCACCGCGCTGAATGCTGTATCCGTCATGCACCCTAGACGCGGGAACCGCGCCGAGGTCACAGCACTTCGAGAAAATGTTGCAGACCAGTTCTCACCCGCTCCGGCACAGGCCTCGGACGCAAATCTCAACGGTGGTGCCACGGGTGAGGCCGGGCCGTACGCTGGGGCAATGGTCGTCAACCGGTTCCGGCAGGCCACGCCCGAGGACGCGCACGCGCTCCTGGACGTGGAGCGCGCCGCTGGGATCGCGGCGCTCGGCCACATCTTCCCGCCGGGCATGTACCCGTTCCCGTCCGACGAGGTGCTGGCGAAGTGGCAGGCCGCACTCAGCGAGCCGGGGGTCCGCATCCTCGTCCTGGACGACGACGGCGACCACCCCCGGCTGGCCTGTTTCGTGGCCCACGACGAGCGGCTGCTCAGGCACCTCGCGGTGCACCCCGCGCACTGGGGCAGCGGCCTGGCCCGCGCCGCGATGGACGCGGCGGTCGCCGAGATGGCCGACCCGCGGCTGTGGTGCCTCGCCGACAACGACCAGGCGATCGGCTTCTACGAGCACCTGGGCTGGCGCCGCACGGGCCGCCGCAAGGCCGCCGAGTACGCGCCCTTCCCGGACGAGGTCGAGATGGTCCTCCCCCAGGGCTGAGCCGGCCCACGGCCGGACCGCGGGCTACAGCTCCACCAGCCCCGCCCGGTAGCCCAGCACGACGGCCTGCGTGCGGTCGCGCGCCTGCAGCTTGGCCAGCACGGACGCCACGTGCGTGCGCACCGTCTCGACGCCGACCACGAGCGCCGTCGCGATCTCGGCGTTGGTCATGCCCTGCGCCACCAGGTCCAGCACCTCCCGCTCGCGCGGCGTCAGCGCCGGTGCCCCGGCCGTCGCGCGCGGCCGTGTGCGCACCAGGTCCCGCAGCGCCTGCGGGTACAGCAGGCTCTGCCCGACGGCGACCGTGCGCACGGCCTGCACCATCTCGTCGGCCCCGGCGCGCTTGAGCAGGAACCCCGAGGCCCCGGCGGTGAGCGCGTCGAGCACGTAGCCGTCGTGCTCGAACGTGGTCACCACCAGCACACGGGGCGGCTGCGGCAGCCGGAGCACCAGCTCGGTGGCGCGCAGGCCGTCCACGCCCGGCATCCGCACGTCCATGCAGACGACGTCGGGCCGCAGGCTGCGGGCCAGCTCGACCGCCCGCGCGCCGTCACCGGCCTCGCCGACGACCTCCAGGTCGGGCTCCGCGTCCAGGATGAGGCGCAGGCCGCTGCGGACCAGCGGCTCGTCGTCGGCGAGGAGCACCCGCACGGGGGCTTCAGGCATCAGGTTCCTTCCGGTCGGTCGGTGCGGGTGTCCAGGGCAGGGTCGCACGCAGCACCCAGCGGTCGGCGTCGGGTCCCGCCTCGGCGGTACCGCCGAACAGGGCGACCCGCTCGCGGATCCCGGCCAGGCCGCGTCCGCCGGACGACCGGCCGCCCGACGGACGCCGGCCGGTCCGGGTGCCGCTCCGGACCGGGTTGACCGCCTCGATCAGCACCTGGTCGTCCCCGGGCCCGGCGATGCCGACGGTGAGCCGGACGGGGCCGGGCGCGCCGTGCCGGTGCGCGTTGGTCAGGGCCTCGGTGACGATGCGCTGCACCGTGCCGCTCAGCAGGGCGGGCAGCCCGGCCGGCAGGTCGATCTGCGCGCTCAGGTCGAGGCCGGCCCGGCGGTGCGCGGTGACGACGTCGTCCAGGGCGGGGGCCAGCGCGGCGGGAGCGGCGTCGGCGGCGTCGTCCCGCAGGACGGCCAGGAGCTGGTCCAGCTCGGCGAGCGCCGAGCGGGCCGTGTCCTCGATGGCCCCGAGCGCGTCAGCGGCCGCCTCCGGGTTCGCGGCCACGACACGCCGTCCGGCCGCGGCCTGCACCGTGACCACGGTCAGGGCGTGGCCGATGCCGTCGTGCAGCTCGCGTGCCAGGCGCGTGTGCTCCGCCTCGCGCCGGGCACGGGCGAGCGCGGTCTCCAGGCGGTCGTGCGGCGTGGGCCCGAGCACGCGCTTGGCAAGGGCGGACGCGGCCACGCCCAGCGGCCAGGTCGCCGTCACCGCCAGCAATCCCACGACGGCGCACGCCGCCAGCCGCAGGACCACCTCGACCGGGCCCGAGGGCACCGCCAGGCCGGAGCTCAGCGACCGCCCGGTGACCGCCTCGAAGCCGACCAGCGCGACCGCCGGGAGCAGGGCGAACAGGCCGGATGCCACGACCAGGCCGGTGAGCAGGTGCAGCACCACCCAGGCGGCGGTCCGGGCCCGGTGCGCGAGCCGGGGTTCGGCGGGGACCACCAGCTCGTCGTCCACGTCGAGCAGCGCGCGGGCGGCCGTGACCTCGAGCTCCCGGGCGCCCGGGACCAGGCCGAGGGCCACCGCCGCCGCGACGGCGGTGACCACGACCACCCAGCCCGGGACGCCGCCGGTGGCGGTGTGCAGCAGGCCGTACACGAGCAGCACCAGCGCCAGCCCGATCGCGGCGCCCAGCATGTGCCAGGCAAAGCGCCGGGCGAGGTACCGCGTCGTCGCCTGCATGCCGCCATCCTCTCCGCTCGCCGGGGCTGCACGCCAGGTCAGGGCAGGTCCTCGCGGAGCCAACGGCCCGCGAGCGCCTCTGCGGGACGCCCGGCGCCGGCCCGTGGGGTGGCCTCCGCGCCGCGGTCGTTGCCGGAGTCGCCGTCGGACCGGAGCCGGTGCGCCACGTACCCCCAGACCGCGAGCGCCAGGGCCGGGCCCCAGTACCAGCACGGGAAGGCGATGGCACCGACGATCCCCTCGACCAGGCCCTGACCGCTGAACAGGACGAGCATGGGTACGGTCGAGAAGATCAGGGTGACGGCGATGAGCCCGCCGGGCACGGCGGCGGCGGCGATCGGCACGCGGCGTCCGGCGAGGCCGGGCATCCAGCGGGGGAACACCTCGCCCCACGGCCGGATCAGGCCGAGCGTGAGGAAGAACCCGAGCCACGCTCCGCTGGACAGGGCCAGGCCCCAGATCCGGGTGGAGAGGTCCAGGTCGAACCCGAGCTGCGGCCACGGCGTGAGCCAGGTGAGGCGGATCAGCGCGTAGGGCAGCGGTCCGGTGGCGGCCACGACGGTGATGGCCTTCCGGTGCCGCACCACCCAGTCCGTGGCGCGCTCGACGGCGGGCGTGCCGGCCAGCGCCTGCGCGCCGACGGCGGCCCAGAGGGTGCCGGTGACGAGCACGAGCAGGGTCAGCAGCAGGCCGGCGCGCTGCTCCGCGAGCCCGGAGCCCAGCATGCGCAGGATGCCGCCCAGGGCCTCGCGCGCCAGGAAGCCACCCACGAGGAGCACCACCAGGCCGGGCACCCCGACGGTCCAGCGCGCCACCGGGTACCGGCGCACCACCTGGACCAGCAGGACCACCACGGCCACGGGCATCGCCATGGCGACCAGGTAGCCCATGGTGGACAGCGGCCCGGTGCCCTGCAGCACCACACCGAACACGACGAGCTGGAGCACCGCGGCGGTGACCCGGCCGCGGGTGCCGAGTGCGCCGGCGAGCGCCGCGATGCCGGCCGCGACGCCGGCCAGCGCCGTGACCACGTGCGTGACGTCGGCGGCGCCGGGTCCGGCGAGGCCTGCCAGGAGGGCGGCGCTCGGGACGGTGTAAGGACTGGGCCAGAGCCCGAGCAGCCAGGTGAGGCCGAGCAGCGCGGTGACGCCGCTGGCCACGGTGGCGCCGATCAGGGTGGCGCGGGCGAGGCGTGACATGACGGTTCCCTTCGGTCGGTCGTGCGGTATGCCTCCACGCTCCCGTCCGCGGGGTGCGCGGCCCTCCCCCGGTCGGGGGATATCTCCTGGTGACCGGGTGACACCCGGCGCTAGCGTCGACGGCATGACGTTCGACGAGCAGGTCGCCGAGGGGTTGGCCGTCCCCACCGACGGCTGGGACTTCTCCTGGTTCGCGGGCCGCGCCACCGAGGAGCGCCCCGGGTGGGGCTACGTGCGGCTGTGCGGCGAGCGCCTGGGCCGGGCCGGCGCGGTGCTCGACGTCGACACGGGCGGCGGCGAGGTCTTCGCCGAGGCACTGGGGCTGGCGGTGCGGGTACCCGGCATCGTGCGCGCCACGGAGGCGTGGGCGCCGAACCACTCGCTCGCCTCGGCCGCGCTGCGCCCCTACGGGGGCGTGGTGCACCTGGTCGACGGCGGCGACGGCGCGCTGCCGTTCGACGACGGCACGTTCGACCTGGTCACGGGGCGCCACCCGGTCGCGTTCCCGTACCGCGAGGCGGCGCGGGTGCTGGCGCCCGGTGGCTCGCTGCTGGTCCAGGAGGTGGGCGCGGGCTCCAACCGTGAGCTGTACGAGTTCCTCATGGGCCCGCAGGCGAACGACGACGACGCGTACGTGGACCGGCTGCGCGCCCGGGTGGCCGACGCCGGGCTGGAGGTGGTGGACCTGCGGGACGCGCGGACCCGGGTGGAGTTCTTCGACCTGGCCGCGGGGGTGCACTTCCTGCGCAAGGTCCTGTGGACGGTGCCCGACTTCGCCGTGGACAGGTACCGCGACCGGCTGCGCGCGCTGTACGACCACATCGCGGAGCACGGGTCGTTCGTCTGCCACAGCCGCCGCACACTCGTGGAGGCGAAGGCCTGACGGGGCCGCGGTGCCTGAGGCTCAGGACCGGCTCAGCGGGTGTCGGCCGGCCTGCCGTTGACGTCCTCGCGGGCCGAAGGCGGGTCGACGCGCTGCGCGGTGAGGTCCCGCGGCGTGAGCGTGAAGCCCTGCCAGTGCATCTCCATGGGGCTCTGGTCCTCGTCGCGCGCCACGTGGTGGAAGCCGACGGCGACCCACGTGACGACGTCGGACAGCTCCGCCTCGTCCTGCGCGAAGTCGAGCACGCCCGCGCCGCAGGAGCCGTCCTTGTTGGCCGTCGCGTAGAGCTGGCAGTCGTCGGCCTCGGTGAACGCGACCGCGTAGCCGCCGTCGCTGTCGCCGCCGTCAGCGCCACCCGTGTGCTCGTGGTCCTGCGTGAGCTGGAACGGCGTCGTCGCCCCCAGCTCGATCTGGTACGAGATCGGGTGCTGGTCCGCGTTGAGCACCTCGGGGTTCACCACGCGCCACCAGCGCCGGTCCGCCGCCTGGGCGGTGCCCTCGCGCGGGATGCGCGTCAGGCCGCCCTCGACGAGCGGAGCGCGCGGGCCCACCTCGCCGGTCGGCGCGGCGTCGTACTGCTCGACCACCTGGCCGCCCCGGCCGCCGAGGGCCCAGTGCACCCGCCAGACGGCGTTGTGCGAGTGGCTGGTGGCGTAGTCGGTGTCGCCGGGGCCGACGGGCCAGCCGTGGGCCGGGTCGTCCCCGTAGTCCTCGGGCGACAGGTCGCCGGTCGCGCCCAGGTCGGACCGGATGCTGCCGTCGCCGCCGAACGTGTACTGGCTGACGTACTCGTACCAGCCCACCTTCGAGATCGTGGAGAGCCGCAGGTCCGTACGCCGGGCCACCTCGGTTCCCGTGGTGTCGCCGCTGCGGTAGGCGATGCCGCCGTCGACCACCTCCTGGCAGAGCACGGCCCGGTCCTGGCCGCCGCCGCCCATCGCGCCGTCGCCGATCTTCGGCACGTAGGTCTCGAGCCGCTCCCCGAGGCACTCCGGCTCGGTGAGGGTCATGATGTGGCTGCCGCCGAAGCCCTGTGTGGTGATGTCCTCGGTGTTGCGCAGGCCGGTGTCGTACGGCACCTCGAGCTGCCCGATCGACAGCTCCGCGAGCACCAGCACCGGATCGGCGCCGGCGGGCGTGAAGTGGACGTCCTCGAGCACCAGGCCGCGGCTCGCGTCGACGCGCCAGCACATGGTCCACACGGAGCCGCTGAGCAGCTCCTGCGCGAGCGGTTCGTTCTCGGCGCACTTCACGTGCGCGCTGCCCTGCACCCGCGGGTCCTCGTCGCGCGGGCTCGGTGCGGCGGGCAGGGCCTGCTCCACCACCATGATCGCGGCCACGACGAGCGAGACGATGGCGGCCGCCGCGACGATCGCCGGGACCAACCTCCGTTTCGACGACACCTCGCGCACGGTTCCCTCTCCTTCGCTCAGCTCTCGGCCCCCTGCGGACCCTTTTCCTGACAGGACCGGCCCGGTGCGACGAGTCGCACCGGGCCGGTCTGCTTCGGACGCCTGACCACTGCGTCCGTCTACTGCTTCGTCAGAGACTCGGTCCGTCAGGCGGAACGCGAGTCGTCGGACATGCGGCCCATCGCGGTGGCGAAGGCCTGGCTGATCTCGCGGCGACGCTTGATCATGACCGCACCGGCGCCGAGCAGCAGCACCGTCGCGGCGATCAGGATGCCGACGTTCGCACCCGTGGAGGCGAGGCCACCGTCATCGTTGCCACCGGCGGTGGCGGCGACGACCTCGAACGTGGCCGACGCGGAGTCGCCCTGCTCGGTGCTGACCGCGATGCCCTGGTGCTCGCCCACGTCGAGCCGCTCGTCGACGGTGAACGTCCACTGGACGTTGCCCTCGGCGTCGGCCTCCTGTGCCTGGAGCGCGAAGCTCTCCGAGTTGATCAGGCCCACGACGACCTCACCGGGCTCGAAGCCCGAGGCGTAGAAGGTCTGCTCGTCGCCCAGCTGGGCGGTCGGGTGCTCGAAGCGCGCCGTCAGGTCGCGCCCGTCGCCACCGACCGTCTCGACGACGGCGATCGGCGTCTGTGCGCCCTCGCTGCCGTCGTCCGGCTGTGCGTCCACGATGATGACGCCCGGCGGGGTGTCCTCGGGGACGGTGATCGGAGTGGTGAAGCCGCAGTCCTCGTCCACCTTCACGGTGACCGGCTCGCCGATCTTCTCACCGTCGGTGGTCTGGAGCTGCACGGTGACGTTGGCGCCGGCCGGGAAGCCGGTACCGGTGATGGTCACCTCTTCGCCCGCGCGGACCATGGTCGGGTCGGCCGTGATGGCCGGGTCCGTGCACTCGCCCGGGTTGTTGGTGCCCGGGTCGAGGATCTCCAGGGGCGCCTCGGCACCCTCGCTGCCGTCCTCCGGCTCCGCGCCCACGACGTGGTCGCCGGGCTCGGCGTCCTCGGGAACCGTGAGGTCGGTGATGAAGCCGCAGGCCTCGTCCGGGGTGACCGTGATCGGGTCCCCGACCGGGTTGCCCTCGGCGTCACGCAGCTGGACCGTGACCGGCACGCCGGCCGGGAAGCCCTGGCCCACGACGGAGACGGTGTCGCCCGGGTAGGCGGCGTTGGGCTCGACCGTCAGGGTCGGGTCCATGGCGCAGATGTCGGAACCGGCGACGACTGCCAGCGGGGCCTCGGCGGCCTCACCGGTGGTGTCGTCGGTGCCGACGACCGTGTAGTCACCGAGCTCGGCGTCGGACGGGACCGGCACCGGGGTGCTGAAGCCGCCCTCGGAGTCGGTGTCGACGGCGATCGCGTCACCCACGGGGTTGCCCTCGGGGTCGGTGAGCTGGACGGTCGCGGTCGAGTCCGGCGTGTAGCCCTCACCGGTCGCGACGGTCGACTGACCGGGCGCGACCGAGGCCGGCACGGCGGTCAGGGTCGGGTCGATCTCGCCCGAGCCACCGTCGTCGCCACCGATGCGGACGGCGGCGTTGCCCAGGTTGATGCGCGCGACCTCGTTGGCCGGCAGCAGGGCGATGCTCAGCGCCGACAGCTCGAAGGAGGTCTCGGCAGCAGCGGCCTTGGTCGACGTCGGGGCAACACCCTCGGTCGTGACCTGGCGGTTGATCGTGATCGACAGCACCTGCGACAGGACGTCGAAGACCGGCGAGAGCAGCTCGCGGATCGGCTTCGTGATGGCGTCCGTCTTGAGGTCGTTGATCAGCAGGTCGAAGATGTTGTCACCCTCGTCGCTGATCAGCAGGTCGTAGACCGGGGCCAGGATCGGCGCCAGGGCCGGGCCCACCGTGTTGATGGTGCCGACCAGCAGCTCGGCGACCGGGGCCATCGTGCCCGTGCTGTTGTTCACGGCCTCGGGGAAGTTGCCGTTCACGGCGTCGGCCAGCGGCAGCGACCACGAGACGTCGAGGTTGCCCAGCGGGCTCTCGTCGGTGAAGGCGATGTTGATCGTCACCGAGTTCAGCGAGTCCTCGATCGCGCCGATGAGGATGTTGGTGACTTCCTCCATCAGCTCGTGCACGGTCTCCGCGATCAGCGGGTAGGTCGTGTCGTCGATGAGCTCGGTGTTCGGGTCGAGCGCGTTGATGCCACCCTCGTTCGGGCCGTCGACGAGCTTGTCGAGGTGGACCTCGAGCTGGCCGGTCGACAGGTCGATCGTGATGAGCTGGTTCTTCGAGGTGATCGGCTCACCCACGACAGACTGGAACAGGTTCTCCTGCATGTTGCTGTCGACGGTGATCGACGGCGTCGGGACGCCCGGGATCGCGTCGAAGAGGCCGGTCAGGGCGCTCTCGTCCAGGTTCTCGTTGACGAGGTCCTCGACGGTGGTGTCGATGGTGCCGCCGATGTCGTAGATCGACGAGGCAGCGTCCTCGATGACCGGGGAGTGCAGCGTCAGGTCCAGGTCGGCCACGCGGTACTGGCCGAGGCCACCCACGCCGTCCTGGTCCAGGATGACGCCGTCCTCGGCCTTGACCTCGGCCGCGCCGGCGCCCGCCTCGAGCAGGAGCTGGTCGACGATCTGGTCCGTGAGGCCGTCGACGCCCAGCAGACGTGCCACGGACAGGACGTCCACGGTCGCCTTGCCGAAGTCGTCGGTCTCGCCGTCCAGGGTCACGCCGCCGTCGGCGCCGGCCAGGCCGGAGATCGCGTGTGCGTCAAGCGGACCCGAGGCCTCGCTGCGGCTGGCGAGCGCACCGAGCTGACCGAAGTCCAGGATCTCGTCGAGGCGGACCTCGACGTCACCGAGGTGAACGAGCTCCGAGCCGAGCAGCTCGACGTTCAGGTTGCCCTCGTTCGGGCCTGCGTTCGAGACCGAGCCGGCCTCGGAGTAGGCGGCTGCTGCCAGCGCCTTCTGGAAGAGCGTCGAGTCGAGGACGCTCGCGGCGGCCTCCGACGGCTCGTCCGGGTAGTTGTCAACGGCGGCGACTGCCGGCAGACCCGTGGCGGTAACCACAAGGGCCGAAGCCGCGACCGTCACCAGAGATCGGCGCAGTACGAGGCCACCCCTTCGACGGCGTGACGGTACTTGCGTTGGGTTCAACGGAACTCACTCCTCCACATTCGCGCTTAAGAAAAAGCGTCCGGATCGGTACGTGATCACGTCCGGATCTTCGGGGCGGTCGCATGAGGCGCACCGGCTCCCGGCCCTCAGGGAACAGTGGTTCTCAGCCGGCTGCCAGGCAGAGCGGTAATCGTGCGCTGACGCAATCCAACGCAACCGCGACTGCGTTCGAGACGATTCGAGGCGCGCCAAAAGCAGGCGTACGCAGAATGGCGGAGAGAAGCGAAAGAAGTCCGGAATGCCGGGTGAAAAACGGTCGAACGAGCGGGTGAAAAATCTGCGCTCGGGAAACTACCCGCCGGCGAGCCACGCGGGCGGCCGGGTCTCCGCGAGCCGGACCAGGTCGCGCCGGTCGCGGATACCGAGGGTCGTGTAGGCCTGCCGCAGCCGGTTCACGACGGTCCGTTCGGACACGAACGTGGCCTGGGCGATCTGGGAGTTGGTCGCACCGTGCACCGCGAGCCGGACCATCTCCCGCTCGTGCCTGCCCAGCACCTCCCACTCGGGGCCGGCACCGCCGCTCGCGTCCGCCTCGGCGAGGAACACGTCGATCCCGCGCAGCCAGCCCGCCATGCCCGCGAGCCGGACCAGCGTCCGGGCCTCGTCGAGCATCGCGGTGCCCGTCGCGCGGCCCCCGCGGGTCACGGCGTACCGGCCGTAGGCCACCAGCATGCGCACGCGCTGCCAGGGAGACATGGGCACCGGCGCCCCGTGCAGCGCGGCCTCGAAGGCGGGCGAGGGGGCGCCGTCGTCGGCCAGCAGGGCGCTCAGGCGGGACCAGGCGGCGGCGACGTCGACCGCCGACCGCTCCTCGGGGGCCACGGGCGGCTCGAGGAGCCGCTCGACCCGCGGTCCCACCCGGCCGGGCGGCGTGGACGCCATGACGGCCTCGACCAGGTCGCAGCGCACCTGCACGCGGCCGCGGTAGGGCCAGGCGCAGTGTTCCAGGGCGATGGTCAGCAGCGCGACCGCACCCTCTGCCTGTCCGACCACCAGGTGGGCCGCGCCGAGGTCGGCCGCGTACTCCCCCAGTGCCCGCGGCGACCAGCTCCCCGCCTGGGCGGGCATCGTGCTCGCCGGGGCGGTGCCGTCGACGACGGCGTCGGCCGCAGCGCGCAGCCCGCGCGCAGGCAGCCACTCGTCGACCGAGGGCCGCAGCTCGGCCGCGTGCGCGAGGTGGGTCCGGACGTCGACGGCGCGGCCGTCGAACGCCGCGACCCGCGCCGCAGCGAGGTCCCGGGCCACGATCTCCGCGACCGTGCTCCCGCCCGCCGCGCCCGAGTGGTCGGCGAGCAGGCTGCGGGCACCCACCACGTCGCCCAGCATCAGCAGGGCGCGCACCTGGATCTCGACGCCCACCCAGTCCTGGCCGGGCGTCGGCCCCAGCAGTCGCAGGTCCGCGCGGAGCGCGCCCGGGTCCGGAAGCTCGCCGGTACCTTCCAGCCGCAGCAGCGCCAGCGCCACGCGCGCGCCCGCGGCGCGCACGTCGGCGGCGATCCCGGCGGCATCGCGCCACCAGAGGTGGTCGGTCCACTCCGGCCCGACGCCGTCGGGCACCAGGGGTCCGTCGCGGTGGTCCATCCAGGTGCGCCCCGTCAGCAGCGAGACACCGACGGCGCGCGCCGCGAGGCGCGGCTCGGGGGCCGCGGCCACGACGGCCCAGGCGCGGGCCGGCAGCTCGTCGAGATGCAGCCCGTCGAGGATGTGCTCCGCCGTGTGCGCGCCGGTCACGTCGCGCTCGGCGACCTGGGCGTCGCGCGCGTCGGCGTGCCCCTCCGCGCCGCGCGCCTCACGGCACAGCAGCGCCAGCAGCGGGTGGCGCACGGCGGACCGCGCGTCCCGGCGTTCCAGCGCCGCCCCACCGAGCGGCGCGGCGCCCAGCGGCGCGGCGGCGAGCGCGGTCATGGTCGCCGGGTCGAGGCCCGCCAGCATCGCGCGGTAGACACGCCGGGAAGCGGAGCCCACGACCTCGGGCCCGGCCCAGGCGGCGTCCCCGCGCAGCTCGCCCGAGCTCAGCGCGCCGGCGAGCTCCAGGGCGATCCTCGGGTTGCCCGCGCTCCACCAGCGCAGCTGCTCCACGACGTCGGCCGCGACCGGCACGCTGAGCTCCATGTCGAGCACGTGACGCAGGGACCCGCGGTCCAGCGGGCCCAGCTCCAGCACCTCGACGTCGTCCGAGAGCGGTTCGGCGGAGATGCTCCGCACGGCGGCGATCACGCGCCAGTCCTGTCCGTACGCCTCGTCGGCCAGGTGCTGCAGCCAGCGTGCGCGCTCGGCGGTGAGCACGCCCACGTCGTCGACGAAGAGCACGCGCGGCCCGGTGCCCGCATCGTCCGCCCAGGCCGACACGGCGCGCAGGAAGCCCGCGGCGTCGAAGTCGGAGTCGTGCTCCAGGTGGTCGGGCACGGACCAGGCCGACAGGTCGATGCGCCTGCTGTTCTCCAGGTCGTGCGCCGAGGGTCGTGGCGAGCACGGCCGCACCACGCGCACCGCCGACGACCCCGCTCCGACCTGCTTGAGCGCGCGGATGACCGTCGCCGTCTTGCCGATGCCGCTCAGGCCGCGCACGACGAGGACCGTCGGGTCCAGGTCGGTCGCGAAATGCCCGATGACCCGCAGTTCTCTGTCCCGCCCGTGGACCACGTGGCCCCTCCCCCTGCCGCCCGCCTGGCTCTGTCCTGCCCCCGACGTCGTCGGCGACATGGCCGTGGAAGGCTCGTAGCTAGATAGCACGCACACCCCAATTCCCCTGAATTGCATGAATATGATCGGAGCGCGTCGAGAGTCTATGACAAGAGATAAATCGTGCAGTTCGTGCCTGTGATACGAGGAAATTACGCTCCTACCTGGCACAACTCGGACAGCCGGGATAAAGACGTGCCTTCCGGAAATAAATCCGGAATGCCCAATTCGGCGAAGGATGGCGTCAGGCGAACGGGCCGAGCAGCGCCTGCCGGTCGGACGCCGGGCGCTCGGCGTCGTCGAGCACGGTCACGAGCTTCTTCTCCTCGTACCGGAAGTGCGTCTCCATCACGGCGTCGATGCCGTCCAGGTGCCGCAGCAGCACGTCCCGGTCCTCGCCCGACAGCGCGGCGCGCTCGAGCTCGCCCAGGAGGTGGTCCAGCATGGAGTGGTCCCGCTTGAGGTCGGCGACCACAGGCGCCAGGTCGGGGCGGGCGGCCAGCACGACGTCGAACAGCGTGGCGTCCTCTGCGCGGTGGTGCCCCGTGAGGGCGGCGCAGAACCCGACGCAGTAGAGCTGGAGGTCCCGGGCCGCCACCGGGCCGGACGCTCCGTCCTCGACCGCGGCCCGCGCGACGCCGAGGGCGTCGCGCAGCCGCCGGTGGATCTCGCGGAGCTCCCGACCCCAGGCGACGACGCGTTGACTCATCGCCGGACAGCCTAGCGGCGACGGGCCGACGGCGGGGGCCCGCGGCGGAGACGGGCCGCCCGGCCCGCCCCCGCCGGGGGTGGACGCTCAGCCCAGGAGCTCGGCGATCACCGCGGGCACCGCGCGGGCGATCTCCAGCGCGGCGACCGGCCCGCCCGCCGACGCGCGCGCCGCGGCGCGGCCGTGCACCAGCACGGCGGCTGCCGCCAGGCGCGCCGCGAGGGTCTCGTCCGCGACGACGTCGGCGGAGCGGCCGGCCAGGAGCGTGCCGAGAATCCCGGCCAGGACGTCGCCCGCGCCCGCGGTGGCCGTCCACGGCGGGGCGTCCGCCTGCGCGTAGGCGCCGCCGGGGCCGGCCACGACGGTGACCGCGCCCTTGAGCAGCACCGTCGCGCCGGTCGCCTGGTGCGCGGTGCGGGCCCAGTGCAGCGGCCGCGCCTCGACCGCCGCGCGGTCGGCCTCGTGCCCCAGGCCCTGCAGGAGCTCCGCCAGCTCGCCGGCGTGCGGCGTCAGCACCGCCCAGGCCGGGAGCCGGTGCTCCAGCATCGTGAGTGCGCCCGCGTCGATCACGGCGGGCATCCGGCCGCCGGTCACGTCCTCGGACAGCACGCCGGTCACCGCCGCGAGCGCCCCGAAGACGCGGCGTGCCTGGCCGTCGTCGTCAGGCCCCTCCTCCGGGTCGTAGGCGGGGACGCCGGGGCCCAGCACCCATGCCTGGACCCGGCCGCCCGCCACGACCACCTCGGGCCGGGCCAGCAGCACGCGGGTGCCGACGTCCTCGGGGCCGAGGTAGCGCACCATGCCGGCGCCGGCACGCACGGCGCCGGACGTCGCCAGCACGGCCGCGCCCGGGTAGGTGCTGGTGCCCGCGATCACCCCGACCACGCCGCGCGTGTACTTGTGGTCGCGCGCCGTGGGCGCGGGCCAGAGGGCCGCGACGTCAGCCGGTTCCATACGCCGCACACGGCCGGGTCCGGTGTCGGTGCCGGTCATCGCGTGCCGGCCCAGGGTCACGCGCTGGGCGGCACCGGCCCAGTGGTCGGTGACCGAGACGTCGGGGAAGCCGATGTCGACCAGCTCGACCGTGCCGGCGAACCCGGCCGCCGGGGGCAGCAGCAGCCCGGGCTTGAGCGCGCCGAAGGTCACCGTGCGGTCCGCGGTCAGTACCGGGCCTGGCACCACGCCGTCGTCCACGCCGATGCCGCTGGGGATGTCCACCGCGACCGTGTACGGCCAGCGGCGGCCGGCCGCCTCGCGGGCCTCGACGAGGGCGCGGACCAGGCCGCCGGCCGGCGGCCGCAGGGCGCCGCGGGCACCGACGCCGACCAGGCCGTCCAGCACGACGTCGGACGCGCGGGCCCACTGGACCACGGTCGGGACCCGGACGTCGGCGAGCCGCTGGACGTGCCCGCCGGCGGCCTCGAACGCCGCGAGGCCCTCCTCGTGCGCCCGGGCGGACACGAGGACCGCGGTGACCGACATCCCCCGCCTCGCCAGGTGCGCGCCGGCGTAGAGGGTGTCGCCGCCGTTGTTGCCGGGGCCGACGAGGAGCAGGGCGCGGGCGCCGCGCACGTCGCCGCGGGTCTCGGCCGAGCGGGCGGGCCGCACCCGGGCCGTGCCGGGCAGACCGTCGGAGCTGAGGCTCCCCCGCAGGCGGACGCCGCTCGGGCGGGGGGCAGGGCGGCCGGCCGGGCGGGTCGCACGGCTCCCGGCAGGGCGAGCCGCCACCTCCCGGAGCACCGCCTGGGCGAGCGCGTACGCGGCCCTGGCCATGAGCGGCACGCCCGCGGCGATCAGCGGCTCCTCGGCCTTTCGTATCTCGTCGGAACTCCACGCGTCTTTCACAGCCCCATCCTGCCGCGTCTGCCGCCGCCCGAGGTACCGAAACCCGACATTTTCGACCACCCCTCCCCTGGGCGAACTCCGTCGGCATAGGGTCGGGTCATGCGATTCGGACTCTTCATCCCGCAGGGCTGGCGCTTCGACCTGGTCGACGTCGCGCCCGCCGACCAGTGGGCCACCATGCTCTCCCTCGTCCACCGCGCCGAGAACCAGGCCGCGGGCGAGGCCGTCCCCGGCGGCGAGTTCGCCTGGGAGTCGGCCTGGGTGTACGACCACTTCCACACCACGCCCGAGCCCTCGACCGAGGCCACGCACGAGGCGTGGTCCCTGATGGCCGCGTTCGCGGCGGCGACCCAGCGCATCCGCCTGGGCCAGATGTGCACCTGCATGGCCTACCGGGAGCCGACCTACCTGGCGAAGGTCGCCTCGACGATCGACACGATCTCCGGCGGCCGCCTCGAGATGGGCATCGGGGCCGGATGGTACGAGCACGAGTGGCGCGCCTACGGCTACGGCTTCCCGACGGCGGGCGAGCGCCTGCGCGCACTCGACGAGGGTGTGCAGATCATGTCGAGCATGTGGCGCACGGGCTCCTCGGGAACGTTCGAGGGCAAGCGCTACCAGGTCGACGGCGCACTCTGCTACCCGCAGCCCCTGCAGCAGCTCCCGGTGGGCGACGGCGGCGCCGAGGTCCCGTCCATCCCGCTGTGGATCGCGGGCGGCGGCGAGCGGAAGACGCTGCGCATCGCCGCGCAGCACGCCCAGTACACGAACTTCGACGGTTCGCCCGAGGGCTTCACCCACAAGTCGGGCGTGCTCGAGGCACACTGCAAGGACGTGGGGCGGGACTTCGGCGAGATCACGCGGTCCACGAACTACAACGTGGTGATCGGCGAGAACGACGCCGAGGTCGCCGAGCGGCTGGACTGGATCGAGGCGCACCTGCGCAAGTCGGTGCCCGGCAAGGCGGACCGCGAGATCACGAACTGGCGGGGCGGGCTCCTGGTCGGCACGCCGGAGCAGATCGTCGAGCGGCTGCAGGGCATGGGCTCGCGAGGCCTGGAGTACGCGATCACGTACTTCCAGGAGGCGGCCTACGACACCAGCGGCCTGGAGCTCTTCGAGAAGCAGGTCATCCCCGAGCTCCAGTGACCCCGCCGCGGTTCTCTCTCGCGGGAGTGCTCAGCCCTCGGCGATCACCATCGCGGACGCGATCCCGGCGTCGTGCGAGATCGTGATGTGCCACGTGCGTACCCCGAGCTCGGCGGCGCGGGCGGCGACGGTGCCGCTCGCGTCGATCCGGGGCGGGCCACCCACCGTGCGGTGCACCGTGACGTCGTGCCACCGCAGGTTGCCCGGGGCGCCGAGCGACTTGGCGATGGCCTCCTTCGCGGCGAACCGGGCGGCCAGGGACGCCGCCGGCAGCTCCCGCTCGACCTCGGTGAACAGCTTCTCCCGCAGCCGGGGCGTGCGATCGAGGGTCTCCATGAACCGGTCCACGTCGACCACGTCGATGCCGGTGCCGATGATCATGGGCACAGCCTAGATCCCGCGTCGGCCACGCCCCGGCCACGGAGAGCTTCGGGTGGACAAAACCGCAGGTCAGCCGCTTCACAGCGGGGCCTTGCGAGGGATGCCCGTTTTGAGGCACCATACCCTCGTAATGCAAAGGTAAAGGTGGCACCTGCTCCGTACCGGCAGGGCGCCACCTTTCGCGCGTAGGAGGTTGCCATGCCGGAGGACGACGACAAGCTCCCCTTCCCCGTGATCGTGGTCGCCGTCTTCGGCGTCGTGATCGCCGCGATCGTCACGCTGCTGGTGTTCGTCGCAGTCTCGAACTGATCGTCGTCGCCCGAGGCGCCCCGGTTCAGGCCGGGGTCGCCTCCTCCACACGGTCCAGCCACTCGCCGGCGAGCGCCTCGAACAGTCCGCGCTGCTCGATGTCCAGGGCGTGCCCCGCGCGGTCCAGCACGGCGAAGGTCGCCCGCGGGTAGCGCTCCACCAGGTCCCACGCGTCGCGATAGCCCGTGGTCGAGTCCTGGCGGCCCACGAGGATCAGGACCGGCTTGTCGAACGGCGCCGGTTCCACGGGGAACGTCCCGGCGTAGCTCGCCTCGATCCGCGCCACCGCCTCGGGATCGGCCGCGGACAGCCCCGGGTCCACCTCCTGGCGTGCCCGCTCCCACGTCTCCTCGGTCTGCACCACCAGCACCTCCTCCGCGTCGAGCACCTCGGCGCCCACCCGGGCCAGCAGGGCGGGCTCGCGCACCAGCACCTGTCGCCCCGGGACGTGCCGCAGCTCGTGGCGCGGCTCGACCACCGTCACGACAGCGGCGAGCCCGGCCACGCGGTCCGGGTCGGCGGCGGCCAGCCCTCGCGCGAGATACCCGCCGTACGACTGCCCGACCACCACGTAGTCGCCGTCGGGCACCAGTGCCCGGACGGCGCCGCGCAGGATCCGGAAGACGTCGTCGGTGCTCGCCACGGCGGGCGCCGTCGTACGGCCCATGCCCGGCAGGTCCACGTAGACGCGGCGCCAGCCCGGGCGCTCCGCGAAGACCGGCTCGAACGCGCCGGTCATGAGCCGGTGGTCCACCGGGAACCCGTGGACCAGCACCGCCGTGCGCACCCCGCCGCCGGACGGCGGTCCGTGCTCCACGTAGTGCACCTGGACCCCGTCGACCTCCACGTACGCCACGGGCGCTCCTCTCCTGGGGCCTGGGCGGCCCGTCCGGATCAGACCCTAGACGGGACCACCGACATCGGGACCCACGTCCCGGATCCCCGCCGTGTCCTCCGGCCGGACCAGGTGCTGCCACCGGAACCACTTGCGGTCCAGCTCCTCGGCGAGATCCACGTCGAACCGCCGGGCCACGAGCAGGAGCTGCCCCAGCGCGTCCGCGACCTCGCCGCGGAACGCGTCCCGCACCTCGTCGTCGCTAAGGCCCCGGTCGCGCGAGCGGCCGGACAGGTTGAGGAACGCCTGGGTGAGCTCCCCGATCTCCTCGTGGAGCTTGAGCAGGAGCCAGTCGTCGGTGCGTTCCAGCCCGTGGATGCGGGCATAGGCCCGGCTGATGATCTCGACCTCGTCGGAGAGCTTCTGAAGTTCCACGCCGACGAGCGTGCCACAGCCGGGCCCGCGTCCTTACTCGACCGTGACCGACTTGGCGAGGTTGCGCGGCTGGTCCACGTCCAGGCCCTTCGCGGTGGCGAGCGCCATCGCGAAGATCTGCAGCGGCACCACGGCCAGCAACGGCTGGAGCAGCGTGGGCGCCTGCGGGATCCAGAAGATCTCGTCGGCGTACCTGCGCACCTCGTCGTCGCCGTCCTCCGCGATCACGAGGGTCCGGGCGCCGCGCGCCCGGATCTCCTGGATGTTGGAGATGACCTTCGAGTGCAGGGAGTCGCGTCCGCGGGGCGAGGGCACCACGACGAACACGGGCTGCCCGTCGTCGATCAGGGCGATCGGGCCGTGCTTCAGCTCGCCGGCGGCGAAGCCCTCGGCGTGGATGTACGCGAGCTCCTTGAGCTTGAGCGCACCCTCCAGAGCCACCGGGAAGCCGACGTGCCGCCCCAGGAACAGCACCTTGTCGGACTGCTCCATGGACCGGGCCGTCGCCCGCACGTACTCGCCGCGCTCGATGACCGTCTGGATCTTGCGCGGCATGGCCCGCAGCTCGTCGAGCAGCGTGGCGATCTCGTCGGGGAACTTGTTGCCGCGCAGCTGGGCGAGGTACAGGCCCAGCACGTAGGCGGCGGTGATCTGCGCGAGGAACGCCTTGGTGGAGGCGACGGCGATCTCGGGGCCGGCGTGCGTGTAGAGCACGGCGTCCGACTCACGCGGGATCGTGGAGCCGTGGGTGTTGACGATCGAGATCACCTTGGCACCCTGCTCGCGCGCGTGCCGCACGGCCATCAGGGTGTCCATGGTCTCGCCGGACTGCGTGACGGCGACCACGAGGGTGCGCTCGTCGACGATCGGGTCGCGGTAGCGGAACTCGTGCGCCAGCTCGACCTCGACGGGGATGCGGCACCAGTGCTCGATCGCGTACTTCGCCACGTGCCCGGAGTAGGCGGCGGTACCGCACGCGATGACGATGATCTTGTTCACGGCGCGCAGGATCGACTCGTCGATGCGCAGGTCGTCCAGCACGAGCGCGCCCGCGGCGTCGGTCCGGCCGAGCAGCGTGTCGGCCACGGCCTGCGGCTGGTCGTGGATCTCCTTGTCCATGAAGGAGTCGAAGCCGCCCTTCTCGGCGGCCGCGGCGTCCCAGTCCACGGTGTAGCGCTTGGCCTCGGCGGGCTTGCCGTCGAAGTCGGTCACGGCCACCGACGTGGGCGTGATGGTCACGACCTGGTCCTGCCCCAGCTCCAGCGCCTCCTTGGTGTGCGCGATGAACGCGGCGACGTCGGAGCCCAGGAAGTTCTCGCCCTCGCCGAGCCCCACCACCAGCGGGGAGTCGTGCCGGGCGCCCACCACGGTCTCGGGAGCGTCGGCGTGCACGGCGAGCAGCGTGAAGGTGCCCTCCAGGCGACCGGCGGCGGCGGTCATGGCGGCCGTCAGGTCGCCCGTCTCGCGGTACGCCTTGGCCACCAGGTGGGCGGCCACCTCGGTGTCGGTCTCGGAGCGGAAGACCACGCCGTCGGCCAGCAGCTCGGCCTTGAGCTGGGCGAAGTTCTCGACGATGCCGTTGTGGATGACGGCGAGCCGGTCGCCGTCGGCCAGGTGCGGGTGGGCGTTCGCGTCGGTGGGGCCGCCGTGCGTGGCCCAGCGCGTGTGCCCGATGGCGGCGGTCGCCTCCGGGAGCGGGTCCTGGTCGAGCACCTCGATCAGGTTGGCGAGCTTGCCCGACTTCTTGGCCCACGCGACCCCGTCCAGGCCGGGCGCGACGAGCGCCACGCCCGCCGAGTCGTAGCCGCGGTACTCGAGGCGGCGGAGCCCCTCGAGGGCCACGTCAAGGGGCGTGCCAGACGGCGAGGCCGCGCCCGAGGCGATGCCGTCCGCGATTGACGCAGCTGTTCCGGTGTAACCGACGATCCCACACATGCGGGCGAGTCTAACGAGCGTTCAGGTGCACCCCCCTGACTGGGCTCACAGGGCCGGTATCTCACCCCTGAGATCACCTCGGGCCTCGGACGACGCAGATCCGTGCCGCGGGTGGGGCACAATGCTGCAGGTGGTTTCACAGTTCTCGACGACGGACCTCGGGGAGCACCTGCTCGCCCTCGCCCCGTCCTCGCCCTACGTGGATCTCGACAGGGCGGCCTGGAGCCGTCTGTCGGCATCCACCCCGCTGCCGCTGACCGACGACGACGTCGAGCGCCTGCGCGGACTCGGTGACCCGATCGACCTCGCCGAGGTCGACGCGATCTACCGCCCTCTGTCGCGACTGCTCAACCTCTACGTGCAGGCCACCGGCGGCCTGCACGACGCGACCTCGACCTTCCTGCACGAGGACCCGCCCCGCACCCCCTACGTGATCGGCGTGGCCGGCTCGGTGGCCGTCGGCAAGTCGACGACGGCACGCGTGCTGCGCGAGATGCTCGCCCGCTGGCCCGAGACGCCGCGCGTCGAGCTCATCACGACCGACGGGTTCCTCTACCCGAACGCGGAGCTCGAACGCCGGGGCCTGATGGAGCGCAAGGGCTTCCCGGAGTCGTACGACCGCCGCGCCCTGATCAGGTTCCTGTCCCGGATCAAGGCCGGCCAGTCCGAGGTGCGGGCCCCCGTGTACTCGCACGTGATCTACGACATCGTGCCCGAGCTGGAGGTGGTGGTGCGCAAGCCCGACGTGCTCATCGTCGAGGGACTGAACGTGCTGCAGCCTGCGCGCCCGTCCGCCGTCGACGAGTCGACCGTCGCGGTGAGCGACTTCTTCGACTTCTCGATCTACGTGGACGCCCGCACCCGGAACATCCGGCAGTGGTACGTGGAACGGTTCCTGGAGCTGCGCCGCACGGCGTTCACCAAGCCGGACTCCTACTTCAAGCGGTACGCGTCGCTCTCCGACCAGGAGGCCACGGACAAGGCCCTGTCGATCTGGGAGTCGATCAACGCGCCGAACCTGGAGAAGAACATCCTGCCGACGCGCGGCCGCGCCACGCTGGTCCTCACCAAGGGCTCGGACCACGCGGTGCAGCGGGTCCGGCTCCGCAAGCTCTAGCGGCTCACCGCTCGTTCGCGGACCGGTCCGCGTCGTCGACCCGGTGGACGTACTCGCGGACCATCTCGGTGGCGCCCGCCGGGACGGCGATCTTCTCGCCGTCCGGGCCGGCCTCGCCGTCCGCGTCCTCGTCGAGGTGCCGGTGGGAGAACCAGCCCACGACCTTGTCCACGATGAAGCCCATCGCGACACCCAGCACGACACCGATCACGATCGCCAGCAGCGGCTCGTGCCCGAGCCACTGGGCCGCTACCAGACCGATGCCCGCGGAGTACAGGGCCCACATGACCGCCGCAATCGCGGCGATGAACATGAACCTCCGCCGCGGGTAACCGACGGCGCCCGCCGTCATGTTCACGGCCACGCGGCCGATCGGCACGTAGCGCGCCGCGAGGATGAAGGACGCGCCGCGGCGGGTCAGCGCCCGCTCCGCCCAGTCCACGGCCCGGCGCCCCCGGGCCGAGCGCAGGAACGGGACACGGTCCGTGCCGATCATCTTGCCGATCTGGTACGCGATCTGGTCCCCCACCCAGGCGCCGGCCGCCGCCGCGATCAGCACCAGCCACATCCAGGGCGTACCGGTGCTGTGGGCCGACACGGTCAGCGTGATGACCACGGACTCGCTCGGCAGCGGCGGGAAGAACCCGTCGATCGTCGCGAAGGCGAACATGGCCGGGTAGATCCACGGCGAGGCGGCCATCGCGAGGATCCATGCCTCGGTGGCGCTCAGGACGGTGGAGATGAGTTCGAGCACGGGACCTCGGGGAGTCTCGGCCGGGCACTACCCGGGGGGCGGAGGAGGGCACCTCATAGTGCCTACTGCCAGAGTACGCAAGGGGGCCCCCTGAAACGCATCAGGGGACCCCCTGGTACAACCCCGCTTCCCAAGGTTTCACGGGCCGTTCACGTCAGAGCGCGAGCCGCTCCCGCACGACGGCGGCAAGGTCCTCGGCCACCTTGTCCGCCTCGTCCTGCGCCGGGGCCTCGACCATGACGCGGACCAGCGGCTCCGTGCCGGACTGCCGCAGCAGCACCCGCCCGGTGTCCCCCAGGCGAGCCGTCGCGTCGGCCACGGCCGCCTGGACGCCCTCGTCGGTACCGGCGCGGGACTTGTCCACTCCGCGCACGTTGACCAGCGTCTGCGGCAGCCGCTCGATCTCACCCGCAAGATCACCCAGGCGCTTGCCCGACGCCTTGACCCGGGCCGCGAGGTGGAGCGCCGACAGGACGCCGTCGCCGGTGGTGGCGTGCTCGGCCAGGATGATGTGGCCCGACTGCTCGCCACCCAGGCCGTAGCCCTTGGCGCGCATCTCCTCCAGCACGTACCGGTCGCCGACGGCGGTCTGCACCGTCGTGATGCCCCGCTCCCGCATCGCGAGGATCAGGCCCAGGTTGCTCATCACCGTGACGACGAGGGTGTCGCCCGGCAGGCGGCCCTCCTCCTTGAGGGCGGTGGCCAGGATGCCGAGGATCTGGTCGCCGTCCACGATCTTGCCGGTGTGGTCGACGGCGAGGCAGCGGTCGGCGTCGCCGTCGAACGCCACGCCGAAGTCGGCCTCCGAGGCCACGACGACGGCCTGCAGCTGCTCCGGGTGCGTCGAGCCGCACTTCTCGTTGATGTTCCGGCCGTCCGGGCTGGCGTTCATCACCACGACGTCCGCGCCCGCGGCGCGCAGCGCCTCCGGGCCGACCTCGCTCGCCGCGCCGTTCGCGCAGTCCAGCGCGATGCGCAGGCCCTCCAGCGGCCGGTGGTCCGGGGTGGTGCCGACGCTGTCCGTCAGGTGCCGCACGTAGCGCTCGGCGGCCGCCTGGCCGTCGGTACGGATGCGGCCGACGTCGGCCCCCGTCGGGCGCTCCCAGTCGTCCCCGAGCGTCGCCTGGATGGCATCCTCGACGGCGTCGTCGAGCTTGAGCCCGCCCCGGGCGAAGAACTTGATGCCGTTGTCGGGCATCGGGTTGTGCGAGGCGGAGACCATGACGCCGAGGTCGGCCTCCAGCTCCGTCACCAGGTACGCCAGCGCGGGCGTCGGCAGCACGTTCAGCATCACCACGTCCACGCCCGCGGACGCCAGTCCGGCGGCGACCGCCCCGGCCAGGAACTCGCCCGACGCACGCGTGTCCCGCCCGACGACGGCCCGCGGTCGCGGGCCCAGCAGCTCACCCTGCGCGGTCAGGACCCGCGCCGCCGCGGCACCCAGCTCCAATGCCAGCTCCGCGGTGATGTCCTTGTTGGCGAGGCCCCGAACTCCGTCGGTGCCGAACAGCCTGCCCATGCGCGTTCTCCTCAGCTCGTTCCCGATCCCACCGTAGTGGGCGCCGGCGGGTGCCGGTTCCGCTCCCTGCCCCTGCAAAAGCAGGTGGCCCCGCTGAACAGTTCGACACTGTCCGGCGGGGCCACCCGGCCAAGCGCTCTGATCAGCGCTTGGAGTACTGCGGAGCCTTGCGGGCCTTCTTGAGACCGGCCTTCTTGCGCTCGACCTTGCGGTCGTCACGCGTGAGGAAGCCGGCCTTCTTGAGCTCGGCGCGGTTCGCGTCCTCGTCGATGGCGTTCAGCGCACGGGCGATGCCCAGGCGCAGCGCACCGGCCTGCCCCGACGTGCCGCCACCCGTGATGCGGGCGATGACGTCGAAGCGGCCCTCGACCTCGACCAGGTTCAGCGGCGAGTTGACCAGCTGCTGGTGCACCTTGTTCGGGAAGTAGTCCTCGAGGGTGCGGCCGTTGATCTTCCAGGTGCCGGTACCGGGGACGAGGCGCACGCGCGCCACGGCCTCCTTGCGGCGCCCGAGGGCCTGGCCCGGGGCGGTGATGGACGAACCGCGCGTCGCCGGCGCGGCAGTCTCGGTGGTGTAGTTGCTGGGCGCCTCGGCGCCCTGCTCGAATTCGACGGTGGTCTCGGCCACTGTGATGTCCTCGCGTCCTTCGCGTTGCGATCCGGCAGCGGCCTCAGGCCTGCTGCGAAACCTGGGTGATCTCGAACGGCTTGGCCTGCTGCGCCGTGTGCGGGTGCTCAGAGCCTGCGTAGACCTTCAGGTGGGTCATCTGCGTCCGACCGAGCGAGGTCTTGGGGATCATGCCGCGCACGGCCTTCTCGATGGCGCGCTCCGGCTTGGTGTCCAGGAGCTCGCCGTACGGGGTGGCCGTGAGACCGCCCGGGTAGCCCGAGTGGCGGTAAGCCAGCTTGGTCTCGCGCTTGTTGCCGCTCAGCGCGACCTTGTCCGCGTTGATGACGATGACGAAGTCACCGCCGTCGACGTGCGGGGCGAAGGTCGGCTTGTGCTTCCCGCGCAGCAGGGTTGCGACCTGGCTTGCCAGGCGGCCCAGGACGACGTCGGTCGCGTCGACGACGTACCAGTCGCGCTGGACGTCGCCGGGCTTGGGGGTGTACGTACGCACGGTTCGTAACCTTTTCGTTTGCGGTGTCGTCGGGCGAGAAGCGGCGCCCGATGAGTCAGATCGTTGTGCGCGGGGGTCAGAATGACGTCCGGGCCGGTCGTCGGCACTCGAGTGGGCTCGGTGCCGACGCAGGACGTCGTGACAAAGCACAACGACTCATTAGGGTACCTGGCAGTTTCCCCGGGGGTCAAAGCGTAGGCGCACCACGGTGCCGTTCCCGGGCATGAGGTTCGCCACGTCGGCACTCCGGCCCCGGCACTCTGGCGTCTGCGCCGAACTGGTGTCACGGTAGGACCATGACCGAGGAAACCCCAGCCACCATGCCTGGACCGGACGGTATCGCCGAGGGCGACACCGACCAGCTCCCGACCGAGGACACCCTGTACAGCCGTGGTCCCAAGGACTTCCTCGACGAGGGCTACTCCCCGCCGGACCGCCCGCGCTCGAACCACTGGGGCGAGACCTCGTGGGAGGAGCGGCAGGGCGAGCCGATGGACCAGCGCCTCAGCGAGGAGGAGCCGGACATCTGGCAGGACGACCCGCTCGACCGCGCCGACACGTCGCGCGCGGGCCGGCTCGTCTCCGACCCCGACGCCGACCCCGGGAGCTACGCGGCCGAGGACGGCAACCGCGAGAACGACCTGTACGGCACCGACGCGGGCATCGACGGCGCGGGCGCGAGCGCCGAGGAGGCCGCGGTCCACTGGGTCGAGGAGCCGTGACCGGAGCGCAGCAAGGCACTCGCCCGTAGCGGAGCGCAGGTCACGGCTCCTCAGAAGGTAGGGAGCCGTGACCGGAGCGCCAGCGCATCCGCTGTTCGCGCTCGTCGAGACCCTCGTGCGGTCCCGACAAGCTCGACCAGCGGTTCCGTTCTATCCCGGCGGGGCAGCCACCTGCTCGTCCCAGACGTCCTCGTCCATCCGCTTCGCCTTGACCGCCTCGGCCCGGGCCGCGAGCTCGGCGTCCGCCGGGTAGCTGATCTCCTCCAGGCACAGCCCCTCGGGCGGCACCACGAGGACGCCGGCCTCCCGCCGCCGGCTCGCCAGGAGGTCGGCCGGCCAGCTCACCGGACGGCGCCCCTCCCCCACCGCGATCGACGCCCCGACGAGCGCGCGCACCATGTTGTGGCAGAACGCGTCGGCCACGACGTGCGCCACCACGAGCCCGGCGTCCGGCCCGTCGACCGGCCGTTCCCAGGCCATGCGCTGCAGCTCCCGGATGGTCGTCGCCCCGGGCCGCGGCTTGCAGTAGGCGGCGAAGTCGCGCACCCCCGTCAGCGGGCGGACCGCGGCGTCCATGGCGTCGGCGTCCAGCGGCTTCCGGGTCCACAGCACGTGGCTGCGGCGCAGCGGGTCGCGCAGCGCGACGTCGTCGGCGATCCGGTAGGTGTAGCGGCGGCGCAGCGCTGAGAAGCGCGCGTCGAAACCCGCAGGCGCGGGCGCGGCCCGCCGCACGACCAGGTCTCCGGGGAGCACGCCCCCCAGCCGGGTCACGAGCGACGCCCCGGGCGCGCGGTCGGACCGGCCGGGCAGCGCGACCCAGGCCTCGGGGTCGATGTCGACGTGCGCCACCTGGCCCCGTGCGTGGACGCCGGAGTCGGTGCGGCCCGCGACCGTGAGGCGGGGCGCCGGGAGGCCGCGCGGCTCGGTCCGCAGCACCTGGGCGAGGCCGCCCTGGAGGGTCCCCTCGACGGTGCGCAGGCCCGGCTGGCGGGCCCAGCCCGCGAAGTCGGTGCCGTCGTAGGCAAGGTCGAGGCGGACCCGGATGAAGTCGTTCACGTCAGCCATCTTCCCCGATGCCCCCGCGAGGGTTCGTACAGTGACGTCATGGCAGACACCCTCACGCTCGCGGTCGACTGTGGCGGCGGCGGCATCAAGGCGGCCGTCCTCGACACGTCGGGCACGGCCCACGCGACCCCCGTCCGGGTGCCGACCCCCTACCCGCTGCCGCCGGAGCTGCTCGTCGACACGATCGCCAAGATCGCCACCGACCTGCCCGCCGCGGCACGGGTCACGGTCGGCATGCCGGGCATGATCCGCAGCGGCGTCGTGGTGCACACGCCGCACTACATCACCAGGTCGGGGCCGCGGTCCCGCGTGGTCCCCGCGCTCCAGGAGGCGTGGAGCAGCTTCGACATGCAGGCGGCGGTCGCGGCACGCCTGGGGCTGCCCGCCCTCGTCCTGAACGACGCCGAGGTGCACGGCGCGGGCGTCGTCGCGGCGTCGGGCCTGGAGCTGGTCATCACGCTCGGTACGGGCCTGGGCACGGCGATGTTCCACGGCGGGCGGATCGCGCCCCACCTGGAGTGGTCGCACGCCCCCGTGCGCCGCAGCCTCACGTACGACCAGTACATCGGCGAGCCCGAGCGGCGCCGGCTCGGGGACGGGCTGTGGTCGCGGCGCGTGGTCACCGTCGTGGACGGGCTGCGGCCCGTCTTCCACTGGGACCGGCTGTACATCGGCGGCGGCAACGCCCGCTGCATCACGCCGTCGGCGCTGGCCCGGCTGGGCGACGACGTCGTCATCGTGCCCAACTCCGCCGCCCTCGTGGGCGGCGCGCGCGCCTGGGACCTCCCGCCGTCCTGACCCACCGACGACGACGCCGGGCCGCACCCTCCGTACGGAAGGTGCGGCCCGGCGTCGTGCAGGGAGGAAGGGGGCTCAGGCCTCCTTCTTCTCCTCCGTGGTCTCCTCGGCGGGAGTCTCCTCGGCGGGGGCGTCCTTGACGTCCTCGGCGGGGGTCTCCTCCACGGGAGCGTCCTCGACGGGCGCGTCCTCGACCGGAGCAGCCTTCTCGGTGGCCTTGGTGGCCTCCTTGACGACGGCCTGCTTGGGGCTCACGGGCTCGGTCACGAGCTCGATGACCGCCATCGGCGCGTTGTCGCCCTTGCGGGTGCCGATCTTGGTGATGCGCGTGTAGCCACCGTTGCGCTCGGCCATGGCCGGGGCGATCTCGGTGAACAGCGTGTGGACCACGCCCTTGTCGCGCACGACGGTGAGCACGCGGCGGCGGGCGGACAGGTCGCCCTTCTTCGCGAACGTGATCAGACGCTCGGCCAGCGGACGCAGGCGCTTGGCCTTGGTCTCGGTGGTCGTGATGCGGCCGTGCTCGAAGAGCGAGGTCGACAGGTTCGCGAGGATCAGACGCTCGTGAGCCGGGCTACCGCCGAGCCGTGCGCCCTTGGTGGGGGTAGGCATTGCTTGTCTCCTTGAATGTGGTTCCGCGCACCCGGCCTAGGCCGGGTGCGGGACGTCAGTACGACTGCTCGTCGCTGCCGTAGGCCGCGGAGTCGCCACCCTCGAAGTACGAGGCGCCGGCCGGATCGAAGTCCAGCGGCGAGTCCTTGAGGCTGAGGCCGAGCTCGGCCAGCTTCTCCTTGACCTCGGTGATCGACTTCGCACCGAAGTTGCGGATGTCGAGCAGGTCCGCCTCGCTGCGGGCCACGAGCTCGCCCACCTGGTGGATGCCCTCGCGCTTGAGGCAGTTGTACGAACGGATGGTGAGGTTGAGCTCCTCGATCGGCAGCGCCAGGTCCGCGGCCAGCGCGGTGTCCGTCGGCGACGGGCCGATCTCGATGCCCTCGGCCTCGACGTTCAGCTCACGTGCCAGGCCGAACAGCTCGACCAGGGTCTTGCCAGCCGATGCGAGCGCGTCGCGAGGCGTGATCGCCTGCTTGGTCTCGACGTCGACGATGAGCTTGTCGAAGTCGGTGCGCTGCTCGACTCGGGTGGCCTCGACCTTGTACGTGACCTTGAGGACCGGCGAGTAGATCGAGTCGACCGGGATGCGCCCGATCTCCGCGTCGAACTGCTTGTTCTGCGCGGCGGACACGTACCCACGGCCCCGCTCGACGGTCAGCTCGATCTCGAGCTTGCCCTTGTCGTTGAGGGTGGCGATGTGCAGGTCGGGGTTGTGGACCTCGACCCCCGCCGGCGGAACGATGTCCGCGGCGGTCACGGTGCCGGCGCCCTGCTTGCGCAGGTACATCACGACGGGCTCGTCGTTCTCCGAGGAGACGACGAGGTTCTTGATGTTGAGGATGATCTCGGTGACGTCCTCCTTCACGCCCGACACGGTGCTGAACTCGTGCAGCACACCGTCGATACGGATGGACGTGACAGCCGCGCCCGGGATGGACGACAGCAGGGTGCGACGCATCGAGTTGCCGAGCGTGTAGCCGAAGCCAGGCTCGAGCGGCTCGATGGAGAAGCGGGAACGGCTCTCCGAGATGACCTCTTCGGTCAGCGTGGGGCGCTGTGCGATGAGCACTGTGGGTGTCCTTTCAGTGTGCGTCCGCTATATGACGCATCACGGCCTTGCGATCTCTCGCAGCCCGGGCGGATCTCTGTCACCGTCCGGGCGGGTTGCTCACCTCATGAGGTGAGCGGGCGCCGCGATCGCGGTGCGGCCCCGCGGCCCTGGGGCCGCGCGCCGCACCGCGTCGCGACAGACGTACGTCAGACGCGGCGACGCTTCGGGGGGCGGCAGCCGTTGTGCGCCTGGGGCGTCACGTCCTGGATCGAGCCGACCTCGAGGCCGGTCGCCTGGAGCGAGCGGATGGCGGTCTCGCGACCGGAACCCGGGCCCTTCACGAAGACGTCGACCTTCTTGACGCCGTGCTCCTGCGCGCGGCGGGCGGCCGACTCGGCGGCCATCTGCGCGGCGTACGGGGTGGACTTGCGGGAGCCCTTGAAGCCGACGTGGCCGGCAGAGGCCCACGACACCACGGCACCGGACGGGTCGGTGATCGAGATGATCGTGTTGTTGAAGGTGGACTTGATGTGCGCCTGGCCGAGCGGGACGTTCTTCTTGTCCTTGCGGCGCGGCTTACGGCCGGCGGCGGCGCGAGTCTTGGGAGGCATCTGTTCTGTAATCTCCTGGTCTGATCGGACCGGGGCGGTCTCAGCTCGATGAGCCGACCGCTCCACGGACTGCTATCAGCGGGCCTTCTTCTTGCCCGCGACGGTGCGCTTGGGACCCTTGCGGGTGCGCGCGTTGGTCTTGGTGCGCTGACCACGCACCGGCAGGCCGCGACGGTGGCGCAGGCCCTGGTAGGTGCCGATCTCGACCTTGCGGCGGATGTCGGCCGCGACCTCACGGCGGAGGTCACCCTCGAGCTTGAAGTTGCCCTCGAGGTAGTCGCGGAGCGCAACGAGCTCGGCGTCGCCGAGGTCCTTCACGCGGACGTCCGGGCTGATGCCCGTGGCGGCCAGGGTCTCCTTCGCGCGGGTACGACCCACACCGAAGATGTAAGTGAGCGCAACCTCAAGCCGCTTGTCGCGGGGGAGGTCGACGCCGATAAGACGTGCCATGTGCCTTCCGGCTCCTGTACTGCTCGTCGGAGGTCTGCCGCACCGCCATCCCGCGATTCTTCGCGGGCCCCGGCCTCCGGACCGAGGGTTCCCCTGCCCTGCGCGGTTGCCCGCGGGGCGTGGTTCGAGGTGGTGCGCTGGTGGTGGCCTCAGCCACCGGCCCGGGCGTGTGCCCGGAGCGTGATCAGCCCTGGCGCTGCTTGTGGCGCAGGTTGTCGCAGATCACCATGACGCGACCGTGCCGGCGGATCACCTTGCACTTGTCGCAGATCTTCTTGACGCTCGGCTTGACCTTCATCGGGTTTTCCTCCGCCACGAACGTCCGGTCTCCCGGTGCGCGCGCAGCAGTGTCGTGGGTGGTCGATCGTACGGCGACGTCCTCCGCGGCCAGGCCGTGGGTGACGCAGCCCCGGATCGGGGACTGACTACTTGTAGCGGTAGACGATCCGGCCGCGGGACAGGTCGTACGGGCTGAGCTCCACCACCACGCGGTCCTCGGGGAGGATCCGGATGTAGTGCTGACGCATCTTTCCCGAGATGTGCGCGAGAACCTTGTGACCGTTCGACAGCTCGACGCGGAACATCGCGTTCGGCAGAGCCTCGATCACACTGCCCTCGATCTCGATGACACCGTCCTTCTTTGCCATATCCTCCGCTAACTCTCGTCGTGACTGCTTCCACGCCCACGGCACCGCAGGAGACCTGCGAGACCGTCAGTCGGGTGTGGATGTCGCGTGTGTCCGTGTACCGCCTACCTCGTGTGCCTCGGCCTGCGCCCCGCATGCGCGGGGACCGGCAGGCGCCGTCGGCACCCTTTCAAGATCTGGAGGCGTTGGACGGACTACACCCAGCGATCTATCTTACGTCAGTTCGTAAACCATTCAAAGCGAAGACCGCCGACGGCGCACGTCCGGCGCGTGAGCCTCGCCACGCGGGGCGCCTCAGAGGTCGTACTCGACCCCCGGCAGACCGATCATCGTGTGGGGCAGGCTGTCCACGAAGAAGTACAGCATCGGGAGCCAGCCGAGCACGATGCCCAGGCCGAGCGCCACGAGCACGGGCCGCCCGCGGGTGACCCAGACCCAGATCCCGAACAGCCACACCACGATGCCGAGCAGCAGGACCGACTCCCACACGAGGAGCGAGGTGCCGAAACCGAGCACGATCCCGACCCACAGGTAGGGACTCGGGGCGAGCCTGCGTCCCCAGACGGCGAGCCAGCGCCCGAGACGGCGCAGCCCTCGTCCGAGCGCCGCCGGGACCCGCGCGTACCACCGCCCGCGCGCCCGCCCCGGCACGGCGCGCGCCGGCGCCCGGGCACCGGTGTCGGGCAGGGTGTGCGCGTCGTCGGTCACGGGCCGATCCTAGCCAACTGACTGGGCCTTAAATAGCCCCCGGGGTGAAGTTTCTCAGCCGAGGTCGACGGGCCGCACGCCGAAGTCGGCGAGGCGCTCCGCTCCCCCGTCGACGGCCGTCAGGACGACGATGCCGTCCGCCATGATCGCCGTCGAGTGCTCCCAGTGGGCCGCGCGCGAGCCGTCGGTCGTGACCACGGTCCAGTCGTCCGCGAGCACCTTGGTCTCGCCGCCGCCTCGGCTGATCATCGGCTCGATGGCGAGGCACATGCCGGGCCGCAGGCGCGGGCCCGACCCGGAGGTCCGGTAGTTGTGCACGTCCGGGGGCTGGTGCATGGCGGTGCCGATGCCGTGCCCCACGTACTCCTCGACGATCCCGTACTCGGTGCCGGTGAACTCCCCGGCCAGCTCGACGGCGGTCTCGACGGCCTCGCCCACGGCGTTGAGCCGCTTGGCCGACGCCAGGGACGCGATGCCGGCCCACATGGCCGTCTCGGTCGCCCGGACGAGCGCGATGTCGGCGAGATCCGCTCCGGCGGCGACCAGGGCGTCGTCGGGCAGGCGGTGGTCCAGGGCGCCCTCGGGGCCCAGGACGAACGAGATCGCCGAGTCGCCGTGCCAGCCCTCGACGATCGCGCCGCAGTCGATCGAGACGAGGTCACCCGCGGCGAGCACCCGGCTGCCCGGGATGCCGTGGATGACCTCGTCGTTGACCGAGGCGCAGATGACCGCAGGGAAGCCGTGGTAGCCCAGGAACGACGGCTTGGCGCCGGCCGCCTCGATCGTGCGCGCGGCGACGGCGTCGAGGTCGGCGGTGGTCAGGCCGGGCCGGGCAGCCGCCCGGACCGCGGCGAGCGTGTCGGCGACCACCAGACCGGCGCGCCGCATGAGGCGCACCTGGTCCGGTGTCTTGTACTCGATCCGCTCCCGGCCGAAGACCACCGCTCAGCCCAGCTGGGTCGCGAGCGAGGCGACGATGCGGTCGGTGACTTCGGCGATCTCGCCGACGCCGTCCACCTTGGCCAGCAGCCCTCGCTCCGCGTAGGCCGCGGTGAGGGGTGCCGTCTCGCTGTAGTAGATGTCGAGGCGCCGGGCGATCCCCTCGGGGGTGTCGTCCTCGCGCCCCTCTTCGTCCGCACGCTTGGCGAGGCGCTCCATGAGCACGTCCCGCTCCGCGGTCAGCTCGATCACGCCGTCCAGCTCCCAGCCGAAGCCGGCCAGCGCGGCGTCCAGCTCGCTGACCTGGGCCGCGTTGCGCGGGTAGCCGTCGAGCAGGAAGCCGGCCTTGACGTCGTCCTGTCCCAGGCGGTCGCGAACCATGGCGTTGGTGACCTCGTCCGGAACGAGCTCGCCCTTGTCGATGTAGGCCTGCGCCGTGTTGCCGAGGTCCGTGCTGTCCTTGATGTTGGCCCGGAAGATGTCACCGGTGGAGATCGCCACGATCCCGAAGACCTCGGCAAGGCGCGCTGCCTGCGTGCCCTTGCCGACGCCCTGCGGGCCCATGATGACCAGGCGGGTGACCTGGCCCTCCCGGTCCGGACGAGCGTGCAGCTCGCGGCGAGTGGCGGTGGTGGGAGTCTGGCTCAACGGAGGAATCCTTCGTAGTGGCGCTGCTGCAGCTGGGAGTCGATCTGCTTGACCGTCTCCAGCCCGACGCCGACCACGATGAGGATCGAGCTACCGCCGAAGGGCAGGTTGGTGCTGACGCCAAGGAAGACGAGCACCAGCGTCGGGATCAGCGCGATCAGCGCGAGGTACAGGGAACCGGCGGAGGTGATCCGGGTGATCACGAAGTCGAGGTACTCCGCCGTGGGGCGGCCGGCCCGGATGCCGGGGATGAAGCCGCCGTACTTCTTCATGTTGTCCGCGACCTCGTCCGGGTTGAACGTGATCGAGGTGTAGAAGAAGCAGAAGAAGATGATCATCAGCGTGTAGATCGCGATGTACAGCGGCGACGACTGCTGGACCAGGTTGTTGGAGATCCAGATGACCCACTCGGAGCTCTGGTCCCCGAACTGGGCGAGAAGCCCCGGGATGGCGAGGATCGACGCCGCGAAGATCACGGGGATCACGCCGGACATGTTGATCTTGATCGGGATGTACGTGCTGGTGCCGCCGTACATGCGGCGGCCCACCATGCGCTTGGCGTACTGCACCGGGATGCGGCGCTGCGACTGCTCGACGAACACCACGAGGCCGATGACCAGGATGATCACGAGGACCATGATCGTGAAGTTCACGACGCCGTTGGCGCCACCGGCGATCGACCAGAGGGAGGTCGGGAAGCTGGCCGCGATCGACGTGAAGATCAGGAGCGACATGCCGTTGCCGACGCCGCGCTCGGTGATGAGCTCGCCGAGCCACATGACCAGGCCGGTACCAGCGGTCATGGTGATGACCATGAAGATGGAGGTCAGGATGCTGTCGTCCGCGATGACGTCCAGGCCACAGCCGCTGAAGAGCAGGCCCTGGCGCGCCGTCGTGATGACGGTCGTCGACTGGAGGATCGCGAGGGCGATCGTCAGGTAGCGCGTGTACTGGGTCAGCTTGGTCTGGCCCGACTGGCCCTCCTTGTGCAGGGCCTCGAAGCGCGGGATGACCACGCGAAGCAGCTGCACGATGATGCTGGCCGTGATGTACGGCATGATCCCGAGGGCGAAGATCGACAGCTGCAGCAGCGCGCCGCCGCTGAAGACGTTGATCAGGCCGAGCAGGCTGTCGTTGTCCGCCTGCGCGATACATTGCTGCACGTTCGCGTAGTCCACGCCCGGAGTCGGGATGAACGACCCGAGGCGGAAGATCGTCATGATGGCGATCGTGAACAGCAGCTTGCGCCGCAGGTCTGGCGTCCGGAAAGCCCGGCCGAAAGCGCTGAGCACCCTATCCTCCTGGCCCGCCGTTGCGGGATCTAGTGTCGCCGGCGGGACGCCGGCGAGGTGAGTCGAACGTGGGCCAGACCACAACGGTGCAGCCAGACCGTGTCGGATTCTACGTTGCTTACGAGGTCCGTTGGACCACGTTCGCTCCCGGAAATACTCAAGAGAGCACACAGGGCCGGCCGCGCTCACGCGCCGCCGGCCCTGTCAGCTGTCTCAGGCCTCCGAGACCGTACCGCCGGCCGCCAGGATCTTCTCCTTGGCGGACGCCGAGACGCGGTCGACCGCGATCTCGAGCTTGACGGTGATGTCGCCGTTGCCGAGCACCTTCACGGGCTGGCCCTTACGGACCGCGCCCTTCGCGACCAGGTCCTCGACGGTGACGGAGCCACCCTCGGGGAACAGCTCGGAAAGCTTGTCCAGGTTCACGACCTGGAACTCGACGCGGAACGGGTTCTTGAAGCCACGGAGCTTCGGAAGGCGCATGTGCAGAGGCATCTGCCCACCCTCGAAGCCCGCGGGGACCTGGTAACGAGCCTTCGTACCCTTGGTACCACGGCCTGCCGTCTTACCCTTCGAGCCCTCACCGCGACCCACACGGGTCTTCGCGGTCTTGGCGCCGGGGGCCGGACGGAGGTGGTGGACCTTCAGCGGCTTGTTCTCCGCCATGATCACTCGACCTCCTCGACGGCGACGAGGTGCGCCACCGTCTTGACCATGCCACGGATCTCCGCGCGGTCCTCCTTCACGGCGGTGTCGCCGATCCGCTTGAGGCCGAGCGTCCGCAGCGTGTCACGCTGGTTCTGCTTGCCGCCGATGGCGGACTTGGTCTGAGTCACCTTCAGTCGAGCCATCACGCACCCGCCTTTGCAGTCGACTCGGCACGACCGGCGGCCTGCGCGCGGAGCAGCGCGGCCGGGGCCACGTCCTCCAGCGGGAGCCCACGACGAGCGGCAACTGCGGCCGGCTCCTCGAGACCCCGCAGGGCCGCGACCGTGGCGTGCACGATGTTGATCGCGTTGGACGAACCGAGCGACTTGCTCAGCACGTCGTGGATGCCGGCGCACTCCAGCACGGCGCGGACCGGACCACCGGCGATAACACCGGTACCCGGGGACGCCGGACGCAGGAACACGACACCGGCAGCGGCCTCACCCTGGATGGGGTGCGGGATGGTGCCCTGGATGCGAGGGACGCGGAAGAAGTTCTTCTTCGCCTCCTCGACACCCTTGGCGATAGCCGCGGGCACCTCCTTGGCCTTGCCGTAGCCGACGCCGACGGTGCCGTCGCCATCGCCCACCACGACGAGCGCGGTGAAGCTGAAGCGACGGCCGCCCTTGACGACCTTGGCGACGCGGTTGATGGAGACGACCTTCTCGACGAAGGCGCTCTTCTCCTCGCGACCGCCGCGGCGGTCGTCGCGACGCCCGCCGCCACGGCGGTCGTTACGGTCCTTGTTCTCGGTGGCGGCACCCTGGGGGGCGCCGCTGCGCTGCCCTGCAGCCATCAGAGAGTCCTCTTCTTCCGTGCGTTTGTCATCACAGGGCCAGACCGCCCTCGCGGGCGCCGTCAGCCACAGCAGCGACGCGACCGTGGTACTTGTTGCCGCCGCGGTCGAACACGACGGTGTCGACGCCGACAGCCTTGGCACGCTCGGCGACGAGCTCGCCGACCTTGCGGGCCTTGGCCGTCTTGTCGCCGTCGAACGCACGCAGGTCGGCCTCGAGGGTCGACGCCGAGGCGACGGTCTTGCCCACGCTGTCGTCCACGATCTGCGCGACCATGTGGCGCGCGGAGCGGGTGACAACCAGACGGGGACGAACGGCGGTGCCGGTGATCTTCTTGCGCAGGCGCAGGTGACGACGCTGGCGAGCGACGGACTTGCCCTTGCCCAGGATCTTGATAGCCATCGTCACTTACCAGCCTTTCCGACCTTGCGGCGGACGTTCTCGCCGGCGTAGCGCACGCCCTTGCCCTTGTAGGGCTCGGGCTTGCGGATCTTGCGAATGTTCGCTGCGACCTCGCCGACCTGCTGCTTGTCGATGCCCGAGACCGAGAACTTGGTGGGGCTCTCGACAGCGAACGTGACACCCGCGGGGGGTTCGATGACAACGGGGTGGCTGAAGCCCAGTGCGAACTCGAGGTTCGAACCCTTCGCCACGACACGGTAACCAGTACCGACGATCTCGAGCTTCTTCTCGTAGCCCTCGGTCACGCCCGTGATCATGTTGGCGATCAGGGTGCGGGTGAGGCCGTGCAGCGCACGGGAGTTCCGCTCGTCGTCCGGGCGGGACACCACGAGCTGGGCGTCCTCCTGGGCGACATTGATGGGTGCGGGCACGGTGTGCTCGAGAGAACCCTTGGGGCCCTTCACGGTCACGAGCGCGCCGCTGACAGTGATGTCCACGCCGGCCGGGACCGGAACGGGAAGCTTGCCGATTCGAGACATTGGCGTTTTCTCCTTTCCGGATTACCAGACGTAGGCGAGGACTTCGCCGCCGACGCCCTTGGCCTGTGCCTGGCGGTCGGTCAGCAGGCCGGAGGACGTGGACAGGATCGCCACGCCCAGGCCGCCGAGGACCTTGGGCAGTTCGGTGGACTTGCGGTAGACGCGCAGGCCGGGCTTCGAGATGCGGCGCACGCCCGCCAGGGCGCGCTCCCGGTTCTGGCCGTACTTCAGCTCGAGCGTGAGGGACTTGCCCACCTGGGCGTCCTCCACGGACCAGCCGGCGATGTAGCCCTCGGCCTGCAGGATCTCAGCGATGTGCGTCTTCAGCTTCGACGACGGCATGGTGACCGTGTCGTGGTGCGCCGAGTTCGCGTTACGCAGACGGGTCAGCATGTCTGCGATCGGGTCGGTCATAGTCATCGGGCTCTTGCCCTTCCTCGCCGGGGTATCCGAACGGCCTCGTGTGGCCGGACAGACCTACGGCGTAGTTGTGTTACCAGCTGCTCTTGGTGACGCCGGGAAGCTCGCCACGGTGGGCCATCTCCCGCACGCAGATACGGCACAGGCCGAACTTGCGGTAGACGGAGTGCGGGCGACCGCACTTCTGGCACCGGGTGTAGGCGCGAACCGCGAACTTCGGCTTGCCGGCCGCCTTGTTGATCAGGGCCTTCTTCGCCATGTCAGTTCTCCTTGAAGGGGAAGCCGAGACGGCGCAGCAGGGAGCGGCCCTCGTCGTCGGTCGTCGCCGTCGTCACGACCGTGATGTCCATCCCGCGGACCCGGTCGATCTTGTCCTGGTCGATCTCGTGGAACATCGACTGCTCCGTGAGACCGAAGGTGTAGTTGCCGTGCCCGTCGAACTGCTTGGGCGACAGACCGCGGAAGTCGCGGATACGCGGCAGAGCGGTGGACAGCAGGCGGTCGAGGAACTCCCACATGCGGTCGCCGCGGAGCGTGACGTGCGCACCGATCGGCATGCCCTCGCGCAGCTTGAACTGAGCGATGGACTTACGGGCCTTGGTGACCTGCGGCTTCTGACCGGTGATCGCCGAGAGGTCGCGGATCGCGCCCTCGATGAGCTTCGAGTCCTTGGCCGCGTCGCCCACACCCATGTTCACGACGATCTTCGTGAGACCGCCGGCCTGGTGCAGGTTCTTGTGGCCGAACTCCTCGATCAGCGCCGAGAGGATCTCCTCGCGGTACTTCTGCTTGAGGCGCGGCTGGGCCGGGGCCTCGATGGTCGTCTCGGTCATCAGATGTCCTTCCCGGAGCGCTTCGCGACGCGGATCCGGACGGTCTTGGTACGACCGTCCCGCTCCACCTGCTCGAGGCGGTACCCGACACGGGTGCCCTTCTTGGTCTCCGGGTCGACGATCATCACGTTGCTCACGTGGATCGGCGCCTCGACCGTCTCGATGCCACCGGTGCGGGTGCCGCGCTGCGACTGGCCCACCTTGGTGTGCTTCGTGACGCGCTGCACGCCCTCGACCACGAGACGGTCGGAGTCCTTCAGGACCTCGAGCACGCGGCCGGTCTTGCCCTTGTCGCGACCCGAGATCACGATGACCTGGTCGCCCTTCTTGATCTTCGCCATGGTCAGAGCACCTCCGGAGCCAGCGAGATGATCTTCATGAACCGCTTGTCACGCAGCTCACGACCCACCGGGCCGAAGATGCGGGTGCCGCGAGGCTCGCCGTCGTTCTTCAGGATGACGGCGGCGTTCTCGTCGAACTTGATGTAGGAACCGTCCGGACGACGGCGCTCCTTGGCGGTCCGGACGACGACGGCCTTGATGACGTCGCCCTTCTTCACGTTGCCGCCCGGGATCGCGTCCTTGACGGTGGCGACGATGGTGTCGCCGATTCCGGCGTAGCGACGGCCGGAGCCACCGAGAACGCGGATGCAGAGAATCTCCTTGGCACCCGTGTTGTCGGCGACCCGAAGTCGCGACTCCTGCTGGATCATTTGAGTGAACTCCTGTCGTCGAACTGGTTCTCGCGCGGACTGCTTCCGGCGAGCCTGGCCGAACGGATAGTTGCTGTGCTGGGGGCGCCACGCGTACGTGTGTCACGCACCGCCCCCAGCGGGAAGAGAAGTCTTACTTGGCCTTCTCGAGGATCTCCACGAGCCGGAACCGCTTGGTGGCGGACAGCGGGCGGGTCTCCATGATCAGAACCAGGTCGCCGATGCCGGCGCTGTTCTGCTCGTCGTGCGCCTTGACCTTCGTGGTGCGACGGATGACCTTGGCGTAGAGGGGGTGCTTCACCCGGTCCTCGACCTCGATCACGATGGTCTTGTCCATCTTGTCGCTCACCACGTAGCCACGGCGCACCTTACGCGTCGCGCGCTGGGCCTCGGGGGCCTCAGCAGCAGTCGTGTTGTCGCTCATTGCCTCACTCACTCACGCTCGGAGCCGTACGGATGCCGAGCTCGCGCTCGCGCAGGATCGTGTAGATCCGGGCGATGTCGCGACGCACGGCCTTGAGACGACCGTGGCTCTCGAGCTGGCCGGTCGCCGACTGGAAGCGGAGGTTGAACAGCTCCTCCTTGGCTTCCTTCAGCTTGCCGACGAGAGTCTCGTCGTCCATGCCGTCCAGATCGATCGGGGCGAGCCCCTGGGTACCGATAGCCATCAGACACCACCCTCGCGCACCACGAAACGGCACTTCATCGGGAGCTTGTGCATCGCGCGGCGCATGGCCTCGCGAGCAAGGGACTCGTCCACGCCGGCCAGCTCGAAAACGATGCGGCCCGGCTTGACGTTGGCGACCCACCACTCCGGCGAACCCTTACCGGAACCCATGCGGGTCTCGGCAGGCTTCTTCGTCAGCGGACGGTCGGGGTAGATGTTGATCCACACCTTGCCGCCACGCTTGATGTGGCGGGTCATTGCGATACGCGCCGCCTCGATCTGGCGGTTGGTGACGTACGCCGGCTCCAGTGCCTGGATGCCGAAGTCGCCGAACGCGATCTGGGTGCCACCCTTCGCCGCGCCGGAGCGCGACGGGTGGTGCTGCTTGCGGTGCTTGACCCTGCGCGGGATCAGCATGGTCAGGCCTCCGTTCCGGTCTCTGCGGCCGGAGCGGCAGCAGCCTGGTCCGCGGGGGCGGACTCGGCGCTACGCTCGGCCGGACGCTCGTTGCGACGACCGCCACGACGGTCTCCGCCGCGCTCGCCACGCTCAGGGCGGTCGCCCCGGCCACGGCCCTGACGGGGCGCGGCTGCAGCCTGCTGAGCGGCGAACTCCTTCTCGGTGGTCTCGCCCTTGTAGATCCACACCTTCACGCCGATGCGGCCGAAGGTGGTGCGGGCCTCGTAGAAGCCGTAGTCGATGTACGCGCGGAGCGTGTGCAGGGGCACGCGGCCCTCGCGGTAGAACTCCGAACGGCTCATCTCGGCGCCACCGAGGCGGCCGGAGACCTGCACGCGGATACCCTTCGCGCCGGCGCGCTGGGCGGACTGCATGCCCTTGCGCATCGCACGACGGAAGGAGACACGGCTGGCGAGCTGCTCGGCGATGCCCTGAGCAACCAGCTGCGCGTCGATCTCCGCGTTCTTGACCTCGAGGATGTTGAGCTGAACCTGCTTGCCCGTGAGCTTCTCGAGCTCACCGCGGATGCGGTCGGCCTCAGCACCACGACGGCCGATGACGATGCCCGGACGCGCCGTGTGGATGTCCACGCGGACGCGGTCGCGGGTGCGCTCGATCTCGACCTTGGAGATGCCGGCACGCTCGAGGCCGGTGCCCATGAGCTTGCGGATCTGGACGTCCTCACGGACGTAGTCGCGGTACCGCTGACCAGGCTTGGTGCTGTCGGCGAACCAACGCGACCGGTGGTCGGTGGTGATACCGAGGCGGTACCCGTGCGGGTGAACCTTCTGTCCCACTATCGGGCCCCTTCCTTGTCGGCGAGCACCACGGTGATGTGGCTGGTGCGCTTGAGAATGCGCGTTGCACGTCCCTGAGCCCGCGGGCGGAACCGCTTGAGCGTCGGCCCCTCGTCGACGAACGCGACGGAGACGACCAGGTCGTTCTCGTCGAAGCGCTCGCTGGCGCGGTCGGCCTTCACCCGAGCGTTGGCGATCGCGCTCTCCACAACCTTGCGGATCGGCTCGCTGGCGGCCTGCGGTGCGAACTTCAGCACCGCGACGGCCTCAGAGGCCTGCTTGCCACGGATGAGGTCCACGACGCGCCGGGCCTTCTGGGGCGTGACACGGACGAACCGCGCCTGCGCCTTGGCTTCCATTGCTGTCCTGCTTCCTTTTCTCAGACAGTCCAGGTCATCACTGCTGTTGGGTGGGGTGACCCCACGCCTCAGCGGCGACGACCCTTCCTGTCGTCCTTCACGTGGCCGCGGAAGGTCCGCGTGGGAGCGAACTCGCCGAGCTTGTGGCCGACCATCGCCTCGGTCACGAAGACCGGGACGTGCTTGCGACCGTCGTGCACGGCAAAGGTGTGACCGAGAAAGTCGGGCGTGACGACCGACCGACGGGACCAGGTCTTGATGACATTCTTGGTCCCCTTCTCGTTCTGGACGTCCACCTTCTTCTGGAGGTGGCCGTCGACGAAGGGGCCCTTCTTCAGGCTACGAGGCATGTTTCAGGCTCCTATCAGCGCTTCTTGCCGGTACGACGGCGACGGACGATCATCCGGTCGCTCGACTTGTTCGGGCGGCGGGTACGACCCTCCGCCTGGCCCCAGGGGCTGACCGGGTGACGACCACCGGACGTCTTACCCTCACCACCACCGTGGGGGTGGTCGACCGGGTTCATGGCGACACCACGGACGGTCGGGCGCTTGCCCTTCCAGCGCATGCGGCCGGCCTTGCCCCAGTTGATGTTCGACTGCTCGGCGTTGCCGACCTCGCCGACCGTCGCGCGGCAGCGCAGGTCGACGTTGCGGATCTCGCCGGACGGCATGCGCAGCTGCGCGTACGGGCCGTCCTTGGCAACGAGCTGCACCGACGCACCGGCCGAGCGGGCGATCTTCGCGCCGCCACCGGGCCGGAGCTCGATGGCGTGGATGACCGTACCGGTCGGGATGTTGCGCAGCGGCAGGTTGTTGCCGGGCTTGATGTCGGCGCCTGCACCGGCCTCGATGCGGTCGCCCTGCGACAGCTTGTTCGGCGCGATGATGTAGCGCTTCTCGCCGTCCGCGTAGTGCAGGAGCGCGATGCGAGCCGTGCGGTTGGGGTCGTACTCGATGTGAGCGACCTTCGCGGGCACGCCGTCCTTGTCGTGGCGACGGAAGTCGATGACGCGGTAGGCGCGCTTGTGGCCACCGCCCTTGTGCCGCGTCGTGATACGACCGGTGTTGTTACGGCCACCGGTCTTGCTCAGCGGCCGGATCAGAGACTTCTCCGGCTGCGAGCGCGTGACCTCGACGAAGTCGGCGACGCTGGAGCCGCGGCGGCCGGGCGTCGTCGGCTTGTACTTACGGATTCCCATGGAAACCTGTCCTCAATCGTCTCTCGTCAGCTCAGCCGACCGGACCGCCGAAGATGTCGATCGTTCCCTCGCGGAGGGTGACGATCGCACGCTTCGTGTCCTTGCGCTTGCCGAGGCCGAAACGCGTGCGACGCGTCTTGCCCTTGCGGTTGATCGTGTTCACCGAAGCGACCTTGACGCTGAAGACCTTCTCGATCGCGATCTTGATCTCGGTCTTGTTGGCGCTCGGGTCCACGATGAAGGTGTACTTGCCCTCGTCGAGAAGGTTGTAGCTCTTCTCGGAGACGACCGGCGCGAGCAGGATGTCGCGCGGGTCCTTCACGGTGACGCTCACTTGGCGGTCTCCTCAGCGGTCTCGGCCTCGGTCTCCGTGGCGACAGCCTTCGCGCCCTTGGCGGGGCCCTCGAGGAACGCGGCGAGCGCGCCCTCGGTGAAGATCACGTCGTCGGAGACGAGCACGTCGTAGGTGTTCAGCTGGTCAGCGACCAGGAGGTGCACCTCGGGAACGTTGCGGAGCGACTTGATCGTCGTCTCGTCGTCACGCTGCGTCACGACGAGCACGTTCTCGCGCTCCGTGAACTTCTTGATCGTGGCGAGTGCCGTCTTGGTCGACGGAACGCCCTCGATGCCGAAGCCGGCGACGACGTGCACGCGACCGGCGCGGGCGCGGTCGGAGAGCGCACCGCGGAGCGCGGCGGCCTTCATCTTCTTCGGGGTGCGCTGGTCGTACTTGCGCGGCTGCGGGCCGTGGACGGTGCCACCACCGGCGAACTGCGGGGCGCGCGTCGAACCCTGGCGGGCGCGACCGGTGCCCTTCTGCTTGTACGGCTTGCGGCCACCACCACGGACCTCGCCACGAGTCTTCGTGGAGGCCGTGCCCTGGCGGGCGGCTGCGCGCTGCGCAACGACCACCTGGTGGATCAGCGGGACGTTCACGGCGACGTCGAACACCTCAGAGGGGAGCTCGGCGGTGCCGGACTTCTTGCCCTGGGCGTCCAGGACGTCGACAGTCAGAGCGGTCATCGGTTTCACGCTCCCTTCGCGGCGTTACGCACGAGGACGACGCCACCCTTGGGGCCGGGAACCGCGCCCTTGACGAGCAGCAGACCCTTCTCGGCGTCGACCGCGTGAACGGTCAGGTTCTGGGTGGTCTGACGGGCGTTACCCATCCGACCGGCCATCCGCAGGCCCTTGAAGACTCGCGACGGCGTCGAGGCGCCACCGATCGAGCCGGGCTTGCGGTGGTTGCGGTGTGCACCGTGCGAGGCGCCCACGCCGGAGAAGCCGTGACGCTTCATGACACCGGCGGTGCCCTTGCCCTTGGTGGTACCGACCACGTCGACCAGGGCGCCGGCCTCGAAGGCCTCGGCGGTGATCTCCTGGCCGAGCGTGAACTCGGACGCGTTCTCGGTGCGGACCTCGGCCACGTGACGGCGCGGCGTCACGCCGGCCTTCTCGAAGTGGCCCTTGAGGGGCTTGGTGACCTTGCGGGGGTCGACCTGGCCGGCCGCGAGCTGAACAGCCGCGTAGCCGTCGGCGTCCACCGTACGGATCTGGGTCACCACGTTGGTGCCCACGGAGACCACGGTCACCGGCACGAGGCGACCGGCCTCGTCCCAGAGCTGGGTCATACCGAGCTTCGTGCCGAGCAACGCGGTCACGTTCTTCTGCTGGTTGGTCATGATGTCCCCTCCAGCCTCAGAGCTTGATCTCGATGTTCACGTCCGCCGGCAGGTCGAGTCGCATGAGCGAGTCGACGGCCTTGGGCGTGGGATCGATGATGTCGATGAGCCGCTTGTGCGTACGCATCTCGAAGTGCTCGCGGCTGTCCTTGTACTTGTGAGGCGACCGGATCACAACGAAGACGTTCTTCTCCGTCGGCAGCGGCACCGGACCCACGACCGTCGCACCAGCGCGAGTGACCGTGTCGACGATCTTGCGCGCCGAACTGTCGATCACCTCGTGGTCGTAGGACTTGAGCCGGATGCGGATCTTCTGTCCCGCCATGGCGTCGTCTGACTCTCTCTCTCGAACCGCTACTGTCCGACCCACGCACTCGGGCGTGTCGCTTAGAGCGGCACAGCCGGGCGCAGAACACCATTGCTGGCGTAAGGGCCGTTGGGAAGTGATCTGACCCAGCTCTACAGCTGGACCGACCACGACGTTTGCCGAGCCTGCTCGGAACAGTGCCTCCGGAAGACCGGAGAACGTGTGCTCCGCGGGGCGCCCATACGCATCCAACAGCAGGCGATAAACCCCGCGACCCCTCGTCCGGATTACCCCGGGAGGGTGACCGCTCCAGCCTCTGGCGGCCCCCAACGATCCGGGGCCTGGGCTGCGGTTCTGCACACTGTTCGACACTTGAAAGAGCGCGCCTGTGACAGGCAACTATGCAATCTTGCCATACGTCCTGGCATGCGCCAAACGCAAGGCGGTGTGATGCCCACTACTACACAGCGGGGCCCGGACGCCGAAGCGCCCGGGCCCCACCGCATCGCTGACTTCCGTCAGCTGAGCTCGTGCTCCAAGATCACTTGAGGATCTTGGTCACACGGCCGGAGCCGACCGTGCGGCCACCCTCGCGGATGGCGAAGCCCAGGCCCTCCTCCATGGCGATCGGCTGGATCAGCTCGACCGTCATCTCGGTGTTGTCGCCGGGCATGACCATCTCGGTGCCCTCGGGCAGCGTGATGACGCCGGTGACGTCCGTGGTGCGGAAGTAGAACTGCGGGCGGTAGTTCGAGTAGAACGGGTTGTGACGGCCACCCTCGTCCTTGCCCAGGATGTAGACCTGAGCCTCGAAGTTCGTGTGCGGGGTGATGGAACCCGGCTTCACGACGACCTGGCCACGCTCGACGTCCTCGCGCTTGATGCCACGCAGGAGGAGACCGGTGTTGTCGCCGGCCTGCGCCTGGTCCATCTGCTTGTGGAACGTCTCGATACCCGTGACGGTGGTCTTCTGCGGGACGCGGATACCCACGATCTCGACATCGGAGTTGATGTCCAGGGTTCCACGCTCGACCTTGCCGGTGACGACGGTGCCACGACCGGTGATCGTGAAGACGTCCTCGATCGGCATGAGGAACGGCTTGTCGAGGTCGCGCTCCGGCTCCGGAACGTTCTCGTCGACGGCGTCCATCAGCTCGACGATCTTCTCGACCCACTCCGGGTCGCCCTCGAGAGCCTTGAGGCCCGAGACGCGAACGACCGGCGCGTTGTCGCCGTCGAACTCCTGCGACGACAGCAGCTCACGGACCTCCATCTCGACGAGCTCGAGGATCTCCTCGTCGTCGACCATGTCGGACTTGTTGAGCGCGACGAGCAGGTAGGGCACGCCGACCTGACGGGCGAGCAGCACGTGCTCACGCGTCTGGGCCATCGGACCGTCGGTCGCGGCGACCACCAGGATCGCGCCGTCCATCTGGGCGGCACCGGTGATCATGTTCTTGATGTAGTCGGCGTGACCCGGAGCGTCGACGTGCGCGTAGTGGCGCTTCGGCGTCTCGTACTCGATGTGCGCGATGTTGATCGTGATACCGCGCTGCTTCTCCTCCGGCGCGGCGTCGATCTCGTCGAAGTTGCGCTGCGTGTTCGCCGGGAGCTCCGGGTACTTGTCCGCAAGCGTCTTCGAGATCGCGGCGGTCAGCGTCGTCTTACCGTGGTCGACGTGACCGATCGTGCCGATGTTGACGTGCGGCTTGGTCCGCTCGAACTTGGCCTTAGCCACTGGGGTCCTCCTGGGACTTGGGTAGATGTTCCGAACGTTGCAGATGTCCGGCCAAGAAGCCTACAACTGCGGGGCGTGCGGTTTTTCCTACAGGTTGGTTGTGCGGGTCGACCTGTGGGGACTCACTCGCCCCGGGTCTTCTTGATGATCTCTTCGGCAACTGCCTTGGGAACCTCGGCGTAGCTGTCGAACTGCATCGAGTACACCGCGCGACCCTGGGTCTTCGACCGGAGGTCACCGATGTAACCGAACATCTCGCTCAGCGGCACCTGGGCGCGAACGACCTTCACACCGGTCGCGTCCTCCATGGACTGGATCATGCCACGTCGAGAGTTGATGTCGCCGATCACGTCGCCCATGTACTCCTCAGGCGTACGCACCTCGACGGCCATGACCGGCTCGAGCAGGACAGGGTCGGCGCGCTTGACGCCTTCCTTGAAGACCATCGAACCGGCAATCTTGAACGCCATCTCCGAGGAGTCGACGTCGTGGTACGCACCGTCGATCAGCGTCGCCTTCACGCCGACGACCGGGAAGCCCGCCAGCACACCCTGCTGCATGGCCGACTGGATACCGGCGTCGACCGACGGGATGTACTCGCGCGGGATGCGGCCACCGGTGACGGCGTTCTCGAACTCGTAGAGCTCGCCCTCCGACGTCTCCAGCGGCGCGAAGGTCACCTGGACCTTGGCGAACTGGCCGGAACCACCGGTCTGCTTCTTGTGCGTGTAGTCGATCTTCTCCGCCGTGCGGCGGATCGTCTCGCGGTACGCGACCTGCGGCTTGCCGACGTTCGCCTCGACCTTGAACTCGCGACGCATGCGGTCGACGAGGATGTCGAGGTGGAGCTCACCCATACCGCCGATGACGGTCTGGCCGGTCTCGTCGTCCAGCTTGACGCGGAAGGTCGGGTCCTCCTGCGCGAGCTTCTGGATGGCGGTCGACAGCTTCTCCTGGTCGGCCTTCGTCTTCGGCTCGATGGCCACGTCGATGACAGGCTCCGGGAAGCTCATCGACTCGAGGATGACCTGGTTCGCCGGGTCCGACAGGGTGTCACCGGTGGTGACGTCCTTGAGCCCGATGAACGCGTAGATGTGGCCGGCGTGCGCCTCTTCGACCGGGTTCTCCTTGTTGGAGTGCATCTGGAAGAGCTTTCCGATGCGCTCCTTCTTGCCCTTGGTCGAGTTCTGCACCTGGGCGCCCTGCGCGACCTTGCCCGAGTACACGCGGACGTAGGTCAGCTTGCCGAAGAACGGGTGCGTGGCGACCTTGAAGGCGAGAGCCGAGAACGGCTCCGACTCCTCGGGGCGGCGCTCGATGACCTTCTCGGCGTCCTTGACGTCGTGGCCCTGGACGGCCGGGACGTCGAGCGGCGACGGGAGGTAGTCGATGACGGCGTCGAGCATGGGCTGCACGCCCTTGTTCTTGAACGCCGAGCCACACAGGACCGGGAAGGCCGAGGACGAGATGACGAGCTTGCGGATGCCGCTCTTGATCTCGGCGACCGACAGCTCCTCGCCACCGAGGAACTTCTCGAGCAGCTCGTCGTCAGCCTCGGCGACGGCCTCGATGAGCTCGGCGCGGTACTGCTGCGCCTTCTCGACGAGGTCGGCCGGGATCTCCTCGACCTCGTACTCCTCGCCCATCTTGGTGTCGCCGCGCCACGTGAGCGCCTTCATCTCGATGAGGTCGACGACGCCCTCGAAGTCGTTCTCCGCACCGATCGGGAGCTGGATGACCAGCGGCTTCGCCTTGAGGCGCTCCACGATGGTCTTCACGGTGAAGTAGAAGTCCGCACCGAGCTTGTCCATCTTGTTGACGAAGCAGATGCGCGGGACGTCGTACTTGTCCGCCTGCCGCCACACCGTCTCGGACTGGGGCTCGACACCCTCCTTGCCGTCGAACACGGCAACCGCGCCGTCGAGCACGCGGAGCGACCGCTCCACCTCGACCGTGAAGTCGACGTGGCCCGGCGTGTCGATGATGTTGATCTGGTTGTTCTTCCAGTAGCAGGTCGTCGCGGCGGACGTGATCGTGATGCCGCGCTCCTGCTCCTGCTCCATCCAGTCCATCGTCGACGCACCGTCGTGCGTCTCACCGATCTTGTAGTTCACACCCGTGTAGAACAGGATGCGCTCGGTCGTCGTGGTCTTTCCGGCATCGATGTGGGCCATGATGCCGATGTTGCGGACCTTGTTCAGGTCGGTCAGCACGTCGAGTGCCACGGTGTCTTACCCCTTGGTCTAAAGGTGGGCTTGGGTGGCCGGCGGTACTGCATCCACCGACGGCCCCGGGGGTGACCCGGGGCCGCTCGGAAGCTACTACCAGCGGTAGTGCGCGAAGGCCTTGTTGGAGTCGGCCATCTTGTGCATGTCCTCGCGGCGCTTGACCGCGGCACCGAGACCGTTCGACGCGTCGAGGATCTCGTTCATGAGACGCTCGGTCATCGTCTTCTCGCGGCGAGCGCGGGAGAAGTCGGTGAGCCAGCGGAGCGCGAGCGTGGTGGCACGCGTCGGGCGCACGTCGACCGGCACCTGGTAGGTGGCGCCACCGACACGGCGGGAACGCACCTCGAGGGCGGGACGGACGTTGTCGAGCGCGCGCTTCAGGACCACGACAGGGTCGCCGTCGGTCTTGGCGCGGACACCCTCGAGGGCACCGTAGACGATCGCCTCGGCGGTCGACTTCTTGCCGTCGAGCAGCACCTTGTTGATCAGCTGCGTGACGACCGGGGACCCGTAGACCGGGTCGACGATGAGCGGCCGCTTCGGGGCCGGACCCTTGCGGGGCATCAGCTCTTCTCCTTCTTGGCGCCGTAACGGGACCGAGCCTGCTTGCGACCCTTCACGCCCTGCGTGTCGAGCGCGCCACGGACGATCTTGTAGCGGACACCGGGAAGGTCCTTCACACGACCGCCGCGCACGAGCACGATGGAGTGCTCCTGGAGGTTGTGGCCGACACCGGGGATGTACGCGGTGACCTCGACCTGCGAGGAAAGCTTCACGCGGGCGACCTTGCGGAGGGCCGAGTTCGGCTTCTTGGGGGTGGTGGTGTACACACGGGTGCACACGCCGCGCCGCTGGGGGGAGCCCTTGAGGGCCGGGGTCTTCGACTTCCCGGCCTTCGAGGTCCGCCCCTTGCGGACGAGCTGCTGGATCGTAGGCACTACGTCTCCGTCGTCTTCTTGAGCTTCGGCGACGCCCTGCCGGCGTCCCCGTCAATGGTTCTGGCTTGTGCGTGCCGATCGCATGCGGCACCCACAGGCCCCAGACAGGGACTGCTACGCCACGTACCACCGGCTCGATGGCCCGGCTCCACCATCGGGGCACGACGTGCCCCGGAGGATCTCGCCGGGATGCCCACGCACTCACATCGGCCGCTTTCCGAAGCTGCCTTGCGGCGGCCTTCAGGAGGTGCGGCCCGACGGCGCGGGCACGAATTCTAAGAATACCTGCGTGTCTACGGGGGGTCAAAACGAATCGGGTGTGAGGTGCACCCCGTAGAACCGCGAAGTAGAGCGCCTGCCCGGCTCTCGTACGGGACGAACCCGTGCGGAGCAGGACAGGCGCTCTCTACCTCGCGGTCAGCGGACCAGGATCAGCGGAAGTCGCCGAGGTCCAGGTCCTCCAGCGGGATCGCCTCGCCCGAACCCATACCCAGGGTCGGGAAGTCGATCTCGTCGTAGCCGAAGCTCGGGTAGAGCTCGGCCTTGGCCTGCTCGGTGGGCTCGACCTCGACGTTGCGGTAGCGGGGCAGACCCGTACCGGCCGGGATGAGCTTACCGATGATGACGTTCTCCTTGAGGCCGAGCAGCGGGTCACGACGACCGCTCATCGACGCCTCGGTGAGCACCCGGGTGGTCTCCTGGAAGGAGGCCGCCGAGAGCCACGAGTCGGTCGCGAGCGACGCCTTCGTGATGCCCATCAGCTCCGGACGGCCGGCGGCCGGCTGGCCACCCTCCGACACGGCCTTGCGGTTCGCGTCCTCGAAGCGCATGCGCTCCGCGAGCTCACCCGGCAGCAGCTGCGAGTCACCCGAGTCGAGCACGGTCACGCGACGCAGCATCTGCCGCACGATGACCTCGATGTGCTTGTCGTGGATGTCCACGCCCTGGCTGCGGTAGGTCTCCTGGACCTGGTCCACCAGGTGCGTCTGCGTAGCACGGGGGCCGAGGATGCGCAGCACCTTCTTCGGGTCGACGGCACCCTGGACGAGCTGGGTACCGACCGTCACGTGGTCGCCGTCCGCGATCTTGAGGCGCGCACGCTTCGTGACCGGGTACTTGATCTCCTCGCCACCGTCGTCCGGCGTCAGCACGAGGTGACGCGTCCGCTCGGTGTCCTCGATGGTCACGCGACCCGTGTACTCCGCGATCGGCGCCTCACCCTTGGGGGTGCGGGCCTCGAAGAGCTCGGTGACACGCGGCAGACCCTGCGTGATGTCCTCGGCCGCGGCCACACCACCGGTGTGGAAGGTACGCATCGTCAGCTGCGTGCCCGGCTCACCGATCGACTGCGCCGCGATGATGCCGACGGCCTCGCCGATGTCCACGAGCAGACCCGTGGCCAGCGACCGGCCGTAGCACTTGGCGCAGGTACCGACGCGGGACTCGCACGTCAGGACCGAACGGACCTTGACGTTCTCGATGCCCGCGGCGATGACCTTGTCGATGATGACGTCGCCGGCGTCCGACCCGGCGGTCGCGATGACGTTGCCGTCGGCGTCCACCACGTCGGTCGCGAAGGTGCGCGAGTAGATGCTGGTCTCGACGCGGTCGTCCGGGACGAGCGAGCCGTCCGCGAGCTTCTCCGCCACCGGCAGCGTGAGGCCACGCTCGGTGCCGCAGTCCTCCTCGCGGATGATGACGTCCTGCGAGACGTCCACCAGACGACGGGTCAGGTAACCCGAGTCCGCCGTACGGAGAGCCGTGTCGGCCAGACCCTTACGGGCACCGTGCGTCGCGATGAAGTACTCGAGGACGGACAGGCCCTCGCGGTAGTTGGACTTGATCGGACGAGGGATGATCTCGCCCTTCGGGTTCGCCACGAGGCCGCGCATACCGGCGATCTGACGGACCTGCATCCAGTTACCACGGGCGCCCGAACCCACCATGCGCATCACGGTGTTCCGCGCGTTGCTCTCGAGGTTCACCCGCATGGCCGACGCGACCTTGTCGGTCGCCTGGGTCCAGATCTCGATGAGCTCCTGACGGCGCTCGTCGTCCGTGATCAGACCCTTGTCGAACTGCTGCTGGACCTTGAGGGCACGGGCCTCGTGCTCGTCGAGGATCTCGCCCTTGACGGTCGGGGCCGCGACGTCCGAGATGGCGATCGTGACGCCGGAACGCGTGGCCCACCGGTAGCCGGCGTCCTTCAGCGCGTCCAGCGCCGCGGCCACCTCCACCTTCGGGTAGCGCTCGGCGAGGTCGTTGACGATCGTCGAGAGGCGCTTCTTGTCGGCGACCCCGTTCTCGTACGGGTAGTCGACGGGCAGCGTCTCGTTGAACAGGTAACGGCCGAGCGTGGTGTCGAACAGCAGCTGCTGACCCGGCTCCCAGCCCTCGGGCGCCTCGAAGTCCTTCAGCGGCGGCACCAGGTCGGACATCCGCAGCTTGATCTGCGCGTTGATGTCCAGCTCGCCCCGGTCGAAGGCCATGATGGCCTCGGCCACGGAGCCGAACGCACGGCCCTCGCCCACGGCGCCCGGACGGTCGCTCGTGAGGTGGTGCAGACCGATGATCATGTCCTGCGAGGGCATGGTCACCGGACGGCCGTCCGACGGCTTGAGGATGTTGTTGCTCGAGAGCATGAGGATGCGGGCCTCGGCCTGCGCCTCGGCGCTCAGGGGCAGGTGCACAGCCATCTGGTCACCGTCGAAGTCGGCGTTGAACGCGCCGCAGACGAGCGGGTGCAGGTGGATGGCCTTGCCCTCGACGAGCTGCGGCTCGAACGCCTGGATGCCCAGACGGTGCAGCGTCGGCGCACGGTTCAGGAGCACGGGGTGCTCCGTGATGACCTCTTCGAGCACGTCCCAGACGACAGGACGCGTGCGCTCGACCATGCGCTTGGCGCTCTTGATGTTCTGCGCGTGGTTCAGCTCCACGAGCCGCTTCATGACGAACGGCTTGAACAGCTCGAGCGCCATCTGCTTGGGCAGACCGCACTGGTGCAGCTTGAGCTGCGGGCCGACCACGATGACCGAACGGCCCGAGTAGTCGACGCGCTTGCCGAGCAGGTTCTGGCGGAACCGACCCTGCTTGCCCTTGAGCATGTCGGAGATCGACTTCAGCGGACGGTTGCCGGGACCCGTGACCGGGCGGCCGCGGCGGCCGTTGTCGAACAGCGAGTCCACGGCCTCCTGGAGCATCCGCTTCTCGTTGTTGACGATGATCTCCGGCGCGCCCAGGTCCAGGAGCCGCTTGAGGCGGTTGTTCCGGTTGATGACGCGGCGGTACAGGTCGTTCAGGTCCGACGTCGCGAACCGGCCACCGTCGAGCTGCACCATCGGGCGCAGGTCCGGCGGGATGACCGGGACGGCGTCCAGCACCATCGCCGTGGGCGAGTTGGTGGTGGTCAGGAACGCGTTGACGACCTTGAGGCGCTTCAGCGCACGGGTCTTGCGCTGGCCCTTGCCCGAGCGGATGGTCTCGCGCAGCGACTCAGCCTCGGCGTCCAGGTCGAAGTTCTGCAGGCGCTGCTGGATCGCGTTCGCGCCCATCGCACCCTCGAAGTAGGTGCCGTAGCGGTCCTGGAGCTGGCGGTACAGCATCTCGTCACCCTCGAGGTCAGCGACCTTGAGGTTCTTGAAGCGGTCCCAGACCTGCTCGAGGCGGTCCAGCTCCTGGTCCGCGCGCTTGCGCAGCTGAGCCATCTCGCGCTCGGCCGAGTCGCGCACCTTGCGGCGCGCGTCAGCCTTGGCACCCTCGGCCTCGAGCTCGGCCAGGTCGGCCTCGAGCTTCTGGGCGCGGGTGTTGATGTCGTTGTCCCGGCGGTCGGAGATCTCCTTCTTCTCGAGATCGATCTCGTTCTGCAGGTTGGGCAGGTCCTCCTGGCGCGCCTCGTCGTCGACCGACGTGATCATGTAGGCCGCGAAGTAGATGACCTTCTCCAGGTCCTTCGGCGCCAGGTCGAGCAGGTAGCCCAGGCGGGACGGCACACCCTTGAAGAACCAGATGTGCGTGACGGGGGCGGCGAGCTCGATGTGGCCCATGCGCTCACGGCGCACCTTGGAGCGCGTGACCTCGACACCACAGCGCTCGCAGATGATGCCCTTGAAGCGCACGCGCTTGTACTTGCCGCAGTAGCACTCCCAGTCGCGGGTCGGACCGAAGATCTTCTCGCAGAAGAGCCCGTCCTTCTCCGGCTTGAGGGTGCGGTAGTTGATGGTCTCTGGCTTCTTGACCTCACCGTGCGACCAGGCACGGATGTCCTCGGCCGTGGCCAGGCCGATACGCAGCTCGTCGAAGACGTTGACGTCGAGCAAGATGTCCTACTTCCTGAAGTTCTCGAAAATCCTCGGGTGTCCAGGCCCGCGCCCGCTCGCACGGGCGCGGCCTGGTATCAGATCTCGTCGACGCTGGAGGCGGCGTTCGGCCGCCGGGAGAGGTCGATGCCGAGCTCCTCAGCGGCGCGGTACACCTCGTCGTCGGACTCCTTCATCTCGATGGAGACACCGTCGCTCGAGAGCACCTCGACGTTCAGGCACAGCGACTGCATCTCCTTGAGAAGCACCTTGAAGGACTCCGGGATACCCGAGTCGGGGATGTTCTCGCCCTTGACGATCGCCTCGTAGACCTTCACGCGGCCCGGGACGTCGTCGGACTTGATGGTGAGCAGCTCCTGGAGCGTGTACGCGGCGCCGTACGCCTCGAGCGCCCACACCTCCATCTCACCGAAGCGCTGACCACCGAACTGCGCCTTACCACCCAGCGGCTGCTGCGTGATCATCGAGTACGGTCCGGTCGAACGCGCGTGGATCTTGTCGTCGACCAGGTGGTGCAGCTTCAGGATGTACATGTAGCCGGTGGAGACGGGCTCCGGGAACGGCTCGCCGGAGCGGCCGTCGAAGAGCTGCGCCTTGCCGTCCTGGTTGACCATCCGCTGACCGTCACGGTTGGGCAGGGTGGCACCGAAGAGACCGCGGAGCGCGACCTCCTCCAGACCGTCGAACACCGGGGTGGCGACGGGCCGGCTCGGCTCGCTCTTGTGCGCGACCTCGGGCAGGCTCTCCAGCCATTCGCCGCCCTTGTCCTCGGCCAGCGAGACGTCCCAGCCCTGCTTGGCGATCCACCCGAGGTGGGTCTCCAGCACCTGGCCCACGTTCATGCGGCCCGGCACACCCAGCGGGTTCAGGATGACGTCGACCGGCGTGCCGTCCTCGAGGAACGGCATGTCCTCCTGCGGGAGGATCTTCGAGATGACACCCTTGTTGCCGTGGCGGCCGGCCAGCTTGTCGCCGACGGTGATCTTGCGGCGCTGCGCGATGTACACGCGCACCAGCTGGTTCACGCCGGCGGGCAGCTCGTCGCCGTCCTCCCGGTTGAACTCGCGCACCGCGATGACCGTGCCCTGCTCGCCGTGGGGCACCTTGAGCGAGGTGTCGCGCACCTCGCGCGCCTTCTCGCCGAAGATGGCCCGCAGCAGACGCTCCTCCGGGGTCAGCTCGGTCTCACCCTTGGGGGTGACCTTGCCGACCAGGATGTCGCCGGCGCCGACCTCGGCACCGATGCGGATCACGCCGCGCTCGTCGAGGTCCGCGAGGACCTCCTCCGAGACGTTGGGGATGTCCCGCGTGATCTCCTCCGGGCCGAGCTTGGTGTCACGGGCGTCGACCTCGTGCTCCTCGATGTGGATCGAGGAGAGGACGTCGTCCTCCACGAGGCGCTGCGACAGGATGATCGCGTCCTCGTAGTTGTGACCCTCCCACGACATGAACGCGACCAGCAGGTTGCGGCCGAGCGCGAGCTCGCCCTCGTCCGTCGCCGGGCCGTCCGCGAGCACGGAGCCGACCTCGACCCGCGCACCCTCGTCGACCAGCACGCGCTGGTTGTAGCTCGTGCCCTGGTTGGAGCGCACGAACTTGTGCACGCGGTACGAGCCCGTCGTGCCGTCGTCGTTCGCCACGAGCACCAGGTCGGCCGAGACCTCGGTGACCACACCGGGCTTGGTCGCCACGATGACGTCGCCGGCGTCGACCGCCGCACGGCGCTCCATGCCGGTACCGACCACGGGGGCCTCGGACCGCACCAGCGGCACGGCCTGGCGCTGCATGTTGGCACCCATGAGGGCGCGGTTGGCGTCGTCGTGCTCGAGGAACGGGATCAGGGCCGTCGCGACCGACACCATCTGGCGCGGCGAGATGTCCATGTAGTCGACCTCGGCGCCCGGGATGTCGTTGGTCTCGCCACCCTTCGTGCGGACCAGGACGCGGTCGAGGACGAACGTGCCGTCCTCGAGCAGCGGCGTGTTGGCCTGCGCGATGATGTAGCGGTCCTCGTCATCGGCCGTGAGGTACTCGATGTTGTCGGTGACCTTGCCGTTCTCGACCTTGCGGTACGGCGTCTCGATGAAGCCGAACGGGTTGATGCGACCGAACGACGCCAGCGAGCCGATCAGACCGATGTTCGGACCCTCAGGGGTCTCGATCGGGCACATGCGGCCGTAGTGCGACGGGTGGACGTCACGGACCTCCATGCCGGCGCGGTCGCGGGACAGACCACCCGGGCCCAGCGCGTTCAGACGACGCTTGTGCGTCAGACCGGCCAGCGGGTTGTTCTGGTCCATGAACTGCGACAGCTGCGAGGTGCCGAAGAACTCACGGATCGACGCGACGACCGGACGGATGTTGATCAGCGTCTGCGGCGTGATGGCCTCGACGTCCTGCGTGGTCATGCGCTCGCGAACGACACGCTCCATGCGGGACAGACCCGTGCGCACCTGGTTCTGGATGAGCTCACCCACGGCACGGATACGGCGGTTGCCGAAGTGGTCGATGTCGTCGGTCTCGACGCGCACCTCGACGGGCTGGCCGTTGCGGACGCCGTCCATGGTGGTCTTGTCCGCGTGCAGCGACGCCAGGTACTTGATCGTGTGGACCACATCGGTCAGCGACAGCGTGGAGTCGGCGAGCTCCGCGTCGACACCGAGCTTCTTGTTCGCCTTGTAGCGGCCGACCTTCGCCAGGTCGTAGCGCTTCGGGTTGAAGTAGAAGTTCTCGAGCAGCGCGCGACCGGCCTCGACCGTCGGCGGCTCACCCGGGCGGATCTTGCGGTACAGGTCGACCAGGGCCTCGTCCTCGGTGTGGACGTGGTCCTTCTCGAGGGTGTCGAGCACCGACGGGAACTCGGCGAACTGCTCGCGGATCTCGGCCTCGCTCATACCGAGGGCCTTGAGCAGGACGGTGACGGACTGCTTGCGCTTGCGGTCGACGCGCACGCCGACGGCGTCGCGCTTGTCGATCTCGAACTCGAGCCACGCACCACGCGAGGGGATGATCTTCGCGGAGAAGACGTCCTTGTCGCTGGTCTTGTCCGGGGTGCGCTCGAAGTACACGCCCGGGGAACGCACCAGCTGCGAGACGACGACGCGCTCGGTGCCGTTGATGATGAAGGTGCCGCGCGCGGTCATGAGCGGGAAGTCGCCCATGAACACGGTCTGGCTCTTGATCTCACCGGTGGTGTAGTTGACGAACTCCGCGGTGACGAACAGCGGGGCCGCGTACGTGAAGTCCTTCTCCTTGCACTCGTCCGCCGTGTACTTCGGCGGCTCGAAGCGGTGGTTCGAGAAGGAGAGGGACATCGAGGAGCCGAAGTCCTCGATCGGGGAGATCTCCTCGAAGATCTCTTCCAGTCCGGAGGTTTCCGGGACATCATTACGACCAGCCGCCTTGGCAGTTTCTACCCGGCCCTGCCAGGCTGGGTTACCAAGGAGCCAGTCGAAGCTCTCGGTCTGCAGGCCAAGCAGGTCGGGGACCTCGAGTGGCTCATAGATCTTTGCGAAAGAAACGCGACGGGAAGCGGTACGGTTCGCAATGGCTTCGGCGGACGGAGCTGAAGGGGTGCGCGAGGCAGCCAAGAGGGGTCCTTCCCTGCAGTTCGGGTGAACGCTGTACGCTCTGCGGTGCTGCAGGAAGCTCTGCCGGACTTCACCGGTCACCGGAGGGCATCCCACCGGTGAGGGGGATGCGACCAGGACTTTCGGGAAGCAGGGGGAGGCGTCGAGGGCACACGCGGGCGCAAAGCGCTAGCATACCTATCTGGTTCTAGTATGTCCAGTCCCCCTAGGGCCCGCACCTCGAGACTGTGGTAAACCTCGAAACGTTGCGTATCCGCACTGGTGAGGCGAGTGCCGCGGAACCAGGCGCCCCGACGGACGATCCAGAGCACGCGAGAGGCCCGCACCCCGAGGGGTGCGGGCCTCTGCGTTCGGCGGACGGCGCCCGGGACGAGCCCGGGCCGCCGTCACACCAGCCCGAAGGCGGTGGTGCCTGAGGTCACTTGAGGGTGACGGTGGCGCCGGCGCCCTCCAGGGCGGCCTTCGCCTTCTCGGCGGCGTCCTTGTCGGCGCCCTCGAGAACCGGCTTCGGCGCGCCGTCGACCAGGTCCTTGGCCTCCTTCAGGCCGAGGGACGTGAGCGCGCGCACCTCCTTGATGACCTGGATCTTCTTGTCACCGGCGGCCTCGAGGATGACGTCGAACTCCGACTTCTCCTCGGCGGCCTCGGCCGGCGCGCCACCCGCGGGGCCGGCAGCGACAGCGGCGACCGGAGCGGCGGCGGTGACGTCGAACTTCTCCTCGAAGGCCTTCACGAAGTCGGAGAGCTCGATGAGCGTGAGCTCCTCGAAGGCGGACAGGAGCTCGTCGGTGGAGAGCTTCGCCATGATGGCGTTCCTTTCAGTTGGCGCTTCGCGGACCGGTTCCGGTCCGCGAGAAGCAGGGGGGTGTGAACTGGCACTGCCACCTGGTCAGGCGGCAGCACCCTCCGATTCCTGCTTCTGACGCAGGGCATCGATGGCACGGGCGACCTGGGCGGGCTTGGCGGTGAAGGCGTAAGCAGCACGCGTCAGCGTGGCCTTCAGACCGCCGGCCACCTTGGCCAGCAGAACCTCGCGGGACTCGAGGTCCGCGAGCTTCGTGATCTCTGCAGCGGACATCGCGGCGCCGTCGAGCACGCCGCCCTTGATGACCAGAGCAGGGTTCGCCTTGGCGAAGTCACGCAGACCCTTCGCAGCCTCGACCGGGTCCCCGGTCACGAATGCGATGGCGGACGGGCCCTTCAGGTCGGCGTCGAGACCCTCGACACCGGCCTCCTTGGCCGCGATCCCCGTCAGCGTGTTCTTCACCACGGCGTAGGTTGCGTTGCCGCTGAGCGACCGACGCAGCTCCTTGAGCTGCGCGACGGTGAGCCCGCGGTACTCGGTCAGCACGGCCGCGTTGGAGTCGCGGAACTTGTCCGCGAGCTCTGCGACAGCGGCTGCCTTGTCCGGCCTCGCCATGGCAATCCTTCCGGTGGTGGTACCACCGTCCCCTGGGGCGCTGGGCCCCGGGCGTCGCCCCGGAACGAGAAAAAGAGCCCCGGCGCAGGTGCACGGGGCTCGGTTCGCGCGGCAGGGCCGCACTCGAGTTCGTCACCTGCGCAGGCCCCCGCTCTCAGCGGGACTTCGGTCTTCTTCCGTCCTGTGCTCGTGACGAGCGGGCGGCGTCGGACGACCGGCGGTCTTGGGTTACCCGAGAACTATACATGGCAACCACCGGCCGCTGTGCAGGCAGCGTGTGTCACGTGCCACACGCCGCCCGCGAACGAGGCTCCTCGGCCAGCGCCGAACGTAGGCGCCGTCGCCCTACAACCCGCCGAACGTAGGGATGATCGCCCTTCCAGGGGCTCATGCAGCGAACAATCCTACGTTCGGCGCGGCCTCGTATCTCAACGCTCCAGGCCCTCCAGGGACGCGAAGCACACCAGCGGTACGGGCTCGGGCTCGTCCGCGAGCGCCGCAGCGAGCGCGGCCTCGGGGTCGTCGGTGGCGCGCAGGTGGGCGTGGAACCTGGGCATGACGCGCGCGGCGACGGCGTCGGAGAGCGGGGCGACGGCGGCGATGACGGCGCGGGCGCCGAGGCGCAGCAGCACGGACGACAGGCCGAGCACCTCGCCGCCGACCACCTGGGACGAGCCGCCGACCTCGCAGGCCGACAGGACGAGCACCGACCCGGGCAGCCGCGTGCCGTCGAGCTCGTGGGCGAACAGCGGGCCGTCGGCGAGGTCGACGAAGGCGAAGAGCGGGTTGTCTGCGTCGTGCCTGCCGTGGGTGGCCAGGTGCACGATGTCGTGGGTGGCGAGCACGGATCGTACGGCGGCTGTGGTCGCCGCGCTCCCGGTGAGGACCGTGGCGCCCGGCCACACCTCCCCGACTGCCTGGACCTCGCGCGCGCCGAGCGTGACGCCGGGGCCGTACGCGGCCAGCAGCCGGTGGCTGCCTTCGGGGCGAGGGTGCGCGCGGCCACGCGCCATGAAGGACCGGACGGTCGTGCGCCGCCCGCGCCGGGACGGGAGCGCCGTCCACGGGACGCCGAGCAGGGGCTCCCGGCCCACGACGTACAGCGGGCCGTCGGCGCCCATGGGCACGGCAAGGAGGCGGTCGAGCGTGTCGAGGTTGCGTGTCAGGGAGCGGCGGGCGGCGTCGCGCAGGGCCGGGGGCACATGCTCGTTGGCGCACGCGCCGAAGTCGGCGCGGACGCGCAGCACGCGCTCCGTGACCTCGGCCAGCGGTCCGAGGGCCAGGGTGCGCGCGCCGTCCGCGTCGACGCGGACACAACGCAGGACGCCGTCGATCACCAGGTAGTTGGCGACGACGGCACCGTCGTCGCGGGCGGCGAGCAGGTCGCGGACCTCCGCCGTGGTGGCCGGCCGGTCGTCGGCGGGGCCTGGGTCGGCACCGGTGCGGTGCCAGGCGCGTTCGCGCGCCGTGGCCAGGAGCCGGCGGGACCGCTCGAAGAGCTGGGCGCGCTCGGTCGCGCTGTCCCGGTCGGTGAGGGTGCGCGCCCGGACGACGAGTCCGCGGGCCTCGGTGACGAGGGCACCGATCGCGGGCTCGTCCGGCGCGGTGGTGCCGCCCATGCCGGCGAACGTGGCCCGGCCGCGTTCGAGCGCCTCGAACAGCCAGTCCGGCCGGCCGGTGCGCAGCGCGGCCTCGACGTCGGTCCGTTGCAGGTCGACGCCGTGCGCCGCGGCGGCGGTCACCGACTCGACCGAGCCAAGGCCCATGCGCTGGTCGGCGAGCAGCCCGAGGCCCGTGCGCACGGCGTCGATGCCGGCGGACCTGTCGCCCGACGCGAACGCGAGCTGCGCGAGGACGGTCTGCCGCTGGATGCGGGTGGACAACGGGGCGTCGGCCAGCCCGTCGGGCAGGCTGTCGAGGACGGCGCGGGCCGCACCGACGTCGCCGGCGAGCAGGTACCAGTGCGCGGCGACGAACCGGGCGGTCAGACCAGGGCGCTGCCCGAGCAGCGGGTCCACCTCGTCGCCCGCCTCGGCTGCCTGGATGGCCTGCTCGGCACGTCGGCGTGCGTCGTCGGGCACGGGAGACTCGCCGCGGCGGATCGGCAGGAGGATGGCTTCCAGCTCGGCGACGCGCGCGACGGCAGCGCGCTGCGGGTGGCCGACGCCGACGTAGTACCGCCGGGCGAACGCGGCCGCCGTGCGCGCCTCGTCCCAGCGGTGCAGAGCCATCAGGCAGCGGGCGCGGAAGTACTCGGCCTCGGCGCGGTGCTGAGCGCGGCCGGGGACGACCATGCGGGAGATCGCCTGGGTGAGGACCTGCTCGGCGTCCTCGAGCAGGCCGGCCTCGTAGAGGACGGCGCCGCGGCCGATGTCGAGCACGCCGTCGGCGCGCTCCGGGTCGACGGCGCGGGCCGCGGCCATGGCCTGCAGCGCCCCGGGCAGGTCGCCGAGCGCATACCGGACGAAGCCCGTGTTGTGCAGGGCGAGCGAGGCGATGCCAGGCAGGTCGGCGCGGCCTGCGGCGTCGTGGCAGGCGTCGAAGTCCGCGAGCGCAGCGTCGAGCCGGCCGAGCTCGATGGCGGTCGCGCCGCGGTTCAGCAGCGCGGTCGCGTGGTCGCGCACGGGGAGCTGGTCCGCGTCGGCGAGCACCCGGTCGAAGGCCGCGAGGGCGTCGGTGAGCCGGCCGGAGCGCTGCAGCAGCAGGCCCCGGGTGCCGTCGACGACGGCGGAGAGCCGCCGGCGGATCCGGCGCGGTGCGGCATCGGCGCGGCCGTCGGCGTCGTCGAGCAGGGCGAGGGGCTTGTCCAGCGCGTCCTCGACGGAGTGGACGGCGACCGCCTGGCCCGCCAGCGACCGCACCATGCCCTCGGCCCAGCGTTCACGGTCGGTGGTGCCGAGCTCGGCGTGGTCCATGACCCGGAGCCGGTCGAGCACGTCCCGGAACCGTGGCAGTGCGTCGCCGGGCCGCGACCGGGCGTTCAGATCCCGGGCGGCCAGGAGCTCCGCCTCAAGTTCCGGCCACATGCTTGGTCCCCTTGCCTCGCGGTGGCCCGAGGGACACCGGGCGGGAAACGATAGCGGGACGTGGGCAGCCTGTCATCGTGCGCCGCGACGGTGCAGGTCAGGGCGTTGGCCCGGGTGAAGGACTGCTCCTCGCCCGCTGATTCACCCGGCGGCGAGGCCCTCGACCGAGCTGAAGCAGACCAGGGGCACGGGTTCTGCGACGTCGCGGAGCGCGGCCGCGAGCGCCGCCTCCGGGTCGTCGGTCTCGCGCAGGTGGGCGTGCAGGCGGGGCATGACGCGGGCGGCGAGCTCGTCGGAGAGCTTGGCGACCGAGGCGATGACGGCGCGGGCACCCAGGCGCAGCAGCACCGAGGTCAGGCCGAGGAGCTCGCCGCCGAGCACCTGGGTGGAACCGCCGACCTCGCAGGAAGACAGGATCACGACCGAGCCGGGCAGCGGCGTGCCGTCGAGCTCGTGGGCGAACAGCGGGCCGTCGGCGAGCTCGATGCTCGCGAAGAGCGGGTTGTCGGCGTCGTGCCGGCCGTGGGTGGCCAGGTGGACGACGTCATGGGTGGCCAGTGCGGTGCGGACCTGTTCGGTAACGGCGTCCTTGCCGGTCAGCACGGTCGCGCCGGGCCACTGCTCCCCCACCCCGCGCGCCTCGGCGGCGCCGTGGGCGACGCCGGGGCCGGAGGCGGCGAGCAGCCGGTGGTCGCCCGTGGGCCGGGCGTGCGCGCGGCCGCGCGCGACGTACGAGTTGACGGAGGTGCGCAGGCCGCCGCGGGACGGAAGGGCGGCCCACGGCACGCTGAGCAGGGGCTCACGGCCCACGACGTAGAGGTCGCCGTCGGCGCGCAGCGGGGCGAGCAGGACCGCGTCGAGCGCCTTGAGGTTGCGGGCCAGCGAGGACGACGCCGCGGCGCGCAAGGGGGCAGGGATCAGGTCGTTGGCGGCCATCGCGAAGTCGGCGTTCAGGCGGCGGACGTGCTCGACGACGTCGTCGGCGGAGCCGATGTCGACGGTGGTGACGCCGTCGACGTCGACGCGGACGCAGCGGAGCACGCCGTCCATCGCGACGAAGTTGGCGACGACGGTGACCTTACCGGTTTCGGCGAGGACACCACGCAGTTCGCGGGCAGTGACCGGGCGCTGCACCGCGCCGGCGTTGCCGGCGTGCCGCCAGGAGCGTTCGCGGACCTCGTCCTGGATACGGCTCGCGCGGCGGGTGAGGCGCTCGCGCTCCCTGGGGTCGCCGGGCCCGAGCTCACGCGCCCGCACGAGCAGGCCGCGCGCCTCGGTCAGGAGGGCCGCTGCCTCAGGGTCGTCGGGCGGGGTGACACGACCAGTGCCCGCGAACGTGGTGCGGCCACGCTCCAGGGCGTCGAACAGGGCGGCCGGCCTGCCGGTGCGGACCGCTGCCTCGACGTCGACACGGGTCAGGTCGACGCCGTGCGCCGCGGCGGCCGTGACGGACTCGACGGACCCGAGCCGGCTGCGGTGGTCGGCGAGCAGGCCCAGGCCCGAGCGGACGGCGCGAAGGCCCCGGGCGCGGTCGTCTGTGGCGAACGCGAGCTCGGCCTGAACCGTGTAGTGCTGGACGCGCATGGTCAGCGGGGCGCTCGCCATGCCGCGGGGCAGGCCCGCGAGCGCGTCCCGCGCCGCGTCGAGGTCGCCCGCGAGGACAGACCACCTTGCGGTGACAAGGCGCGCGGCGTGCCCGGGGTGGTAGCCGAGAGTGGGGCCGGCGGCGTCGCCGGCGTGGGCCACCGACATCGCCTCACGCGCCTGACGCCGGGCGACGGCGCGCGACGGGCTCTTGCCGGTGAGGAGGGACTCCGAAAGCACGGAGTCGAGCTCGAGCACCCGCGCCAGTGCTGCCATGGACCGTTGTCCGCCGCGCTCGAACCGTCGCCGGGCCTGGGCAGCCTGGGCACGGGCCTCGTCGAAGCGCAGGAGGCCCATCAGGGCCCGGGCACGGAACCACTCGGCCTCCGCGTGCTCCAGGCGGAGGGCTGCCTGGGACAGACGGACAGTCGCGGTGGCGAGTAGCTGCTCGGCCTCGGCGAGCAGGCCGCTCTCGAAGAGCACCTCGGCCCGGCCGAGCTCCGGGATGCCGTCGTCCTGGTCCGGGGCGGCATCCACAGCACGCTCCATCGACTCCAGGGCAGCCGGCAGGTTCCCGAGGGTGTACCTGGCATACCCGATGTTGTGCAGCGCGAACGCGATGTACTGGGCATGTCCCAGCGCCGCCGCGTGCTCGTGCGCCGCCTCGTAGTCACTCAGCGCCCCGGTGAAGTCGCCGAGCTCGCTGAAGACGGCGCCTCGGTTCAGGAACGTCGTGGCGAGGTCACGGTGGCCGGAGAGACCTGGACCGCGTAGCGCCTGCGTGAAGTTCCACAGGGCCTTCTTCGGCTGCCCGGACCGCGAGTGGAGGACACCTCGCTGGACGAACACCAGACTCGCCATCGAGGGGTCTGGAACGGCTCGTTCGATCGCCGCAGCCCGGTCGCAGAGCGCGAGTGCCTCACCCAGCGATCCGGCCAGGGCATGGACCGGGTTGGACAGTCCTAGAAGGCTCCGCACCATGAGCTCTGCCCACTCGGCTCGGTCCGCCGGGTCGAGCTCATCGAGGTCGAAGCCCTCCAGGTCCGCCAGGAGCACACGGAAGTCCGCCTCAGCCACCGACCACTTCGCACGCGCGTGCAGGTCGCGGGCGACCTCAAGTCGCTCGAACAAACGCGCCCACGGTTCGCGGCGAGTGGTCGCCTCCATGGTCACCCCGTCATCGTCAGTGCGGGATCGGCAGTCCCGTCGCCTGGTGTGCAGCCTCCCATGCCGCGGCAACCCGGTCCGCCTGGCTCTCCGCGACACGCCCGTCCAGCAGGTGCTGGGCCAGCTCCCCCGCCAGCACCGGCGACGAGAACGAGGTCCCGCTCCAGGTCGCGAACCCGCCGGTGAAGTCGTCCGGATCGACCGACTCGCGGCCACCGGCAGACACCTCCTGCGGCTCCAGGGCACCGTCGGCGGTTACGGGCATGGTGCTGTGCACGTTGGTGCCGGGACGCACGCTGGTCACCCACGGGCCGTCGTTGGCGAAGTCGGCGAGCGTGCCGTTCGGGTTGGCGGCGGTCACGACCAGGAGCGGCGTGTAGTCCGCGCGCAGGTCGCCGGCGTCCAAGGGCTCGGCACGCCCGTCGACCCGGCGCACGTGCGGCGCCCAGGCCGCGGGGAACACCGGCTGCTCGCCGCCGTCGTTGCCCGCGGACGCAACGACAAGGATCCCGGCCCGCCGCAGGTCACGCAGGGAACCGCGCAGCACACCCTCGTAGTCGTCCTCGAGCAGCTCCGGCTGGAAGCCGAGCGCCAGCACGACGACGTCGACCGGTGCGTGGCCCGGGACGCCCGCGACCCCGCGCAGGTGGTACTCCAGGAGCCGCTCCAGGGAGCGGACCAGGTCCCACTCCCGGACCTCGCCGTCGGTGTACATGACACGGACCGGCAGGATGGCGGCGTCAGGACAGACCTGGTGCACCAGGCCCGCGATAAAGGTGCCGTGGCCCACGTAGGGCGCCAGCTCGGTGGCCGGCTCGTGCCCCGTCACCGGTTCTACCTCGGTGAAGGTGCCGATCGGGCTGCCGTCGATCTGCGCGTCCCGGATCACGACGTGCGAGCCGTCGAACCAGGGGTGGGCGCCGATCCCGGTGTCCACCAGGGCGACGACCGGCCGCTGCACACCATCAGCGGTCAGCCACGGCACCGCTCCCGCCCCGAACGCGCGCCGCGGCACGGGACCGACGTGCAGGGACGGCTCCCGGTCGCCCGGGATGCCCACGCCTGGCTTGTTGCGGTGCCCCTGCAGCACATGGTCCAGCCCGACGCGCTTGCGGTCGTCCGCGCCGGCCGACGACGCGACGTCGTCCAGCAGGTCCCACACGTCCGCGTCCTCCGTGCCGCCGGTCGCCACATGCACCGCCACGCCCGTGCGCGGCACCTCCGACCGCATCGGGGCCGGCGTGAGCTCCTCCGTCTCCAGCGACAGACCGCGGTCGGCCGCGCGCTCTCGGAGCAGGTCCAGCAGGCCGTCGTCCTCCCCCGGCGTACTCCGCACGATCAGCCGGTCTGCTACGTATCGGGTCGGCGCCAGCCGCACGTCGCGCCGGCAGCGCGCCTCGGCCGGATCCAGCTCCCGGACGGGTCGCCAGCCTCCGGCGTGGTCGCGGACGCGCAGTTCCTCGGGCATGGGCTCAGTCACAGCGATACCTCTCCATCGACAACGATTGCTCGACAGACCCCGCCGCGCCCCTCGGCCGGATCACACACAGTGGGTAGTTCGGTGGTTCAGCGGTTCACAGCTCGATGATCGGAGTGCTCACGGCACCGCCGCCGCCGTCGGTGCGGCGGACGACCAGGCTCGCGCGCCCGCGCTCCACCGAGTCGAAGGAGAACCGGCCGTCCTCGTCGGAGGCGGTCGTGACGACGTCGACCCCGGGGCGGTGCAGCTCCACGTCCAGGCCGGCCGCGGGGGCGGCCCAGCCGTCGATCCGGACCCTGCCGCCCGCGGAGGGCGACAGCGTGATCATCACGGTCAGCGAGTCGTGCGTGAAGGTGATGGTCTTCGCCTCGGCGGGCGCGGCGTCGTCTGCCCGGGCCGCAGCGGCGGCCCCCCGGACGCCCGCGAGCGGCGCGTCGAGGTAGACGGCCTCCATCAGCTCGGCCTCGAGACCCGCCAGCGTGATCGCGAACAGCGACCGCTCGACGAGCCCCTCCGGCACCGGGTCCACGGCCCCGACCGCGCGGGCGAGCCGGGTCAGCACGGCGCCGTCCCCGGCGTCCAGCACGCCCTTCGGGTCGAACGAGAGGTGCCCCACGGCCTCGTCGTCCTGGTTGGGTTCCGGCGTCAGGTCCACGAGAAGTCCCCTTGCTCATCGAGGATGGTGCGCAGCTTCGCCAAGCAGCGGCCGCGAGTCGAACCGATGGAACCCATCGGCATTCCGATCGCCGCCGAGATGTACCGGTAGTCCGGCCGGTCGGCGAGCGAGACCAGACGCAGCAGCTCCTGGCAGCGTCCGGGCAGTTTCTGCAGCGACGTCCAGAGGATGCGGTCGCGCTCGTCGCGCAGCACCTCGGCGTCGGGTGGTGGATCGTTGGCGGGGAGAGCCATCGGATGCTCGGGACTGTCGTCCGGCAGCTCGGTGCGGCGCCTCTCGTCGTCACGGTGCTTGCGCACCGCCTCCCAGGCAGCGCGCTTCGCGGTCACCAGCAACCACTTCAGCACGGCCTTCGGCTCGGCGATCGACTCGGCATGACGCACCAGCGCGACCCAGGTGCTCTGCACGACGTCGTCCGCGGCATCGCGGTCGACCCCTTGCGCACGGACCGTGTGCCACAGCAGCGGCGTCGCCTCGCGCACCAGGTCGCCGAGCGCCTGGTGGTTCCCGGCGCGGTACTCGGTCAGGGCGATCGCCGCGCGATCACCGAGCGTGAGACCGGACCCGTCGACGTCGGGCAGGGCCTCCCTTGATCCTGTCATTGCACCACGGGATTCTCTGCTGGCGGATGTTTCCACGTCGCGTGCCGGACGTGGAGCGCTTGGACCAACCGAGTCTACGGCCGAGCACACGGATCCGGGGAGGGAGAAAACAGTGCCCATCAGGCACTCCCCTCTCCTCGGCTCACGTCGGCTTCCTGCCGCCCATCAGACAAGAGGCGGGACCGCCCGGTTCGATACATGATCCTGATGAAGATTCAAAAAGGCCCGCATCCCTTGCGGGATGCGGGCCTCTCTGTGCTTTCGGGGGCTCGGATCAGGCCGAGAGCTCCTCGAGAAGCTTGGTGGTCTTGCTCTGGTCCAGCGGGATGCCGGGGCCCATCGTGGTGGTCATGGTCGCCTTGCTGATGTAGCGACCCTTCGACGACGACGGCTTGAGGCGCAGGACCTCGTCGAGCGCGGCGACGTAGTTCTCCAGCAGCTGGGCCTCGGAGAACGAGGCCTTGCCGATGATGAAGTGCAGGTTCGCGTGCTTGTCGACGCGGAACTCGATCTTGCCGCCCTTGATGTCGGTGACAGCCTTGGTCACGTCCATCGTCACGGTGCCGGTCTTCGGGTTCGGCATGAGGCCGCGGGGGCCGAGCACCTTACCGAGGCGACCGACCTTGCCCATGAGGTCCGGCGTGGCGACAGCCGCGTCGAAGTCGGTGTAGCCGGCGGCCACCTTCTCGATCAGCTCGTCGCCACCGACCTCGTCGGCACCGGCCGCACGGGCCTCCTCCGCCTTGGCGGCGTTGGCGAACACGATGACCTTGGCGGTCTTACCCGTGCCGTTGGGCAGGTTGACCGTGCCACGGACCATCTGGTCCGCCTTGCGCGGGTCCACGCTCAGCCGGAACGCGACCTCGACGGTGGCGTCGTACTTGACCGTGGCGGTGTCCTTGGCCAGGCGGATGGCCTCGAGCGGCGAGTACAGGTTCTCGCTGTCGATCTTCTCCGCGGCGGCGAGGTACGCCTTGCTGCGCTTTGCCATGTTTCTCTCCTTGTGGTCGTAGCGGGCCGACCGGCCCTGCCACTGTGGTGCTTCGGTCCCGGAACTGGTGCCCCGGGGAGGGATCACTCGACTGTGCGAGCTGCCCCGAGCGACTTCGTCACTCGGAGACGGTGATGCCCATGGAGCGGGCGGTGCCCGCGATGATCAGCGACGCGGCGTCGAGGTCGTTCGCGTTCAGGTCAGGAAGCTTGGTCGTCGCGATCTCGCGGACCTGGTCCTTGGTGATCGAGGCGACCTTGACCGTGTGCGGCGTCGCGGAGCCCTTGGCCACACCCGCGGCCTTCTTGATCAGCTCGGCGGCCGGCGGGGTCTTGGTGATGAAGGTGAACGAGCGGTCCTCGTACACGGTGATCTCGACCGGGATGACGTTGCCACGCTGCGACTCGGTCGCCGCGTTGTACGCCTTGCAGAACTCCATGATGTTCACGCCGTGCTGACCCAGCGCGGGGCCGATCGGCGGGGCCGGCGTCGCGGCGCCGGCCTGGATCTGCAGCTTGATGAGGCCGGAGACCTTCTTCTTCGGGGGCATGCGTTCACTACCTTCTGTTGGATGGGCCTACGCCGTGGGCGATGACCCGGTTGCAAGTGCCGGGGTACGGACGAATCAGATCTTGGCGACCTGGTTGAACCCCAGCTCGACCGGGGTCTCCCGGCCGAAGATGGAGACGAGGACCTTGAGCTTCTGGGCCTCGACGTTGATCTCGGAGATCGAGGCGGGCAGCGTGTCGAACGGACCGTCCGTGACGGTCACCGACTCGCCGACCTCGAAGTCCACGTGGACCGGAGCCTTGCCGGAGCTGGTCACCGTGCCGCCACCAGGTGCCTGCTGGCCGACCTGCTGACCGGCCTGGGGCAGCATCGACGGCGCGAGCATCGAGTAGATCTCGTCGAAGCTCAGCGGCACCGGCTGGTGGGTGTGCCCGACGAAGCCCGTGACGCCCGGCGTGTGCCGCACGGCGCCCCACGACTCGTCGGTCAGGTCCATGCGCACGAGGACGTAACCCGGGATGCGCACCCGGCTCACGATCTTCTTCTGCGCGTTCTTGATCTCGGCGACCTCTTCCATCGGAACCTCGACCTGGAAGATGTAGTCCTCCATGTTCAGGCTCTGGATGCGGTTCTCGAGGTTGGTCTTCACGCGCTTCTCGTAGCCCGCGTACGAGTGGATGACGTACCAGTCGCCGAGCTGGCCGCGGAGGGTTCGCTTGAACTCCTCGACCTCGTCCACGATGACGTCGCCGTCGGCGTCAGCGGGGCGCTCGTCGGTGGCGTCGTCCTCGACCTCGTCCTCGACGGTCTCGGCCGGGGTCTCGGCGTCCGCAGGCACGTCAGCGTTCTCGGCGTCCAGGGGCGCGTCGACGGCCGTCTCGTCGCCGTCGACCGGCGAGACGTTCTCCGTCTGGTCCAGAGAGTCCTGGGACACGAACGAACCTGCTTTCTCTTCGTGCGCCGGGGCTACGCCCGGCACGGGTGTGCGTACTTCTACGAGCTGTGTCCGGCCATTGTCGCGCGAAAGTACCGCGAAGGGACAATCAGCGACGGGCGAGAACGATCACAGCGAAGTACTGCGCAGCGTGCCGCATGAGTTGGTCCGGCGCACCCGGACCGGCGTGATGCCCGTCCGACGGGCCCGCCGACGACCGCCTCAGCCGTCGTCTCCGAGAGGGACGATCAGCCGAAGACCCAGCCGGCCAGCATGCCGAAGGCGTAGTCCAGGGCCACCACGAAGATCATGACGACGACCAGGAAGACGAGCACGACGGTCGTGTACGTGATGAGCTCGGAGCGCGTCGGCGAGACGACCTTCTTGAGCTCGGCCACCACCTGGCGCACGAAGAGCGCGATCCGGGCGAAGATGTTGCCGCCGCCCTTGCTCGGACGCTCCGCGGCGCTCTGGATCACCTCGGTGTCGCTCACTGCTACCCCACTCCTGTGGCCCGGCGCGCCGGGCGGCGCGGACTGCCGTTCCAGGTCCACTCACGTGGGCCCGCTGCGCGCGGCCCCGCTGGGGTTCACGCTGGCAGGGTAGACAGGACTCGAACCTGCAACCTGCGGTTTTGGAGACCGCTGCGCTACCAATTGCGCCACTACCCTATGTGTTCGTTACCCGGTCCTGACCACCGCGAGCCCTGGAGGGGCACGCCGCATCAGGTGAGCTTCGATCACCGAGGCACAACTGTACGGTACCCGGCGCCGTAGGTCGAACTCGTTCCCCAGGGCCCCTCGCAGGTCACCGGGTGACGGCTGTCCACCGGACGACGGACACGAGATGCAGCCGAACGGGCGTCCCACGGAAGGGGCCCCGCGGAGCATGCTCGAGACATGGAGACCACTGGATCGTCGGCCGTGCGGGTACGCGGCCTCCGCAAGCGGTACGGCAGCGCCCGTACCGGGTTCAAGGACGCCGTCGCCGGCCTGGACCTCGACGTCGCCCACGGTGAGATCGTGGCGGTGCTGGGCCCGAACGGGGCCGGCAAGACCACAACCGTCGAGATCCTCGAGGGGTTCCGCGACCGGGACGACGGCGACGTCGCCGTGCTCGGCGAGGACCCCCGGCACGCGGGCCGTGCCTGGCGCGCCCGGATCGGCGTGGTCATGCAGGACTCCCGGGACCTGAGCGAGCTGACGGTCCTGGAGAAGGTGCGCTCCACCGCAGCCGCGTACCCCGGCTCGCGCGACCCCGGCGAGGTCATCGCCGCCGTCGGGCTCGCGGAGAAGGCCAGGGCGCGCACGCGCGGGCTGTCCGGCGGGCAGCGGCGCAGGCTCGACGTGGCCCTCGGGATCGTGGGCCGGCCCGAGCTGCTCTTCCTGGACGAGCCCACGACCGGGTTCGACCCGGAGGCCCGGCGCTCCTTCTGGGACCTTGTGACCGGTCTGCGCGACGACGGGACCACGATCCTGCTGACGACCCACTACCTCGACGAGGCCGCGCAGCTCGCGGACCGCGTGGTCGTCGTGCGCGACGGTGTGGTGGTGGCCGAGGGCACGCCCGAGACGCTCGGCGGGCCCGGGGCACGCACCCCGGTCGTGGCGTGGGACGACGAGGGCGTGCGCCGCACCGAGCGGACCGACCGCCCCACGGCGGCCGTCGCGCGCCTGATCGCGGCGGCCGGACCGGACGGCGAGGTGCCCGGTCTGTCCGTGACCCGTCCGACGCTCGAGGACGTGTATCTGTCATTGATCGGCGAGAGCACCATCGACACCGAGGAGGCGGCGTGATGAGCACCGCTGCTGCGACGAGCACGACGGCCCGGACCGCTGCGAGCACCGCCCGGCGGCTGCCCGGCACTATCCGGCTGGGACTGGTACGGGGCGGCGTGGAGCTGGTGCAGTTCCTCCGCGAGCGTGACTCGATGGTCTTCGGGTTCGCCTACCCGATCATCATGCTCGCGATCTTCTCCACGGTCTTCGGCGACGACGACCCGATCGTCTCCGAGGGAGTCACCGTGGGCTTCGCGCAGTACTTCCTGCCCGGCATGGTGGCGACAGGCGTCATGCTCTCGACCTACCAGACGCTCGCGATGTCGATCGCCGTCGAGCGCGACGACGGCACGCTCAAGCGGCTGCGTGCCACGCCGCTGCCCGCGACGTCGTACTTCCTGGGCAAGGTGTTCCTGTCGCTGGTGACGGTGCTCGCACAGACCGCACTGCTGCTCGCGGTCGCGGCACTCGCCTTCGACGTGCCCCTGCCCGAGGACGCGGCGCACTGGATCACCTTTGCGTGGGTGTTCGTGCTGGGGACGGCGGCGGGCGCCGTGTGCGGCGTCGCGTACTCGTCGGTGCCGCGCTCCGGCCGGTCCGCGAGCGCCGTGGTGGTCACGCCGCTCCTGGTGCTGCAGTTCACGTCGGGCGTGTTCTTCCCGGTGACGCAGCTGCCGGGCTGGATGCTCGACCTGTCGTCGATCTTCCCGCTGAAGTGGATCGCGCAGGGCATGCGGTCGGTGTTCCTGCCGGAGGCGTTCGCGGCGGCGGAGCCGGCCGGTTCCTGGCAGCACGGTGCGACTGCTGCTGTACTGGCGGCATGGCTGGTGGTGGCGCTCGTGGTCGGCACCCGGACGTTCCGGTGGCGACGACACGATGACGGCTGACGAGGGGCGCGGCGAAGCGCGCGCCGACGACGCGGCGGGCGTCGGGCACTCCGCGGATCTCCTGTACGCCGGGTGGGAGCAGCAGGTGCGGTGGTGGGACGCGGCGTTCGGCGTGATCGTCGCGCTCACCGCGGCCGCCCTGGTGCTGGAGGGCACGCGCGGCACGCACCTCGTGGTGGCCTGTGCGGCGTTGGCGGCGCTCGTGGGCGCGTACCTGCTGTGGGGTGCCCGGGCGGCGCGGACCCGCCAGCGGGGTCCGGCCCTGGCCTACCTGGTGGTGCTGGTGCTGGCCACCGGGGTCGCCGTCTCGCAGGCCGGTGTGGCGACGTTCCTGATGTTCATCGCGTTCGCGCAGGTGTGGATGCTGCTGGAGTCGATCAAGCAGGGGGTGGTGGGCTGTGCGGCGCTCACCGTGTCGGTGACGATCGGTATCGTCGCGGCCTACGACTTCGCGCCGGACGTGGTGCTCGACGTGGTGCCGCAGATGTTGGTGACGCTCCTGTTCGCGATCGGGCTGGGGCTCTGGTTCCACCTCGCGATGCGGCGTGCCGAGGAGCATGCGCGCCTTCTCGACGAGCTGCGTGCCGCTCAGGCGGAGCTGGCCCGGACCAACCACGAGGCGGGTGTCGTGGCCGAGCGCGAGCGCCTCGCTCGCGAGATCCACGACACGCTGGCCCAGGGCTTCACGAGCGTCGTCATGCAGGCTCAGGCAGCGACGGCGGCCCTGGACCACGGGGACGACGGCGGCGTGCGGGAACGGCTGCACGTGGTCGAGGAGACGGCGCGCGAGAACCTGGCCGAGGCCCGGGCACTCGTCGCGGCCTTCGCGCCCGTGGCGTTGCAGGACGCGTCGCTCCCGCAGGCGCTGGGGCGGCTCACGGAGCGGTACGCCCTGGAGACGAACGAGGTGGTGAGCTTCGAGGCCAGCGGAGTCGGGCCGTTGCCGCCCGCGACCGAGGTGGTGCTGCTGCGGGCGGCCCAGGAGGCCCTGTCGAACGTCCGCCGGCACGCGCAGGCGATGATCGTCGGTGTGCGGCTTGCCCAGGCCGAGGGCGCCGTGACGCTCACCGTGGCCGACGACGGGCGGGGCTTCGGCCCCGACGTCGCGGATGGGTTCGGGCTGGCCGGGATGCGCGACCGGGTGCGGTCGGTGGGTGGCACGCTGTCGGTCGAGTCCACGCCCGGCAGCGGGACGACGCTGCGGGCACGGGTCCCGGTCGACGCGACCGTGCTCGGCTCGGACACGGGCGCCGGCGCAGGCGTGGTCCCGGGTGCGGGAACGGCACCGGTCGGCGGAGACGCCGTCCGGGCGCAGGACGGGACACAGGGGGTGGCGCGATGATCCGGGTACTGGTGGTGGACGACCATCCGGTGGTGCGGTCGGGACTGGCGGGCATGCTCGCGGTCGAGGATGATCTCGAGGTCGTGGGCGAGGCTGCCGACGGGCGGCAGGCCGTGGCCCTGGCCGGGGAGCTCGCGCCCGACGTGGTGCTCATGGACCTGCGGATGCCCGTGCTCGACGGCGTCGCGGCGACCGCGGGGATCGTGGGCACCGGAGCTCGGGTCGTGGTGCTGACCACGTACGACACCGACGCCGACATCCTGCGCGCCGTCGAGGCCGGGGCGACCGGGTACCTGCTCAAGGACACGCCGCGCGCCGTGCTCGTCGCCGGCATCCGCGCGGCTGCCCGCGGTGAGACGGTGCTGGCGCCGAGCGTGGCGACGCGCCTGGTCAGCTCGGTCCGCACCGCAGCGGAGCGGCCCTCCGCACGGGAGACCGAGGTCCTGGCTCTCGTGGCGCGCGGCAGGTCGAACGCCGAGGTCGGGCGGGAGCTGTCGATCACCGAGGCCACGGTCAAGACGCACCTCATCCGGGCGTTCGCCAAGCTGGGCGTCGCCGACCGTACCGCCGCCGTCACGGTGGCCCGGGAGCGTGGCTGGATCGCCTGACCCGTCGGGACGGACGACGGCGTCTTTCCAGGACGACGCGCAAGGGTGGCCGATAGGTTGCCCGCATGAACAACTCGGGCGAAATCGACATCACAGCACGCGTCGAGGCGGCGGTCGCATCGGCGATCTACGACATGGTGCTGCCGATCGACACCATGGGCGTGACCTTCCACGACGGCGCGCTGGACGACGTCAGCGAGGCCTACCGCGCGGACCCGGACGCGACCCTCGCCGCCGCGGACGCGCGGTTCGCGGCGCACATTGCGACGGTCGCGGAGGCGGCGTCCGACAAGGAGGCCGAGGGCCCCATGCTCCGGGCGCGCGCCGCCATGGCCCTGAAGGAGCGCCTCAGGGAGCTGTGACGCACAAACGGCGCCCCGGCCGCAAGACCGGGGCGCCGTCCGTGCCGCCAGGCAGCTCCTGCCCTAGCGGCTGCCCGCAGGCTGCGTGGTACCGCCGTCCGCCTGGCCGCCCGTCGGGTTGCCCGACGGCTCGGCCGGCCCCGTGGGCTCGTCCGTCGGCTCGTTGGTCGGCTCGTCGGTGGGCTCGTCCGTCGGCTCGTCCGTCGGCTCGTCGGTGGGCTCGTCCGTCGGCTCGTCCGTCGGCGTGGGCGTCGGCGTCGGGGTAGGAGTCGGCGTCGGCGTGGGAGTCGGCGTCGGCGACGGAGTCGGCTTCGCGGAAGGAGTGAACTCCGGCGGCGGGGCTACCTCTTCCGTCTCGCTCGGGGTCGGCGACGGCTCGGGCGACCGCGACGGCTCCTGGCTCGACTGGCTGGGGGTCGGGTTCACCTCCGGCGGCGCCTGGTTGTCGAGCATGTTCGCGATCACCAGGCCGGCCCCGCCGAACACGAGCAGCGCGAACACGATGATCGTGATCACGCGGCCGCGGCCGGTGGTCATCTTCTGCCAGAAGGACCGCTCCTCCTCCGGCGGCGCGACCGGCGGCGGCACGGACGCGGCGGCCGGGTCGGCGGCAAGCGCAGCACCGGCGCCGGCGGCCCCCACCGCGGCGACCATGGTCGTGCGGTCCTCCGGGTCGGTCGCCTGGCCCAGCACCATCGTGCCGGACCCGGGTGCTCCGGTCACCGGGTCGATCACCTCGGTGCCGCCCGCGCCCACGCCGAGCTGCATGGTCTCGCCGCTCGTGCCCATCCGGCCCGCGGGGCCGCCGAGCAGGATCGTGACCGTCTCGCGCATCGAGTCGGCGGTCGGGAACCGGCGGTTCGGGTCCTTGGCCATGGCCCGGGACACGAGGCGGTCCACCGACGCCGGGACGGCCGCGCGCCGCGCGGACGCCGCGGGCACGGGGGCGTTGACGTGCGCCCGCAGGACGTCCTCGGCCTGCGCCCGCTCGAACGGGGCGTGCCCGGTCAGCGTGTAGTACGCGAGCGCGCCGACGGCGTAGATGTCGCTCCGGGCGTCGAGCGGCTTGCCGCGTGCCTGCTCGGGCGACATGCCGATGACCGATCCGGCCACCGTGTCGCCCTCGCCGTCACCACCGGCGGGCCGGGTGAGCCCGAGGTCCAGCAGGCCGACGGCGAACGTGCCGTCAGGCAGCTTGTCGACCATCACGTTGCGCGGGGCGATGTCGCGGTGCACCAGGCCCGCCGCGTGCACCGCGGCGAGGCCCTCCAGCAGGCCGTCGATGATCATCAGCGCGTCCCGCCAGGGCAGGCCGCTGTCCCCGGCGTAGTCGGAGAGGGAGACGCCCGGCATGCGATTCATGACCGTCCACGGCACGCTCGCGCCCGCGACGTCCTCCTCGCCGGAGTCCAGGACCTTCACGACGCCCGGGTGCGTCACGAGCGCCGACGCCTCGACCTCACGCTGCAGGGAGGCCCGCGCGTTCTGGTCGTCCACCAGGTGCGGGTGCAGCACCTTGACCACGAGCGGCTGGTCGAGATCGGCCTCGGGTTCCGCGGGCTCGGTGATCTCCGCGGTCGCGTCGGGATCGACCTCGGTCTCGGACCCGGACTCGGGGGCCGACTCGCCGTCGACGGCGGACGCGGCGTCCGAGCCGGACTCGCCGTCCTTGCTGTCAGAACCGTCGCCTGAGCCGGCCTCGTCCGCCGTGGCCTCGCCGGTCTTCGGCTCGTCGCCGCCGGCATCCGTGCCGGCGGCCTCGCCGTCGTCCGCCTGGGACGCGTCGTCCGCCTCGGACGCCGCGTCCTCGTCGGCAGGCTCGGGTTCCGGGACCGCAACGCGCTGCGCGTCGTAGACGGTGAACGTCGCGCCCGTGCCGAGGACGTCGACCAGCTCGTACCTGCCCCCGAGGACGACGTGCACCGGGAGGTCAGCTGCGTCGGCCTCGCCCGTGTTGTTCTCAGTCACTGGTTCACCGGGGTCCATCGTTGCGGAGCAAGCAAATCAGTCATTTCGGCTATCTGCGGCATGTTCTTCTCAGGATACGTAGCGGAGAGCGCGCACACCAAAGATGGTCGGCGCGATGTGTGTGAGTAGTGCGGAGTATCACGATCGCGGCTGCCAGCAGCACGCTGCTTTGCCAGACTACGCAGATGCGCGACCTCGCACTTCTTCCCAAGGCGCACCTCCACCTGCACTTCACCGGATCCATGCGGGTGCCGACCCTCGTCGACATGGCTGCCGCGTACAACGTCCGGTTGCCCGATGCGCTCATCGACAACGACCCCTTGCGTCTGCCCGCCACGGAGCGCGGCTGGTTCCGTTTCCAGCGCCTCTACGACGCCGCACGCGCCTGCGTGCGGTCGGAGGGCGACATGCGCCGCCTCGTCCACGAGGCAGCGGCCGACGACGCCGCGGAGGGCTCGGGCCGCCTGGAGATCCAGGTCGACCCCACCTCCTACGCACCGTTCGTCGGCGGCATCACGCCCGCCGTCGAGATCGTGATCGACGCCGCGCGGACCGCGAGCGCAGCGCACGGGATCGAGGTGGGCGTGATCATCGCGGCATCGCGCATGAAGCATCCGCTCGACGCGCGCACGCTGGCGCGGCTCGCCGCCCGGTACGCGGGCGACGGCGTCGGCGAGGTCGTGGGCTTCGGGCTGTCGAACGACGAGCGTCGCGGGGAGACGTCGCAGTTCGGCCCCGCGTTCGACATCGCCCGCCGGGCCGGCCTGGCAGCCGTGCCGCACGGCGGGGAGCTGCTCGGGCCGGACCACATCAGCGAGGTCATGCGCGAGCTGGTGCCGGACAGGATCGGGCACGGTGTGCGGTCCGCCGAGGACCCGCGGGTGCTCGCGGAGATCGTGGACCGCGGCGTCGCGCTGGAGGTGAACCCGGGCTCGAACATCGGGCTGGGGGTGTACGGGGAGGCGAGCGAGGTGCCGCTGCGTACCCTGGTGGACGCGGGCGCCGTCGTGGCGCTCGGCGCGGACGACCCGCTCCTGTTCGGGTCGCGGCTCGTGGACCAGTACCAGATCGCGCGCGACGCGCACGGGTTCACGGACGCGGAGCTCGCGGGGTTGGCGGCGTCGTCGATCCGGGCCAGCCGGGCGTCGTCGTCGACCAAGGCGCGACTGCTGGCCGAGGTGGACGCCTGGTTGCTGGCCCCGGACCCTGCCGCCGCGCCGGTTCGGCTCCCCGCAGGCGGAACGGTCACGATTGGGTGACGATCGACTGTCCCAACGATCCTGATCCGCCGCGCGTCGGTTAGAGATACAGGACACTCGCGAGGGGACGACGTCGTCTCGCGGGTGTTGTGCCGCGCCACCCCCAGCAGGCGCGGTCGAGGAGGAGTCACGATGCGGGTTGTGCACAACAGGTCCAGCCACGGGGTGGTCAGCCGCGCCGTGGGCAAGAGGGTCGTGGGCACGTTGGGCGCGGTGGCGCTTGCGGCGACCCTGCTGTCCGGCTGCGGCGACGACCAGGAGCCCCCGGCGGAGGCCGACCGGACGACGAGCTCGCCGAGCGAGTCCGCGCCCCAGGAGAGCTCGCCGAGCCCGGAGCCGACGGCGAGTGAGCCGTCCGAGGAGACCGAGCCGAGCGCCACACCGTCGGAGAGCGAGGGCGCGGACGAGGGGTCCGGCCAGGGCGACGAGGACGCCGACGGGTCGGGTGACGACGCGAACGACGACGCCGGCTCCGACGAGGGCAAGGACGACGGGAAGCCGGACGACAAGGGCAACGGCAAGGGCGGCAAGGACGAGCCGGAGAAGCCCGACTACATCGAGTACGGCGAGAGCAGCGCCCGCGTGGGCAAGCTCCAGCAGCGGCTGCAGGACCTCGGGTACTTCGTGACCTCCGTGGACAAGGCGTACGGCGGCGAGACGCAGCAGGCGGTGTTCGCGCTGCAGAAGGCCGGCGGCCTGTACCGCGACGGGGTGGTCGGTGACGCCACGCAGGCCGCGGCCGACAAGGGCGTGGTGCCGAAGGCGCAGACGTCGTCGGGCAAGGTGCTGGAGATCGACATCGACCGGCAGCTCGTGCTCGCCGTCGAGAACGGCAAGGTCGTCAAGGTCATCAACGCGTCGTCCGGCAACGGGGAGACCTACCAGGCCAAGGGCAACACCTACACGGCGTACACGCCGCGCGGGTCGTTCGCGGTGTACCGCGAGGTGAACCGGATGTACGCGTCGGGCCTGGAGCTCGGCGACATGTGGCGGCCCAAGTTCTTCACGGGTGGCATCGCGGTCCACGGGTCGGCGTCCGTGCCGGCGTTCCCGGCGTCGCACGGCTGCGTGCGGGTGTCGAACAGCGCGATGGACTGGATCTGGGACACCTGGGGCGCCCCGTCGGGCACGCCCGTCGTCGTCTACTGACCATGTCAGACGCTCAGGTCACCCGGGTGGCCTGAGCGTCTGACACGTCGTGCGGGCTAGAGGGAGACGCCGATCAGCACGGTCTCCGGCACGAGGGTCACGCCGAACCGGTCGCGGACGCCGTCGCGCACCGCACGGGCCAGCGCGATGACGTCCTCGGTGCGCGCACCCCCGCGGTTGGTCATCGCGAGCGTGTGCTTGGTCGAGAGCCGCGCGGGGCTGTGCTCCCCCGCCAGGCCGAAGCCCTTGGCGAAGCCCGCGTGCTCGATGAGCCAGGCGGCGCTGGTCTTGACGAGCGTCGGGTCGATGGCGCCGAGGCTCGGGCCCGTGGTCGTCTCCGGCGTCGCGGAGCGGACCGGGTAGCGCGGGGCGTCCTCGGGCAGGTGCTCCAGGTGCTCCACGGGGATCACGGGGTTGGTGAAGAACGACCCCGAGTTCCAGCGGTCGTGGTCCGGCTCCCCGTCGAAGCCCGGGCTGTCGAGCAGCATGCCCTTGCCGCCGCGCAGGCCCAGCACGGTCTCGCGGACGTCCTTCATCGGGGCGCGCTGCCCCACCTCGACGCCGAGGCGGCGAGCCAGCTCGCCATAGCCCACCGGCGCGGACAGCGTGCCGAGCCGGAACTGGAACTGGACACTCAGCACCACGTAGCGCGGCGACGGGTACCAGGGGGCACGCGGGTCACCCTCGCCCTTGATGCCCTCGCGGCCCTCGCCGTGCATGGAGCGCTTGAGCAGCGACGTGCGGTACCCGAAGCCCAGCTCGCCGACGGAGAAGGTGCGTACCCGGCGCTCCCCGCGGTCCCAGGTGCGGACCAGGGAGACCACGCCCGACAGCTCCTGGCCGTACGCGCCGATGTTCTGCACGGGGGCGGCACCGACCGTCCCCGGGATGCCCGACAGCGACTCGATACCGACCCAGCCCTCGTCGACGGCGCGCGCGACCAGCTCGTCCCAGTTCTGGCCGGCGGGTGCGGTCACCACGGCACCGCCGCAGGAGTCGTCCGACTCGACGGTGATCCCGGTGCGGACGTCACGGACGACCACCCCACCGAAGCCCTCGTCGGCCACCAGCAGGTTGGAGCCGCCGCCCACGACCAGCAGCGGCACGCCGGCGTCGTCGGCGGCGGTCACCGCCTCGATCATCGCGGCCTCTTCCTCCGCCTCGACGTACGAGGCTGCCGGCCCACCAACGCGCAGGGTGGTGAGGTCGGCGAGGCTGGGAACCACCGCTTGTGCCTGGACGGTGTCTGCCGGGTATGGGCTCACCGTGCAAGCCTATCTACCCGACGCGTTGGATTTGTGCACATCTTCGACATGGCGTGGGTGATGTCTGCCAATTCTGGAACCTTTTGGTGTCCGCAGACGTGTTCACTGCTCGGTTTCCGCGGCCTGGCCGGGGCAGACCCGCTGCCGCGATCCCCGCTACCTCTTCACACCTGCCGCCGTCGGCAGGGGCCGGACGGAGCGGGCCACCACGAGCCCGAGCGCCATCGGGACGAGCAGCACGAGCACCGCGAGGCGGTAGCCCGTGGAGTGCGCCACGAAGCCGATCAGCGGCGGGCCCACGAAGAACGCGGTGTACGCGATGGTCGAGACCGCGGCCACCCGCATCGCGGCGCGGCGCGGCTCGTCGGACGCCGCGCTCATGCCCATCGGGAAGCCCATCGCGGCGCCCAGGCCCCACAGGCCGACCCCGACCAGCGCGAGCCACAGGACGGGGACCAGGGCGAACGTCAGCACGCCCACGAACGCGAGCGCCGCCGAGATCACCAGCACCGGCACCCGGCCGTACCGGTCGATGGCGCGGGTCCCCGCGAGACGAGCAGTGGTCATCGCGGTGAGGAAGACGGCGAGGCCCACGGCGCCCATGCCGTCGGAGGTGCCGAACCCGTCCACGACGGCGAGGCTCACCCAGTCGTTGGCGACGCCCTCCGTCAGGGCGGCGCTCAGCACCACGAGGCCGATCGCGAGGGTACGCGGCTCGCGCCAGGCGGCGAGCAGGCCGGCCACGCCCGACGGCGGCGGGGTCACCTCGGCCGGGTCGGCGCCTGCCGCGCCGGCCGCGCCCACGGCGTCGTCCGGCACGGCGGCCGCAAGTGCGCGTGGCGTGAAGAACCGGGTGGCGACCACGACGGACAGGAAGGCGACCACGCCCGCCGCGACGATGTGCCAGAGGACCGGAACACCGGCAGTGGCCACCAGGGCGCCGATGCCGGCGCCGAGCACGGTGCCGAACGAGAACCCGGCGTGGAAGATCGGCATGACCGCACGGCCGAGGCGCTGCTCCACGGCGGCGCCCTCGAGGTTCATCGCTGCGTCCCAGACGCCCGCGCCCACCCCGAAGAGGATCAGGCCGCCGCGGACGGCGAGGTGCTCGTCCGCCGCGACGCCGTACCCGGCCACGGCGAGCCCGGCCACGAGCAGTCCGGAGAACGACAGCACGGTGCGCGCGGTGCCGATCCGCTCCGCCACCAGGCCCGAGAGCGGGATCGCGGCGACGGATCCGATGGAGCCCGTCAGGAGCAGGATGCCCATCTCCTGCTCGGAGAACCCGAGGCCGTCCCGGACGGCGGGGAGCCGCGATGCCCAGCTCGCGAAGGCGAACCCGCTGGCGGCGAAGACGACGAAGACCGCGCGGGCGGCGGCGTGTGCAGTAGGCACGGAACTCCTTGGTGCGATTGAATCTCCCGACCGTAAGCCACAATCTGGGATCAGCCCAGCAGATACCCGGGTCCTGCACCACCGGTGCCCGATGCGAGAGAAGGAACCGCGATGAACCGCCAGACCGTTGGCCGACCGACCCTCGCGAAGGTCGCCGAGCTGGCAGGTGTCTCCGTGTCCACCGCCTCGCTCGCGTTCTCCGGTGCGGGACCCATCACGCCCGAGACCCGGGAGAAGGTGCTGGCCGCCGCCCGTGAGCTCGAGTACTCGGGGCCCAACCCCCTGGGCCGCCAGCTCCGGTCGGGCCGCTCCGGGATCGTGGGCGTGGTGATCGGCGACCAGCTGGGCCGCTCGTTCCGGGACCCGGTGTCCACACAGGTGCTGCACGGCCTGGTCTCCGCGATCGGTGAGCAGGGCCTGGGCGTGCTGCTCGTGCCCGGCATGCCGCAGGGCGCCACCGCGCAGTCGGTCGGGCTCGCGGCCGAGGCGGGGCTGCCCGCCGCCGTCGACCCGCTGGTCGAGGCCGCCGCGATGGACGTGGCCGTGCTCGTGTGGGGCATCCTGGAGGGCGACCCGAACCTGGCGGCGCTGCAGCGCCGGGGCGTACCGGTCGTGATCGGCGAGGGGCACGAGGTGCCCGGGGTGCCCGTGGTCGGCGTCGACGACCGCCGTGGCGCGGCAGAGGCCGTACGGCACCTCGTCGAGCTGGGCCACACCCGGATCGCCGAGATCGCGCTTCCGTTCGGACGCGACGAGCGGTCCGGCCTGGTCGACGCCGAGCGGCTCGCCGCAGCCGAGCGCACCCCCACCCGCAACCGCCTGGCCGGTGTGCGGGACGTGATCGAGCCCGTCATGTCGTGGGAGACGCCCGCCTCGCTCGTGGAGCACGGGCGCGACGCCGCCACCGAGATCCTGTCCGAGTGGGCGCCCGCGCGGGACCGCCCGACGGCGATCATCGCGCACTCCGACCTGCTTGCCGCCGGCGCCGTGATCGCGGCGCGGGAGCTCGGGCTGCGGGTGCCCGAGGACGTGTCGGTGGCCGGGTTCGACGGTCTCGACCTGCCCTGGCTCTCCCCCGACGTGCTCACCAGCGTGCACCAGCCGCTGGTCGAGAAGGGCCGGGCGCTCGGGCTCGCGGTCATCGCGCTGCTGGCCGGCGAGCAGCCGGAGTCGGTGATGCTGCCGGTCAGCCTGGTCGAGGGCACGACGACCGGCCCCGTGCCCGACCTGGGCTGACCACGTGTCGGTCCCACGGGTCACCCGAGGGACCTGTGCGTCTGACACGTGAGAGGCGCTAGGGTGGCGCCGACCACACGGGAGCCCGGAGGCACGGGCTGAGAGGACGCTGACGCCGCGTCGACCGTCGAACCTGCTCCGGGTCATGCCGGCGAAGGAAGTGAGCCTCGGTGACCGCTGCCCAGCAACCCACCCACGCGCCCGTACCGTCCAGCCCCGCCGGAGCGCCCGGGACCGGCGGACCGGCGCACCCCGCCGCCGCCCGCCGCGCCGTCCGCGGTGGCATCGGCGGCAACTACGTGGACCAGTTCGACATCTTCCTGCCGGTCGTCGCGCTCGCCCCGGCCTCGGCGGACCTGTTCGGGTCCGACGCCCTGGCGGCCAACGCCGGCCTCGTCTTCGTCGCCACCCTGCTCGGCCGCCCGCTCGGGGCCGCGCTCTTCGGCCCGCTCGCGGACCGCATCGGCCGTACCTCCACCACCCGCGTGGCCCTGGCCGGCGTCGCGCTGACCACGCTCCTCATCGCGCTGGTGCCCGGTCACGAGGTGCTCGGCGCGGGGACCCTGGGGATCATCGTCGCGCTGCGCTTTCTCGGCGGCATCTTCATCGGCGGCGAGTACACGTCGGCGATCCCGCTGGCCATGGAGTGGTCGGCGCCCCACCGCAGAGGCCTGCTCAGCGGGACGGCGATGAGCATGTCGCCGCTGGCCAACGCCACCATCTCGGCGCTCGTGCTGCTCATGCTGAGCGTGCTCGACCCGGCGTCGTACAGCGCGTGGGGCTGGCGCCTGCCGTTCGTGACGGGTGCCGCGCTGGCCGGGGCGATGCTCTGGTACTACCGCCGTGGCGGGGTGGCCGACTCCGCCGTGTGGACCGGTGCGGCCAAGCGTCCGCGACCGCTGCAGGATGTGCTGTTCGGCGCCCACCGTCGGGCCCTCGGCCAGGTGCTGCTCATGATGACCGGGCTGTGGCTGCTGACCAACATGTCCGTACCGACGCTCGCCACAGCGCTGCAGGGCGCCGGGGAGCTCGACGCACGGGCCGTCTCGTTCACGATGATGTGCGGCACCGCTGCTTCGGCCGGGACCATGCTGGCGCTCGGCCACGTGTCGACGTCGGCGGGCCGGCGCGCGACGCTCGTCGGGGCAGGCGTGCTGGCCGCGACCGCCGCGCCTCTGGCCTTCCTCGGGGTGTTCACGACCACGGCCGTGCCCGGCACGGTGCTGCTCGTGGTCGCGCTCCAGGTGCTGGCCGTGAGCGGGTACGGCCCGGTCGGCGCCTACCTCGCCGAGCGGTTCCCGACGGCGGTACGGTCCAGCGGCTACGGCGTCGGCTACAGCCTGTCGATCGTGCTCCCCGCGCTCTACCCCTACTACCTGCCCCCGCTGCAGGCCGTGCTCGGCGAGGAGACGGCGGTCGCCGCGCTGCTCTGCCTGGGCGGCGCGCTGCTCGCGACGGGCGCGGCCCTCGGCCCGCGCACGGACGCACACGCCCCGCTTCCCTGAGCACCCGTTCCGCGCGGCGCTCTTTCGGGTGACGCCTAATGTGCTGCTGGCCCGACCCCGCCTCTGGTAGAGAAGGTGCACGGCCCGCTCACCGAGAGGGGCCCGGAGACAGGGAGACAGGCGTGTCGACACGGGGAAGACTGCGCAAGACGGCATTGGCACTGGTGACGACAGGAGCGCTCGTGACGCAGGCAGGGATCGCGGCGGGCGCCGTCCCGGCGACGGACGCGGCCGAACAGGGCACGGCGGCGTCGGACAACCAGATCACGCTGACCACGTGGGACGGTGTGCGGGACTTCCGCGCGGGCGAGAGCTCCAACCTGCGGCCGGGTGCGCACGGCGGCCTGGTGCTGCGCGGCGGCGGGGAGATCGTCGAGTACACCGACCCGTTCGGTGACGGCACGCCCGTCAGCTACGAGACCGGCCGGTGGACCTCGCCGGTGGTCGAGACCGGGTACGCCATCGACGAGTCCGTGAGCTCGTGGAACGCGAGGACGCCCACGGGGACCTGGGTCGAGATCGAGTTCCGCGGCCGCAAGGCCGACGGGACCTGGACCAAGTGGTTCGTCATGGGCCGCTGGGCCTCGGACGACGAGTTCGCTCCCGCCGACGGCGGCGTCGGCGACATCCACCGCACCTCCGTGAACGGCCAGACCGACGACGACGCGTACCTGTTCACGGACACGTTCGTCGCGAAGTCCGGCAACGAGCCGGAGGCGTTCCAGACCCGGGCCACGCTGTACCGGCCCGAGGGCACGCGGGTCTCCCCGCGGCTCGACTCCGTGAGCACGATGACCAACGAGTACCTCCCCGACTCGCACTACACGGGCACGAGCGACTTCACGCTCGGGCGCGAGGTGTCGCTCGACGTGCCGCAGTACAGCCAGAACATCCACCGCGGCGAGTACCCCGAGTTCGGCGGCGGCGGCCAGGTGTGGTGCTCGCCGACGTCGTCGACGATGGTGATCTACTCCTACGGGCGCGAGGTGCCGGCCGAGGAGCTGGAGGGCATCGAGGCCCCGAACGGCGACCCGCAGGTCGACTACGCCGCGATGAACACCTGGGACTACACGTACGAGGGCGCCGGCAACTGGCCGTTCAACGCCGCCTACGCCAGCACGTTCGGCCTGGAGTCGTTCGTGACCCGGCTGCGTTCCCTCGCGGAGGCAGAGAAGTTCGTCGCGGCCGGCATCCCGCTGGTCTTCTCGATCAACTTCGAGGCCGAGGAGATGCCGGAGGCCGGGTACGAGACGGACGGGCACCTCGTGGTGCTGCGCGGGTTCACCGCCGAGGGCGACCCGATCCTGAACGATCCGCACGGCGCCACCAACGACGCCGTCCGCGTCGTGTACACCCGGGAGAACTTCGAGCGGGTCTGGCAGACCTCGACCGACGGCCTCACGTACGTCTACCACCCGAAGGACGTGAAGCTGCCGCGCAACCTGCCGGGGGTCACCCCGAACTGGTGAGCCCGGTCGCCCTGGCCGTCCGGCCGGGGCGCAGGCAGAACGTACGCACGCGGGGTGTGTTGGGGGGGGGGGGGGGGGGGGGCGGGGGGCCCCCCCCCCCCCCCCCCCGGCGGGCCCCCCCCCCCCCCGCGGTTCCCCGCCCCCCCCCCGGGCGCGGGGGGGGGGGGGCACGCGCCCCTCGACCGGGT